>JANXZM010000092.1 GCA_025355505.1 Acidobacteriaceae bacterium | reverse complement strand
AATCCCCGTCCGCGATTACCTCGCCGCTGTCCTGCCAGGACTCGCCAACTTATCCATCCACAGACTTCCACAACTCACGCCCACCGCATGGGCCGCTAGAAATCTGTAGCTGTCAACATGCGTTCGTCTGACGGATACTATTGAAGCAACATGAGGCTGGGGTAAAGACGGCGGACTTGTGCCGGGAGCACGGGATCAGCGCGGCGACGTTCTACGGCTGGAAGTCGAAGTTCGGCGGGATGGACGTGAGCGAGGCGCAGCGGCTGAAGGCGCTGGAGCGAGACTCATTCTGGGTCAAGTTAAGCGGTGCAGACCGCATGACCGCTACCTGTACTGACTTGAATGTGGCTATTCGGCCAATGCAGGAAATACTGAGAGCATCATGACCCATGAGTGCATCTGTTCCGCTTGCGCCCAAGTGCCTACGGGCGGGAAGGTAGCCCGAAACGGAACACAAGACAATCTAACTTGCAGCTATTGGGTTCGCAGTAATCATTTACTGCGATCTTTCATCGCAAAAAAATGATATCGACAAGTTCTGTATACCAAGTCTTGATGCGTACAGGAGACTTATTAAAGGCGTCGATCGCATCGATGAGCTCTTGGGCAGTTATTGAATCAGTTGTTAGCTGAGTCATGATACTGTCGTCTTCGCCGCGATTACGAGGCCGATGCATTTCGATATAGCGCAGGATGGCAAGCGTCCAGATAGGCTCCAATTTCCTCGGGGGTCACCCAAATCCGGCCATAGAGGGTCACCTCAAAACCGGCCATAGAGAAACCGCCTAAGACATTAGCTCCGACGGGGAAAATTAGCCTCAGTTGGCATGGGTAATGTCTTGGAAAAGTCGAAGCGGGAACAGGTGATTGCGCTGGGGCGTCTTGGTTGGTCCCTGCGGCGGATCGAGGAGGCGACGGGAGTCCGTCGCGAGACGGCTGGCGGTTACTTGCGGTTGGCCGGGATCGCATTACGCAGGCCGGGAGGTTGGGGACACGGTTCTCCGGCAAAACCGGCCATAGAGGTGACCACCGGCTTTTTGTTGGTAAAAACGCCTTCGGGGCCGACGGACAAGCGCTCCGGAAGTGGCAGCGAAGCCTACCGGGAGTTGATCGAGCTGGAGCTGTCGCGGGGCCGCAACGCGATGGGTATCTTCCAGGATCTGGTCGACACGCACGGGTTCACGGGCGGCTATCAGAGCGTCAAGCGCTTCGTGCGCAAGTTGCGTGGAACGGTATCGCCTGAAGCTCGCGTGATCATCGAGACGCGGCCTGGAGAGGAGTGCCAGGTTGACTACGGCACCGGGCCGATGGTACGCGATCCGGATAGCGGCAAGTACCGGCGCACGCGGCTGTTCGTGCTGACGCTGGGCTCGAGTCGCAAGTGTGTTCGACTGTTGGCCTTCCGGTCGAGTGCACGGGTGTGGGCTGAGTTGCATGAGAAGGCCTTCCGCCGGCTTGGCGGTTCACCACGGATCGTAGTTCTGGATAACCTCCGCGAAGGTGTGTTGTCCGCGGACTTCTACGACCCTGGCTTGAATCCCCTGTATCGGGACGTTCTGGCGCACTGCGGCGTGACGGCCCTGCCGTGCAAAGTTCGCGATCCAGATCGAAAAGGAAAAGTGGAATCGGGTGTGGCCCATGCACAAAAGACGCCACTGAAGGGCAAGAAGTTCGAGAGCCTGGAAGAGGCGCAGGCTTACCTCGATCACTGGGAAGAACAGTGGGCGGACAAGCGCATCCATGGCCGCACCAAGCGTCAGGTGGCGGCGATGATCGCCGAAGAGAAGCCCTTCTTGCAGCCACTTCCGCTCGAGCCGTTCCGCTACTACCAGTATGGCGAACGCACCGTACATCTGGATGGGTGCGTCGAAGTTGAAGCGGCCTATTACGGAGCGCCGCCAGGCTGGATAGGGCGTCAGGTGCATGTGCAGTGGGACTCGATGTTCGTGCGTCTGCTTGATCCCAAAACCGGTGAGTTGCTGCGCGAGCATCTGGCTGGCAAGCGTGGCGGCCATCGCATCCGCGATGCTGATCGCCCACGTCGAACGCCGCTAAAGCTGCTCCAGCTGCTGGCCCGTGCGCACAAGGTGGGATCCAACATAGGAGCCGTATGCGATGCCATCCATGCCCGCCAGGGTGAACTCGGAATGCGTCGCATCCAGGGCGTGTTCCAACTGGTCAAGAAATATGGCAGCGCGGCTACGGACGATGCCTGTGCGGCAGCGCTCGAGCTGCGCGTCGCTGAGTATCGCTTCGTGCGCCGCTATCTGGAGCGCAGGCCGCAGGCTCCTCTGAGCCTGCGGCAAGTCGATCCACTCATCCGCGAACTGACCGAGTATCGCGACCTGATCCAACAACGAATCCACTTCGAGGAAACCAATCCATGAACCTGATCGAACTCAATCGCTCGCTTGTCCAACTGCGCCTGAGCGGCATGGCCGCAGTGATGGAAACCCGCCTTCTGCAAGCACAATCGGAGAACATGGCGCCCATCGACCTGATCTCCACGCTGGTCTCCGATGAACTGGACTGCCGCAGCAAGCGGCTTCTGGAGAGACGCCACAAACAGGCGCAGTTCCGTGATGCTGACAAGCGCCTGGACAACTTCGACTTCCAGTTCAACGCCCGGATGAATCGCAATCTGGTCTTCGAACTGGCCACCGCGAACTGGATCGGAAAGCGCGAAGATGCTTTGTTCGTAGGTCCACCTGGAAGCGGGAAAAGTCACTGCGCACAAGCCATCGGACACGCCGTCATCCAGCAGGGCTACCGTGTGTTGTATCGCGAGGCCCACGCACTGCTGGAGGATCTGGCCGATGCTGCACTCGATGGAAAACGCAAGGAACTAATGGAGCAGCTGACTACTGTGCCGCTGCTGATCATCGACGATCTGGGAATGCGCAAGCTGCCGCTGACCGCTGCCGAGGAACTGCTGGAGATCATCATGCGCCGCTACGAACGTGCGAGCACCCTGCTCACGTCGAACAGACCCGTCGAAGACTGGGGCAAGCTGCTCGGTGACAGCGCTGCTGTCACCGCGATGCTGGATCGTCTCCTGCATCACGGACACGTGCTCAAGTGCGGCCCGCGCAGTTGGAGAACTAAAACCAGTAGTCCTGGTGAAAGCCAATGAGAAAAGCAAAAGCGAAAAGCTCACCAGGAAGGAAAAAGCACACTACCTTGCCTAAGTACACCGCGGCACGGTAAAACAATCACGTCTCAGGCCAATCTCTAT
>JANXZM010000071.1 GCA_025355505.1 Acidobacteriaceae bacterium | reverse complement strand
CTTGCACCGCTCGTTGCTGGTCGATCTGATATCGTTTCTTCATAGCGACTCTCTCCTTTTTTCTTGGCAGAAAAAACCACCTCGGTCATTATGACCGCGGTTGAGAGTCGCTACTTTCTACGAATTAACGGGCATCCTCGATGACCGCGCAGAGAAAGAATGGCGTCCCGAGGGCCAAAGCCGAGTATCCTTGACGCACCGCCCCAGAGCAGAGAGAGAGAGAGAGAGAGAGTTCCTGTTTTCTTATTTTGGGAGCATAATAGGCAGCCGGGAGGGCATCATGCATAGCAGCAAACTGCTAATGTCTCCGGGTCTGACCGCGTTCGTTCTATGTCTCACGATATATCCGCAGTCTGCGCGGTCATCGACATCTAAAGAGAACAATTCAGCCCAGGATCAAGACAAAGCCTCCGTAATCTCCCTGTGGACTTGGGCTGCGGCTTAGGATCAAGCCCCGGTCGTCCAAAATCCGATGGCTACTCAAGATGCTGGACCCCCTACCGGGACCGCCGTTGTGGAAGGCCCGACCCCGGGGGCAAGAACGGCAAGACTGACGATTAAAACCACAGTTATAGCAGACGATCTTAGCGTTAAGGTTGTACCGAAATTGGCGCTGACTATCGAGCCTGAAACTAGTACCCCGATTCAGATCAGCTCAGACCACGACGGCACCGCAAGCGTTGATCTAGCTCCTGGTAAATATCGAATTAAGAGCATCCGCGGACTCGACTTCGAGTCGAAGCATTTCGATTGGGACGTTGGCCTCGAGGTCAAGGCCGGCGAGAACCAACTGGAACTCAGCAGCGATAATGCGAAGATTAAGGCTTCTGACAAGCCAAGTCGGGTGACTGACGAACTTTCGACGCACTACAAGCGTCTCCAGAACTCGGTGGTAACCGTTTGGAGTGAATTTGGTCGCGGTACCGGATTCATAGTCGACCCAGCTGGGTTAATCCTGACAAATCAGCATGTTTTGGGGCCAACGGACTATATAGCGGTGCAGTTTGATAGTACGACAAAGATTGCCGCTGTTAAGCTTCTTGCCGACCCCGAGAAAGATATCGCGGTAATCTGGGCCGATCTGTCAGCGTTTCCGAATGCTGTTGTGGCGCCCTTGGCAATAGACTCATTGAACGAACCCGCCGCTATAGAAGGTGAACGCGTTTTTTCAATTGGTAGTCCCCTTCATCAAAGGAAAATCATAACCACGGGCATCGTAAGCAAGGTTGAGCCGCATGTGATTATCTCTGACATCCGCATAGATCATGGCAACTCTGGCGGTCCACTTTTTAATTCGTTAGGACAGGTGATTGGAATTACCACGTTCGGTGAACAGGGCCCTCAGGGGGGAGGTATCGCTGGCATCGTTCGCGTGGAGGAAGCTACAAAGCTCTTGGCGGATGCACGCGCTAAGATGGCGATGGTTGCGAAGCCTGGGGCGGCTCTGCTTCCGGTTGAACCGTCTACTCTCTTCCCGATCGACGCGATTAAGGACACGTTGCTTAGTGAGAAATTCGAAACGAAGCATTATGCCTTTGGTCTCGGCGATTTTGAGATTGCGATTATTACGCCTCCTCTGCGGTACCGGATGGAACGCGAGTCAGAAATCAAGGCGGGAAAGGAAAAGGCGAAGCGAACGAAAAAAAGCCCGGAGGCTGTGCAAGGTACGTTTCGACCACTAGATGACCTGAAGAATTGGGAGGAATATGTCGGTGGATACCAGTCGATCATGTTGATACGCGCGACGCCAAAGATCCACGAGACAGGCGGCTCTATTCTGAGAAGAAGCTTAGTCGCTGGCCTGAGCCAGGGGGGATATGGCGGGCCGGCTACCATGCGCTTTAAGACGGATTTCTACAGGATGCGCCTCAAATGTGGAGATAAGGAAGTGGCTCCGATTCAGCCGGGCAAAATTGCTCACGTGCTGGACCTTCACACCTATTTTGTAAATGCCACAGACGCCACCTATGAAGGCTTTTACACCTATCCGCCAGGTTCGATTTCACCATCGTGCGGGCAAGTCATATTGGAGATGTATTCAGAGAAAAAGCCAGAAAGCGCTGCCACGAAAATGTTGGACGAAAAAACCGTCGATAGGGTCTGGGAAGATTTCGCGCCTTACCGAAAGGCGATTTCTGAACCTGCTCCCAAGCCCTGAAGCTTGAATCACGCGTTTCAAGAGCAGCAACCGGCCATTCAGCCCGCGGTCGAAGTGCGAAATGGTCGGCCGCAGCGATCCGAGAACTGCCGTCAGTACTTCGGCATCTTAGTATCGATCCGCTCGGCCCACGCCGTAATCCCGCCAGTCAGGTTGTGGACCTTGGTAAAGCCGGACTGCTGGAGGAAGGCGACGGCTTTGGCGCTGCGTCCGCCCATCTTGCAATGGGCGACAATCTCGCGGCTGGAGTCGAGTTCGCTGATGCGCTTGGGCAGATCGCCGAGCGGAATGAGATATCCGTTGAGACTGCAGATTTGGTATTCGTGGGGCTCGCGCACATCGAGAATAAAAATGTCGTCTTTGTTGTCGAGCTTCTTTTTCAATTCTTCCACTGAAATCTCAGACAAATTTCCTCCGGTTGCGGGTGCCGCTTCCTGGCCGCGGATGCCGCAGAACCGATCGTAGTCGATGAGGCCGGTGATGGTGCGATGCGTGCCGCAGACGGGGCAATCGGGATTCTTGCGCAGCTTCAGTTCACGAAACTTCATGCCGAGCGCATCGACCAGCAGCAGGCGTCCGGCAAGCGAATCGCCCTGGCCCAGAATCAGCTTGATGGTCTCGGTCGCCTGAATCACGCCTATGAGTCCGGGCAGAATGCCGAGCACTCCACCTTCGGCGCA
This sequence comes from Acidobacteriaceae bacterium, assembly GCA_025355505.1. Lineage (GTDB taxonomy): Bacteria > Acidobacteriota > Terriglobia > Terriglobales > Acidobacteriaceae > Acidiflorens. Next base: position 7,178 of record JANXZM010000071.1, on the reverse strand, counting down.
GGATGGCACGAGGCCCGGCGGTGGGGGCTCGGGATAGAGACAGCGATAGCATGGTCCGTCCGCGGTGGCGAACACACTGGCCTGGCCTTCAAAACGAAAAATGGACCCGTAAACATTGGGCTTGCCGGTGAGGACGCAGGCATCGTTGACCAGGTAGCGGGTGGGAAAATTGTCAGTGCCGTCGGCGACGATGTCGAACTCGCGAAATAAATCGAGGGCATTGGCGCTGGTCAGTTTCATGTCGAAGGTCCGGAGATTCAGAAACGGATTGATGGCCTTGAGTTTGTCGGCGGCGGAATCGAGCTTTTTGCGGCCCACGTCGGCGGTGGTGTGGATGATCTGGCGCTGGAGGTTGGTGTAGTCGACAACGTCGAAGTCGACGATGCCGAGCGTGCCGACCCCCGCAGCCGTGAGGTAGAGCGCTAGTGGCGAACCAAGCCCGCCCGCACCGATGCAGAGAACTTTCGCGGCCTTGAGCTTCCGCTGCCCTTCCATGCCGACCTCGGGCATGATGAGATGGCGCGAGTAGCGGAGGATTTCGTCGTTGCTCAGAATGGTTTCGGGGGTGGTGACATCGGAAAGCGTGGGCATTGGATCCTCTTTTGAAATTGTAATCGGGTCGAAGCGAACTAGATTGCGAAATCGAGAGACGGGCGGCAACAGCGCGCGTGGCGGGACATTCGGCGATGTGCCGGTGCGCAGGCCATGCTCATCCTTATACTCATGCTCATCAAAATCGCGTTCAAATCGCAGCGCAGCGGCCGCCGGCAATCGACGGCACGATGGAAATGGTATCACCGTCTTTAAGCGCGGTGGCTTCTTTTTGCAGGTAGCGCATGTCTTCGTCATTGACATAAACGTTGACGAACGCGCGCAGCTTGCCGTCATCGTTATAGAGATGACGCTTCAGCTCGGGATGCTGCGAGACGAGGCTGACGAGGGCTTCGCCCACGGTTTTTGCAGGGACATTGACCGAGGCCTGTTTGCCCGCGTATTGGCGAAGCGGAGACGGAATCTGGATCTGGGGCATGTAGAGGAGATGCTCTGGTAGTGGCGAAAGATGCAAAGGAATGACGCGCAGTCTGTGTAGAGCGGACACTCTTGTCCGCTAGACAGCGCATCCGCTCCCGGCAAGCGGACAAGAGTGTCCGCTCTACACAAATTCGTCAGACCACTTCGGTTTTCTCGTGCAGGAACTTCTTGTCGGCCTCGCCGGTGGCTGAAAGTTCGAACGAATTGGTTACTGTTGCGACGCCCTTCTCCACGCTGGTAATCACGTAGGAACAGCCGAACCAGTGGGCTTCGGCGAGGTCGGTGGGCGAGCATTGCGCGGGGTGGTCGGGATGGGAGTGGTAGAAGCCGACGATGTCTTCGCCGCGCTCGCGGGCTTCGCGCTGAATGCGGATGAGTTCCCTGGGATCAATGCTGTAGCGGTTGTGTGGCGAGTCGGCGCGCGTGTTGCCGCAGGGCGCGATGCGAGAGACAGTCTTCCATCCAAGGTCGTCGAAGCGCCCGAGCAGCACGCCGCAGCACTCGTGGGGATAGGTTTGCTCTCCGTGGTGACGAAGGGAGGCGTAGTCGGTTTGGGAAAGTTTGAGCATCAAAGACATTGAGACGGTGGCCTTCTTAGCAACCTGTGGTGAAACTCCAGGGCCCAAAACCAGCGCCTAAAGGCGCCCTTATAACACGGCACTTACGGTATGCCTGAAGGCATCCCCTGATAGAAAACATACTTGCACCACGGGCTGTTACCCGTCATGCCAGAATTTCTCGCTCAAATATTTTTCGCCAGAGTCACAGAGAACGGTGACGATGGTTGCGCGCCGATCAGTTTTCAAGTGCTCGATGACTCGCAGGCTGCCCACCACGGCGGCGGCGGCGGAGACTCCTACAAGCAGGCCCTGTTCGCGCGCCAGACGGCGGGCCATGGAGTGCGCGTCCTCGGTCATGATTTCCAGATTTAGATCGGCGAGCGAGGGATCATAAATGCGGGGCACGATGGATGACGGCAAGTGCTTGGCGCCTTCGATGCCGTGGAAGGCGGAGTCGGGCTGGAGCGAGATGCAGCGGATCTTTGGATTCAACTCCTTCAAACGACGCGTGGTACCGACGAAGGTTCCAGTAGTGCCGAGCATGGCGACGAAGTGAGTGATGCGACCTTCGGTCTGCTGCCAGATTTCGTTCGCGGTGGTATCGTAGTGCGCGAGCCAGTTGGCGTCGTTCGAATACTGATCCGCGTAAAAATAAAGATCGGGATGGCGGTCGGCGTATTGGCGCGCGATGTTCATGGCGCCGTCGGAGCCTTCGGCGGGATCGGTGAAGATGATATTTGCGCCGTACGCCTGTAGAATTCGTTTTCGCTCGGGAGAAGCATTCTGGGGCACACAGAGCGTGACGGGGAATCCGAGAGCGGCGCCGAGCATGGCGTAGGCGATACCGGTGTTGCCGCTGGTGGAATCGAGCAGGATTTTTCCGGGAGCAAGTTTGCCCGAACGGCGCGCATCCGCCACGATGCGGGCGGCGGCGCGATCTTTGACTGATCCGCCGGGATTGTGCCATTCGGCCTTACCCAAAAATTCGACGCTGGCAGATTGTAAATTGGGGAGATGGAGGGTGAGCGCGTCGAGCGGCAACAGAGGCGTGTTGCCGATGCGCGCAAGCAGGGCTGCGCCTTTGAGGCCAGACGCGGCTTCAGCCTGGGAAGGCGGGTGCGATGGCGCGGAGCCGGAACCTGCAAGTGTCATTGCGTGGGATGCCCCTGTGACTAGAGTAATGTGCCCGCAATCTTAAAAAGGTATATCTATACTACGTTGCTGCATTCGACAACGATTAGATTCGCCGGGGACAGTTTTGGTTCCATCGAATCGATGAAAGCCGGCATCTAAATTGATGCGAGAGAATTGAGTCCATAAAATGACAGCGAAAGTCGAACAACGAACCTACGAAGACGTAGTGGCCTGGCTGAAAGATCATGGCTTTGGTTTGATTGAAGCTCCGGGAGCGCAAACGCGGGTGTTCCTGAAGAAGTACAACTGCTCGGCGGCGATCCAGAAGACGGACGACGGCGGCGGCAAAATTTTTGCGTATCCGGGATACATGATCGGCAGCGAAATTTCGAAGCTGGTCAATCGCGGTTATCAGCAGTTTCTGAAGACGACGAAGAGCGAAGTGGCGGCGACGGCCGACCATCTGAAAGCGCTGCAGCAGTTCTCCGAAGAAATGAAGGAAGCGCTGGGAACGCCGAGCCTTTACAATGAATCGCTAGGAACGGTGAGCGAGTCCTACGAGTACGATCGCATCAAAGACCGCGACCAGCCTGAGGTCGATCGTCCCAAGCGGCCGTGGGAGACGGTGAAGGTGAAGGCGGCGACGGCGGCGAAAAAAACCCAGGCGTAGGGCGGTTGCGCGGCTGGCTTTTAGCTCTTAGCCTTTGGCTTTGTTTCTGATTGTCGTCCCTAGTGAAGCGAGGGATATATAGTTTTCCGCTAGGCACCCGAAGCGCGGCTCCGGCCACTATCCTCAAAATACTTGCCTTTTGTTTTTCTTGACGTACCTTTCGCTGCTTGCCTTTTCTTTTCACTTCCGTTTCCACTCAATCCAGATTTAGAGCAGGGAGCGGTTATGCACGCTGCAGTTCGGCTCGCATGGCCGTTTCAGGGTTATGATGCGGAACTGAGGTTTACGGAGAGCTTATGCGAAATTTGGCATTGCTGGCAGGGGTGATTGCGACGTTGGCCGTTTGTGGCATGGGGCGGGATGCTGGGGATGCTGGGCGGACGGCAATTGGCAAAGTGATTGAGGATCAGCAGGAGGCCTGGAACCGGCATGAGCTGGCAGGTTTCATGGCGGGATATTGGAATTCTCCCGAGCTGACGTTTTTTTCAGGAGGGCATGAATCGAAGGGCTGGGAGGCTGCGCTCGATCGCTATAAGAAGAATTATCAGGGCGCGGGCCAGGAGATGGGAAAGCTGGAATTCGCAAACCTGCGCATCGAGATGCTGGGGGCCGATGCGGCATTTGTGCGCGGAGAATTTCATCTGACCATGCCGGATGGAAAGACGCCGCACGGCTTGTTCACGCTCGTCTTCCGCAAGTTTCCAGAAGGGTGGAAGATTGTGCACGATCACTCAGCCGGAGAGTGAGGCGGCAAATGCAAAGTCCAGACTTCAGTGGGGCCACTTCGCCAAAATCGCACCCATGGCCAGGTAGCAGACCAGTTGGTACCCGGTGTTGATCAGGTAGAGCTTCGTGGGCTGCTTGCCGAATAGTGCGCCGGTTAGTTGGACGGTGGCTACGAATCCCAGCCAGACGGCGAAGCCGATTTTCATTCCATAGGGAACGGAGTTGATGCTGCTGATGTCAATGATCTTGGCGAGCAGCACGGCCGACACAATGCTGGCAACGAACGAGAGGCCGTACATTTTGCCAGCACTCTTCCGCATCTCGGCAATCTTGGCTTTGTCATTGGGGTCCATGCCCATGAGACGCATCCAGGGCGTGGCGAAAAGCATAGGGGAATACCACAAAAATCCGATCACCATGGCCGCAATGGCCGATACTAGTACGGCCCAGGGGTTAATTCCAACAAATGAGTAAGATCCAATCATCGTATCGTCCTCCTGAGGGTGGCGATGAGGCGCAATGGTAATCCCGTGGGCAGGGTGGAGGGAAGGGAAAAATTGCGACACATTTCAGAAATTGTGATCCTGAGCGAAGCGAGTGATCTGCAGTTCGCCGCAAAATGCAGATCACTGGCTTCGGTCGGGATGACAGGATCAAGCGGCTATCGTCCTCTATCCATAGCCACGTTAGCGAGGCGATCCGCAATCTGGTTGTGTTCGCGTAAGGCATGTCGAATTTCGAAGTGCTCAAGCCGCCGCACCAGCCGCTGCGCCTCGTCGTAAAGCTTGCGCAGTTCAGGATGACGCACCTTGTAGATGCCTTTCATCTGGCGGACCATCAGTTCGGAATCGCTAACCACCTGGAGCGCTTTGATGTGGTTTTCGGCAGCGTAGCGAAGCGCGGCGAGAAGTCCCTGATACTCGGCGTAGTTGTTGGTGTGGTGGCCGAGGTATTCGCTAAGCTCGGCGACCGGGTGCCCGGATGCGTCGTTGATGGCAACACCGTAGCCGGCGGGGCCGGGATTGCCGCGAGCTCCGCCATCAACGTGGGCGGTGTGGGCGGGGGGCGCGGATTTCGGCGCGGAGAAAAGATTGCTGGAATCGGAAGAGCGCGAAGGCATAGAGCGAGTTTACAACGTGGGCGTGGTTCCTCCGAAGCATGCGCCCGCCGGGTAGTGGGTGCGGGTGCCTCATTCTTTTCGCGTATTTTGCGGGAAACCGGGGACAGACGGAACGTTCCCCTTCAGTAACAATCAACTGAAAACGTTTCGTCTGTCCCCGGGTTTTTGTCCCCGGGTTTTCGTGACTTCACGCCGCGGGAGTAGGAAACGAAGTGAGTCGGCACCATCGCGCAATCGGGTAAAACGAGGCTTGGCGGCGGATTGGCGCTGGAGCAGTTATCGCTTCTATCTTCTCGGCGAATCTGGACCCGTGCGGGGGAATGAGGGTTGGGGGAAGATTTCGTTTCGGGCACAGGCGGCGTGAAAGGCAAAGCCCATGGCGCGATCAGACTGCCACCCACCCTTCGCAAAAACCCGCGAAGGATGGGGCACCCACTTTGTGGGTGTGCGATCGAAAGGCTGGGCCACCCGCCATTGAGCGCTTCCAAGTCTACTCGCTCGTTTGGAGCCGACACGGTTATCTCATCAGCCGGTAGTGGGCTACTTTGAATTTTCAACAGAATTTGGGATTTGTACACGTGCCTCTTGCTATGTGTCCGAAGTCAGTTTTTATAGTTGATATGTCGCCTGCAATGGATGTGAGAGACGATTCAATCTGGCTCAAATCTACTTTCTCTTGGGCAGCAACGGGCAACGGTCGCAACCACGGATTCATTGCGATCATCCACAGAGCAATGGCAATAAAAGTCAGAAGAGTTTTTGTTAATTTATCCACCTGCATTTTGTTTCCTCCTTAGTTAATCATTTATGCCGCTCTTTCCGCCCTCCGCTGCTCGTAGGACTCCCAGAGGGCTACAAGATCATTCACTTCCCAGAGTCGATCCGTTACGCCAGCGGCCATAGCCGGGGACACGCGAAGTGTACGATGAATCTTGATGAAATTGTAGGCGAAATAGTTGAGGGCCGTCGCAGCCGCGTGATTCTCTAGCTTGCGTGAGAAGCCATTCGAGAGGCGAGTGTATCGGCGCATCGTGGTGCGAACGGTCCAATTCTGACGCTCCACAAATGAAGTTGAAATGTGCTTCGGGTCTGGGTTTCCGCTTACTTCTTTCATTGAGCAACCGATGCACTTCGCCGGAGAATAGCGAGTCTCGTTTTCCATCGGGGCGCGATAGACCTTGTGAAGCTGCGCAAAATCCACTTCCGAGCCGAAAGCATCTTCGATCACGTTCACGTAGGTGCGCAGCGCGTCTGTGGTGACCTGTACGCGGCCTTTGACGCGCTGGGCTAGATCGTTTACGAAGTCCGTTGCGGTTGCCAGATCACGTTGCCCTAGCCGCCAGGAAGGTACCAACTTTGAATCCGCATCCACCGCGACCCACAGCCATACGTCGCCAGCATCGGGCTGTTTGCGGGCAATCTCTTCCGTGCGATTCTTCTCTTTGCAATATATCCAAGCCCACATTTCATCGAGCTGCAACCGCTTGCAGCGCAGGTTTCGGAATGCACGATCCTGATAGTCGGCGCACACATCACCAACTTCAACGAGGAGCCGGCGGGTGGCCCACGCTTGTCCACAGCCTGTTTTTCTTTTTCCATATCGGAACGTGGGTGCCCCATCCTTGCGTTTTTTGCAAGGGTGGGCGGCGATGCTGCTGATAGCGTAATGTTTGTCATGCCTCGCGGCCTGCATCGCTACTACGGCACCGATCAGTTGCACTTTATCACGTGTTCTTGCGATCGCCGAATGCCTCTTCTGCGTTCCGCAGGGAGCCGCGACCGATTACTCTCCGTCTTAGAACAAACCCGCAAGCGCTACCGATTCGTGGTGGTGGGATATGTCGTAATGCCGGAACACATCCACCTTCTTCTGAGCGAAGCGGAGGTCGGAACTCCTTCGACGGTGATGCAGGTATTGAAGCAGCGCACGGCTCGT
>JANXZM010000070.1 GCA_025355505.1 Acidobacteriaceae bacterium | reverse complement strand
TCTTGCACCGCTCGTTGCTGGTCGATCTGATATCGTTTCTTCATAGCGACTCTCTCCTTTTTTCTTGGCAGAAAAAACCACCTCGGTCATTATGACCGCGGTTGAGAGTCGCTACTTTCTACGAATTAACGGGCATCCTCGGGCGGGGCGATCGCCATCTTCAGGCCACGCCTCGAAGTCTCAGCCCGAAACGCTTCCTGGGCAACGGCACTCAATTCATCGCCACAATCAGCGATCTGACCAAGTTCTTCGTCGCTCATCGCGGAGTACACGCCGGCTATGCGTGCACGCTCTTGCTCAGGCGTCGGCATTGTCATAGCCGGACATGATACTCCGCAAATGAACTTGCTATCAGTTTTGATTCAGGCTCAACTTCAAGCTCGGCAGCGATAGTGACGATTGCGCCTTCTGTTGTCCCACCCATTCGTGAATGCGCGCGCTCAGCACATCCATCGGAAGCGCGCCGCCCCCAAAGCACTTCATTGTGAAAGGCACGCAGGTCGAATTTGCCGCCCAGTTGGTCTTTTGAGTACTGGCGGAGCTTCAGAATTTCGAGCTGCCCGATTTTGTAGCCGAGCGCCTGCGCCGGCCACGCCATGTAACGGTCGGTCTCGCTCTGTACTTCAGGTTGGTCAATCGTAAAGTGGTTGTGAAAATAGTCGACTACTTGTTGCCGCGACCAGTGTTTGGAGTGGAAACCGGCGTCGACCACCAGGCGAATCGCCCGCAGCATGGCAACAGCGAGCAGGCGGATTAACAATCGTATTGGGACTCCAGAAGAAATATTTGTTGGCGTTGAGGCAGCCACCACACACAGGTCTGTCCTGTTAGACGAATACGCAGGCGGATTGTAATCAGTTTCCCAAGAAATCATTTGCTCGCGTTCGCACGGGCACGCCGCAGTCCGGCGGCCACGCCTTGCCGCACTACGCGCCCGTATCCGGCAGCGTCCATTGCGGTCACAGTCGCCTCCGCAATGCCGCCCGGAGTGGTTGCCTCCTCCAGCAGCGCATCGAGTGAATGTTTTCCATCGCGCCAGGCGATAATCCCATCCGCCAACGCGTGCGCACTCGCCAGCAGCGCCGTGTTTCCATCAAGACCCGACTCTTGTGCAGCGCGCGCCAGTGTCGCGAGCGCATGAAATCCGTGGCTGCATGAGTAGGTCACGGTGAACGCATCGAACTTGCTCTCTGGGATTTCGACGACTTGGCCGAAGCTCGCGAAAAAATCGCGGACGCGTTTTTGATGCGCGCGCGGCAGAGTCCGGGGAAAGGTGAGCGCCGTCAGGCCGTGCCCGCTGCGGCACACCGGACTCGGCATAGCACGGGCCCATTGCATGTGCGAACCGGCCACCTTGCTCAGCACGCGCAGCGGCACACCTGCGGCCAGACTCACCGCGAGCAATGTCCTGTTGTCTTGGCCGACCATTCGAAGAAGCTCGCGAACCGAACTCGGGCGAACCGCGACGATCAGCAAGTCCGCCTGCTTGACCGCGCTCTTCAGGTCGGACTCAACGGCGACTTCGTAACGCTTTTTCAGATCACGCAACTTACCCGGATTGCGATCATGCACGACCAGGCGGTGGCCCGTCTTCCCCAGGCGCAGACCTGCCAGCATCGCCGACGTAATCCGCCCGCCGCCGAGAAAGACGACCGTGCTCATGCCATCTCCGCGCAGACTTCGTCAGCAGCTGCCAAGAGTGTCTCCACGTCCTGCATGGAATGTGCGGTCGAAATAATCCAGTGCAATCCGTTCGAAGGGGTCATGTAGATGCCGCGATCAAGCAGTCCGTGAATGAAGCGCGAATACTTTGCCGTGTCGGCGTACTGGCAGTAGTCGCGATAATCGTGGATCGCGTCGCGGCCCGTGAAGTAAATCTGAAACATCGGACCAAACCCTTGCACGATAACGGCAATCTTTCTTCGATGAAACACATCGCGCAGACCGGCGATGGCAGCATCGCCGATTTCATACATCTGCCTGTAAACGGCGCCGTCATCCGCTGAGAGCAGATCCAGATTCGCTGCGATCACACCCATGGTGAGCCGGTGGCCGTTGAAGGTTCCGTAGTGCAGCACCATGCCACTGCCCCAGCGCATGCGGTCGAGGATCGCGCGCGGCCCCGCCACGGCACCCACGGGAAACCCCGCTCCCAGAGCCTTGCCGAAGGTACTGAGGTCCGGCTTCAGGCCGTAATGCTGCTGGCATCCGCCGGGTGCGTAGCGGAATCCGGTCACAACTTCATCCAAAATAAACAGCGCGCCGTACTCATGCGCGAGATCGCAGACCTTCTGCAAATATCCATCGCGCGGCAGGATACAACCCATGTTCGCCATGATTGGCTCGGTGATCACGGCGGCCAGTTCTCGCCCGTGGCGGCGCAGAATACTTGCAAGCGCTTCCAGATCGTTCCACGGCGCGAGCACCACATCGTCGAACACCGACGCCGGAATGCCCTCTGAATCCGGAAATCGAGTGGGATTCTCTCGCGGCCCCAGTTGCTCCGCCGGATGGCTATGCCCGTTCAAGCAGTAAGGGTCGTACCAGCCGTGATAGTGGCCTTCGAACTTGAGAAATTTTGTTCGTCCAGTGTGGGCGCGTGCCAGACGCAAGGCGAGCATCGTGGCTTCACTGCCGGTGTTAGTGAAACGCACCGCCTCTGCGGACGGCACCATGCGACAAAAGCGCTCAGCCGCTTCCGCCTCCGCTGGAGTGGCGGCTGCGAAATGCGAACCGCCGGCCATCGTTTGCGAAACCACGTCGACAATTTTCGGATGCGCATGTCCCTGAACCAGCGCGCCGAACGACATCATGAAATCGACGTACTCGTTCCCGTCGAGATCCCAGACGCGCGAACCGCGGCCCCGCTCCAACACCACCGGTCCCGGCGAGTACACGGCCGCGCCACGCGAGGGCGAGTTCACGCCTTCAATCAGGGATTGCTGCGCACGCACATACCACTCGCGGGACCGTTCGCGCCGATTTGTTTTCATCATGATTTTCGTGGTCACTAAAATTAAAGTCGATGAATCTGAAGTGGATCGCTAATCGGCCGTACCGCCGCCATCCACCACCAGCGCCGCTCCGGTCATAAACGACGAATCGTCCGATGCCAGGAACAGCACGGCTTTCGCTATTTCATCGACGGTACCAATCCTTCCCAAGGGCCGGTTCTCGCAACCCGCAAGATAGGTTTTCCAATCCAGGCCGCGTAGTCGCGCATCTTCCGGCAGCATCGGAGTATCCACGTCGCCCGGGCAAATGCAGTTCACGCGGATGCCCTGCCGCCCGTGATCGACAGCCATCGCTTTGGTGAGCAGAACGACTCCGCCCTTCGAGGCGCAATACGCCACCGCTTTGTCGCCACCGACCAGACCCCAGCCCGAACTGTTGTTGATGATCACTCCGCTACCCTGGGCGATCATCGGCCCCAGCGCGTACTTCGACATCAGGAACGTCCCCTTCAGATTAATGTCAATCTGCAGGTCCCATTCTTCTTCGGAGCACTCGAGCGCCGTCTGCGGAAAGAAGACTCCTGCGTTGTTAAACAAAATGTCGAGCCGCCCGAATGAGCGCCGTGTCTCGTCCACAGCCCGTTGGCATTCGGCGGCCTTGCGAACGTCTGTACGGAGAAAAATTGCCTTGCCTCCAAACTCAAGAATGCGTGCTGTGACCGCGTGGCCGCGAGACTCATTGCGGCCAGTGATCGCGACCTTCGCGCCCTCGCGCGCAAACATTTCGGCCACGGCTTCTCCGATGCCGGACGTGCCACCCGTGATCAAAGCAATTTTATTCTCAAGGCGCATCAATCAAACCGATCCCGCCAGCCCTCCGCCATCGACAACCAGCGCCGTGCCCGTGACGAACGAAGACGCATCGCTGGCCAGATACAGCGCGGCCTGCGCAATTTCCTCCGGCGTCCCCACCCGGCCCAGCGGACGCTTTGCCGATTCGGCGAGAAAGCGGCTGTTCTCTTCCCCGAGTTGCTGCGCTTCTTCGCGCAGCATGCCCGTATCAGTATCGCCGGGGCAGATGCAATTCACGCGAATTTTCTGCGGTCCGTGATCAATGGCCATCGCCTTCGTCAGGAGCACGACGGCGCCCTTCGAAGCACAGTAAGCCGCAGCCTTCGCGCCGCCCGCCAGTCCCCATCCTGAAGCCGTATTGATGATTGTGCCACCGCCCGCTTTCTGCATGTACGGAATTACAGCGCGCGACAACAGGTAAATCGACTTCACGTTTACCGCCATCACCCGGTCCCAATCGTCTTCGCTGAGGTCAAGCACAGTCGCCCGCCGAATGATGCCGGCGTTGTTGAACAGGATGTCGATTCGGCCGAACTCGCGAATCGTGCGCTCGACCAACCGCTGGCAGTCTGCTGCTAGCGTGACGTCCATCGGCTCAAAGAAGGCACGTCCGCCAGACTGAGTAATCTTGTCGGCAACACGCTGGCCAGCATCCACATTCACATCCGCGAGGGCAACCGCTGCTTGTTCGCGCGCGAACAGTAGTGCCGTCGCGCGTCCTATGCCCGACGCTCCACCCGTAATCAGCGCAACCTTTCTTACAAGCTGCATGGCTTACCGGCTGGCGAGCCCTCCCGCAGTTTCTCCGCCGTCGCACGTATAAACGTGGCCGGTGATGTTCTGCGCGTCGTCCGAGGCGAGGAATGCGAACAAAGCCGCAATTTCTTCCGGCAGAGCATGCCGCCGCAAAGGGATTTTCCGGTTGACCTCTTCGAGCATTTCATCCGTGTACTCGGCGCGCTGCATCGGCGTCAACACGTATCCCGGAGCCACCGCGCAGACTCTGACTTTCGGCGCAAGTTCCAGCGCCATCGACTTGGTCAGCTCGATCACGCCCGCCTTGGTGGCGTTGTAATCCGCATAAAACGGATACCCCATGACGCCGTTGGTCGACGCAGTTTGCAGGATCACGCCGCCGCCGCGCTCCATCATGTGCCGCGCCGCCGTCTGCGCGACGTAGAACACTCCCGTGAGATTCACGGCAATCACTTTGTCCCACTCCTCAGGAGTGATGTCGAGAAACTTATGGCGGATGCTGATGCCGGCGTTATTCACCAGCACATCCACGCCGCCCATGAGGCGAACGGCTTCGGCGAAGGCGGCTTGCACCTGCGTCAGGTTCGAAACATCGGCATCGAGCGCTCCCGACAGACCAGGCAGTTCGTGCACGATCTTCCGCCGCGCCTCCGGGTCGCGGTCGAGCAGGCACACCACGGACCCTTCTTCAAGAAATCGCACCGCCGTGGCCGCTCCTATGCCGCTGGCCCCGCCGGTGATCAGAATTCGTTTCCCTTTCAGCCCCCGCACTCGAACCTCCACAAAAACAATCGGGCAGATCAGGATACCTGTCTGCCCGCGATCCCGCCATCCTCACAAAAACTTTTTGTCGTTAGCACATGATATGTCCGGTGCAGTTAGCAAGTGATATGTCCGCTTAGCAGGCGGCGAGGGTAGGAGAGCATGGAAGGCATGATCTCTTACACGCAGGCCGCAGTGGAGCGGGCGATGAAAGTGCAGGAAGTGATTTTGCGGGCGATGGCGAAGAAGATCACGTGGTGGCAGGCGGCCGAGATCATTGGGATCAGCGACCGGCAGATGCGGCGCTGGCGGGAGCGCTATGAGGAGTTTGGTTTCCGAGGGTTGTTTGACCGGCGGCGGGGGAAGCCGTCGCCCAAGCGGGTGGCGGTGGCGGTGGTGGAGAAAGTGCTGGGGTTGTATCGAGAAAAGTATTTCGATCTGAACGTGCGGCACTTTCACGAAAAGCTGGAGGGAGAGCACCAGGTGGAGATCCGCTACAGCTGGGTGAAGGGGTTGCTGCAAGGGGCGGGGATGGTGGCCAAGGGGCGCAAGCGGGGAGTGCATCGCCAGCGGCGACCGCGGCGACCGCTGCCCGGGATGCTGTTGCACATCGATGGCAGCGAGCATCGCTGGTTTCAGGACGAGCGCTGGTACGACTTGCTGGTGATCCTGGACGACGCCAACAGCGAGATCTACTACGCGCAACTGGTGGAAGAGGAAGCCACGGCGACGGTACTGGCGGGGCTGAAAGAAGTGGTCGAACACAAGGGCGTGTTTTGCGCCTTGTATAGCGATCGCGGCAGCCACTTCTGGCTGACGCCGAAGGCGGGAGAAGCGGTGGATCACCATCGCCTCACCCAGGTGGGACGGGCTATGCGCGAGTTGGGAGTGCGGATGATTCCCGCCTATTCGCCGCAGGCGCGGGGACGGAGCGAACGCAGCTTTGGGACCTGGCAGGGCCGGTTGCCGCAGGAACTGCGGCTGGCAGGATGCCGGACGGTGGAGGCGGCGAATGCCTTTCTGCGCGAGCATTACATGGGGGAGTTCAACCGTCGTTTCCAAGTCGAAGCGGCGCAAGCGGGCAGTGCCTTTGTGCCCTATCGAGGCAAGGACCTGGAACGCATCTTTTCGCTGCAGTTCGAGCGCACGGTGAACCGGGACAACACGGTCAGCTTTCAAAACCTGACTTTGCAGATCGAACCGTTGCGCTGGCGAGCAACGCTGGCGGGCTGCGCGGTTACTGTGCACCAACACCTGAACGGAACCTTAAGCCTCAGCTATGGGCCGCACTCCTTCGGTCGCTACGACGAGCGAGGTGGTCCGATCCTCAACCCGAAACTGGCGGCGGGCAAGGCCGCGGGAGATTAACTAAAACCGGACATTTCACTTGCTACAAAAAGCGGACATTTTAACTTGCTAAGAACAGGAAAACAGGCACCCACATGCATTTGTGTTTATCGCAGCACCACGACAGCCACCAGCATGCCCAAAATCAGGACGACGATCGCCAACAGATTGACGTGGTTCGCCAGCCACGATTCTTGCACCGGCTCTGCGTTTGCCAGAAAGGCTGGCACGAATTCCTCCGGCGCCGACGCCGCGGAGTCCGACGGTGAGTCCTGCTCCGGTTCGTCCTGCTTGATCGTTGGTTGCTCGATCTGCCCTTGCTCCTGCTCACGCGTCTTCTTATCGTTATCCTTCTTCTCGCAATCGAGGCAGTGCGTTCTCCCCTCGGAAACGGGGAAATCGCAGGTAGCGCATTTTTGCACGCGGAGCATCGCCTCGGGCACTGGAGCGAGCACTGGCGCTGTTGCTGGCGATGATAAGGAAATTACGGGCGCCTCGGCGGGAAGCACTGCGGGATCAGCGAACTCCGGTTGAATGGAAATCGCGGAAACCTCTCGCGCACTGCTTGCGGTGGAAGATTCGACGGGCTTTTCCGGTTCTCCCCCAGCCGATGGCGCGGGCGTGAAGGTCTGGCTCTGCTCGGCCAGATCGAGGGCCGTCAATGTGAGGTCGGCCATCCGCTCAAGTGCGATCAAATCGCGATCTTCGAATGCGTAGGGGTGATCGGAAAATAGTTCGAACAGCCCGCGAACCTCCCCGTTACGCCGCAGCAACGGCAAAACCACGATCGACGCTATGCCCAGCGCCCGGCAAGTTTCCAGATTCACGCGCGGGTCCGCTTCCGCGTTGTCACAGCGCAGCAACTGACGGCGAGCAATGCTTTCGCCGGTCAAGCCCGAAAGAACCTGAAGTCGCGCCCCCACCGCCGGCGCTGAAGAACCAGCGCTAGCGCGGCAAACCATCTCCTCACCCTGCGCCAGCGCCAGCGCTGTTCCGGTCGCGCCGGTGATGTACTGCGCCCGTTCCACCAACAACTGGAGTACCAAGTCCAGTTCCGTTTCTTCCAGCGCGCGGCTCCCATTGGAGTTGTCGCCGACCCCGCCCACTGCGGCGGATCCTTCCCTTCCCGCGATCGTCTCTTCGGCGCTCGCAGACCGGAATCGATCTTCGGGTTGGGCGGATCGGTGCATGGAATTACTGTCCACGCCACGCTTCGGCACTTAAGAACAGCCAGAGAACAGCACCGAAAGGGCTGCACCGAGTCTCGCCTTGGACACTCCGGCTGTCAAGGCCGGGAAGATATGAGCAGTATCCAGAACTCTTAAAACCCCAAAAACACAAAGGAGCACAAAGAAACCTCAGCGAATTGCCGCCTTCGTGAACCTTCGTGTCCTTCGTGGTTAACAGTTTGGGCGAAGCGGAAGTTACTGCGTCTTTTCGTCTTTATGTCGCAGCCATTCGATAAACATCTGTTCTTTTGGTTTGTCGTAGGCCATCAGCAGGTGGCGGATGCTGCGTCCGCTCACAAAGTGGCATACTTCCTCCGCCAGGTTCTTGGCATGATCGCCGGCCCGTTCAAGTGACTGCGTCATGAAGATAACCTGCAGGCTGGAGTGGTGCGCGACGTTCTCCGGATTCTCGATGTGCCGCAGAAAGATGATATTGCGCAGCCGATCCATCTCGGCATCGGCTCGCAGCACGTCGATGGCTTTCTTGACGTCGCGCTGAGAAAACGATTGGCCAACATCCGCCAGCATTTTTTCCAGAACCGTAGCCATCTGAGTCAAGTCGCGAGCATCCTGCGCGTCGATGCGGCCTCCCACAGCCTGCGCGCTGGTGGCAAAGCTCAACAGCAGGTCCCCGATGCGCTCCAGTCCGATCATGACTTTCATGCACGCCAGCAGTTGCCGGGTTTCGGCCTCCGGGACGCGGGTGATGGTCGAGGTCACACCGGTGTCCACTTCCACGTCAATCGCATCGAGCTCTTTTTCGCACTGCCGGATGGCGTTCAGCCGCGACATCGATCCAGTCGCAATTCCCTCAGCCGCTATGGCCGCGGCCTCGCGGGCCAGTTCGCACGCTTCCACGGTTCGCTGCACCAAGCCCAAGTGCGAGGGCTGAGGCGGAGGTGTTTTTACGCTGGCTGTGCTCATAGGCAAGACCGCCTGCTTCGTTGGATGCCTGATTCGCCCTGGTGGACGCGAGCGGTGTCAACCCAGAGTGTGGCGCGCAATCCCAGCAAAAGCATAATTCCCGGCGTCACGGGGCAGGTTACAACCTGGTGAATTTCTTGTTGTCGCCGAATGAAGAGGTCAGATAATGGCTCAGTTTCCGGCTTACCGACTAACCAGGCTTTGGCCATTCGCCGGGCGGGTAGACCCGAACTCCCGATTCAGTGGATGCTGTTCGTGCCCACGGGCCATGAGGCCCTTTGTCCTATGAAGACGGCGATAGCAAGGAAAACAAGAAAAAAACTTGACATGTGAGCTAGTGTTATAGTTATATATAACAGCATATGACGTGCAGCGGTCCAATCACAGCTGATCGCTCGCAACTGAATACGCAGGAGAATGAAACATGAAATCCCGTCGTTTTATGCTGTCCGTTGTTCTGATGTCTCTCTGCACAGTGGCTTTTGCCCAGTCCGACGCGCAAAAGTCCTCCGTGGCTCCTGTGCCGTCCGAGGCGCAGAAGTCCTTCGCAACCATGAAAAGCCTGGCAGGAGAGTGGGAAGGCATTGTCACCGTCCCGGATGCGCCGCAGATGTCAGGTAGCAAGACGCACGCCTCGTTGCGCGTGACCTCTCGTGGACACGTCCTCGTGCACGAGTTCCAGGAAGCGGGAACGCCGTTGGATGCGACAAAGTACGATCATCCGGTCACGATGCTTTACCTGGACGGAGACCAGCTCACACTGGTTCATTATTGCGACGCGGGGAACCGGCCGCGCATGACCGGCAAGATGTCGCCCGACGGCAAGACGGTCGAGTTCGAGTTGAAGGACATCAGCGGGAGCACGGAGTACCACATGCACCATTCGGTGATCACCATCATCGACGCCAACCATCACACCGAGGATTGGACGTTCATGATGAAGGACAAGCCGATCCACGCGCACTTCGACCTGCACAGAATGAACTGAGGGGCGCGGTACTTCTGGTAATGTCTGGTAAGGGCTACGTGAAAAACCCGATGGATCGTGAGTGGAACGACAGTCAGCCGATTTACCGCCAGGTTCGCGACCGAGTGGTCGCGATGATCCTCGACGGCGTGCTCAAGGAAGGCGATCCCCTGCCCTCCGTGCGCAACGTCGCGGCCGAATATCGGGTCAATCCGCTCACGGTTCTGAAGGGCTATCAAGAACTAGTCGACGAGCAACTGGTCGAGAGCAGGCGAGGTCGCGGCATGTTCATCAATGCGGGCGCGCGCAATCTGCTGCTGCGGGGCGAACGCCAGAAGTTTCTTGTGGAACAATGGCCCACGATCCACGCCACCATTCAAAGGCTCGGACTGACGCCGGAAGAACTGCTGGAAGCTGCCGCTGGTAAAACTCGCCCGCCATCCGATGCGGCGGAGGAGAAGAAAAAATCATGACAGTCATCGAAGCACGCGGTCTCCGCAAGGCCTTCGGCACAACCATCGCGCTCGACGGCGTCGATCTGCGCGTCGAAGAGGGCCGCATCCTCGGACTCATCGGTCCCAACGGCGCCGGCAAGAGTACCGCGCTCAACGCGATTCTCGGCCTCACCCCCTATCAGGGAGAACTAAAGGTTCTCGGACGCGATCCCTGGACTGAGCGCGATCATCTCATGCGCGATGTCAGCTTCATTTCCGATGTCGCCGTGCTGCCACGGTGGATCAGGGTTTCGCAGGCGCTCGACTACGTCGCCGGCGTGCATCCCCGATTCGATCGTGCGAAGGCAGAAGGTTTTCTCGCCAAGACCACTATCCGGCACACCAGCAAGGTCCGAGAATTGTCGAAGGGTATGGTGGCCCAGCTGCACCTCGCTCTGGTCATGGCCATTGACGCCCGATTGCTGGTGTTGGACGAGCCGACGCTTGGCCTCGACATCCTGTATCGCAAGCAGTTCTACGACTCCCTGCTCAACGACTACTTCGATCGCAGCCGCACCATCGTGGTGACGACACATCAGGTGGAAGAGGTCCAGCATGTCCTCACCGATCTCATGTTCATCAACCGCGGCCGCATCGTATTCGATTGCAGCATGGAAGAATTGGAGTCGCGCTATCTGGAAGTGACGGTGAATCCCGAGCATGTTGCCGCGGCACGGGCGCTCAAGCCGATTCACGAGCGCCAGGTGCTCGGTCGCAGCATCCTGCTGTTTGATCGCGTGGATCGTACGCAACTCGCCGCGCTTGGCGATGTACGCACGCCCAGCATTGCCGACTTGTTCGTCGCCGTGATGGGCAATCAGGCATGCGAGGCAAAAGGAGCCGCTAAATGAATACTCCCTCTAACGCCATTCCCGAGCCCTTCGACTCGCAGAGAATCGCGCCCGCGGTCATGTCGGTGACTCAGCCCATGTACTGGTCGATAAGACGCGAAGTGTGGGAGAACCGCTCCATCTATATCGCGCCACTGGCCGTCGCCGCCGTCACTCTGTTCGGCTTCCTGATCGCCACCATTGGTCGCGCCATGTCGGTGACTAACCTGGCTCAGCGGCGAGCAGTACTCGAAGAGCCTTACACCTTCGCTTCGCTTCTGATCATGGGGACCACTTTTGTTGTCGCGGTGTTCTACTGTCTCGACGCGCTGCACGGCGAACGTCGCGATCGCAGCATCCTGTTCTGGAAGTCGCTGCCGGTTTCCGATCTCACCACAGTGCTCTCGAAGGCAAGCATTCCACTTCTGATTCTCCCGCTGCTCACCTTCGCGATTACCGTTGTCATGCAGTGGATCATGCTGTTGCTGAGCGGCCTCGTACTGGTGGGGAGCGGACTGAGTGTCGCGACACAATGGACCCATTTTTCGTTCTTCCAGATGTCGCTCATGCTGCTCTACCACCTTGTGGCCATTCATGGGCTCTGGTATGCCCCCATCTATGGCTGGCTGCTGCTGGTCTCAGGCTGGGCGCGGCGAGCCGCCTTCCTATGGGCGGCGTTACCGCTGCTCGCAATCGGCATCGTCGAGAAGATTGCCTTCAACACTTCGCATTTCGGCGCCATGCTGGGGTACCGGTTGAGCGGCGGCCCGGAAGGTGCCGCGTTCACCGCGGGTGGCATGTCGATGGATCCGCTGACACAAATCCATCCGGGTCAATTTCTGATCAGCCCCGGTCTGTGGATCGGCCTGGCAATCGCCGCGGCATTCCTTGCCGCAGCGGTGCGGCTGCGCCGCTATCGGGAACCGGTCTGATCCGCTGGCCGGATCGAACCCTATTTTTCGCGTAAGGAAGAAACGAACATGGGCACAGCAGTCAATGATGAACGGATTGCAGAAGCGTCGCCGCGTTTCAAAGCCAGGATCACCGGGGTGTTTTATCTCCTCACCATACTGACGGGAATATTCGCCCAGGGCTACGTTAGCGGCAGGCTTGTGGTAGACGGCGACGCCGCGGCTACGGCGACCAACATACTGTCGCACAAGAGCTTGTTTCAGTTGGGTTTCACCGTCTACCTCATCGAAATGGCATGCCAAGTCGCTATGACAGCTCTCTTCTATGGGCTGCTTAAGCCGGCGGGCAAGAGCGTCTCTTTGGTGGCGGCGTTCCTCAGCCTCACCGGTTGCGTCATCAAGACCGTTAGCCGCCTCTTTTACATCGCCCCCTTGTTCGTCTTGGGAGGCGCGCACTACTTGAGTGTATTCAGCCCGGAACAGTTGCAGGCGTTGGCGCTCCTGTTTCTTAGGGTGAATGACCAGGGCGCCGTGATCGCCTTGGTATTTTTTGGATTCTATGCACTCCTGGCAGGCTACCTCATTATTAGGTCCACCTTCCTGCCTCGGATCCTGGGCGTGTTGGGGATATTTGGAGGTGTGGGTTGGCTGAGCTTCCTGTATCCGCCGCTCGCATACCGGCTGTTTCCCTACATTCTAGTCCTCGGCCTCCTCGGGGCAGGAGCGAAAATCGTGTGGCTCCTCGTGTTCGGCGTGAACGAACAGCGATGGAAGGAACAGGCCAGTGCAGCGGGGTAATGGCAAACCTGGCGCGCGATGGAAGGACGCCGGGATAACTAAAGGAGGGAAGAATGCGATTGCCAATATTAGTTCTTCATATTTGTGCCGGGATATTGGGCTTGCTGCCCGGCGCCGCCGCAATTTCGTTCCGCAAAGGTTCCCGTCGGCATCGCATAGCTGGAAACCTATTTGTCATATCCATGCTGGGCATGTCCACAGCTGGGGCGTACCTTGCGTTCATGAAACACCAAATGAACAATGTTTTCGGCGGTGTTCTGGCGTTCTATCTGGTGACAACGGCATGGGCGACCGCCAGGCGCAGAGACGGGGAAACCGGCATCTTCGATTGGGGTGCGCTTTTGTTTGCATTGGCGGTCGGTGCTGGCATCATGACCTACGGGTTCGAGGCGGCGAATAGCCCGACGGGGTCAAAAAATGGAGTTCCCGCTGGAATGTATTTCTTTCTTGGTTCCGTGGCTCTGCTTTCTGCCGCGGGAGACGTTCGAATGCTCGTGTGCGGCGGTGTTTTCGGTGTCCATCGAATCGCGCGACACCTTTGGCGCATGTGCTTTTCGCTCTTCATCGCCACAGGGTCCTTTTTCCTGGGACAGCAACAAGTATTCCCACACTGGTTACGCAAAACAAACGTACTTTTTCTCCCGGCCATCCTGCCACTGATATTGCTGATTTTCTGGCTGTTTCGAGTTCGCTTCACAAATGCATACAAGAGGAAGTCAATGCCAAGCAGTGGCGATGTTTACTCGTTACGGACTTAGCCTTCGACAGCACTTCGCCGCAAGACACGCAAAGGCGGATGGGGAATATTCGCCCTATTACCTCGCCATCCGGGGTCATTTCCGAATGACGGGCCACTCGGAAGCTGGCGCCACGACCAAATCTACGCTGAATCGCCCTCGGAAGCGGCCAGGGTGAACAAAAAGGTCGAGCCGTGGTGGAGTTCGCTCTCGGCGCGAATCGTTCCCTCGTGCGCCAGAACGATATGCTTGGCAATCGCAAGTCCCAGCCCGGTGCCCCCGGATTCCCGCGAACGAGCCTTGTCCACTCGGTAGAAACGCTCAAAAAGACGGGGCAGATGCTCGGAGGAAATACCAGGCCCGAAGTCCCTGACGTAAAATTCGACGCCGCTAGCTGCCGCGCGGGCTCCCAGAATAACTTCCTTCCCCGACGCCGCGTACTTCAGCGCGTTCTCGATCAGGTTGGAAAAAATCTGGTGCATGGCTTCGCGATCCGCATTCACATTCGCGGCGGGAACCGAATTCTCTATCGCCAGTTCGACGCCATACGAGCGCGCCATTTCACGGAAGCTTTCCAGCCCATCCTGCAGCAGTTCTTCGGTGCTGACCCGCTGCATGTCGAACCGCTGCTCCCCCGACTCCACCCGCGCCAGAGTGAGCAGGTCTTCCGTAAGGCGCGACATGCGGGCCGCGTTCTTGCGGATGATTTCCAAAAAGTCGCGCACGTGATTGTCTTCCAGAGGACTGTCGAGCAGCGTCTCGGTGTATCCCTGGATGGAAGTCAGCGGTGTGCGCAACTCGTGGGAGACATTCGCAATGAAATCGCGGCGGCTTTTTTCCATGCGCTCGGTCTCGGTAAGATCGCGGAGCACGGCGACCGCCCCGCCTCCGGGCATGGGCGCCGCGGTGACATCGAAAGTGCGGCCGGAGGCGATGGTGTTCGAGCGCGCCGAAGTTACAACCTGCTCGCGCGCCGCTTTTTGAATCGCGGCGAGAAAGTCCGGGTCGCGAACGCTGTCGATCAACGGCGCATTCAACCGCGGAACGCGCAGCAACAGACGGTCCATACCCCGATTGGCCCACTGCACGCGCCCGTCAACATCAACCGCGATCACAGCGTCCTGCATGCTGTTAAGAAGAGTTTCCAGCTCGCGCTGGCTGGTTTGAACGCGCGCGTAACTTTCTTCCACGCCCCGCGTCGTCTTATCGAGTGCCGCCGCCACCTTCCCGATCTCGTCCGTCGAACTGGACGCGATTCTGGCGGTCAGATCCCCGCTGGCCACGCGCTCGGCGAAATTCACGATCCGCTGCAGACGCCGGCCAACATATTGAGAAGCGACCGCCGCCACCAGCATCGCGAAAACAAAAGCACTGAGCGATCCCCAGAACAGCGCCATGCCCAGCGGACGATCCGTAATTTCCATCTCGGGTAACGGATACGCCAGGCGCACCGCCCCTCCAGCAACCGGCACCGCCACGTACAAATAAGGAACGCCAAGAGCTTGACTATTGCGATCATCCACGCCAACTTGGCCGGCGAGCGCGGAAACAAACTCCCGGCGCTGCGCTTGATTCTCCATGCCGCTCGGATCGACTTCCGAATCGGCCAGCACCTTGCCCGTCGGATCAATCACGGTGGCCCTGGCTCCAGCCGCCTGGCCCTCCTGCGCGGCGATGTCGGTCAGCGAGTGCTGCCGATCCGCCTCCACGCGATAAGCGAACATCAAGGTTTTCTGTTTCAGATTGCGCTCGACCTGCTCCCGCAGCGTGCGCTCCCAGACCTTGTGCACGGTCAGTTGCAACGTGATCGCGGTTACCCCAATCACCAGCAGAAACACAAACATCAATTTAACGAAGATGCGACTTCTCAACGCGCGACCTCAAAGCGGTACCCGGCCCCCCGTACCGTCTTCAAGTAGCGCGGCGTCTCCGGTTCGAGCTCTATCTTTTCACGGATGCGCCGCACATAAACGTCCACCGAGCGCGGTGTGACATACGACGTGTCCCGCCAGACCGAGTCGAGCAACTGGTCCCGTGTGAAAACGCGTCCGGCGTGCCGCATCAAGTAATCCAGCAACCGGAATTCCGTGGCCGTGGTCGCCACCTGTTTCCCGCGCACCGTCAACGTCATCGCCCCGGGGTCAATGTGGATTTCGTCAATCTTGGTGGGCACGGCGGGCAGCGGCCGCTCAAAACGTCGCAGCACCGCTTTGACTCGAGCCACCAATTCGCGCGGGCTAAAAGGCTTCGGGATGTAGTCGTCCGCGCCCAACTCCAATCCCAAAACCCGATCCGCCTCGCCGCTCTTGGCGGTCAAAAAAATCACCGGAACCGACGCCAGCGACAACGACTGCCGAATCTGACGGCAAAGTTCCAGACCGTCTTTTCCCGGCACCATGATGTCCAGCAGAAACAGCGCCGGACGTTGGCGTTCGGCATCGACCACAACCAGATTCCCGGTCGAGTAGAGTCGAACGTTGAAGCTTGCCCCTTCCAGATGATGGCGCACCAGGCGCGAAATATCCGGGTCGTCTTCCACTACATAGATCGTCGGCTTCACGCGACCATTGTAGCTGGGAAGTGTGTCGATTCGATACGCTTAGTCAAGGGAAACATCCCGCGACCGCTAAGTTAGCGCAGCAGCATTCCCGCCTCGGCCGAAAAATCCATGGCCACAAATTCCTGGCGCATAAACTTCGGAAAAGCCGCAGCCGCAATCATGGCCGCATTGTCGGTCGAAAGCGCCCGCGAAGGAAAGAAAACGGGAAGCCCCTGCATCCCGGCCTCGCGTTCAAAAATCGTGCGCAGTTCAAGGTTGGCAGCCACGCCGCCGCTTACAAAGAGAGTTCGAACGTCGTACTCGCGCGCCGCCGTCAGCGTCTTCATGACCAGATCGTTGACCATCGAGCGCTGGAACGAAGCCACCAGATTCAGGGTTTGCCGGTCGCAGAGCCTGAGATAGTCTTCAAGCTTCGGCTTGTCAATGCCCGCCAGCGCCTGCCGGCGCACCTCAATCACGGGCTTCAGGCTCTGCGTCTCCACGTAGCGCAAAACCGCCGTCTTGATTCCGCTGTAAGAAAAATCGAAGTGCGGCCCATCCTCTTCCGCCGAAAGTTGATTACGATCGCTTTGCTTCTGTCCGCGCCGGTCCGGGTGTTTGATTTGCGAAGTCTGGAACTTGACCGCCTGTGGATCGCCGTGCGGTGCCAGCCGGTCGATGATCGGTCCTCCGGGATAACCCAGTCCCAGAAGCTTCGCAACTTTATCGAACGCCTCTCCGGCGGCGTCGTCGCGAGTGTGGCCGATGTTCCGGTAGCTCCAGAGATTCTCCTGCACCTGCGCCAGATAAAGATGCGTGTGACCGCCAGAAACAACCAGCGCCAGCACCGGAAAATGAAGATCGCTATTTTCGCTTTGCCGCTGCTCCAGCAACACGGCATGGATGTGTCCCTCAAGATGATTCACCGCGATCAGCGGCTTCTCCACCGCGAAGGCCAGCGCCTTGGCGTAGCTGATGCCAACCAGCAGCGCGCCCGCCAGTCCCGGCCCTTGCGTGACCGCGATGGCATCGACGGACTGATAAGTTTGTCCGGCTTCCGCCAGCGCCTGCCGCACCACCGGAACGATCGCCCGCAAGTGCTCCCGAGATGCCAGTTCCGGAACCACTCCGCCATAAGGTTGGTGAGTGGCAATTTGCGAGGCAACCACGTTCGACAAAATCTGCTGACCCGAGCGCACCACCGCCGCGCCTGTCTCATCACAGGAGCTCTCGATGCCGAGTATGCGCGCGTCAGGCATAACAATGGCTTAGCGACAGAAAACTATTTCTTCGCCGGATCTCCTCCAGCAGGGCTGGCTTTCGCAAAATTCTTGAACGACTTCTTCACGACTCCCTCGGTTTTCTCCGAGTCCTTGGCGAGATTCCTCAACGCCACTGGCCGCGCAAAATACAGTATGTCGCCGGTTTTTGCGTCGACTACGCCAAAGTGCATCATGGCCATATCGAACGCCGCCCCCGCCACCAGAAGGCCGAACGCTTTCTTGCTCCCGGTCAGTACTTGTCCCTCCGCCCGCACAAACAGCAGCGCATCCACGCCTTCTCCCGCCGGCAGTTTGGTCACTTCATCGCCCAGAGTGAAGCGCCCTTTTCGAACATCCTTCGCTTTCCGGCTCATGCGTCGCAGCTCGTCGTCAAACTTTTTCTGCAGGTCATCGACGGCGTAGCGCAGGTCGGAATCCTTCTCCAAAACCGCCGGGGCCAGCGCTTCCCGGTTCACCTTGTAGCCCAGTTGCTGGAGCACGTTGGCAATCACCGAAGAGAGGTCAATCTCGGTCTGCCGCGACTCCTCCATCATGGGCTCGGCACCCTTCATCCCAACTCTGGTCAGCTTCACTTGTGCCGGCATGAACAGAAGAGAGCGCACTTGCTTCTTGCCCGACTTCAGGTCAGGGTGCTCGAACTGCGCCAGCGCCTGGACGCTGCACAACAGGACGAGGGCAGCCACGAGTGACGCTTTGACTTTCATCTCTTCTCCTCATTCTCATTGTTCTCATTGCTTATTTACGGGTGTTCTGGCGCCGGCGCCCCAGCCGGCGCCGCCTTCTCCAGAGACTCGATGTGCAGTTTGATCTGGCGGGCGTCTTTGGCCCCCGGAGCCAGTTCCACATACTTCCTGAACTCCTCGGCCGCAGTCGTACGCTGATCCTTGCGCTCATAGAGGAAGCCCAGGCCACGGTGCGAGTTGGCGTTATTCGGATCCATCGCCAGCGCCTTGCGGTACGTTTCCTCCGATCGAGCTACGTTGGCTTCCCAACGCTCGACTCCGTGCGCATCTCCCAGCAGCGCTTTGTCGTATTCCACCATGGTCATTTTTCGGATGCGTTTGCGGGCTTCGTTCTTGCTCTCGTCGGTCAATTCCTCTTGCACCGGGACAGGCGTGCGTGCTCCCAGAGTCCGGTAAGCGTCCCCCAGCAGCGCGAGATTATCTGCGTTGTTCGGCTCCTCTGCTATCAGGTGCTCGGCGATCGCCACCGCCGTCCGGGGCCGTCCCAACATGATGGCCAGACCCGCGTTGTACCGAATTACATTCTGGGTAACCTCGCGATACTCACGTTCGCCAACGCGTAAAGAGGTGGCGTTCGGCTGCAGTTGCGTCGCCATCTTGGCGACGTACTGCACCCGATCCGCAAGCTTCGGATGGCTTGCCCAGAACACCGGCTCTTTGCTCAGATCGACTTCCGGCCCTTTCCGAAGAAGTTCGAATCCGCGAGAAAATTCCCGCAGGTCGTACCCCCGTAGTTGCAGCGCATTCACGGCGTAAACGTCCGCTTCGTGCTCCAGTTCCCGGCTGTACCCGTAAATAGTACTGATCACGATCAGCGGCAGCATGTTGCCCATCGCGGTCGCGACGATGGCCGCACTACCACCCGCGAAGCCCGCACCCTTGGCGCCAGCCATCATAATGTCGATGGCCACCATCTTTTTCCGCGAACTGCGATATCCCAGGTAAGTGTGCCGGTTAACAACGTGCGTGATCTCATGTGCAAGCACGCCAACAACTTGAGCCTCGTTCTCCATGCGCGACAAGAGCCCAGAGTTCACATAGATGCTTCCGTTGGGCAGCGCAAAGGCGTTGACCTCGAGATCGCGAGTCGCCCGGAAGCGCCACTTCACATTCTCCGGTGTTTGCGCCGGCACCAGCGAAGAACCAAGTCTGTCCAGGTACGCGTTGGTCTCAGGATCGTTGTAAACCCATCCCTTCTCCTCCATGTAGGAGTCGAAAGCGTCGACCTGTTTCAACATCTCAAGATCGATCTTGCCAAACTTAAAATCTTGCGCTTGATGGGGAAGAGAAAGCTTCTCTCCCGTCCCCGAACTAGTCTCCTGCGGCTTCTGCGCCGGGGCCGGACCGCCGGACTCCTGTCCCGTCAGGTAGCAGCTCAACGCCAGCAAGAGAACCGCCAGAAACCTCGTCTTCACGGCCAGTTGCCCCATCATTCATCCTCTTAAGAAACAGATATAGTCTACGCGCAATGGTCTCTCTTGGAGTAGCGCCAAACCCCGCGCAGCGTGGCCTTGCGGGTAGAATAGCGCCAGTTCCAACGGGAACTTCCCTTGTCCACCGCCAAACAACACGCCGCCGAAATCGTGAGTACCCTGCGACAGCAAGGCTACCAAGCCTACTTCGCCGGAGGCTGCGTCCGCGATCTGCTGCTAGGCCGCGAGCCCGCCGACTACGACGTTGCCACCGACGCGACGCCGCGCGAAGTAATGCAAGTCTTCCCCCAGACCTACGCCGTAGGCGAGCAATTCGGAGTAGTGCTAGTCCCAGTCTCCAGTGGAGTGACGGGCGTCTCCGCCAGTCACAGCGTGGTCGTAGAAGTAGCCACCTTTCGCTCCGACGTAAGTTACTCCGATGGCCGTCATCCCGACGAAGTTCGCTTCAGCAAAGACCCGCGCGAAGATGTGCAGCGCCGCGATTTCACCATCAATGGCATGTTGCTGGATCCGGCGACCAACGAAATTTTGGATTTTGTCGGCGGCCGCGAAGATTTGAAAGCCGGAATCATCCGCGCCATCGGCGATCCCGAACGCCGTTTTGCCGAGGATAAACTGCGTATGCTGCGCGCCGTGCGTTTTGCCGCGCGCTTCGATTACAAGATCGATCCGGCAACAATGGCCGCGATACAAAAGTTAACAACTACAATTCACCAGGTTTCCTGCGAGCGCGTGCGCGAAGAACTAACGAAGATGCTTACCGAAGGCCGCGCCCGCCGCGCATTTGAACTGCTGGATGCAACCGGCCTCTTGCCAGAAGTCCTGCCGGAAATCGCCGCCATGAAGCGAGTCGAGCAACCGCCGCAGTACCATCCCGAAGGCGACGTGTTCGTGCACACGCTGCTGCTGCTCGAAAAACTGCAAGGCGGAGCTTCGAAGACGCTAGCTTGGGGAGCGCTGCTCCACGATGTGGGCAAGCCGCCGACCTTCCGCGTCGCGCCCGATCGCATCCGCTTCGACGGCCACGTCGAAGTCGGCGTAAAGATGGCCGCCGAAATCTGCCGCCGCCTGCGCTTCTCCAACCACGAGACCGATCAGATTCTGGCGCTGGTCGCCAATCACATGCGCTTTGCCGACGTGCAGCGCATGAAGCAATCCACGCTGAAGAAGTTCCTGCGCCTGCCGGCGTTTGACCAGCATCTCGAACTGCATCGCATGGACTGTCTTTCCAGCCACGGCCAACTCGACTCCTATGAATACTCGCGCGAGCAGTTGCGTTCGATGCCGCCCGAAGCGATTCGTCCGACTCCGCTAATTACCGGCCGCGACCTGATTGACGCAGGTTATGACCCCGGCCCGCGCTTCAAAGAAATCCTGGCGGCGGTAGAAGACGCACAACTGGAAGGTCGCCTCACCTCGCGCGACGCCGCGATGGAATATGTGCACCAAGAGTTTCAAGTGTAGAGCGGACACTCCTGTCCGCTGCTTTTGCCTTTGCCTTTGCTTTTGCCTCTACCTTTAACTCCAATCCGCTGCCTGTTTCCTAAAAAGGTATTCACCCGTGTTTACTGTGCGATCAGACTGCCACCCACAGTTGTGTGATTGGAAAGAAAACCAAAACCGAAGCGTGGGCCACCCGCGTTCTCAGTTGCCAGTAAAGGCGGAGGATATTACTACTTAGTACCCCTACCCCCCTCCCCCCCTGCCTATAGGAATCATAAGGATAGGAGGAATTTTTGGGTTCGGTCTTTGAATCGAAAGGACTTATATCAAAGTATTCTGGAATAAGGA
>JANXZM010000069.1 GCA_025355505.1 Acidobacteriaceae bacterium | reverse complement strand
TGGAGCCGACGAGCGGAGTTGAACCGCTGACCTGCCGATTACGAATCGACCCAGTTTTGCGTATGTTGTTGTGGATTAAGGGTGATTAGAGAGCATTTTGGTGTGTCTTGGAGCGTTCCTGAGACCATTTGTACAGCAAGTTGTACAGCAGTTGTGACCTGCCGATTTCAGATCGGCAAGCACGGTTATGAACCAAGAGGATCGGCAGCTCCATCGAGAATTTTTCTCGCCGACAATCTCTTCGGCAGCCTTCAACGGCATCGGCCAAGGATGTGTGACCTCCAACTGAAGGGTTGGCACGCGCCTACCTCTTTCATAGCGTCACCGCATTTAGGGATGAATGTAAGTCCTCGTTTCGGACGCTAAAGAAACTCTACTCGCGCAAAGCGTGCCGAGAATTCGAGCTTGCCGACCATCATCGCTCCCCTGTGCTGCTCTAGGCACGGCGACGATCTCTTCGTTTAGCCTTCAGTTCACGGGTGAGTGTCAGATCCAGATTACGGTTTAGTGCCTGGTTCTTCGCAATGTCCAACCCAACCACTCTCATCTCGATGGCCATGGAACCCTCCTGCCTCGACGGTAGCAAACTGCCACTCGTCGGGCCGGGTCCATCCCATCAGATATTGGCCCCAGGTCATCAAGTTCCAGGCTAGAGCTTCGTCAGCCGGACCTCCTTCTGGTTCAAAAGCGAGGGCGTGGCCGGTCTTCTCCGTCGCCAAAGGAAACATCAAGGGCACACCGTCCTGCGTGTCTCCATTAATTCCATCTGCGTCAATTTCTGTCATCAAGCTGGCCACCGCCTCCGGCCAAGTAAGTCCGGGATCACGGGCTCCCTGGTCCCACTTGTGTGCAAAGCTTCGAATCAAGCAACCAAAGATTTTTCCCAGTCCAGCAATCTGGCGCCGGAATCTGCTGGCCGTCCGGCGAGAAATTGGAGTCTTGAGCAAAACAGGCTGTGCTGATGACGACTAAAACCAGCGCAATTTGAGCGGCTAAGCATCTCATGAACAAGTCCCGGACAGGCCCACTAGTGGCCGTTGAGATCTAACATGTCTAACCCTACTGACATATGCAATCGCCGACATGGGACGCTTGCTTACAGCGCCGCAATCTATCATCACTTATTCGTAGATGCGAACGCCTTGCACGACACGATTGATCACTCCCCCCGGACTGGGGCTGTCTGGATTGAGACCGACAAGCAGACTCAAGTGGTACCCAAGGAGTTGCAGGCCAAGAATTTCAAACGGCGCTCTGACATCGTCCGGCGAATGTGGTAGCAAGGCCGGAACCACGCTGTCAAATAGTTCTGCGGTTGCATGGTTATCCTGGCCGTCGTTGCAAATACCAACCAGGTATCCAAGCTGTTTCTCGTGAAGTTCACGAACTAAATCCTCTTCGTAGCGTTGCATCCGTGGGTCATTAGACATGAGGCAAATGATCCGTGTATGCGGACGGATAAAGCTCATTGGACCATGCCTAAGTCCCAGGTAGGTTTCAGCCATTACCGGAAAGCGGCCAGCCGTCATTTCCAGGACTTTCAGTGCTCCCTCCTGTACACAACCAAAAAGAGGTGCTGAGGCGAGAAGAAGAACCCTGTCTTCTACGCTACGGGCTAAGCTTCTCATCCTCTGATTGATCAGTTCAAACTGAGTGCGTGCTGCCGCGGCCGCACCCGCGACCAGGGGTCCCATCCGTTCACCTTGGGTGAGACAGAGGCCGGCAAGCAGGAGATTGGAAAATGAACTCGTCATGACGAGACTTTGATCATTGGTACGTGGATCCAGAAAGATCGAGTTGACGTGGGGCGACGTTGCTAGGGCTCCGTGGGGATTGCAAGTAATCGCCAATTGCCAAATGTTAGGACGGAGTCGATGAACACGTTCGACTACGGCCACACTCTCGGGACTATTACCGGAGCGGGCCAGTGAAAGCAGTACCGTCGCATCTTCTATATACCGCTCAGTATTAAGCAGCAAATCAGTAGAGGGTACAGCCGTTGATCGTGGCCAAGCTGCTGCCACTGCGGCTCCGGCATATGCGGATGTCCCTGCCCCAGTGATGACAACTCGCGCATCCTTAAGTCTGCGCGTGAGATCTAGCCTTGTACTCGCTGCCTGAACGAGCTCTACCGTTGTCGGCCACAGGACTGGCTGCTGCTGAATCTCAAGCCATGTATATCCAGAGTCTGCCATTTGTTATTGCTCTGTCCGCTCAATGTTCGCACTCGCCATAGCTTCCTTTTGTCGCTCAGGTCTCAAGTCGGATCGTTCACGAATTGGTGGGCATTCGATTTACCTAGAGCGAGATACCTCGTTTCCATGGAATGAAGTCGTTTTGAGCATTGAGCTCAGCTTTCGTTCTCACTTCTCCGCTTGCAACTCGCACAACAAGATCCAAAACCTCTTCACCCATTTGAGGAACCGTCTTTGCACCCGTGAGGATCCCCCCGGTATCCCAGTCAATGATGTCGCCCATGCGGCCTGCCAGGCTTGAATTGGTAGAAAGCTTTATCACCGGAGCAATTGGGTTTCCGGTCGGTGTCCCGAGGCCAGTCGTGAATAGAACCACGTTTGCACCCGCTCCTACTTGAGCTGTGACGCATTCCACGTCATTCCCTGGCGTGCACTGCAATTGCAGGCCAGCCTGCGTCGAGTATTGGGGATAGTCCAGGACCGCGGTCACCGGGGACGTGCCACCCTTCTTCGCTGCTCCTGAAGACTTCATAGCGTCGGTAATCAGGCCGTCGCGTATATTTCCAGGGGACGGGTTCATCTCAAAACTCGACCCAACCGACAGGGCGCGGGCTTGGTAATCTCGCATAAGCTGCGCGAAGCGGGTGCCAATTTCTTTGCTCACACTGCGGTTAATGAACTCCTGCTCAACCCCGCATAATTCCGGAAACTCCGATAGAATCGCTCGCGCACCGAGAGCAGCCAACAAATCTGCGGCGTGTCCAACCGCCGGATTTGCGGAGATACCGGAGAAACCATCGGAGCCACCGCATTTCAGGCCAACACACAGACTGGAAAGCACAGCCGGCATTCGAGTGTTCTGGTTGGCCTCGATCAGTCCCATAAATGTCTTTTGAATAGCCTCCGAAAGCATCGCGTATTCCGAACCACTCTGCTGCTGTTCCAGCACAAACAGAGGCTTGTCGAAATTCGGGTTGCGTTCATAGATTTGTCGGCGAAGGATATCAACTTGTGCGCTCTGGCAGCCCAGACTGAGAACAGTAGCTCCAGCCACATTCGGATGGTGGATGTACCCAGCGATCAATCCACAAAGGGTGTCGGAATCGTCGCGCGTTCCTCCGCACCCGGCCTGATGGAGCAGGAACTTAACGCCGTCAATATTTTCGAAAAGTCGCGCACTCGGGGTATCGGCACGCTTGTGCCACTCGATTCTGCTTTTCAGCTCCTCAGTTCTCCCTTCACGATAGAGCCCTGCCAAACGTGCGACTTGCCGTCGATAGATCTGGGGAGCCGCAAACCCCAGTTCTTCTTCGAACGCCTGCTTTAGAACATCAACGTTTCTGTTCTCACAAAAAACCAGGGGAACCACCAGCCAGTAGTTACGTGTCCCAACTTGACCATCCGAGCGGTGATAGCCCATGAAAGTCCGTTGCTCCCAGCGCGAAACATCAGGAGGATTCCAATGGTACTCGCCTGACTTTTCATGAAGAGCAGACGCCTGGTGCCGCACATTGAGGGGAGTCAGTCTCTCGCCCCTTCGAATGGCCTTGATCGACGTCGCAACGAGAACGCCATACATGACTACATCTGCGCCAGCGGCAAGATCTTTGATTGCAAATTTGTGTTTCGCGGGCACATCGGAGACCAACGTGTACGTGTTCTCCTCAAACTGGACATGTTCACCCTGGGTTAGGTCAACCAGCGCGATCAAGACATTGTCTTTGGCGTCAAGTTGGAGAACCTTGCTTGGCATCAAAATGCACTCCCTTGCTGAGCTGGCAAATAGCTGGGTTGTGACCAATTCAAGTGCTCGGAAACAGATCTCCGGTCTGATTTGTCCTCACAATGTGCCGGCATCAAGAGGAGGCCGTTCCGGCCCTTTCGTGCCGAATGATCTCCAGATACCTCTTGGCTGTTTCGATGATGACCTCGGGCTTTCCTTGCCCCAGCGCCGCAGTGTTCACCAGATCGCTCCCAACACCGAGTGCTGCCGCACCCGCCTTCAGATAGTAGGACGCCGTCTCCAATGTCACGCCACCCGTCGGGATCAAGCGGACGTGCGGCAAGGGCGCTTGCAGTGCCTTCAGGTAACTCGGTCCTCCCACAGCGGAACAGGGAAACACCTTCACGTAGTCCGCGCCCGCGCTCCACGCAGTGACAACTTCGGTTGGCGTCAACGCGCCCGGAATGGAAACTTTCCCGAGCTCTTTCGTTTTTGCAATAACTTCGAGATGCAAGCTAGGGCTCACCACAAACTCCGCCCCGGCCGCGATCGCAGCGGCACACTGCTGCGCGTCCAACACAGTGCCGGCGCCAAGCAGCAACTGATCTCCATATATCTGGCGCAGGCTTCGGATCACACTAACCGCACCCGGAACTGTCATAGTGACCTCCACAACAGTCACTCCGCCCGCCAACAGGGCCTCGACCAACGCGTGTGCTTCTGTCGAAGACTTGGCCCGAAGTACCGGAATCAGTCCCAGTGACTCCAGCCGCTCTTGAATTTCTTGTGACATGGATTCTCTCAACGCGTGATGCGCGCCGAAGCTCCTTTCATAACCTGTTCTACTTCCGCAAAGCTGGCGGTGCTGGTATCTCCCGGCGTAGTCATGGCGAGTGCCCCGTGCGCAACGCCGCACTCCAGCGCCCATTGCGCCGGCTTGCCGATGAGAAAACCATAGATCAAACCGGAAGCGAACGAGTCCCCCCCACCCACGCGATCATAGATCTCGACACTTCTCTGCGGGACATAGAGAACTTCGTCGTTATAGAGGGCGATCGCTCCCCAGTCGTTGCGCGTGGCCGTATGCGCCGTGCGAAGGGTCGTGGCTACTACCTTGAGGTTCGGGCAAGCGGTAGCTACCTGGCGCAGCATGCGCTCGTAACTGGCAACGGGCAACTCATCGAAGTTCTCCGTGACGCCTTCTAACTCGACCCCGAGGGCCGCGGAAAAATCTTCTTCATTGCCAATGAGCACGTCAGCGCTACTGACCAACTGGCGATTCACTTCCCTGGCTTTGGCCTTGCCCCCAATCACCTTCCACAGGGACTCCCGGTAGTTCAGGTCGTAGGAAACGATGGTGCCTTGTTTTTTTGCGGCCTGCATCGCTTCTGCCACAACCTGAGCCGTCGACTCGGAGAGTCCGGCGAAGATGCCACCGGTGTGAAACCAGCGGCTCCCATTGCTGGATCCGAAAATTGATTCCCAATCCACGTCTCCGGGCTTCATCTGCGACGCAGATGTGTTCCCGCGATCCGAGCATCCGACCGCCGCTCGTACTCCGAAGCCACGCTCGGTAAAGTTCAGCCCATTGCGGACGGTTCTTCCGATACCGTCGTACTTCACCCAGCGTACAAGGGAAGCATCCACGCCACCCTGCAAGACCAGGTCTTCCAGCAACCGGCCCACGGGGTTGTCGGCGAAGGTGGTCACGATGGAAGTTCTTAAACCGAAACAACGCCGCAAGCCGCGTGCCACGTTGTATTCGCCGCCGCCTTCCCATACATGAAATTGGCGCGTGGTGTGGATTCGGCCCTCGCCCGGGTCCAACCGCAACATGATCTCCCCCAGGCTCACGCAGTCCCAGCGGCAATGGCGCTCAGGTTTGGCTGTCAACAACATCTTGCTTCCTCCAGTTGGCACGCTTTCCCTATCTTCCGACGCACGGACTCATCCTGCTTGAACCGGCTTTGGCCGAGGTGTGAGCAATTGGAAGAACCCGAATGCTACCAGATACGCCGACCCCGCAATCAAGAATGGAATCCAGTAACTGCCCGTCCGCTCCAGAACATTGCCGACTCGTCTTCGCGATCCGCATGCCGCCGATTGCACCAGCCATACCTCCGATCCCGACCCCCGCGCCGAGGGTTTGCGTCATCGGCGTATCCGTGCAGACGCGGTTCTGGAAGCCTTGGACGAGATCATCCGGTCCAAAGTCAAGATGTTCAACATCAGTTGGCGAATGGGGTGATAGTTGTCCTGGCGGGAGGCATGGGGCTCGAAGGTGAATCGGCGATCCGTGAACAAGACGCAGCCGGGCAGGTGGCGTTTCTTGAGATAAAATTTCTCCGTCATTACCTGGTGAGCCATTCCAAAATATCGAGCCGCCCACTCTGCCCCGGTTCTTTCGAAGACCCGCAGGGTCGCGATGAGCACTTCGTTCATCCCCCAGAGCGTCTTCATGTAGTTGTACTCGCCGACAAAACGGAACGCGAAATTGGTTCCGACGGGCGTCTCCGGTGGCCATTGGTAGCCACCCTGGTCGATGTTCACCCACTGTGCGAGACCGCCGTACACGTGGTCCCATCCCACATTGAGATGATGCTGGAGGCGTTCGGCGCAGGTTTCCCATAGTGCACGGTCTCCGCGACGATCTGCTTCGTCCATGGCCATCCACAATACTTCGATTCCGTGACCGAGCCGCACCTTGCGCTCTTCGCCCTCAGGCCTGGTGAAATCGAAATACAACATCTCTGTGTTCAGTCCGATCTCCGGGTTGTAGTGCCGGTGGAGGATGGCATCCAGGGCGTGATCTGCAATGGATTGGATCTCCGGATCATGCCAGCGCTGGAGCATTTGCGTGGCATTGTTGAGGTTCAGCATCCACATTCCCTGCGGGCGTACACACGGGCCATCCGGCTTCAGGTTCGGAAAATCCGGGCCTGAATAACGGAAGTCAGGCCGGTTGAAATAAAGAAAAAGTTTCTTCAGCAGCAAGAAGGACACTTCGCGCGCTTGATCGTCTTCCGCGGCAACGGCATATTCCTGCAGGCCTTCGACAACGAAGTACATGCCTGCAAGATCACCTCTGAACGGCTGTAATACTTTGCCTTCGCGTGTTAGTTTCTCTGCCCACCAGCTATCTGTCGACTGGCCATACTTCAACAGGAAGTCCTTGGTCTTACGCGCAATCTCCAGGTGGCGGGGGTTTTTTCCAAAATGGTTATAGAGAAAACTGTAGACCCACAATGCACGACCCTGAAACCAGAGCAGCTTGTCGGTGTTGATCCGGGTGCCGTCATAGTCCAGGGTGCACATGACACCGCCATATTCGTGGTCGACACCATGCTGATCCCAGAAAGGAAGAAACGATTGAAAGAGCTCATCATGGAAGCTCTGCCGCATTGCAGGCAAGCTCACGCCCGCTAACCGGACTTCGGCATGTGGAAAGTCGGAAGATTTACTTGGGATCTGCTCAGCCACACCCAGCCGGGGCAAGCCCACTCCCAGCGAGGCCATCCCCACGGAACTAAGAAATGTGCGCCGTTTCATTTCCCGTGCTCCTTGAGCCACAGTAGTCTTCGAGCAGAATTATGCGTGCAACAAGCCTACCCATGAGGTATCGCATGGAATCCTTTTGTCTACACAAACGCAAACTACTCACAAGATGAATCTCGCTAAATAGGGCGCACGAGCCCCTGCTCGGTAGCCCGCGTGTTTCGCACCAGCAATAATACGAGCAACATTCCAACGAACGGAATCAATCCCGCGGCAATCAAAATCCAGTCAAAGGAACTCGCAGCTGATCCTTGATGGGCGTCAGAGACATGGCCGACCAGCTTGAAGGCAATGATCGTGCCGATACCAGCAGCGGTACCTCCCATCCCACTCACGGACGCGACCGAATCACTTCGATAGAGATCGGAAGGCAACACGTTCGCGATGGTTGAATACGACGCGTAACAAAACGTCGCGAGTGTGAACAAAGAGACAATCAAGTAGAGGCTGTTTGTGAAAATCGTGGGGATGAGCAGCATCATGCCAAAAGCGCCAAAGACCACTACCGCCTTACGTGCTCTTCCCACCGACCAGCCTCGCTTGATCAAATAGCCGGAGGCAACACCTCCAAAGAAGTTCCCTAAATCGGCTGCCACAAACGGAACCCAGATTGCGAGGATGCTGTCCTTCAATGGAATGCCTTTGGCCACAAGATAAATGGGGAACCAATCGGTAACGAAAAACCAGACTGGATCGGTAAAGCTTCTGGCGATAATCGTGCCCCAGGTTTGCGGCAACTTCAGCAGATCGCGCCAGCGCAACCGAACGTCGCCTCGCACAGCGACATCATCTTCCCGATCACGCAAGATCATGGCGCGTTCCTCCAAGGAGATGCGCGGATGATCTTCGGGTGAATGATAGGCCAGGCGCCAAACGATCAACCATACCAACCCAAGTAATCCTGGAACGACGAAAGCCGGCCGCCAACCCCAGCGCGAGTAAATCCAAAGGACCAGGAAAGGAGAGATCGCACCGCCAATCGAGGAACCACTGTCGAAAAGTGCAGTGGCCAAGCCGCGCTCATGCTTGGGAAACCACTCCGAAACAGCCTTAGTCGCGGCTGGCCAGTTCGCCGATTCTCCCGCTCCGAGAAAGAAACGAAATACGGCGAAGCTGCGGAATCCGGTCGCCATCGACGTACAAATGGAAATGATCGAATACCCCAACACTGTAAGGCTGAGTCCACGCCTTGTGCCTATCCGATCCATAAGTCTGCCGAACACGGTTTGGCCGACGGAATACGCAACCCGAAAACCGATCAACAGATTGGCGTAGTCGGTGTTGGTCCAGTGGTACTCCAGTTTGAGAAAAGGCGCCAGCAGCGAGAGCGTCTGACGATCCAGATAATTGATGACAGTCGAGGCAAACAACAACCCGCCCATCCACCAGCGAAGTCTGGCGATAGTTCGTCGGCCAACCGCGGCGGTTTGCCCGGGTATTCCCATAGGTCGTACCACTGTAGTTCAACTGGGGCGGATCAATGGAGAACTCAGCAAGGATGCGGAACCGTGGTCGAGATATATGGTGGTGTGGGCATGCGTTTGCAAAATTGAAGCCGGGGCCGATGGACTAACTTTGCCTTCCAAGCAAGCCTGTACCGCTCGCGCTTTGCGTTCACCACCTACAATCGCCAGTATTTCCTTTGATTTCAAGATCTGGCGAATCGACATGGAGATCGCTTGCCCGGGAACTTCCGCGAGAGATGCAAACCACCCTTCGTTGACTTGTTGTTGCCGGCACAGTTGATCGAGGTCCACCAGCAGATAGGGACTCTCAGTTTCAAAGTCCGCCGGTGGATCATTGAAAGCCAGATGTCCATTCTCGCCAATGCCAACAAATGCCAGATCGACCGCTGCAGAATTCAACTCGTACCCCACCCTCTCAATTACGTTTGGGATATCCCCATCGCCGTCGAGCAAGTGAAATTTCGAGATTCCCGTTTTTCGAATGAGCCGTTCCTTCAAATACTTGCGAAAGCTAGCCGGATGGCTCGCGGGTAGACCTACATACTCGTCGAGGTGAAACATCTCGACTTGGTTCCACGCGATGCCTGGCGCTCCGGTGAGCGCCTCCAAGAACTCGAATTGGGATGCGCCGGTCGCGACGATGAGGCGAGCGATTCCCTGCTGCTGTAATAGTTGACGCAAGGCCTCCGCTGCGTGCTTTGCTGCCGCTGCCCCGAGTGACGTTGCATCTGCCAACAAGCGGACTTTCACCATTTACTCCTGACTGTCAATTTCATTTTTCCGCAATTCATCGCACATGCGTCCTGGAGAGCACTAACGCAGACCAGAATGGGGAGGCCTCAATACTCGGGGTTTGTCCTAAAGCACACCTGGATCATTCTGAAATGTATATTATTTTTCTTAATATTGTCAATAATATGCTCTATTATGTGAAATCTTTCTATCAATTACCCGTCTTGCGTTAGACTGTGGGATCATCGCGCCAAGACCCAAAATGGACTCCTGCCGCAAGCACGGGAAATCATCCCTAGTGACGAACCGAACAGACTGTTACGAATGACCAGGAGCGCAAGAGTGAATCCAATACGGTATCTGTGTTTGTTGTGCGGTGTTCTTGTCTGCATCTCCGTCGCGGGTTCCGCCGCGGAACATTCCGATGTCATTTTTGATCGTAACGTTGCGGTGACCATGCGTGACGGCACGATTTTGCGAGCGGACATCTATCGTCCGAAAGCCGAGGGTAAGTTTCCTGTTCTCCTTGCGCGCACGCCCTACGACAAACAGGGCGAACGGGAAACTGCTGTGCTCGCTGCCGAACGCGGTTATGTCGCGATCGCCCAGGATGTTCGCGGACGTTTTGAGTCGGACGGAGAGTGGTATCCGTTCAAGCATGAATCTGCGGACGGCTATGACACAGTCGAGTGGGCAGCAGCTTTGCCATATTCCAACGGCAAAGTGGGGATGTTCGGGTCTTCCTATGTGGGCGCAACGCAGTTGCTCGCCGCGATCGCGCACCCGCCTCATTTGGCTGGGATCCTTCCGCATGTAACCGCTTCCGACTATCACGATGGCTGGGTGTATCAGGGTGGAGCGTTCGAACAATGGTTCAGTGAATCGTGGACAGCCAGGCTCTCCTGGAACACATTGGATCGTCGCCTGAAGAAGGAAACTAATGCCTTACGGTGGGTGGAGAAACTTCCGCTCAATTCGTTCCCTATGC
The DNA here is from genome assembly GCA_025355505.1 of Acidobacteriaceae bacterium. Classification (GTDB taxonomy): domain Bacteria; phylum Acidobacteriota; class Terriglobia; order Terriglobales; family Acidobacteriaceae; genus Acidiflorens. The sequence goes on along the minus strand of JANXZM010000069.1, from coordinate 64,451 downwards.
AGATTCCCGAGCTGCAGGAAAATTTGGCGCCTTACTTCTCCGATTGGCTAGCTCATCCCTCATACGATGATTTTTGGAAGCAATGGTCCATCGAAGATCACTTTGAGCAGATCAACGTTCCTGTCTTTCACATCGGAGCTTGGTACGATATTTTTCTGCGTGGAACGCTGCGAGGCTTTCAGGGATTACGGATGCGCGCGGGAAGCGAAGAAGCACGACGCGGCCAGAGGCTTCTGATCGGAGTTGGCGGCCATGCTGGGGGTGGGCCCAAAGTTGGAGAAATAGATTTTGGCCCACAAGCAACGGGAGAAGATGAGAATGAACTCATGTTCCGTTGGTATGACAGCTTGCTCAAGAATCTTCCCCATGGAGTCGGGCAAGAGAAGCCAGTCAAGATCTTTGTGCAGGGAAAAAATGTCTGGCGCGAGGAAGACGAATGGCCCCTGGTTCGCGCGAAAGGTACACGGTACTACCTTGAATCTTCAGGAAACGCGAACTCTGTAAACGGCGAAGGAGGTTTGACACCGCAGACACCTACCGCGAAGGAGAGTCGCGATACCTTCACCTACGATCCTGCAAATCCCGTGCCTACACGCGGAGGGCCTCTCTGCTGTGATCGGGATCGCATGACCGCCGGGCCGATCGATCAGCGGACGGTGGAAGAACGCAGTGATGTTCTCGTCTACACCACGCAGGCGTTCCAAAGAGACTTCGAGGTGACAGGACCCGTAAGTCTTGAGCTGTATGTGAGCTCCTCGGCTAAGGACACGGACTTTACCACAAAACTTGTAGACGTCTGGCCGAATGGGTATGCGCAAAATCTGACGGAAGGAATTCTCCGCATGCGCTACCGCAACACACAAGAGAAAGTGGAGATGATGACGCCCGGAGCCGTCTATCCGATCACCGTCGACATGGCCGGAACCAGCAATGTTTTCCTTGCTGGTCACAGGCTTCGTCTGGAAGTTTCCAGCAGTAACTTCCCCCGTTTTGATCGCAACCTGAATACCGGCGAGGAGCAGGCGAGCAGCTCCCGCATGGTGAAAGCCACCAACACGGTGTGGCACGACCAGACGCGTCCTTCGGCGCTGATTCTACCTGTCGTGCCCCAATAGGTCTGCGTGGAATCGCCGACTCGAAGGCAGAGTTCACTTTCTCGTTGCTAGTTCCGTGCCACTACGATTTGCTGGGATCGGTAAAGATAATTGGATTTAGTGGTGAATCGATAACCTCTCCGATGGCTACTCCAGGACAGTGCTCGAGATCACTCTCTTGGTTCTTGTTCTTCGGCTGTACCAATCGCATATCCTGGTCCATATAAATGATCGTCATCACCTCGCGAGCTTGACCTGTCCTGTTTGCGCCCGCTCGGTGAAAGGTCCAGCCGGCGTGGAAGCTAACGTCACCCAGAGCGAACGGGGTTTCATCAACGGGAAACTGTTTAAGCGCCTGCGCAAGCTTCAACTCGCTTTCGTCACTGATCTCAAGATCACGGCCATACTGAAGGTGATGGCTCTTCCCACAGAAACAAAGTGCCCCCATTTCGAGCGAAGTGCTCTGAAGCGGAATCCACGCCGTAACTATGTTGTCGTTCGACACAGGGAAATAGTATTGATCTGCGTGCCATGGAGTTGCGCCACCGCCGGATTCCTTGTACAAAGCTTGGTCGTGATATAGACGGACGCCACGACACCCCATTAGTTCGGTTGCAATGCGAGCCAGTCTCTCACTAAAAACAAGCTCGCGCACGATGGAACTCTCAACCCACAGGTTCATGATCTGCAAGAACGCTTTATCATAAGTAGAACGTTGAGCGAGCGGAAGAGATTGCCTATTCAGCTCCATCACTTTCTTGCTGACTTCAGGCTGGTAATAGTTCAACAGCTCAGATGTGAATACCTGACGGAGTTTCAGATAACCGTTTTGCGCATAGAACTCGATCTGTTCCTTTCGGAGTCCATACGGGGCGCTAAGCTCGCCTTCGATGTTTCCAGGTATGACCATTTTGACTTTCCTCCAAGCAGTATTGCGACGCATCACTGCCAGGTACCAGTTCTGGCCATCCAATTTCGCTAATCTTAAGCCCAGAGTCCGGACATATCGTGCGGTGGTCTTGCAAGAACTGGTTAGGCCAACGCGAAATCATCTTCTCTATTGTTTCTTAATGTGTCAATAATATTGCCATTGGTTTGGCAATATTTCTATTTTAATGGCAACTTCCTACTCAACCGTCCCTCTAGGCTGTGGCATAATGAATGGCGAGAAAAAGTCCGTGAAGACTACCCTACACGACATCGCGAAACTCGCAAGCGTAAGCGCTGCAACAGTTTCTCGTGTCGCGAATGGAAATCCTCAGGTCGATGCCGAGATTCAGGCACGGGTCTATGAGGCTGCTCGACACCTTGGCGTTGATCTGACGACCACACGCAAGAACCGGGTGATCGCGTTCGTCCTGGGAAATCGTGACAATTTGAATGAATTTCAGTCCCGCATCCTGCTGGGCGCTGAGGCATACTGCAATCAGCACGGATGGGATCTCCAATTTATTTCTTTCCGCTGCGACCTGACTGCACCCGCAGGAAATTTACGGCTTCCTCCAGCCCTCACGCGCAAGGACCGCGTTGGCGGCGTGATCCTTAGCGGTACGCATTCGGTCAGCATTCTGTCAGCTCTTCGCGAGCGGCGCATTCCCTTCTCCGTCGTCGGCAACAACATCATTGGAAGTTGGCGTTCAGAAGACTGCGACAGCGTGGCCACGGATGACCTCCGCGGATCCGCCGAAATTACCCAATATCTCATTTCCATGGGGCACCGCAAGATTTGGTTTATCGGAAACCGCGGCTTGCCGTGGTATGCCCGCTGCGCCCGGGGCTATGCGCAGACCATGCTCGAAGCAGGCCTTGAACCGCACTACAGCGAGATTCGCTCCGAAGACCGCGAGTTGGGATATCTGGCGGTGAAATCATTGCTTGCAAAAAACGAACGCCCGACCGCAATTTTTGCAGGCAGCGACCAAGCAGCCACGGGCGTCTATGGCGCGTTGCAGGAGTTAGGAATCCGGATTCCCGACGATATGAGCGTGGCAGGATTCAACGACACCATGGGGGACTTGTTGTATCCAGCGTTGACCACGGTGCGGGAATTCCCCATGGAACTCGGGTCGCATCTCGCCGAATTCACTCTGCGACGTATCCAGGAACCCGACCTGCCTCCGCAACAGTTGCTGATGCCGACAGAACTGATCCGTCGTGACTCTATTCGCTCCATCGAGCCGACGCTGGCGGGTGTTTCAGAGGTCCAGGCGCACGCGCGCTAATAGGCCGGACAGGATTCATCCCATCGATATTTCTGGAAGAACAGGCCTTGAGGAGACTGCGAACAAGTGAAGATCATTGCCGCCGACGTTCTTGTCACCTGCCCGGGAAGGAATTTCGTGACCCTGCGGATCCAGACAGAGGAAGGGATCTACGGCCTCGGAGATGCCACGCTGAATGGGCGCGAGATGGCGGTCGTTTCCTACCTTCGTGAGCACGTAGTTCCTTGCATCATTGGTCGTGACCCTTTTGAGACCGAAGACATTTGGCAGTACTTATACCGGGGAGCTTACTGGCGCGGCGGACCGGTCACAATGACAGCCATCGCGGCTGTAGACATGGCCTTGTGGGATATCAAGGGCAAAGCTTTGAACACGCCGGTCTATAACCTGCTCGGAGGAAAGAGTCGAAACAGAGTCCTTGTCTACGGGCACGCCAACGGCGTCGATATTGCGGAAACCAGCGACGAAGTCGCGAAATACGTAGCGCTGGGGTACAAGGCGGTTCGTGCACAAACCGGAATCCCCGGTCTCTCTTCCACCTATGGTGTTGCCCAAGAAAAGCTTTACTATGAGCCCGCTGCGACCGGCCTTCCGCCGGAGAATTTGTGGTCCACTGAACAATACCTTCTCCATGTCCCCAAGCTATTTGAGAGATTGCGCCTCACGTTTGGCGACGACCTGCATCTTCTCCACGACGCGCATCACCGACTTACTCCAATCCAGGCAGCCCGGTTGGGAAAGAGTCTGGAGCCTCATCACCTGTTTTGGTTGGAAGACGCGGTCACGGCGGAGCTCCAGGAGGGATTCCGCATTGTCCGCCACCATACGACAACTCCCTTGGCACTGGGAGAAGTCTTCAATTCGATATGGGACGCGCACATCCTCATCACCGAGCAACTGATCGATTACATTCGCATGACCATCGTCCACAGTGGCGGGATCACCCATTTGAAGAAAATTGCGGCGCTGGCTGAGATCTACCACGTGCAAACCGGTTGTCACGGGGCTACGGATCTGTCTCCCATCTCGATGGCTGCAGCTCTCCATTTCGACATCTCCATTCACAACTTCGGAATTCAGGAATATATGCGCCACACCAAGGAGACGGACGATGTGTTCCCACACGCCTACTACTTTGCCGACGGATATCTCCATCCTGGAGACAAGCCCGGCCTGGGCGTGGACTACGACGTAAAGCTGGCGGAACGATTCCCCTACGCACGGGCTTATTTACCGGTCAACCGTAAATTGGACGGAACGATGTGGAATTGGTAGCGAGGCACAGCCCTCACGGAATTCATGTAGTCGCCATCTGGAGAACAGCGAGGAAGAATGGGCTATCGAGGCTTAGAACTGAACGGTCGAACTGCCGTGGTAATCGGGGGAAGTTCCGGCATTGGTCGGGCGATCGCCCTTGGTTTAGCGGAAGCGGGTGCAGACGTTATTCCCACCGCACGCCGGACGGAACAGGTGAATCAAGTCGCCGCTGAGATCGAGGCGCTGGGACGCCGCTCTCTGCATATCACCTCCGATGTTCTCGACCGCGCTTCGATTGAACTTCTTTTGGCCGCTGTCATCGCAGCCTTCGGAAAAGTCGATATCCTAGTCAACTCCGCTGGAATCACCAAGCGGGCCCCCACGCAGAACTTCCCTGAAGCCGATTGGAACAGGATTATCGAGACGAACCTGACAGGTGTGTTGCGTGCCTGCCAGGTGTTTGGCCAGCATATGCTGGAGCGCAAATACGGTCGTATCGTCAATATCGGATCGCTCTCTTCGTTTGTCGGGCTCCATGAAGTGGCAGCCTACGGTGCCAGCAAATCCGGTGTCCGTTCTTTGACGCAGTCCCTGGCGGTCGAATGGGCTCCTTACGAAGTCTGTGTGAACGCGATTGTGCCCGGCGTGCTTCGCACCTCTCTGAACGCACAATTGCTTGATGGCACTCCGCGAGGACAAGAGTTTCTGCTGCGCACTCCGATGAAGCGCTTTGGGAAAATTGAAGAACTGGTGGGCGCGGCTATCTTTCTGTCATCCGATGCTGCCAGCTTCGTCACAGGTACAATGCTGACCGTGGATGGCGGGTTCTTGGCCAGCGGCGTCAATCAATAGCGACGTTCTCGATGACGGAGTTTCCTCACTTATAGGGAGAATTGAATATGGGCAAACTCCTTGCAGGACTGCTCTTCTTTTCGCTGGCTATTTCTCTTCACGCGCAATCGCACAAGCGAGTGGACACAGTCGTATTTGAAAGCGCGGTCTTGCGCTCCAAAGCTCCATTTCGGATCATTCTTCCCGAAGGCTACGACCAGGGAGAGGAACGTTATCCCGTTCTGTTGCTTCTGCACGGGTTCGGCGACACGTACAGCGCCTGGACGGAAAAGACCAACATTGTTTTGTACACCAGACGGTATCCCTTGATCATCGTCATGCCCGATGGCAAGACCGGCTGGTATGCGAACGGGGCAGGCTCAGGAGTTCGCTGGGAAGACTACATCATGAAAGATCTGGTTCCGTATGTAGATGCGCACTACCGTACGCTGCAGGATCAGGGGCGCATCGCGGTGGCAGGACTCTCGATGGGGGGATATGGCGCGATCAAGCTGGGACTCAAGTATCACGAAACTTTTTCGTTTGCGGCATCTCTGAGCGGGGTACTGGGGATCACGGACCGAACAGACGAGCAGATGCGGAAGTGGGGCGATGAATTCGTCCACTCGGTTCACGACGCCTTTGGTCCCGCCGGTTCACCGGAACGCGCGGCCAACGATCCCAAGCAGCTTCTCGACATTCCGGCGGCGGAGATGCCGTTTCTATATGTGGATTGTGGAACAGAGGATGATCTCTTACCAGACAGCCGGCGGTTTTCTGAATTGTTGCAGGCGAAGCATTTCCCGCACGAATACCGCGAGCGCCCGGGAGTGCACGATTGGCTTGAGTGGGATCACCAGATTCAAGAAGTCTTACGGGTACTCGCTGAACGCTGGCAGTTGCGGCTCAGCGTTCAGCTCAGTGGAATCGACAACCGGAACCACTACAACCTGCTGCGCGATATAGCGGGAGGAACCTATGGTGGTGATATACTATATATCGCACACCACAACAAGTAGACTATAACATGCTATCCAAACAGGTCTCAAGTCGATTTTTGCCGAGTTGGCGGAGCTTTCGCTCGTCACGAGGGCTCCGGTTCGGCAGTCAGGGGTGACACGGTGGGCTTCCTCAGAAGTGGTGACGCAAACTCGTCTGGATACCCGCGGGAACTTGCAATGACCTCTCCGGAACGACGCCCTCTACCTCGCCCCCTCCAGGCACTCGCTGTTCTCTTCCTCCTGCTCGATGCTGCATGGTCGCAGACTCCGGCGCCGCCGCCGGGAGATCTTGCGCAACAGGTTCAAGTCATCCGTGCCGAGATACAGCCCAGTCAGGCCATGGACTTCATGCGGCACGTGTACTCGACAGACCGCTGGTCCACTTACCCGAAGTTTCAAGAGACAGCGGAATACCTGAAACAGACCATGGAAGAAGTTGGCATGAAGAACGTCGAGCTCTTAGGGGCACCGGCGGACGGTTCAACTCAAGCCGGGTTCTGGACGATGCCCCTCGCCTGGGAAGCGAAGTCGGCGCACCTGGAGATCGTCGATCCCCCGTTGCCGGCCGATCTAGCAACTCTGGCCGATTTTCAGAAGGTTCCCACCTCGCTCGGCATGTGGAGCGGTCCGACGCCTGCTGATGGCGTGACCGCAGAGGTAGTGGAACTCAAAGAGACTGATCCCGCGAAGATCGCACGCTTGCCGCTCAATGGCAGACTGGTGCTCACCAGCCAGAATCCCGCAGACTTCAAGTGGGCGCTTGTACGAGCCGGAGCCGCCGGCGCCATCAATGCCTTCACCGAAAATCCCGGGCTTGAGGACGGTCGGCAGTGGATCAACGCGTGGGGAGACAATGGGTGGGCGTTCACCAAGGGCAACACTCCGCTGCTTTCGTTCTCGATTTCCCCCCGGCAAACCGCGCTCGTTCGCAAACTCCTCGCGGAGCACTCCGCGGTGCGCGTAAAGGCCACCGTCGACAGTCGCTACTACAGCGGCAAATATCCCTATGTGACCGGCGTTATCCCGGGAACCGGTCCCGAAGAAGTGCTGACGCTGGGGCACTCGTTCGAACAAGGGGCTGAGGACAACGCCACGGGTGTGGCGGCAATGCTTGAGTCCATGGCAACCCTCAACCGGCTGATCGCCACTGGTAAGCTACCCCGGCCGAAGAGGAGCATCCGCTTATTGATCATGGGTGAACTCTACGGATCGATGCATTACATCGATACGCATCCTGATCGCATTCGCCGCACGGTTGCGGCGTTGTGCATGGACACGCCGGCCGCTTCCTACGATTTGGCGGGGACAGAGTACACCTTTTACATGAATCCGCACGTGGCGAAATCCTACACGGATGCGTTCATCTTGCGCGTTGCCCAGGAGTACTTTCCCAAGGTGGAGCGACCCTGGCATGAGCACGAGTTCATGGCTGGCACCGACACCTACTTGAGTGAGCCGATGGTCGATGTTCCCACGGTGTGGGGTTACAGCGGCAGCGGGGTGCAGACGCACCATAACAGCGAAGACACACCTGACCGCGTGGATTCTCGCTCAGTGCGCGACATCGCAACCGTAAATGCCGCTTTCGTCTACTATCTGGCTAACGCAAGTGAGCCCGAGGCGATGTGGCTGGCGGAGCTGAGCCAGACGCGGGGCTACGGACAGATACTGGCTTCCGACGCGCAGTTCCTGGATCGCGCCCCGGTAGCGAGCGACCTTAACGGCCTCGGGCGGTTGCTTCAGGACGCGATCGATCACGTCGCATATTCCGTCAATCGAGAAACTCAATCCGTTCTCTCGGTTCTTCGTCTGGTCCCGGAATCGAGACGCGAGGAAGTGGCAAAGAGTCTGGCTCCGCTGGTCGATGGACTGCGCCGCTTTGGGGAGGAGCAAACCAACAGGGTGCGCCATGCCGTTGATCGCAGGGCCATGGAGTTTGGCATAGCACCTGTGCGACCGATTGCGGTCCTAGACCCTCAAGTGAACGAAGCGTCCAAAATTGTCGTTGGGCGGAAGCGCTTCGGGACCTTGCCGCTGGACGACATCTCGCCCGACCAGCGCGAGGGCTACCCTTCAGGAGCGTGGGATATTCTTCCCACAACGGCCCTCTTTTGGTGTGACGGACATCGCAACCTTGCCGAGGTCATCCGCTTGACCCGCATGGAACTTGGGCCAACAGATTTCGACTTCGTGGGATATTTCCGGTTTCTGCGCAAGCACAAGTACGTCGTTTTTCTGCGGGAATAGCTCTCGTCAACGAACTTTTCCCAAGCGAAGGGTACTGGCTGGAGGCACATGCGCATAATAGGAAGCTTGCGTCCCGGTTGTTGGCTACAGCTCTTGGTGCTTGGGAACATTGTCGCGGCCGGGCAGACAGCCGATGCCATCTACTACAACGGCAGGATTGTAACCCTGTGGGACACCCGACCGGTTGCCGAGGCCATGGCCATTCGCGGCAATGATTTCCTCAAAGTTGGCTCGAACGGCGAAATTTTTAAGACTGGCGGTCCGTCCACCAAGAAGACCGATCTCCGAGGACGATGTGTAATCCCCGGACTGATCGACAGCCACACTCATCCAATAACCGCAGCGATGGCGACGATGAACGGCCCGGTTCCGGTTCTTCATTCGATTGCGGATATCCAGGCGTACATTCGACAGCAGGCTGCCGTCTTGCCCTCTGGGCAAATCATCCATGTTCCAAAAGTCTTTGCGACACGGCTGCGGGAGCGCAGATATCCCACTCGCTACGAGCTTGACGAGGCTGCGGGTGGGAGGCTGGCCGTCGCTGACAAACGGATATGCGGCGGTGCTCGACAGCGCATTGCTGGCTCAATTGGGTGTCACGCGCGACACGCCGCAGCCGTCCAACGGCAAGATCCTCATGGACAATCGTGGCGAGCCGACGGGCCTTGTCCTGGGGGCTGCGGAATTGTTGCAGCCGGTGCGACGCAGCCCGCCCCACACTTTTGACGACGTGGTGTGGGCCTTGAAAACCATGCAAAAGAGATACAACTAGCTCGGCCCGACGAGCGTCATTGATCGAGAGCAAGGACCGGAGGGATTTCGGGCCTACGAATTACTCCACCAAAAGGGAGAATTGACGGTTCGTAGCTCCGTGACTTACATGACCAGCCTGCAAGGCACGCCGCAGCAGGTGCGGGAGCGAATCCTGGGAATTCCATTTGTCACTGGATGGGGCGACGATTGGATGCGAGTGAGTTCGCTGAAAGCGTACCTCGACGGCGGCATCTTAACGGGTACAGCCTATTTGCGGGAGCCCTACGGATCGCACACCGCGGTCTACGGATACCAGGACCCGGAGTATCGGGGTGAACTCAACGCGCCCAGTGAGAACGTCATCGAGATGGCGCGAACGGCCAACGAGATTGGCTGGCAGATGACAGCGCATGCCACCGGCGGGGGCGCCATCGATTTGCTGCTCGATGCGTATGAGGTCGCGGACCGGGAGAAATCAATCCGAGATCGTCGTTTCACCGTTACTCACGGCAACTTCCCCAACCCAGCTGCGATTGCCCGGGCGAAAAAACTAGGGGTCGTGTTCGATTGCCAGCCCGCGTGGCATTATCTCGACGGGCTGGCTCTGAAGGAAGTGTTCGGTCCCGCTCGTATGAGCTACTTCCTGCCGTTGCGTTCGCTGTTTGAAGCAGGTGTGATCGTAGCGGGTGGATCGGACCATATGTTGGGGTTGGACGCGCGCCAGGCGATCAACCCGTATGATCCGTTCTTCGGAATGTGGATGGCGATCACACGCCAAGGGGTAGACGGAATCGTGCTTGAACCAGAGCAGCGCATCAGCCGCGAGGAAGCGCTGCGCATGTGGACGCTCAATGCCGCGTATCTTTCTTTCGACGAGAAGATAAAGGGCTCGATCGAACCAGGGAAACTGGCCGATCTCGTGGTGGTCTCGAAAGATTTTCTTTCTTCTCCGGTAGATGAAATCAAGGACAATCCGCTGCGGCACGGTCAATGGCGCACACGCGGCCTTCGAGGAAGATCTGAAGGGTTCCATTCAGCCGGGACAACTCGCTGACTTGGTCGTGCTCGCTCAGGATCCGTTCAAGGCTGATCCATCCGAACTGCTGAACCTCCAGGTGGAACGGACCATGGTCGGAGGAGTCTGGAAATATGAATCCTGATGGAGCGTGCAAACGCCGGTCGTCTGCAGTCAAGCCCAATATCCGCGCCGCGCCGCGATGAAAATCTGAGGAGTTCTCGAAGGCTCGCATTGCCAGCTACTTGGACTGCACGCACCATTCCCGGCAAAGTAGTGCGCTAGATGCAAGAGACGCATCCGGCGCAATCCAGACGTATCGTCGACTGCACGGAAGTTATCCAGAAACGGGCTGCTGGGAAGCCCAAGTGGTTCCGAGTGGATCGTCGCCAATCCGGGAGCGTAGCAGAAGAGCTAGCTGACGCATGCGGCACCGACCCTGTACGGCAAAGAACAAGAGTGTCACGGCTGTTTCACTCGGAAGCTTGTGGTGGGATTTCGCCTAGCGTTCTTCAAAAATCCTTCCGGAAGTCGAGTCGCCGTCTGACCTGGTTCATCGCTTCGGTTCACTATCTGGAGCGTTACGAGGGAAAGTATTCATTCCCAACACACCCTCCAGGAACTTCGAGGCTTCGATCATGTCACGCGCCTTAAACACAATCGTGCTGCCACGCGGTCGTTCAACTCCAGGCAGGTAGGAAATCAGCTCCGAGTCCACAATGTTCTTGAACGTCACCTCAAGACGTACTGGGTGGGCGAGGCGATAAGGTTTCATTCCTTTCCGCCCCTCGACCGCACGCTTCACGCCTTCATGGATGAGCCGCTGACATTCCGCCGGGGTTGTCATGATGGCCGAGTAGAACCCGGTGGACTGTTTGACAGCGACCGTCTCAATCGGACCGAGTAATCCCCGAGTTTGCTCCCCGATCACCTGATCTCCCGATACAAAGACGACGGGCACGCCGAATTCCCCAGCGACGGCCGCATTGAGCCCTGCCTCCGGCACGGGAGTGTCGTTCAGCTTGATTTCAAGGATTCGAGCGCTGCTCATCGTGTGGGCGAGAATCGCCGATGGCGTTCCTTCGCTGGCGTGGTAGCCGATGAAGACAACGGCGTCGAAGGTGGCGTCGATGCCCTGCATCATCCCCAGCGGTCGGGGGAAGGCGCGGACCAGCCGGGCACGATGGTCGAGGATTTCTATATCAATGTTCTGGGCATTCCAGTGGGAGTCGCTGACCATGACCTCGGTAGCGCCTGCATCGAAAGCACCCGAGACTGCAGAGTTCACTTCCAGGGTCATGAGCCGTCGGAATTTCTCATATTCAGGTGCGCCGGGGGCCGCCTGTACCTGCCACGTGCTTACGCCGCCAATGCCCTCCATGTCGGCTGAAATATAGACTTTCAGCTTGTTCTGCTGCGGGTGAGCCGCAGCCGCCAACAGCAGTATACTCAGGAAAAACCAGGCTCCTCTTCGCATTGACCCTCCGGCCAGACAAACCGCTTCCCTGTGACAAGCTCACGAGGTTGCCACGAATGGACCCGTAGCACTTGGCGTACGTGACAAACTCAATCAATCCACCGTCAGCGTGAACGCAATCTCCTGTTCAGCTGCACGGATATACTTGTGCTCTTTGGGCTTTCGCAATGGAACCGAAAGCGCGCCAACCGCATGCTCCAGCTTAGTCTCGACTGCATTCGAGTAAGGGTTGTAAGGATAGACGGGCCAGACAAGCCGGGCATTGGGATCCACCTTCAGCGTCCAGCCGCGGTGGCGGATTGTTCCTCCTATCTCCGCTCCTGAAAGCTCGATCCGTTCGGTCCCCAGCACGATGCGTTTCCCGCTCGCGGTTTCCAGCGTCTCCCCTGCCACCAGGCAAAGCTGCAGACTCAAAGTTGCTTGCTCCGCCGGCTCCCCCCGGCCAGTAAGCACGAAGCGAAGTTGTAACTCGTTTTTGGATGGCGTGGGAACGTACATGTCGCTGAAGAAGGTGTTATAGGCCAGGGAGAGTCGATCCTGCTTATCGTTCATTTGCAAACGACTGCTAAGCGGCAGGTTGAATATCTGTCCCTGTATGTTTTCCGAAAAAGTCGCGAGCTCAGGCTGTCGTTTGGAATTGGCGCCGCTGATCACCAAGCCATATTTCTTGTGAAAGACGCTAATACTACTTTGCCGGTCCAGGTGGAACTGGCTGAAGGTTGTCGGAGTGCTGGTCAAACCCGAAAGCACCACGACCCAAGGTCCGGCCTTGCGGATCCCTGCCGGCACACTCATCTGATGGGAGTACCGAGGCTGATCTTGAGGAATGGGTCTGGTGGGTCCGTCGTGATAGTACAGCGCATCCTGGGCCAGCCGCCCTAATGCATCCAACGTCAATCCCCACTTGTCCCATTGGGGAGCCATGTGTTCCAAGTTGTCCACGCGAAAAAAATTGGTCAAGAACTCCGCGTACCGTCGGCCGTCGGGAAAATTTGAGAAACCGAAATGTCCCCAAGCGTCGACGCCCCAGTAGCGATTGCGGTCATTGATGAGCTCCACCGGAGTGCCGTCCAGATAGGTAAAGTACTTGTGAAAATCGGTCGAGCGGCGCAATGCCTGTAATGCCACGGGGTCATGTGTGTACTCCCAATAAACCGCCACCTGGGTAGAGGTTACATAGTCATAGCCCGTGGTTGGACCCGCGCGGCTATGTTCTCCCCAATAGCCATCCGGCGTCTGCTCTTCCGCGGAGAAGCGATGCAGGATTCTGGTGCCCAGGTTTTCCCAATCCTTGTTTCCGAACACCCGGCCGGCAACAAGTAGCAGGGAGGCCCATTGCGCGTAGTGATTCGGAGAGGTTCCGATGTAGGGCGTGTTGTACCATGGGAAGTCCATACGAGCCACGGTATCGGGAACGATCGATACCACAATTTTCTCGATTTCCATTTTCCAACGCGCCCGGCGCTCTTTCCCTAGCTGCGGCCCCAGCAGTCGGTACGCTTCTACCCACATGTAGGTGTCCCAGTCACTATCGAGGCGCGGTTCAAAGCGCCCTTTTTCGCTTTCATCCGCAAGCAGATCTCCGATCCGAATTGCCAGCGCCAGCATCTTGGGATCGTGATAGTGCCGATTCGCGGCGTTCTGCTTGGTATACAAAACGGTGGCCGCCAGAATGGAATAGGGAAAGTGACTCCACCCCGGCCGTCCTTCCAGCGTTTCCAGGGTCGCATCGGGTTCCGCGTTGAGCCGCGCTTCAACCAGGCCGGTTCCCGCTTCCATCAAACGGAAGTACGCACCTGGCAACGCGGTGGGCTGCGCGGCTGCTGTCTGCGCAAAGCCCAGCAGGCACAGCATCGCCACCCCTCCGATCGTGAGCTTTCCGATTCCTACACCACACGTCTTTGCGATCATGCTGCTCCTCTTCTATCGGCCGTCAGTTAACTCGTGGTAGGTGGTGATGGTGTCCTCACCGGGCCTGTGGTCCCGAATGTGAAGGGCTTGTTCCGCTCCCGCGTTCCTGAACGCATCGACCGCGCGACTATATTCTTTCTTGATTTCACTGGCTGGCAATCCGTGTCCCATCGGGTCGGTGCCGCTCACAATCCAAACCTCACGCGGAGCCAAGGCGGCCACCAGATCGGGCAGATCGTAGAACTTCAAAGCGCCAGGTACGAGGCTGTCGAACACCTGTCGATGAACCCTATTGTTCACAACGGACTCGTAAGAGGACAACATGCCTTCCAGCGCCACTTTACGGATCCGATGATCCAGCACTGCGGCATACAGAGCCGGCATCGCGCCTCCATCTTTCCCGTAGGCATAAATCTTGTCCGGGTCAACATCCTGGCGTGCTAAGAGCAGATCGACGCCTCGCGTGATGTCAAGGGCGCGCATTCCAACCATGGTCTTGCCGATCACCAGAGCGGTCATCGAGCCGTCGAAATCTCCAAAGTAGCGGTCAAAATCCCTGCTGTTGACTTCCGCGGTAACCTTCGTTTCGCCGAAACCTCTGGCATCGATGGAGAGCACAACCATCCCCGATGTCACAAGTTGCTCCGCCTCGGGCGCTGAATCTGCCTTGCCATCTCCGCTGACCAGTAACACCGCAGCCTTCTTGCCAGCTCCCGCATCGGGAACATAGAGCAGCGATGGAATCATGATGCCGGGCTCACTCTCGTAGATCAGCCTTTCGATGTGATAGCCGGAACGGGTGAGCGTGCCATATGGCCTGTCTTGTAACGGGCCCGTCGAAAGTTCGTAGTGGATCAACTCTTGCACTTCACGAGACAGGTCTCCGGTCCGCGTCGTGCGATTCGCCTTCAACCGCTCCAGCCGTTTCTGGTTCAAGGTGAATACGCTCTCGCCGCCCAGCGAAGTGGAGACTTGGCCCGTAGGAGTACAACGTAACTCCTCGGGAGTAGACATTTTGATCTGCGGCTCCGGACTCTTGTCTTCAGCTCCCTTCAGCCAGCGGCTAAACCAATCGTATGCGGCCATTCGACGCGGCTTGCTGTAACCGTGACCGTCGTCAGCTTCAAACATGGCCAGCTTTTCCTTTGCGCCGATCGCTGAATAGACCGCCTTAGCTTCGGCAAAAGTATCTCGGACGCCAGCGATGGGGAAGAAATCGCGTATGGCGGAAAGTACGAGATAGGGTTTGGGAGCAAACGCGTAGAGAAAGTCAGGATAGTCGAGGCCGTCCCGCAGCCAGAAGGGGAACGTTTGCTCTCCGTCCTGGGGGCCAAGCGTCTGAAGCATCAAACGCCACGAAGTGATCCAGCAGGAGGGCGCCGCGACCTGGATGCGATCATCCAGTGCTGCGATATAGGCAGTGCTGGCGCCGCCGCCGGAATTTCCCGTCAAACCGACACGCGCGGGGTCAACTTCCTTTCGCGAGAGAAGATAGTCGAGAGCACGAATACCGTCCCAGATCATATAGCGCGCCATGTGGTCGCCGACCAGCAGGCACTGCGCGCCGACTTCGGTGTGCTCGGTGGTCGAATCGCCGACTTTCGACTCGCGCAGGTCCTCGTCGTAAATTTGCAGCCGTTCGCCCTGACCGATCGGGTCCCAAGTCAACGCGACAAAACCCTTGGTGGCAAGCGACCCGAGCATCTGCTGCCAGGTCGGATTAGTTTTGCCTCCGCGCTCATGTCCGAGTGGGTAGAGAATCGCCGGATAAGGTGGATGCCCGGTTGTTGGCAGATATAGGTTGGCAGTTACGTAGAAATGAGGTTGACTCTCGAAAATCACTTTCTCAATTCTGTACCCTGGCCCCTCCAGCACTCCAACAACTCTCGCGTTCAGGGGAGTTTTTTCGGGGAAGCCACCGACATCATCCAGTATCCGTTGCCGGAGATAAGCGCCTCGCTTTTTCACGTCTTCGATATTGGCCAGCCCCTCGACCTTGCGATTTCGTTCCGTGAGCATCCGCAGCCCGATGTTGTCCAAGTACGCCGGCAACATTCCGTGGATATTCTGGAATTGCTCTAACCCGGAGGCGAAATTCAAGTCCGCGGATTCTTGCGCTGCGGCGGACACGGCAAGCAGGCAAGCCACGATACAAGCGATGCACACGGTTCGCATTCTTATGCTCCCTCGATGCAATTAGAGTTTGACCAGGTCGTTGATCTTGACCGTCTGACTGCCGCGTTCGATACTGTGACGGGCCGCAATCCCGATCAGACTTGAGAGAGCGCCATCCCGAAGGCCAGCGCGCAAACCCAGCGGGTCAGGACCTTGCGATCCGCGAAAGATCAGATCCTGCAACGACGCGTCGGCGCCTCCGTGTCCACCCACTCGCTCCGGTTCCAAATCTTTTACCACTTCTGATTTGCCGAAACTGCGTGTCAGGCGAACTTCCTTGTTGCTGAACCCACCGCCGCCGAACTCGTTACAGTCGATCCGTCCCTGATGGCCATTGATGGAAATCGCCTGGCCCTCATAGGGCAAGTAAGTGTTGGCGGTATAGTTAAGGTGGGCGCCATTTTCATACTTCACTACCACCGACATGTTGTCGTAGATATTGATGTCCTCCCGCCAGACGCAACCGTCGCGCATGTAGCCGTCTTCGGATTCACAATCCACGTAGAGTCTTACGTACTGCTCGTTTTTGGTAACGTCCATATAGAACTTGCACTGCTGTTTGAACGGGCAAACACGGCAGTGCGTGCTGCGGAAGGAATTGTTACGCCCGTAGAATTTCAAATCACCGAAGGCTGTCACCTCCACCGGTGTGGAATTCAGCCACCAGTTGACCAGGTCAAAATGATGTGATGCTTTGTGGACCAACAACGTACCGGAGTTCTCCTTCAGCCGGTGCCAGCGGCGGAAATAGTCGGCGCCATGACTGGTATCCAGATATTCGTGAAAGTCCACGGAGATGACATCGCCAATGGCTTTCCCCAGGAGTAGTTCTTTCACTTTTTTTTCCATTCGATCGTGCCGGGCATTGAAGGTCACGGTGATTTTCTTGCCCGACTTCTTTTCGGCATCCAGGATCGCCTGACACTGCTGCTCGTCGGTACAGAGCGGCTTTTCGCTCATCACGTCGCAGCCCAGTTCCAGCGCGCGAATGATGTACCGGGCGTGAGTGGCATCGATCGTAGTCACCATCACGGTATCGGGGCGGGTCTCTTTGATCATCCGGTCGAAGTCCACAAAGGTGGGCGCGTTGATCCCAATCAGCTTCTGGGCCGCCACTACCCGCTTGCGGTTGATGTCGCATAGCCCGACGATTTCCACGACATCGCTGTAGCCGACCACCACCTCCTGTCCCCAGGTAAGGCAGCCGCGATTGCCGGTGCCTACAATGGCCATCCTGAGCCTCCGCTGTTGCGCCTCCAGCGGAAGGTTGACAACAGAAGTTGCTGTTGCGGCCAGCGCCGCGCCGCCGGCAACGATGAATGCGCGTCTGGTGAGACTTGAATTGTTTTCTGACATCATATTTCCCTTCTAGATAAATTACCCGAACCCGCATTTCGCACTCGTGATACCCCGCGCTATTTCACGCTGGCAGCCCGCGTACCGGTTATAGTCACGTCGTCGAACTGGCCGACTTCGTGAAAGCTGCCCAGCCCAATCTGCCCCCACTGGAAACGGTGATCAATTGCCTCCAGCACCGGTTGCGGCGCATCGTCTAAATAAAGTGCGATGCGCCCGCTGCTCACCTCACGCACGATCCTGATCCGATGCCAGTTGGTGTCAGGCAGAATCGCAGCGGCCTCCGCAGTCCCGACGCGCTGCCGCGGCGCGCCATCCACGACGAACAGCCCGTTGTGCATTGGCGCCTTCACCGATGAATCCTCGGACAGATGCGCGTAATAGAAATGTGCTTCGTCCTGGTAACCGAAAACCAGAACCAGCGAACCCATGGCCGGGTCCGGTCGCCGCACGCGCACAGTGAAGGTAAGATCCCCAAAGGCCTTCTGCTTGAGCAACGAGATTTGGATTGGGCGGCGGGGCACGCCGCTGGTGAACGGCTTGGTCAAGGCGTAGAAGCGGTTTGCGCCGTTACGCAGCAGCTGCCAATCTTCGGGATTGACCGCTTCCCAGTTGAGCGCTGTGCCGTGCTCAAAGTTCTCCACATAGGTGGAGGTTTCGGCCGGCGAGCCAGCACCGCTGCCCGCTTTGATCCGGTTCAAGAACGAGAAAGTATGCCGTAACCGACCGGTCAGCGCGAGCTCCACTGAAGGCAGGTCCATTTGCCGATGGCACTGCGCGCATAGGGGCGCGACTCTCGGCCCGCCATACGTCCGCTCGGGCGCTTCGCTGCCATAGCTCACCTGATGCGCGACGCTCTTGCCATGACAAGTGATGCAAGTGAGGTGGCCCTTCGTGTTGTGTGCGCTGGTGAGAAAGTCGGTGTAGATCTGCGCGTGGCAACCCTGGCAAGAGATCGTCTTGATGTCGGCTGTTGCAAGCTTTGCAAGAGAAGGCGGCAGCGCTTGACCCAGGCGCAGAAAACCGAGCCGCAACGATTGCCTGACCTGCATATTGGCTTCGTGCGTCACCATCTGCTTGAGCAGCGTGAGCGTACGCGGTCCCCGGATGCGCGCCAGCGCTCCCACCGCCGCCGCGCGTACTTCTGGAGTATGCGAAGCCGCCGCACTCTCCAGCGCAGGTAAGGCTTGCGCATCTGCCAACTGGCCAAGCGCTTCGATGATCTCCAACTTCAGCGCCTGGTTGGCTGCTGCGAGATGACTGACGAGCTCCCGCCGCGCGCTTGCGGTTTTGATCTGGCCCAGGCTACGCGCGGCCTGCAGGGCTACGCGTCGGTCGGTCAAATTGTTCCCCAACACTGGAACGGCAAGAGCGTCGCCGAGCTTGCCCAGCAGCCGAGCCGCTAACCGGCGCAGGTCATACGCTTCACGGCGGTTGTCGAGTGTAGCCATGAAAATCGTGAGCGGAGACTTCGCCTCATCGTGGCCCGCAGCATACTGCTCGGCCATGCGATAGAGGGAATACTCCATCCAGTCCAATGCGCGAGTGTTGGTGCTCTCGGTCATCGCCTGAAAGATCGGGCGCACGGCTGGACCGCCTATCTCGGCCAGCCTTTGAGCGGCCGCCTGCGGCACTTGCCAGTCCGCCCACTGCTCTTGCTTAAGGGTCGCGAGCAACCGTGCCACCTCCGGGTCCTCTGCCTGCGCCGACGATTGAGGAGGCAGTTGGGCAGGCGAAACCTGCGCCAATCCCGTGAGCAACAGTGCATACAAAGCGTAAACCATTCCCTTGAGAACCTGGCAAAGGACCCCATCTCGTAGCGATAATGGTTTCATCCACTCAACCAAAGCAATCACTCTCATGGGTTTATGCCAGCGTCGCATGCGCAGCTCGCAACTTCCGTACAATCGGGATTTTTACCGGACAGCGCGGTTCGCAGTCCCCGCAGTCGGTACAGCGGGCGGCGTTGTTCAGGACCGGCAACTGCGCGTAGAGCCGTCGAGCCCGCTCGCGATGGCCGTAGTTGTCGTGATAGGTCATGAACCGCAGCATGTCGGGAATCGCCACTCCTTCCGGACACGGCAAGCACTTGTTGCACATGGTGCAGTAATCGGCACCGACCGCGCTCGCGTAGACGGCGAGCAGCCGTTCATCATCTTCGGTAATGCGCTCGCCGGCCAGCGCCGTGTCCTCGATCACGTCGCGCTCGAACTCCATGCCGATAACCAGGCTGGCGATGTACTGATTGGAGAGCGCCCACTTGATCGAGGCCCGCGCATAGTTGGTTTGATTGAACGCGAGCTTTAGATCATCAAGCCGCGGGTCGCCTGACATCTGCTCCCAGGGCTTGAAATTTCCGGTCATCGGTTTGATCACCAGCGCACCCACGTCGAGTTTCTTGGCCAGCGGGAACAAGACCTCCGCTGGCTGGCGGATGAGATAGTTGTAGGGGATCATGAAGGTGTCGAAATAACCTGTCTTGATCGCCTCGATGTGGATGTTCACGTTGTGCCCACTGATGCCAGAGAAGCGCAACTTGCCGTCGCGCTTCAATTTCTCGCAGGCTTCCAGAAAACCCGACTTAGTGAAAACTTCCTCCGCCGTCTCGTAGTGCGCGTGCTCGTGCAAAAGGTCAATGTAGTCTGTGCCCAGATCGCGCAAGCTCTGTTCGACGCCGCGTATCAACTCGTTGCGGTCGAGGCTCTCGGCTTTGGTGGCGATGTAAACCTTGTCTCGGCGGCCCTTGATCGCCGCACCAACCATCTTTTCAGAAAAATAAGTGGGCGCTGTGTCGATCAGGTTTACGCCGCGATCAATCGCCATTTGGATAACGCGCGTGAGCTTCTGAAAATATTCCACCTCAGGAGTCTTCTGCCCTTGCGGAGAACAGCCCATGGCGATCTCGGAGACCATCATTTCCGTGCGCCCCAACCGCCGGTACTTCATCCCGTGCGTGGAAGTGGAAGCTGACGCGGGCGTGGCCCCGAGAGCGTCTATCGCACTGAGGATGCTACCCCCGAGCGTGCTGGCCGAGACCAGGGTCAAAAATTCCCGGCGATCCATTTCTTTCGGCGCTCCTTCTTGCGTTTTCTTAGGCATGTATTTCCTCCATCGCCCACGGCCCTTGCTGCTGTGTCACACCGGCCCATACAGCATGATCAACGTTGCGAAGGCTCGGCAATGCTGCGCCTACTGAGCCGTCAGGGTGAGAGAAATTTCCTGTTCACCCGGGCGCAGGCCTCGGGTGCTTTCTTTGCCCAATCGAAGCGGCACGGAAAGCACGCCCACGGCGTGCTCCAGAGCTGTTTCCGGAGCATCCGTGTAAGGGTCATGCGGGTAGACGGGCCAGACCAGTCGTGCCGCCGGATCAATCTTCAGCGTCCATCCGTGGTGGCGAATCCAACCGCCCAGAGCATCTGCCTTCAGTTCCACTCGTTCGACCTGCCGCAGTTTCTAGTATCTCTCCCGGTTTGAGGCACAACTGTAGAGTCAGTTGCGCTTCGTCCGCTGGAGGGCCCCTTCCGGTGATGACGAAGCGAAGCGTCACCTGGTCGTCCGAAGGTGGCGGCACATAAAGATCGCTGAAAAACGTATTGTAGGCAAGTGAGAGCCGGTCCTTCTCTGTGCTCATCTGCAATCGGCTGCTGATGGGCATGTGAAATGTTTGGCCCTGGAGCTTTTCGGAAAACGTGGCTAACTCGGATTGTCGCTTGGAGCCGGCTCCGGTGACGATCAGCCCGAGCTTATCGTGGAAGATGGACAAGTGCCCCTGGCGATCAAGATAGAACTGGCTGGTGACCGCCTGGGGACTGATCAGGCCAGAGAGGCAGACCACCCAGTGTCCGGTCTTGCGGATTCCTGCCGGCACTGTGAGCTGCCGGGTGTAGCGGGGCAAATCCTGCGGGATCGGCGCCTTAGGACCGG
Organism: Acidobacteriaceae bacterium; assembly: GCA_025355505.1. Lineage (GTDB taxonomy): Bacteria > Acidobacteriota > Terriglobia > Terriglobales > Acidobacteriaceae > Acidiflorens. The sequence goes on along the minus strand of JANXZM010000069.1, from coordinate 43,188 downwards.
GGTGGTAGTAAAGGGCGTCCTGAGCAATCCGGCCCAGGTCCTCATAGGCCATGCGGCCTTCGTGGAAGAAACTCGTCAAGAACTCGGCATAGCGGCGTCCATCCGGAAAATTCGAGAATCCAAACTGCCCCTTTGAGGCCGACTCGTCGTTCCCACCGGGTGGCATGTCACCCGACCGCCTCGGCAACCCGGTCGAACCCCAGCCGACCACACTCGTATAGCGGTTGCGATCGTCTAGCACTTCAAGAGGGCTTCCGTCCGGATAAGTGAAGAACTTGTGGAAGAGCAAGCCCCGCCGCAGTGCCTTGAGCGCAGCCGGGTCATGCGAAAATTCGTAGTACAGCGAGACACTCGCGTAAGTGTTGTAACCGTATCCGGGCGTTGGAAGCGATCTCTCATGTTCGCCCCAGTAGCCATTCGGAGACTGCTCTTCGACGGCAAAGCGGTGCAGGACACGGGTTCCCAGTTCCTCCCATTTGCGGTTTCCGAACACACGCCCTGCGAGATAGACGGTCGAGGTCCACAACGCGAGGTGATTCGGTGAGGTGCCGATGAAGGGTGACTGGTAACCGGGAAAGTCCTCCCGCCGGGCAACTTCGCCTGCCAGCTCTTGCACAATGCTTTGCAGCTCTTGCCGCCAGCACTCCCGGCGCTCTTCTCCCAGATCGCGTTCGAGCAATCGGTAAGCTTCCAGCCACATGTACAGGTCGCGTTCGTTATCTGTCCCTGAGAATTTTCCGTTTTGGCGCTCGCCAGCCAAGGAATCGCCGATTTTCATCGCCAACGAAAGCATTTTTGGATCCCTATAGCGGTAATTCGACGAGTCCTGTTTGACATAGAGTACCGCCGCAACAAGAACGACGTGCGGAAAAAGGGGATACCCATTGTCGTCGGTCTCGAAGGCCTTCAGGTCTAACGATGGCTGGGCGGCTAATCGCTGCTCGGCTTGGGCAATACCAGACTCCATTAGCCGGAAATATTGTCCAGGCAGCTCAGCCGCCCCGCCCCGCGCTGCAGCCGCACACACCAACATGCCCGACAGGATGGCCCGGCCAATCATGAAGGTCTCCGCACAACCAAGTGGATACAGCGCTCAGGACAACTAGCACTACTCTCACGGAATGATATATTGTATATTACATATCTCAGTCAAGGGAAATTTTTCTGCGCAAACGACTTAAAAAAACTCTTGAACAAGTCCACTATTTTCGATGTTGAGCCCAGCGCTTCCGGCATTCCCATGCGCTGGCCGACGTTTCGGACGAGGGAAATGGTGCGCCCAAGGCGAAGCGATCTTCCCTCCAGGCGAAGGCCGCCGGCGTTCGCAGGATTTTATTCCCCACACCTCGAATGCGAATTCAGCTTCGCTACCCCAAACACGTGCTTGTATTGCATCCCCAAAAACTGGACACAGGGAGTTTAAAGTAATGGTTTGGGCGAAGAGGGCGCGAGAGTCGTGCGGGATTCGCTCCTTGAGTCCGCGATGTCACTCTCTCGATGTAACGAAATCAGTTTGAGTCTCAGTTTTATGTTGATATATATTCTACGGTCGGCATCAGGTCCGCCTATGAAGAGTCCTCCTCCGGTTGCCTGCTCGTGCCGATGTACCTCCGCGCAGTTCTCTTCCTGGACTCAATACCTTGCCCACGCTTCTACTCTTGTGTGGTGGGTGTTCCTATCTGTGTGTCTGGGTGCGTCTGCGATCCAACTTCAGGCAGCGGAGGCAAAACCCAATATCATTATTATTACGATTGACACAGTCCGTGCCGACCACCTGGGGTGCTATGGGTACGGGCTGATCCAGACTCCCAACATCGATGCCTTGGCGCGCTCGTCCGCGCGGTTCAGCCACGCCTTTACTCCAGTACCAATTACTTTACCCGCGCACGCCGCGCTCTTTACGGGCAGCTTCCCCATGGCCACGGGCGTTCATGACTTTGCCAGCAACACGCTTCCATCCAGCGCGGTAACACTGGCAAAAATACTGCGTCAGAATGGCTATGCCACGGGGGCGTTCCTCGGCGCTCCTGTGCTCGACTCTCGCTATGGCTTGAACCAGGGTTTTGACACGTACTTCGACCACTTTGACTTCACTCGTCTCGACGAAGCAAAGGCTGACGAGGTGAAACGACGGGGCGATGTGGTCATCGACGAAGCGCTGGGCTGGCTAAAGAAGAAGCCGCGACGACCGTTCTTGCTCTGGGTTCATCTTTACGATGCCCATTACCCTTACGCGGCACCAGAACCCTATGCGAGCCGCTACAAAACTCGTCCTTACGACGGGGAAATCGCCTTTGCTGATGCTCAGATCGGTCGTCTGCTGTCGTTCTTGAGGGCGACGGCGAGCTTCACAAATTCGTTGGTCGTCTTAGCAGCAGACCACGGCGAAGGTTTGGGCGAGCACGGCGAGGAGAAACATGGGTTCTTCATTTACGATTCGACCCTGCACGTGCCCTTACTCGTCAAGGTTCCTGGTGCCCTGCCCCGCCGTGTTGACGAAGAGGTCTCCTTGGTGGACGTCATGCCGACCCTTCTTCAGGCATTGCGCATTCCCATCCCGCCCACCGTGCAGGGGCGTAGTTTGCTGAACGGAATTCTGGGTCATCCAAGTTCCGGCAGTTCAACTCTTTATGCGGAAACTTTCTTGCCTCTCTTGCACTTTAGCTGGAGCCAGTTACGCGGGTTAAGGCGGAACGGTCTGAAGTACATTGATGCGCCACGGCCAGAACTCTACGACACCATCGCAGATTCGCACGAGACGAAGAACCTGTTCCGCGCGCGCCCGGGCGTATCCCAGGTAATGCACGACAGGCTCCTCAACATCCTTCGACTCTATACGCCCGCCTCAGGTGCCGCCGCCAATGAAAAAGAGATGACAGACCCGGCTCTTCTGGAGCGACTCCAGGCCCTGGGCTATGTGGCAACCCCCGGCGGCACCTTCGCCGACGCGGATAACAAGGAGCTCCCTGACCCCAAGGACCGCGTCCAGGTTTACGAGTTGTTCTGGGAGGCCATGGCAGACGGACAGCACGGTCGCTATGAGGAATCTCTCCGCAAACTGCGCGAGGCGGAAAAGACCGAACCTAACTCCTCCTCTCTCGTTTTCCTGGCGGCCCTTGACTACTTGCAAATGCAGGACTACCAGCACGCCATCGAATTCTTCAACAAAACCATTGAACTCAAGCCCACATTCGCTCAGCCCCATTACTACCTGGGCGTGATTTACTCGCAGACTTCCAACAACGAAGCTGCGGTGGAGAGTTTCAAGAAGGCTCTGGATCTCGATCCCACAAATTTCTCCGCAGCTTTTGGCCTGGGCGCCGCCTGCCTTCGCCTGAAGCGCGTGGATGAAGCCGCTCTCGCTTTCCAGGCAGCCATCAAGATTCACCCGGATTCTGCGGAGGCATACACGGCTCTGGGCGAAATCTACCTCTATCAAAAGCGCGTAGACGATGCCGTGCAGGCATTGGAGCGGGCAGTGGTGATCGCACCGGAGATGAAGCAAGCGCACTACCGTTTGGGACAAGCCTACGAGACAAAAGGGCTCAACGCACAAGCCCAGGAGGAATTCGACCGCGCCAAGTAGCCCTCGCCCCAAAGGAGTTCCAAACAAATGACCGAACGTACCACGACTTTCCGTTTTGAAGCGGCCATGACCAGAGCCTCGTATATTCCCAGGCCGGTTACGGGCCAAACCTTGCGAAGAATCTGCAGCGTTAGAAAGGTGATGTTATGAACTGGCTTGGATTTCCTTTGATTGTTCTCGCGATGATTCTCCCGGAGAATTTGCAATCCCAAGTATTCGAAACGGGACCGCTCTCATCCGTACGACTTAGTGCAGCGGCAGCTGCGGCAGGCTTTTTGGTCGAAGGGGCCGAGGCGAACGCCCCCGCGGCAATCCCACCCCGACTTCCCTTCGCGATGTTCAATTACGATGACAGTGCCATGGTCAGCCTGCGGGAGAAATACCATTTACAGGAGGTTGTTGCCGGGGCGCCGGACGAGTGGGCTGCGCAGCTCATGCTGAAAGAGTGGGTCCACGTCCGAATCAAAGACGGTGACCCCAAACAATCTCCAAAGCATGCGGAGGATATTCTGGATTTCGCCGCCAAGGGAGAGAAGTTCTGGTGCACTTATTTCGCGATCACTTATGTCGAAACCGCACAGGCCCTGGGTTGGCAGGCCCGCCCGATTGGGGTGGACCGGCGACACGGTCCAGAGGGGCTAGAGAGTAAGCACCACGGTGTCGCCGAGGTCTGGTCGAACCAATTCAACAAATGGTTGGTGATTGACGCTCAGAGCAATTTGCATTTCGAAAAAAAGGGTGTGCCCCTCTCAGCCTGGGAAATTCGCGCCGAATCGCTGAAGAACAATGGGGCCGATGTAGACCGTGTGGTCGGTGCGCCACCCCATGCTGAGAAGAAGACTCACGGCATGGCGTGGTGGACGTGGAAGGACCAGGATGAGACGGCTGAATACTTTTGGCTCTATGTCACGGATCACGCGAACATGGGGACCGACGGCAGCACGTGGAAACTTATTTTCCCCCAAGACAGTGCCAACGCACAGGAAACTTGGTACCAAAACGATAGTGAGCAGGGGCGGGGTGTTCCGCACCCGGGATATACAAAAAATATCTTCCTGAAGACAGATCGAATCGAAGACGCCTATTGGACCGTGGGGGTGACTAAGGTAGACGTCAAGGATGCCTCGAAAGGTCTGATACGGTTCGGCCTTGAAAGTTACTGCCCCAACCGTTCAGGGTACGAGGTGTCGTTCGATGAGAAAAGTCTGGAACGTGTCAAAGATGAGACATCGGTAAACTGGAATCTGCACAAGGGTCGGAACACGCTTCGACTGCACACCGTCAGCCGCGGAAATATTCGCGGACCCGAGACCGCGATGATTTTGGTGCTTAAGTGAGCGACTCGCGGGGCGACGGTCCCTGAATCTAGTATCGTGTCCAGGAAATTGGGTTGTAGAAATACCGTAGGCGTTTTGCAGAGCCAACAGGTACACCGCAGAGGCTAAAGCTGTGATTCTCTGTTGAACTTCGGCTCGCCCTGAAAGCGCGCCCCTTCAAGTCTTCTCTAATTCATGGCGCAAATTTCCGGCACAATGCTAGCTGCGAGGCGAAACTGTTAGGGAGCAGGGCCCTCAACCCCGTGAGCTGGAAGGCCGCCATCTAAGGGCGCAGCAGATAGCAGCGGTGAACCGCTGCGCCACCCAAATGCAAGAGCAACATCTACTTTTTCCCGCGCGTGCTGATGGACTACCAAGGGATTGTTATTTTGCCGCCACAGTTGTGTCCTTCCAGTTGAGTTCCTCAGTACGTTCAGGCAATTGGTGTGCGCGCGCGTATTCGTTCCTTGCCGCGAGCGTCTCTGCTGCCCAGTCTCCGAGCGGATAAAGGCGCTGACGGTACACCAGGTAGCTCATGTCGACGGTGCGGACCGGTTGGTGGTCCTTCACGTCGTCCACCTGGTTGAGATATCGCCGCCCGTTAGCCTCCGCCACTCGCGGAAACCACGTCTGGTACCAGGTGCTCGTAGCATCCCGGAGAACGCGATTGCGCCGGTGCTGGATTCCTGCCGCGGTGTTCAGCGCCTCATCCAGAGCAGCCAGCGCTTCGCCGCCGTCTCCTGTATCGGCAGCAGCCTGAGCCGTCTTCAGTAGGTCGCTAATCCGACCCAGATCGAGGATCATTTCAAGGTTTTGCCGGTACAGCTGGGCGATGGAGAGGAACACTGCGAGGTTGTACTGGTTGTCGTTGACTCGTCCGAGGTTGGCGTGCAGCAGGTCGAGCAATTCATCGCTTTCGGAGAGGGCAGTCGCGGCGATCTCAAGACGCCTCGAATTCTCCTGCCTCCAGTCATGCGCAATCGTCAGGGTCCCGGCGAATGGAACGGACAACGGCGGAAGGGTCTGGTCATCTGCGGGGTGCGGCGGATTGAAGATCCTGTCCGAGTTGCCCCAGATAGGGGTTCGGGCATTCGAACGCGTGCTTTCCCAAGTGTCATCCCAGATCTGCGCCTGCTCGCTCATGAGCTGATAGAGGCGACCCATGTTGTGCGCGCCGGGCCCGTAGAACAAATCGTAGAAGGAGTTCATGAGCTCTGCCGGACTCGCCGATGCAGGGTGCCACGCGGCGGCGGTCCCCGTCGCGTATCCAAGCCAGAAGGTTTCCGGATGCAAGCCGGCGTCGCCCCACCCGGCCACGATTGCTCCCATCAAGTCAGCCTGTTGGCGTGCCGGCGTGAACGAGATAAGGTTGAGCATCTCCTGAACACGCCCACTGTCCGGCGACCTCGGATGCAGACGACGGGGCGAAGGCAAGGCGTAGTAATTGGGGAAAAGCATCTCGGTGCCCTGGGTCGAGGTGTAGACGAGCTGACGGATTCCGCGCTTCTTGAAGGCAGAATTAAATTCGGGACTATAGACCTCACCGCTCACGAGATGACTTGGCAGCGACGGGATATCTTCGGATATCAGCGGGTATTCGCCCCAGAACAGCACGGTGCGCCCGCGGTCGTGCAGGTGGTTGGCAGCCTTGGTGATAAATTCCGCCAGCAGCTTTCCCACGGACCCGAGCGCGCGAGCGCGCGGCGCTTCATCACACTGGGAGCCACTGGCCATGCCCACGTAATACGGTTCGTCGGTTGACAGGACGAAGTACTTGGATCCTTTGGTGGCTTCGAGAAGATCGTCAAACATGCCGAACAACAGCTTGTAGGTTTCGGGATTCGTCACGCAGAATTCATAGTTACTGTTGGCAAAGGCGCGTAGTGGCGCGTATTCGGGGTGCTTCAGGATGAAGGAGACGTGCGCGGGCCCATCCAAGTAGGGGATCAGCTGCACATGATAACGCAACGCAAAGTCGGTGAGGTCTTGCAGCTCCGAGGGCGTCAGAGCATAAGGTTCGACCATGGCCGGAGCGCTCTTGTGCTGGAAGTGCCCTTCCAGTTTGATGGCGAAACCGTTGATCTTAAAAAACGCCGCCTGCCACACAGCCTGCTTCAGCACGTCGATGCGCTCCAGATGGTGGGCGTCGTCCCAATAGATAGCCCGCAGGTTAAGATCGGGCCAGTCCACTATCTCTCCGTTGGGAAGCCAGAGACGCCCCTCTCTCAGCCGGATCAATTGAACCAGAGTCTGCACCCCATAGAAGAGTCCGGGCGCGGCGTTGGCTGTGATGGTCACACTTTTTGGGCCGAGAGTCAGGCGGTAAGCCTGCTCCGCGAGGGAGGATTTGTCGGAATCATTGGCATCCCCAATGGAAACCGAGTTTGGCCTTAGATCCATCCGAATCACTCCAGACTCCGCTCCGCTGGAATGGGTAGCAGCGAGGATCAAATGGAACCTGGATGCCACCTCGTCCCTCAGGCTTTCTACGGCGACGTCATTCTCCCTCACTCTACCTTCCAGCTTTACCGCCCAGTGGCTATCCAATGCGAAGCGGGCACCCGTCAATTTGACTTTTTGCGGGGGTGGAACAACGGCATAGCCTGCGGCGGCAAGTGGGGACAGGGTCTCGCCGCGGAGTGCTGCTGTGAACAACATCGGGCATGCGACGAGGGCGAGACAATAGCCAAGATATTTCCCTAGCGAGTATTCCTTGCGCACAGAAGTCCTGTTCCGCCCCACCGGACGAGGTCGGTATTGATTTCTAGACACCATCATGAGCGATACTCCTATACATGTTCTTGCCCCCCTTTCCCAGTAAGTCAAGACAAGAGGCGGGGCAGATCGTGCCATGTTGAAGTTTGACTTTTCGACGTGTTACTTGTGTTCTACGGCGTCGTTGAAGTGAGTTGACGGCTGTCCTCGAATCACCAGGCCTGGCATGGCTCTCCCTTGGCGGTCTGACCCAGCTACCGGGAAATGGCTCTGGAAAAGGTCCCCCCGCCGGATCTGCGAGTACGCACTCCGGCGGCGTTCGCTTTTCGTTTCGCAATCCGGGCAAGAACTGCGCCCGTAGAATTCGTAGACCCCGAGCGCAGGATCACCCGCCGGAACTTTCGCCCGCTGCCTTGAGGCAGGTAAAAGAGGGCAATCAGATTTCGGGAAGTGGCGAGGTACTCTCGACTGCGCGCGACGCCTTGCACATAAAACGCAGTCGAAAGGGCGTCGGCATCACAGGCATGCGGAGCAAGGACGATAGCGGCCAGCATGTTCTCCACCGGTTTGCCGCTGGTGGGGTCCAAGATGTGCGCATACGTCTTCGCTCCGACCTTAAAGAATTTCTCGTAGTTCCCGGAAGTCGAGAGGGAACAATTCCTAAGGCAGATCACGTCCGCCGCCCTTTGCATGGAGTAGGGGTTGCGCAGACGAATCGACCATCCTCGCGCACCCGGTGGCGCACCGAGAGCGTAGAGACTGCTTGTGCCGCTCGAGACCAAAGCCCGGGTAATGCCATAGTAGCGAAGGATGTCCACAGCCCGGTCGACAGCATAGCCTTTTCCGATTGCGCCCAAATCCAGTTCGAGGCCGTGCACATCGAAGCGGATGGTACGATCAACTCGGTTTAGGTGTAAGTGTCGATAGCCGACTCGCCGCAACACCTTGGCAATTTCGGAATTCCTTGGAACGCGACCCTTCCCGCGAAAGAATCCCCACGCCTTCATCAGCGGCCCCGCGGTCGCGTCAAAGGCTCCCTCTGTGGACTGGCTGTAATGGACGGCATGCGCGAGCAACTCGAAAAGCTTGGGCTCTACGCAGACACTCCGCCGAGCCGCAGATCGATTGATCACTGAGAGTTCGCTCTTGGGATTGTATTTACTCATCTGCGCTTCGAGGCGGTCGATCTCTTCGAAAATCTCTCTGCCCACAGCCGTGAGGTACTGAGCATCTTCACCGTAGGTAACCAAGGTGAACTCAGTCCCCATAGCCTGGTGGAAAGCTTCGTATCGTGTCAGGGCAACTCGCATTGGTTTCCCGAAGCTCGACTGCAGCGGAACTGCCAGAATCACCTTGCGTCCGCGAGCGACTACGCCACCTTCTTCGGCCAGGATACTTTTTGACCGGTGTCGATTGCACGGTTGGCATTGATGACCGCCATCGCATCCGCAGTGCCGACCTCAAGAGGAGCGATCACGGGTTTACCTTCGCGAATGCTGGCGAAGAAGTTCACAAGTTCGCCCCAGTAAGGATCATAGGGTTCTTCGGGTTGATAAATACCCATCGAGGCAAGCCAACGCCTGGCATAGCCAAGTTCTCGATCCACAAAACCGCTGTCCTTGGCTTCTCTTTCGGGAAATATTGGAATACCTTTCTGCATAGCTGCTTTGGAAACGGTCGCACCAGCCCACCAGTTTTCTTTGGCGGCGCCCGTTGAAATCTTGGCGACCGGTTCACGGAAGTAGATTCCGCGATCATCCTTGAGCTCCAACGTTCCTTGGTCACCCATGATCACTACGCCATTCGCGTGGTGCCCGTTGAAGAGCATCGAGTTGAAGGTATGTCTCCGACCATCGGGGTAGTCGAAAATCGCCTGAACGTTGTCCTGGGTTTCCCGCCCGTCTTTCCAGTAGTCGATTCCGCCCGTGCCGATAACCGAGACTGGCTCGGCCTCATACACCCAATTCGCAATGTCGATAAAGTGGGAGCCCATCTCCGCCATCAGTCCGCCCGAGTATTCGCGGTACATTCGCCAATTAATCAGGCGTTCGAACTTCGCGTCCGCCACCGGCCTTCGCCAGGTGCTATTGGTGGTGACACGTGATTGCACCAGTAGAATCTTACCCAGAGCTCCTTTGCGTACCATCTCGATGGCGATCTGGAAGAGCACACCCGAGCGGCGGTGCAAGCCCACCTGGAGAACCTGTTTCGGATGTACGGCCACGGCTTGGCGGATCTGTTCGGCTTCTGCTTCCTTAAAGAACATGCTTTTTTCGATGAAGACGTGTTTGCCGGCGTCGAGAGCGTCCATCGTCATCCGCGCGTGGAGATAGAGGGGAGTGGCGATCAGTACGGCGTCAACGTCCTTCCGGTCCAGCAGTCGCCGATAGTCGTCGTACGTGTCCGGCTTCGCGCCGATGGCCTCGACTCCCTTCTGAACGTTAGGAGGATAAATATCGCAGGTGGCAAGGCATCGCCCTTCCGGTATGGTCGCCAGAAACCTCAGAAGGGTGCAACCTTGCGTCCCGGTACCGATAAAGCCGTATCGCACCGCGTCATTGGACGCGGCCTGGGCTGAATCTGACGTCCCGGCGACCTGAGGCAGAGCTGCGACAGCCGCAAAGGAGGCGGCTGTCTTTAGAAAGTTGCGCCGCGTGACTTCATCCCTATCCTTCATCTGGACCGATCCTCACTAGAGTCTATCCCTCAAAAACCGTCAGAGTTCTGTACGTCGGTGCATCGCCCCAAGCGGGCGAAGTTATGGGTTAAAGGCAGAGTGTGATCGGCAGTTTCCCCGCAGACGAACAGCCTCTTCCGTTTCTCCTGTGGATTTTCAGGCCTATCTTCCTCACAAACCTACAGCTCGATAAACCAGAAAAAACGAAGCCCCCGCAAGCTCGCGGCTAACCGGGGGCTCCGAATGAGATCTACTGATCTGCTACCAGTCTACCCGGAGCGATAATTGAATGATCCGAGGGTCATTAGCCTGGAAGCCTAAATTCTGCAGCCCGGTTCTGGAATCGGGATCGATATCGTTCGGGTGGTTAAAGGCGTTGAAGAAATCCGCCGAGAATCTAATATTCGTCTGCTCCCTGATCTTGAAGTTCTTCACGACCGAGATGTCCGTATTCCATGCACCTGGACCGAGGAAACCGGCTCTCGGACCGGCATTGAAAAAGTCCGAAGTGCCAGCGTTAAAACAAGAATTATCTGCCAGAGTCACGGCCAGTCGGTTGTTATCAAAACTTCCGGTGCAGTCCGGTCCAAACGGACGGACCGTTCTTTGACTGCGATCAGCCGGGACCAATGCCAACAAGTTTCCTCCCGTCACATTGGTCGCCTGGGTGGGATCAAAGTCGCCCTTGAACCAAAGCCGTTGGTGACTGCCGAAGATGTCCATTTCCAGCCGCTGGTCGGCGTTGAGCCGGGGATTGCCAGCCTGGAATCGGTTAGCGCTAACGCTCCGCCAGAAGCCGCTCCGCCAATCTCCAATGGTGGTAACCTGCCAACCACCGATCAATTGGTTGAGTGCTCCCGAAGCGCCATTTCCGAATTTCTTGCCCCGGCCAAAGGGTAGATCGACGACGGCGTTGTAGCGAATTCGATGGGGCGGAACTTCCGTGGAGTGGTAATAGACCATGCGAAGGCGCCGGTCGAAGCTGAGGTTCGGCTCGCCAAGGAGTTGAATGTTTTCAGGCGCCGCTCCTCCCTGGCTGGTGTTGTTGATACCGGCGTTACCGCTGTCAAAGCCTCCTGCGTCGGTGGTGGTTAGGGAACGGGTGTAGGTGTAAAACCACTGGAAAGCCACACCCTTGGCAAACCTGTGCTCGATCTCAACCTGCCCGGAGTGGGTATTCGAAAACCCAGTGCGATTCAAGACAGCAAAGGGGTTCCAGTCCTTGTTACGGCGGAGCAAGTCAAGGTTACCCGGCGGTGCCACCCCTGTGCGAGTAACGTAATTGAACACCGGCTCCCGGCTATTGATGGCGAGATGCTGCTCCAGATCGCTCCCGTGGTTTCCGATATAGCTGACGCGGAGAACGGTCTGCGGCAGCACCTCACGCTCTAAAGTCACGTGCCATTCCCTTGCGTGAGCCTCCTTCCAGTTCCGGCCGTCCCAGAGACTTATCTGTTGCGCTCCGGGGGAGAGCACGGCACCCGCTGAGATATCCACGGTAGCGGCGGGCAGAAAATCTCCGGCCGCAGGCGCGTTTACCAGTGTGTAATTAAACCCGGTACATAGAGGTGAAGGGCAGGTCCTCTCATTCAAACCGTTTCTGTAGCGCAGATTCAGAGGAGGATTGGTCCTCGAGGCCGACAGAATCTGGGAAAGGGGCATGGTCCAGAAATACTCCCCGTAGCTGCCGCGCAAGACAGTCTTGTCGTTGATCTTGAACGCAACGCCCAGACGGGGACCAAAGTTGTTGTTATCAGCCGCGAACAGGCTGGAGGGATAGCCGACCGCGTCCGCGGTATTGAAGGTCAGTCCCCGACCCTCCCAGGACGAGAGCACGGACGGAGGAATACCTGGGAGACCGTGGATGTCATGGCTTCCCGGAGTAATCACTTCGAACTTGTCGAAGATGGAGTTTGTGTCGGCAGTCACAAGCCGGTTCTCTTTCTCCTGGTATGGCGTCCACTTGTCCCAGCGCAGCCCCAGATTAAGCGTCAGGCGGGGCGTAACTTTCCAAGTGTCGGTAAAGTAGAAACCCATTTCCTTCTGCCGGAAGTAGAAGTAACCCCGGTTGTACTGGTTGCGCAAAGTCACGGGAAGGCCTAAGAGCATGGACGCGAAGCCGTCTCCAGTATCCGGGAGGAGAGACGAAGGGTTGCTGGGATCAATTTGCCCGGTCCAGCCTTGGTCGAAGGTATGCGAGCCTTGAGCCTGTTGGAGTTCGCGGACATTGTTCTGTTCCAGACGAATCCTTCCACCAAACTTGACGGTGTGTTTGCCTTTGTTCCAGGTCGCATTGTCATCGAGGACTTCGGACGTCAGGGCCTGATTGTTGCGGTTGTCGGCGTCCCAGCAAAAGCCATAGTAAAACCCCAAGTTGTACGCACAAAAAGTTGGCCATCCGTTAGCGGAGAACGGGTTTGGAAGGGTCAGCTTGTTGGCCCAGTCCGTAAAGTCGGCGGTTGTGCCTTGATCGTAGAATGATCGGTGCACACCGACCAGGAGCTCATTCAGGACAGAATTCGAAATCAGCCGGCTGTAATTCACAGAAACATCGGTAATTTTGGTGTCGCTTCTCGAAGTTCCGACACCCGATGACGGAGTCGCGGGATTGCCGAAGACGCCGCCGGCAGTGATGTGATTTTGCGTGCCCCGGCTATATCGAACTGCTAGATCGTCCTTCTCGGTAAAGTGCAGGTCTCCTTTCAGCGTGAGTTTCGCGCTCTTGGATGTGTCGGGATAAAATTTGATCAGGTTCTGGTTTGTGTACGGATTCCCGTCATTGTTTGGACGCGCTGACAGAGCGCTCAACACATGGGCAAGCGTGCTAATTCTGTCAGCTGGAATAATGTTTCCCGGGAATGGCTGGCGGACACCATTAGCGTCTGTGGTAAGCGGGTCATAGATGATGACCGGGTTCAGTGAGCCACTTGATCCGTTCACCGCATTGCTTAGGTCCCCGTTCCACATGGCCTCGGTTGGCGCCGCCTGACCATTCTCATCATTGACGTTGAGAGTTTGCTGGACGTTTCTCAACCCCTCGAAGGCCGCAAACCAGAAGGTCTTGTTACGCCCATCGTAAAGATGTGGAATGTAGACGGGCCCCCCTGCCGACACGCCGTATTCATTCCGAATGAGCTTCTTAGGAATAAACTGCCCGGTTTTGGGATCGCGCTGATCCTCACGCCGACGCGAGAGCAGGCCGCCGGAGTTGTTTCGATGAGTTTCAAAAATGCTCCCATGAATCTGGTTAGTTCCGCTGCGAGTTGAGATCGTAACGTTCGAGGGTCGCGAGTAGCGAGCATCGGAGCCGGCGGTCTCGATGCGGAATTCCTGCACAGTATCGAGGCCGGGCTGCACCCGAGCAATACCGCCACCAAAGCGATCGACGACCGAGATCCCGTCCACGGTGATCTCCAGCGACCCCACTTTCATGCCGTTAACCCGCGCGCCGCCGGCACCGCCCTCGACTCCGGGAGTCAAGCTAAAAAGGCTACCAACGTCCCGCCCATTCAGCGGCAACTGGCGGATGCGCTCATAGTCCTTTACGTTGGCGATCTCCGAACTTTGCGTCGTAACAACCGGAGCCGTATCTTTGACCTCCACGACTTCCTTCACGTTGCCTACGGCCAGGACGGAATCAATCACGGCATTCTGTCCGACTTGGAGTTCCAGCTTCGTCTCCCACCCCCTGAATCCCTCCCTCTCGATAACCAGCGTATAGGGACCTCGCGGAAGGGCGCCCAGGTAATAGATACCCACTTGATTCGTCTTCGTCTTAGTAGAAACGTTGGTTTCTGAATTGGTGGCTGTCACTGTGACCCCGGGAAGCAGCGCCTGGCCAGCGTCTCGCACCGTTCCAGTAACGCTCGCTGTACCGGTCTGCGCCAGCGCCCGCGACGGAAACCAACCCAGAATGCCCACTGCTAGTGTCAAGACCAATGCGATCAACCTAACCCGCCGAAGCTTCATACGATTCTCCTGGTCCAATCCGAGTTCGCTGCCGAAATAGAGTTCAGTCACTTTGTCTTGCCCAATAAAGAATGCGCGTTTTACAAGCGTCAATCGCGTCGTTCCTCTCATGATTTCACTACCGCTAATTGCTTCTTCCGCTTTCCCTTGGTGGTCGTGATGGACGAATCGCGTGTACTCCGTCGTCGGAGAGGAAGCGGTTCCGCGTCTTCAGAGGAGCCACCAGGAGTCCCGGCGTACACCTCCTCGACATAGGGCAAATGGGAGTGGTAATTCCAGTGCACGTCACGGAAGTACGCACCCAATGCTGCCCAGTCTTTGGCTCTTACCAGGCGTATGATCTCCACATGCTCACGAACCGATTGACCAATTAAGGAGATTACTGAACCCGGGCGCACGGGGAAAACATAGATCCGTCGACGGATGGAGTCGCAGACCTCCCGCAAGCTCCGATTCCTGGACTTGGAGAGCAAGACGTCGTGGAACTTCTCGTTCCAACCTCCAAAGGCGTGAAAGTCCCCAGCCTTAGCAGTCTCCGCCATTTTTTGGTTGTATTGCTCGAGCAGGGCCAGTTCCTCCTCCGTAATCTCCTGCGCAAAGGAAGACACCGCCGCGCCCTCCAGGATTCCAAGCATCTCAAAAATCTCACTGACGTCGACCGCCGTGAGAATTCGGACATTGTAGCTACGTCGGCTGTTGCAAACGACGACTCCAGCCACTTCAAGCTTCAGCAATGCCTCTCGAATGGGCGTCCGGCTTATGCCTAGCCGTTGCGAGAGATCTTTCTCCCGAATACGCTCGCCCGGCTTCATCCGTCCTTCGGAGATATTCCTCTCCAGGAGGGCGTAAACCTGATCGGTAAGCGACTTTGCCTGAATACTCGACTCAGATTTCATTGCCCCTCTTGCTGCCGAGACTCGGTATATACAATATATCTGTTTAAGGTGTCAAGCGGAATCTCTATAGCGGCCATTAAACATCCAAAATTGATTGCCGTATGAATCTGCCGCAAAGAGGAGAACAGCATCGCGCTCGGATCATTTCCTTAGGAACGCCAATCGGATGGGGACCCCTGCGGTGGCGAGCAACCGCAGTGCAGCGTATCGAGTCAACCAACCACTCTACCCGATTCACCCTTCCCAAAGATCGTTTCACTGACAGCCGGCCTCCCTCTTACAATTGTTGTAAGCGGGCTCACTCAGGCAGGCCAAAGATTTTGGCAAGCGTTCCCCCGAGAATCAGTTTCTGCGTGCGAGCCGGAACGTCACAGGCTTCAAACAGGGCTCGATATTGAACTAACACTCGTTCAATCCCCTCAAGGCCGTCGTCGGACCCAAACACTAGTTTGGCGAATGCATTTGGGTCGTTCTCGGGTTGCTTTTTTCCCCAGCGGGTACCGGACCACCAAAAAACCTTCCGGAAATCAACCAGGTGGTCGTGCATTTTGTCCAGGGAAGAACCACTGAGATCGAAAAACACGTTCGGATTCCAGCGCGCAACTTCCCCAGCCCATTCATACTCCGGATTACCACAATGCGCGCCGAGCGCGATGATTTTAGGGAAGCGGCGAGCAATTTCCTCCACATGAAAAGCCCGCATCCGGTAAGACGCCACGTCCTCCGGTTCGTCAAAATTCTGCCGCAGCACGATCCCGGTGTGGAACAAAACGGCCC
The DNA here is from genome assembly GCA_025355505.1 of Acidobacteriaceae bacterium. GTDB lineage: Bacteria > Acidobacteriota > Terriglobia > Terriglobales > Acidobacteriaceae > Acidiflorens. The sequence continues at coordinate 27,252 of JANXZM010000069.1, read as the reverse complement.
AGCCGTATCGGTTCGCGAGTTCATAAACAGGCATGTACGAAGCATCGGTAAAGGGTTTCTTTACGAACTCGAGTTCGCCCAATCCCCGATAGCCGAGGGTGTGCAACTCCTCTACCTGTCGCACTACGTCAACAGCGTCTAAATCGACGGAGCCGATGGGAACGATCCGCGCGGGATACTGCTTGGCCGCATCGGCGACCACCTTGCGATTGAGATAAGGGGTAAGCACACACGCGGTGAGATTCAGCCGCTCCCCAATCTTCAGGAGATCGGCGATGAAATTGGGGTTCTTCTCGTCAAAATGAACGTGCATATCGACAATACGGCCTGAGGGCTTGTCGGTGGCCGGCGGCAAATCGCCGACGAGAAACGTGCTGGAAGAGGGCGTCGCAAAAGCCCTCCGAGGGGGGACGGCAGCGAAGGCGGCTACCGCGCCCGTTGCGGCCAAAAATTTCCGACGAGACAATGGGTTGGACATATTGGATACTTGAGTCCTTTCAAAAACCCAACAAGAATTCCGTTCCTATGTGAGCACGCTTATAGTGAACGTGCAAACCAATGTCAAGCGTGTATCGACCTGCGCTGAAGCCCGGGAAGTCGAGTACGAACTGTTGCCGACGTCATACGAGATGTTTTCGCGTCTTCCCGCCGCGAAGGCAGCAACTATTTTTCAACCAACTTGGTTCGTAGCGTCCCTCCGTCCGTTTATAGGCATGCCCCGACCCGGTGCGACCTTGTAGATCGCCGCCGCGCCCAGCAGTGCGGCGGCCGTCACGATGATCCAGGCGAGATCGTAGCTGTGGCGGACATCGAAGATTTTGCCGGCCAGCCAGGGCGCAAGCCACTGGCCAAGCGAATAGCCCATGATGATCAGAGACAAAAGCCTTCCCAGCGCGGGCAATCCAAAGCACTCCACCGTCACCAGAGGAATCAACATGTAGTCGGCGCCCATGGCAAACCCGAATACCATCGCGAATCCCCAAATGCCCGCCGGCTGGCGGACCAGAAGCAAAATGGGAATAGCCAGCGCAAGCATGAGGTAGAACAATGCCATCACGTTTTTCTTGCTGTAGCGGTCCGCAAAATAGCCCACGATCACCCGCCCCGCGAGACTGGATACCAGTAGAGTGCTGGACACGCGGGAGGCTGCGCTCAGCGAATACCCATGGTCCTTAAGGAACAGAATGAGATGCTGCGTTACCGTACCGATGGCACCGATGGTCAGCGTGCAGCCTGTAAGGATGAGCCAAAAGTTGGCGGTGCGCACGGCTCGCCCCACATCCAATTCCGGAGCGAGTTGTACATTGGGAGAAACTGCCGGCGTCCCCGCAGGGGCACCATCCGGCAACAGGTTCATGTCGCGTGGACTCGAACGCGTGATCCACTGGGCGACGGGAAAGAGCACGAGCAGGATCATCGCGCCGATAATTTGAAAAGCGTGACGCCAGCCAAAACTCTGAATGAGGCCATTGATCAAAAGCGGCGAAATCGCGCCACCCAGGCCCAGCCCGAGGTATGCGCCACCCATCGCCCGGCCTCGCTTCGCCTGGAACCAGCTCGAGATCAACACCTGGTTGGGGATCGGTCCGGTCAGAACATAACCGACGACTTCCGTGATACAGAGCAAGTAGTATTGCCACAGCCGCGTCATACTTCCCATTAGAATCAGCGAGCCACCAACGAACCAGATTCCCACGCGGATGACCCGGTGAGCGCCCCACCGGTCGATCAACACTCCAGCCAAAATCCCGAATATCAAAGCCGCCACCACGAAGCCCGCCAGAAAGCCCTGGGTTAATTGAGCCCGAGTGAAGCCTAGCGAATCCACCATTGAAGGATAGAAGACAGGGAATCCGTAGTAGACAATTCCTACCGAGAAGAAGAGGTTCAGGAACGCCGCGACCACAATCCACCAACCGTAAAAACCGCGCATTTAGGCCCGCCTTCTGCGATTTTGAAATCGTCCGTCTTCGTTGGCTTTCAATGCATTCATCCGTTGGCCTGGTTGTCTGGCAAGCTCAATTGCTCGGCCACCGCCGCCCAGTGCTGCTGACACCACTGGGCCTTCTTATCAATGTTCATTTCCGGCTTCCAGACGAAGCGGCGTTGCAGATCCAGCAACCAGGCAATCGCCCCGTCTTCCGGATGAAAGAGCAGGTGGTGCAGACACTTCTCCGTTTTGCTGCCTACTCGCATCGAGAACGCACCATTCGGGAGCTGGAACAAGGTGTGCATCTGAAAACTGGATGCGCCGCGCAGCAGATATTCAATCGCGATGCGTCCGGAATGAATGTCGCCGGTGGCGCTCAGAGGCAATGCATCTTCGCGCGCCGCGCTCTGCGCCGGTAAACCCGGCGGCCGTGAACGAGCGAACCGAAATCTTTCGAGGACGGCTAGATTGCGGTCACTCAAGTCTGGACCTCCGTATGCGACACCCAGTTTGTCCTCAAATTTTCTGGCAGGATCGAACAGGCGGTTGCCATAGACCAGGAAATCCGTTCTGCCCTCGCCCGGCTGGGCGGAGTGTATGGTATCGAGCATCCGGAGCTGAAACTCGTCTTCAAAAAGTGCGTTGAACATCTTCAGTCCAACGCGGACCCGGCCCGGCGCCGCGCGGTGGATCAGAGAGGGGACAGCCTCGAACCACTCCGCAATCCTTGCCTGCTGGGTAGCCCGCTCCGAGCCTGCCAGAGTCGGGCTGAAATCCTTTTCCAGGGGCATCGGCCGGTCTCCGTAGTGCTGGCTCCACACTTCCAGGAGTCGACTGGTTGTGAAGTCGTACTCTTCCCGTTTCCAGGCCGTTTCTTCAACGCCGGGCAAGTGATACTTGACGGAGGGAGCGACCAGCATGTCGGCGGCTTGTCCGAGGCGCAACGCTTGGTCAAAAAAGTCCCGGTACGCGTGGAACGTGTCGAACCAGCCCCGGCCTTTCCAAGTAACGGTCCATCCGTCCCGGCCCAGGCGTCCACGAATCGGCTCCACCAACATACGCGTCTCCGGAATGGCCCACTCGCGCATGCTTCGCTCGCCGCCGGAATCCTGAGCGATGACCGTTTTCAGGATGACAAAACCAAGTCCACTCTCGGCATCCCGCTCGACTTGATGCCGGGCGAGAGAAAGCTGGCCGGAAGCTTTGCCAAAAGGATTCTTCACCCGCAGACCTGCGTATTCGCTCCCCAGGTCAACACCGTACGTATCGAAAACATAGGGCTCGAGCGGCCGCGGGAGGCCGTCGCGAAACCGCTCGAAGTCCTCTGCAATGCGACGAGCGTCGGCTTCGCGAGGACGCGGGATTGCTGGCAAGCGGACTCTTGGTGGAAGAAATTCCCACATGCGATGTTTCAATCCCCTGCCTTGCGATCAACCAGAACCAGTTGGCGAAGAAGATGGCCGAGTTCCGTAAATTCGCCATCGGGTAATTGCGGACCCCAAGGGTCGTAGCTGGACTCGCGCCCGATTACACTTTCGTGAACCAGGGTCCAGAGGACACGGCGGATGTAGCCCTCCATGGGTGCCACAAACAACGCCCGCGACAGTTTGTCCACCACCTCGGACAAGGCAAGGAACTCCGCAGCCCGGCCTGCGAAATATGCGTCCATAAGATCGCGCTGCAATTTGGTGCAGGCAGCGCCCATGCCGATCAAAGCCGCCTGCGCGCCGCACATCAGGCTGTAGCCCAGGAAGCGATCCTCACCGGTAATCAGCAGCCTCCCGGGAAATTCTGCGTTGATCAGGGCAGCGACATCCTGGAAAGTCATCACGCTGTCCAATGTCGCCAGCTTGATTCCGGCCACCTCCGGCAGCGCCAGCAGCTTACGTAACAGCCCTTGCGAATACGAGATGCCTCCCGCATCCTCGTACAGATAGAACAGGATGAGCGGGGCGCCGATCGCAGCGAGTTGCCGATGGTAGTCGAGGATCAAATCCTCAGACCGCGGGGTTCGAGCAAAGGGCGTAGGCGGAAAAACCAGCAGGGCGTGCGCGCCATTTTCCAGCGCATCCCTGGCCATGCCAAGAGCGGAATCGATATACGCGCTGGAGTGCGCCGCATGCTCCGAAGCTCCGCCCACACCCGCGATAAGCATCTTCTCTGGACCCAGCCCGTCGCGCCATGCCTGCAAGACTCCGATCCGCTGTTCGCGGCCAAGACGCAGCCCCCGGCCGGTGTGCGCCCACACCGCCAAGCCAGCAACCGGTTGCCTGGCCATATGCGCCACATACCGTTCCTGCGCGTCTTCATCCAGCTGGCCGGACGCGCTGAACGTCACCGGCACGGCAGGAATTAGCCCATGGCGCAAGCCTCTGTAACATGCCGCAGCAGAAATTAGTTTCATCGGCGCAATTCCTCAAACCGGATACGGTAACGCTCGACTCTCTCGATCTCAACCCGGCACCCAGTCCCAGGCTCATCCGACAAGCTCAGGAAGCCATCCGGCGTAATCGAAATCGGCGGGCTGATGATGTCCTCGACGAACCAGCGCTCTGATGCCTGCACATCCGAAGGCAAGGTGAAGTTGGGGAGCGTTGCCAGATGCAGGCCCTGCACCGATGCGATGCCAAGCTCCGGCATGGTGCCGAGCCAGCAGGGAATGCCGGCCGCCCATGCCAGGTCGTGCGCCTGGCGCGCAGGCCAGAGTCCTCCCATACGCTGGACCTTGATGTTGAGGATGCGCCCGCTGCCCTGTCGAAGGATGGATTGGATCGACTCCAGGCTGTCCGCTGACTCGTCCAGGCAAATCGGTGTCCGGAGTTTGCGCTGAAGTTCGGCATGCTCCGCTAAGGCTTCCCCCGCCAGAGGTTGCTCGATCATCATCAAACCGTACTCGTCCATCTCCTCGAAAAGCTTCGCATCCTCCAGTCGGTAGGCTGCGTTCGCGTCCACCATCAGGGGAATATTACCGAAGCGCTGGCGCAGAGCGCGGATCAGTTCAAGGTCCTGCCCGGGAGCGATTTTAATCTTGATGCGCCGATAGCCTTGGTTCAAAAATTTCTCAACGCGACTAAGTAGATCGGAGACCTCAGTGAACAAACCGACCGCCGCCCCTGATTCGACTGGCCGATTGCTCCCGCCCAGAAGCGACCAGAGCGGAACTCCGACTCGCTGGGCGTGAAGATCCCACAACGCGCCTTCCAGTCCAGCTCTGGCAAAAGGCTCTCCCGGAAGCTCTGAGAGACGATCAAGACACCGAAGCGGGTCGAGTTCAGGCTGCTCGATAAAAGCTGGAATCAGATGGTCGCGCAGGAAATCCCAAGTACTCTGCGGAGTCTCTGTGGAGTAGGCAGACCCCGCCAAGGGGGAGGCTTCGCCCCAGCCGGTTGTACCGCCAGCCTGCACCTCAACCAGGATGGCATCCTTCACGCGGATCTCTCCATTGGAGATGCGAAAAGGCTCCCAAAGGGGTACCTGCACCCAATGCAATCGAATTGTGAGTTCTACGGGGAGGGGCAAAGTTCACTCATTCATTCTTGCTAGATATTGAATCAGTTCTCCACACAAAACTGTTCGCCTCCTGTGGGCGGATCACGTTGACATCCTGCAAGAATAATCGTTGCTGGATGTGAATGCGATTGATCGTGCTACCGGTCAGAAGCTGGAAAACTTCAGCCACGCTTCAACGATGTCCTTGCCCCGATAGACCCAGCTCCGGTCGTCAGGCAGGGCAACGCCTTCGGCCACTTTCGAGGCGGCGGCTTTCGGCGTCAGCTTGACCTTCACTTCGGCCGGCCCGCTTACCGGATACGGTTTGAACTCCGGCAGCCGGTCCATTGCGCGTCGGGCCTTCTCTCTGATCAGCGCGCGGGCCGCTGTCTGAGAGAGACTGAAAGCTGCAGTCCGGCTCGCGCCAGATTTAACCTCCGCGCATTCCACTTGCGGCACTAACTGGCGGATCTCCTGGCAGGCGGCCGTGTCCCCCGAAAGCATCACCACGGGAATGCCAAACGTGCCTGCCAGCATGGTCCGCGCCCCGATCTCTCCCACGGCCTTGCCGTTGATCGAAATGCCTTCAATGCCATCGGAACTGTAGGAATGGCTGAGCACACCCTTCTCCGCTCCTGCCATGGCATGCTGGCCAATAAAAATCACGGCGTTGTAGGTCGAATCGAGTTCAATGGTTGACGAGATGGGAAGGCCGGCAAGAAGCCTAGCCCGGGGATGGATATCCAGGGTGGAGAGTGTGCGGCTGCCATCGTGACCGTCCCAGACCACGACCTCGGTGGCACCGCCTTCAATCAGGCCATCCACGGCTGCGTTGACCTCACCCGTCAGAAGTTTTCTGGCCTCCTCGAACCGCGGACTCTCGAAAGGTATGCACTGGAGTTCCCTGCTGAAAACTCCGCCCACCCCTTCCATGTCCGTAGTCACAAATACTTTTTTCGCCTGGCGAGGCCGGCAGGCGCAAAAGCACGTCAAAATGAGTAGTGCGGTTAGTACGAATACCTTTCTCGTCCGGTTCGAACGCCCACGAAACATGACTTCCTCTGCGTCGTACACAGTCTGCGTGCCCACTCTAATCCTCCTTGCACAAGCGGCGGTCGGCCGCAAGCAATATTCCTTCTAGTCGTTTCGCTGCGTCGGCAAGAAGCGGGGAATCCCATGCCTCGCGGCGTGGTGCGCGTGGGTGTGGCTCGTCGCTCTCCAGGCCTCCGGTCAGCTTCAGGAAAATTGCCGCCGAATGTTTGTAGGCCGGAACCGGTGTGCGAAACCCGATCCATCCCAGATACTGAATCAGGTCCCGCAGTTCCAGGTACCGCAAATCGTTTCCGGCCCAGGCGGCATCGCGCGCCGCAAAGAGCTCCGGAGAGAACGTCGAAAGCCCTAGTAGATAATCGCTGCCGTATTCAACCATGTCCGCCGCCAGATCATTTCCTGTGTAAATGATGAAATTCGGCCGTAGCCGGTCGCGAAGCCGAAGGCGCTCTATTTCAGCAGCCCGGTCCAGCGAAGAATGTTTCAGCCCGCAGCACTGCGGCAACTCCATTAAGCCCGCAAGTACCTTCTCGGAAAACATGCGGCCGTTGGGGTTGAACATCTTGCCGAGTTCAAAAGCGATGAAGCGGTCCACGCTTGCGGCAATCTGCCGGAACAGGATGAGCAACTCATTCTCGTCGAGCCCGCCGTAGCCGGGAGAAGGAAAAATTACCGGCACTCCTCCAGCCTCGGCAATGACGGAACATTCCTTGACGTACTCCCGCATTAAGGGCGTTATGGAAAGCTCTTGAGAAGCAGGCAGCGCTCCGGCGGCGAACCAGTCGCGGCCAGCAACAGTTTCCGCGGTCCAGGCGAGAACACGACGCTTTTCCTCGGGCGTAAGCAGATCGACATATCCCGTGTCCATATTGACCGCCGCGCGGAGACCCGCGTCCAGCGTCCGACGCAGATGTCGTCGAAACCCGGCTTCGTCAATCCGGCCAGCCGAGAACGGAAGCAGCACCGCGCTGACGCCCTGTATCTTGCGTCCGACGCGGCGGCGGACACCATAGTCACCAAGACTAAGGCTCATCGGATCCTTTCCCGGCCACAGCAACTGCACGCTCTTCTTTTATTTGCTCGACTAACACCTTGAGCTGTTCGGCTTCAGGTCTCGCCTTATAAAACGGGTCCAACGGAAAACAGCCCGACGGCAAACCAAGGCGCGGCCCAGTTGTGCAATCGCTGAATGTTCTGCAGATGCGTTTGCGCTCCAGCCTTCCCTGCTGAAGAACATCCGCAGGCAGATCGGGGTAACTCAACATCATGCGTCCCAGTCCGACAAAATCTGTCCATCCCTCGCGTACCAGAGCCTGGGCAATGTGCGGGAGGTATTCTTGAAAATAAGTCCACCCGGTAGAGACGATTACCGCGTTCGACGTAGACTTCAATTCACGTGCCGCCCATTGCAGCCGGGCGGCTCCGATAAGAGGGTCCACGGGCGGAAGGTAGGCATCCACGGGCGGAAAGAGCGCGGGGCGCTGGATATGCGCGCAGTAATAAGGACTGCCCGCGGTGACGTTGACCAACTTCACGCCCAACGATTCGAGAAGCCCAAGAAAGCGTTTCGTCTCGGCGAGGTCAGGTTCCACTGGGTTTTCAGGATTGACGCCGAAGCCCCACCGGTAAGGTGTTTGCGCGGGTGCTGGTTTGCCTCTCCAGGTTTTCTCGTCGGGAACGAACGGAACCGAATCGTAGGCGCTGATCCTGACTCCGATTTCAAGACCCTTCGCCGAAGAACGAACAGCTTCCACCAATTCACGCAGGAAGCGCGTGCGATTCTCAAAACTGCCGCCGTAGCGGCCGGGACGTTCGTGAGCGCTGAGCAATTCATGACCGAGATAGCCGTGGCAATGCTTCAGATCGACGAAATCAAAACCCATCTCGAGCACGAGTCGCGCCGCCTCGCCAAATGCCGCAATAATTCTTTCAATCTCCGCATCGGAAATAGGCTCGATATTCCCTTTGTGTTTCGCGTCCAGAAGAGGGTGACGATAGGCGATCAAGGGTTCCAAACGATCGAATGCGTTCGGACGGCAGAAGCGTCCCGAATGCGTGAGCTGAAGGCCGAAAACCAGATCGTCGGTGCGCCCGAAGCGTTCCTGATGCTGATTGACCGTGTCCGCGCGCAACGTAGCCAGCGCGGACGCCGTGCGGCCGTTCAGCAGCAATTGATTGGGATTGGCGCGTCCTTCCGGGACGACCGCCACTGCTTCACCACCCCAAATCAACTTGGCGCCGCTGTTGCCAAAATTCAGCCAGCGGCGGCGCGTCAGCTCCGATGGCAGACCATCGGGTTGAGCGTCCCAACCTTCCATGGGGTGCACGGCAAAACGGTTGCCGACAGTCCTCTTCCCGCCCAGCCAAGGAATTTTCAACGGCTGAGCAAGAGGCGAGGCCGTCCCTTGCAGGATTTCTTCATCGATCGGCAGAGGCCAACCCAGGGCCGAGAGATGCCCCGCCAAATCACGAGGCGTTCGAAAACTCGCTACCCTTGGAAACGAAGTCGAGCTCAATATACAGATCCTTCCTGCTTGCAAATCTTCATGCGCACAAGATTCAACGCTACTAGTAAATAATCGTGAAGTTTCCATTGGGCTGGACAAATACCGCTAACAAGCCCCAGACCGGAACGCCGTCCACCATTCCTTTTTGGCCGCTGGGCTGGCCAAGAGAGTCGAACACCTGCCACGCCACTTTCCCGCCTCGTTTCCAGGCAGTGCCTTCGGTCCAGGCCAGAAGTGTTTCACCACGAGAATTACCCACCACCGCTGGATGTTTGCGGTTGTTCGCATCGTCCCCTTCGGCGGAGCCATCGCGCGGTGCGGCGGTACGCTCGGAGATTTTGTTTGTACCTCGGTCAACGCGAGCGTAGAAGACCTGCGTGGACGTTTGCCAAGCGAGCAAGAGACTCGATCCGGACTCGTTGATGGAGGCCGTACTCATTGGGCAAGCGTTCAGTTCCCACGGGTCGATTCGCTTCCCCGAAAAACTATCCCCGTGATCCGTCGACACAAGCAGATACATATCGCGGTGAACGCTCTGGCCGGCGGTGCGATAGAGGATGTAGATTGCCCCCTGCTCATCTGCAAAGGCACGCATCCCGCAGCACCCGCAGGCACCCTTGGATGGATCCGAAACGGCATTTTCCGGGGCGAAGGTGCTTCCATCATTCTTAGAGCGGGCGATCCACACGGTGCGGCTGGATTCTTCGCCGCCCTTTGTAAGATTCCCATGCCACACAACGTAGACGTTTCCAGAACCGTCGGCGGCGACGGAACTTCCACCATCCAAGTCCGAAGTAAACTGCATCACGTTGCGCTGCGGCTCGAAGGCCGTTTGATCGTCGTTCAACCGGGTGTAGAGCATCGGGACATTTCCGGAAAGGCTACGGGGTGCAGACCTGCCGAACCCCATCCACGCAACATGCACTCGCCCTCCCCTGCCAAGGGCGAGCTGTGCAGCGCGCACGGTTCCGGTAGCGCCCGCGCTTCCGGGCACACTGTTCACCCGAATTGGCTGTGAAAATGCCGCAGAGCCCGGCGGCTTGTTCACATAGAAAAGATCGCCTGCTTCGGAATTCCCCTTGAAATAAACCAAGTGGATGCCACCCTTGCGGTCGACTGTAACCTGCGGTTGGATCCCGCCATCCGGAGTACGAACCAGAATCACTTTCGACTGCTGCGGCGAAATCCTCTGGGTCCGAGCGTAGCAAAGGACTCCGCCGTCGCATAGCAGCGCCACCGCGAAGGATAGGAACAGCGACGTGAGCTTAGAACTTCGCATAAAGCTTCCTTGGCGTGTTGCAGAGTCCAGAAACCCTTGCGCTGATCACCACGCAGCCTGGGCGAGGCGAAATGCACCAGTCATATCGGAACCAGGCTCATTCAACTTCAAGGACTATGGAAATCTCTTGTTCCGCTGGACGCACGTACCAGTCCTCTGTAGTCTTTTTCTTTCGGAGTGGAACGGAGAGCACGGCCACAGCCTGTTCCAGCGTTGTTTCAGGGCCGTCCGCATAAGGGTTGTACGGGAAAAAAGGCCAGATCATCCGAGCCGTGGGATCTACCTTCATCGTCCACCCATGATGGCGGATGCTGCCTCCGATATCCTCCGGAGAAAGTTCAATCCGCTCCCTGCCCAACACATACTTCTTGCCGGTTGCAGTCTCCAGCGTCTCACCCTGTTTGAGAACAAGCTGTAAATTTAGTTGTGTCACATCCGCGGGCTCGCCTCGTCCAGTGATGACGAAACGCAGCACCAGCTCTTTTTCCGCCGGAGCGGGAACGTGCAACTCGCTGAAGAACGTGTTGTAAGCGAGGGCAAGCCGGTCCTCACGGTCGCCCATTTGCAGCCGGGTGCTAATCGGTAAATGAATCGTCTGCCCTTGCAGCGTTTCGAAGAATGTCGCCAATTCGGGCTGGCGCTTGGAGTTGGCCCCGGTGATGATGAGCCCGGTTTTTTCATGAAACACACTCACGTGGGCCTGGCGATCGAGGTAGTACTGTTGGGTGACCGCTTGGGTGCTCATCACGCCGGACAGGCCCACAACCCAGGGGCCGGTTTTGCGAATGCCGGCGGGAATCGTCATCTCGTGCTGATAGCGCGGAGCATCCAGAGGAATTGGTGCGGTGGGGCCTTCGTGGTAGTAGAGAAGGTTCTCAGACAAGCGGCATACGTCATCCATGGTCAAGTCATCCTCCCTGTAAAAGCTGGTGAGGAATTCAGCGAGGCGTCGGCCGTCGGGAAAATTGGAAAAGCCGAAATGCCCCCACAGGTTGACGCTCCAATGGCGGTTGCGATCATTGATCGTTTCCACCGGCTTGCCGTCGGGATACGTAAAGTATTTGTGAAAGTCGGTGGCTTTCCGCAGCGCCTGAAGGGCTGCGGGGTCGTGCGTGTACTCCCAGTAGAGCGCCATCTGGTTTGTGGTGACCTGGTTGTAGCCGGTTGTCGGACCGCTGCGGCTCTGCTCTCCCCAATACCCGTCGGGCGCTTGCTCTTCGACTGCGAACCGGTGCAGGATGCGGGCGCCAAGGACTGACCAGTCCTTCCTGTCAAACGTTTGCCCGGCGATCACCAGGATCGCGGCCCAGGAGGAAAAATGATTTGGCGAAGTTCCAATGTAGGGTGTGGCGTAGTAGGGAAAATCCACTCTCAGTGCGGCGTCTGCCGCATAGGGAGCGACATGCTTCTCAATCGCGTGCTTCCACCGCTCACGGCGATCATTGCCAAGATCTGGTCCCAACAGCTTGTACGTTTCGATCCAGAGGCAAAGGTCCCACTCCGAGGCCAGAACGTCTTGCCAGTCCTTGCCATCAGTCTCCAGGGCGACCTGATCTCCGATCCGAATCGCCAGGACCAGCATTTTTGGGTCGTGATAGTGCCGGTTCGCGGGGTGCTGTTTCGTGTAGAGAACCGCAGGCGCAAGAATCGTTCCCGGAAGGCGAGCCCAACGATTAAATCCCGGTAGCGCCTGCAACTTCGGCATGCTGGCGTCCGGATTGTCGTTCAGCCTTTTCTCCACCTTTCCAATGCCCGCTTCCACCAGACGGAAATATTGCGCCGGGAGTTCGCCGGCACCCGCGATTCCCGACCAAGCCAGAGACAACAGTCCCAGCATCGCCGTTCGCTGCATGAAGGACAGCCAACGCCCCGCGGGGGCAAAACCGTTGCCTGTCTCATCGCCGCTCCTCGATTGCGGCCCGGCTCGCTCTCCGCCTAAAGCGCTGTTTTCCATCATCGATCTTCACCCACTTCGAAAGAGATTTGAATGGCGCCTTCACCTGGCCTGCGATTTCGAGTGTGGATCGCGCGCGGCGCTCCTGCGTGCAGGTAGGCCTCCGAAGCGCTTCGGTACTCCTTTCGCGCCTGGTTAGTCGGCAGCACTTGGCCAAGAGGATCGTTGGTGTCCACCAACCAGACTGCGCGTGGCGCAAGCGCGGCAACCAGGTCGGGCAGGTCGAAAGATTTCAACACTCCGGGCACGACATACTCCAGCACTCGCCGTTGAACGTTGCTGGCCACAATCGATTCATAGGAGGAGAGCATGCCGTCGAAAGCGACCTTCCGAATTCGGCTGTCGGACGACGCTGCGTAAAGAAGCGGGACCGCACCAGCGCCTTTACCGTACGCGTAGATTCTGTCGTGATCGACTTCCGGGCGTGCACCGAGGAGATCCATTCCGCGGATGATGTCACGTGCGCGCATACCCGCCATGCTCTTGCCGAGCAACATCGCAATCTGGATTTCGTCGTAGTCTCCGAAATAGCGAGAGAATTCAGAATCGCCGGGACCCGGAGCATCTACACGCGGCTGGGTCTCGCCGAATCCCCGTGCATCGATGGAGAGAACCACCAAGCCCGATTTTGCGTACCCTTCCGCCTCGGAAGCAACGGAGGCCTTGCCTTCACCTGCCACCAGCAATACAGCAGGATTCCGCGCAGTTCCCTGGGCTGGAAGATAGAGGAGCGACGGAATGAGGATGCCGGGTTCGCTTTCATAGATCAGCTTTTCGATACGATATCCAGGCCTGGTAAGGACGCCGTAGGACGAAACGCGCACCGGTTCGGTCGCGGGTTGGTAGCGGCTTATTTCGCGAACAGCGCGGGGCAAATCCGCCGGCTTGGTCCGAAGATTCACTCGCAGCTGTTGCAACCGCCCCCGATTAAGCGAAGAAACGGTCTCGCCACCGAGAGCGGTAGCCACTTGTCCCGTTGGAGTGCAGTTCAACTCTTCAATGGTCGCAATTTCAATTTCTGGTTCCAGAGTATGGTCTTCGACGCCCTTCAGCCAGCGGCTGAGCCAGTCGTATGCCCTCGCACGACGCGGTTTGCTGTAGCCGTGACCATCGTCTGCTTCGAACATGCTGAGCTTGTCTGCTGCGCCGAGCGCTGAATAAACCCTGGAGGCTTCGGCGTAGCTTTCACGCGCACCCCCGATCGGAAAGAAGTCGCGAATCGCCGACATGATGAGAAACGGCTTGGGAGCAAACGCGTAAATGTAGTCCGGATAGTCAAGCCCGTCCTCGATCCAGCGGGGGAAAACTTGCTCACCGTCCTGCGGACCAATGGTCTCCAGCAAGCGGCGCCAGGACGTGATATAGCACGATGGCGCTGCCACCTTGATACGGTCATCCAGAGCCGCGATGTAGGAGGTATGAGTTCCGCCGCCAGAGTTCCCTGTCAGTCCAACTCGCTCTGGATCGACTTCCGGTCGAGAAACAAGATAGTCCAAGGCGCGAACGCCGTCCCAGATTGTGTAGCGCGCCACGTGGTCGCCCACCAGCAAGGCTTGGGCGTCGAGGACCGTGTGTTCGGTGGTCGAGGCTCCAACTTTTGAACCGCCCAGGTCCTGGTCATAAATCTGAATCCGCTCGCCCTGGCCGATTGGGTCCCAGGTCAGCGCGACGAATCCCTTGGTGGCAAGCGATCCCAGCACTTGCTGCCAGATCGGGTATGCCTTTCCCCCTTCCTCGTGCCCCAGAGGAAACAGGATCGCCGGGTAGGGTGGCTTCCCGGTTTTCGGTACGTACAAATTTGCGGTGACATAGAAGTGCGGTTGGCTCTCGAAAATAATCTTTTCGATGCGGTAAGCCGGACGCTCCAGTACTCCCACCACTCGCGCATTCAGCGGCGTTCTTTCGGGTAACCCGCCGAGATCGCGCAGCATGTGCTCGCGAAAGTAGGCTCGTCGCTTGCCTACATCTTCCAATGTAGACATGCCGGAGACGGTACGCTGGCGTTCCTTGAGCTTCTCTACCGCACTTTCATCCAGGTACTTGCGGAGCATTCGCTTTATGTCCCGAAATTCAGTACTGTTCGAAGTGAAGTTCAGCTCATGGGAATTCTGCGCCCAGCCCAGAACGGAAAAGAGACAGGCGAGTATGCACGCAGCAGCAATTACTTTCATGGCTTTCACCTCTCTCGCGCTGACGGCTACGTCTGCGCTCCACTTCGAATGATGACTCAGATGATCTCCTGGCTCTCTGCGTCCCAGTACACCCTGCGACCCTCGCGGAAAGAAGTGAGCGCCATCCGGGCGGCAATCGCGGACCGGAAGCCGATTTCAAACGGGCAATTCGGCTCCTTCCGGCTGCGCACGCATTCGATGAAGTTCTTCATGTGTGCGTCGGTGGAATCGCCAACGCCGACCACATCGGGGGTGGCTTCCTTCTTGACGGGCGCTTCGGCGGTTTTGGACTTCGACTGTTCGCCTTCAGGAATGTAGCTGACCTCTTTCGCCTCGTCGTTGTCTTGCTGTCGAGCGATGGTTCCCTTGGTGCCCAGCAGCTGTTCGCTGATTCCATTGTGAACGTTGTAGAAGCCGGAATTCCAAGTGAACAGGAGGTTCTCGGGCTGATCCATGGCAACATCCATCGTGTCTGGCACATGCATCTTGGGAGAAAGGTAGTTACCGCCACTCATGCTGACGCTGCGCGGAATCTGAAGATTGAGTGCCTTGTACCAGAAGCCCACCTGGTGAATCATATTTTCGTAGACGTTCGCGCCGCCATACTCCCAGTAGTAACGCCAGTGAATGAAACGGTCAGCATCGAAGGGCCGCAGCTCAGCCTCGCCCTGGAACTGTTTCCAATCCACTCGCTCCGGCGTGCAATCGGACGGGATGGGCCGATCCCAACCACCATAAGGAGCGTTGCGGTACATGTGGGCATGCAGGGCGGTGATCGTGCCCAGCAGTTCGGGCTTTGCCAATTCGTGCGCCCGCTGCCATGCCGCCGTGCTGGTGGACTGGATGCCGATCTGCACGACGCGATTGGAGCCAGCATAGGCTGTCCTCATACGCTTGGCATGGTCCACGTTAAAGGCCATGGTTTTTTCCTGATACACATCCTTCCCCGCTTGGATCGCGGGAACGAAGTTCAGAGCATGCTGGTGTTGTGGGGTTGCGATCAACACCGCGTCAAGGCTGGAATCATCCAACAACTTGCGAAAATCTGTAAACGTCTTAGCCTGGGGAGCAAACGCTTTCACTTCGTCGAAGCGGCGGGCGTAAATATCGGCGACCGAAATGACCTCGGTATTGGGACAACTCATTGCAGTTCGGAGGATTTCCTGGCCCCGACTGCCGACGCCGATCAGTCCTACACGAACGCGATCATTCGCACCCAGTATCCGGCTGGAGGCAAACGCGCGTGACGCCGTCAGTCCGGCGGCTCCGGCAACAATCTGTTTCATGAAATTTCGGCGGCTCGACATGAAATCGTCTCCTTATGAGTGTTTTGCATCTTGTAATGGAAAACGAGGCCACACGGTCCTGGCTACGCGCTCGAATACTTGCGACACAGGGTTTTAATCTTCTCAATCAACTTGGGCACGCCCGTCATGGGGTCTTCTTCGTTCTCGTATTCGGCGGACGCGAATCCCTGGTATTCCCCCTTCACGAGAAGCTGCCACACGCGCTCCAGGTCAATCGGCTTCCTGGTTGCAGAAAATAGATCCCGGATATGAAGATGGGTCGCATAGGGTACACAGGCTTCGATATCCGAATACTGCTCCTGGTCAGACTTGGTTTCGAAATTGGAGATGTCAAGATTGATGCCTGCATAGGGCGAGTCCACCCGGTGCAGAATCTCCAGGATCGCCGAGGCTCGTGCGGTAATGCCATGGTGGTCTTCGATACCCAGAGTGATGCCCCGGTGGGCGGCATACTCGCAGGCAGACTTCATGGTCTCCGCCACCCATTCAATACCGTGCGTCGGGGATGCGCCGTCGGGAAGTTCGCCGCCGAACACGCGAAGGTGCGAGGCGCCGAGAAGCTGGGTGGCGTCCACCCACTGCTGAATCTTGCGGACTTCCTCGGCGCGCTTTGCAGCGTCCGATTGGCACATCTCGGTGCGAATCGCCGCTCCCGAGAAAGACAGACCCTTCTTAAAAGCCAGGTGACGCAACGAAGTCAGGTACGCCGGATCAGTGGACTTCAGAAAGTACGTGGTCACGTCGACGCTGTGTACTCCGAGATCCACCGCCTTACTGAAGAAGTCTTCCATTGTCATGGAACCCGCATCGAGATACTTCTTATAGGAGATCGCACAGCAGCCAACGAAGACTCTGGCTTTGGTGGCGGGTGAGGGGGCCGCGGCTGCGCTACTCGCGGGCGTTAATGCGCCTGCACGCCCAAGTACCGGCACGGTTGCGACGGCGGCACCCGCACCGATCAAAAACTCGCGGCGAAGAATTGGCCTGTTCATTTTTCTCTCCTGCTCAGCAGGACCAGTTCTCTCCGCAGCTCAAGATACTCAGCGGGGAGGGCACTGGCAATCTAAAAAACCTCAATGGTGGCGGCTTGCGTCTGGCCGGTTAAAATGTCCTTCACCCGCACCGTCCAGTTTCCCGGCCGGTCGTTCATCGCCAGCGGCAGGAGCGTGCTAGCCGTCCCGCCCGGCGCGAGTACGTTACCGGAATAGTAGGCTACGGTTTTCCCTTCCGGATTCACCACGTCCACATGCAACACATGCACGGCGGCTGAGGAAACTCCGTTGAAGCTGAATCCCAGTTCGCCCGATTGACCGCGGCCCAATCGCGCGGGCGCAGAGAGAGCAAGCACCGGGAACGGTGAAGAGGACACGGCGTAGATCGTGGGTTCGTAGGGGTCAAGTTGTACCGTGAGCTGCTTCTTTTTCCCCAGGGCTTTTCCGGCTCGAATATCGTACAGATACAATTCCGCCGGCAGTGTCAGCAGCACGGCTCTGGGTTTTTGGAAGCGCTGGTTTGTAAATTCCTTCTTGTTGCCAAGGTCATCGACATACAGTTGCGGATTGGCTAGCAAGCCGATCAGATTGACTCCGCCGTTCCTGAAGGTGTGGAGCTCAACGCCCACTGCCGGCTCTCCCGATGTCTCCGAGATGGCGATGTCCGCCGCCACTCCACTCTCCTTAAACATGCGTCCGAATTGCCGAAGCGCTTCCCGTTCCTTGCCCACCAGGCGGTCTTGGATATAGTTGATCATTTCGAAGTTCAGGCGAATTGCTTTGCCGCGACCCAACGAGCGAACCGTCACCGGCCCGTCCTGCGCTCCGCCGCCAAAAAGGTCCGAAAGTAAGGATTTGGGGAGCCTTCGGGCATGGGCATCGAATGTGCCAGGCTCGCCGTCCGCGATCAGAGTTCCACCCTGGTCCACGAACCGGCGCAGGGCGGCAGCCTCTTCCGGCGAGATCGCCATGGAGTGGGGCAAAATCATCACGCGATAGCCGCCGCGCAGCAGTTCGCCTTGCTCCACTTGTTCGTAGGAGACAAATCGATACTGCAAGCCGAAGTCTTCGATCGCGCGGCAGTATGACGCCAGAAGCGTATGAAAATTGCTTCCGTCCTCCGAGCCCGAGGTCCGTTTCATCCACTCTTCGCCTTCCGGTCGCCGTTCCAGCAACCACTGAACGCGAAAACTGGCTTGCGAGTAGTGAATCGCAATCGGCCCGGCTTGCCGCCGGCTAGCGATCAACAACGCGCCGAGTCCACCGCGTAGTTCCTTGTAGAGTGCGCCGGATTCGCGGCCGCGGGGCCCAATTTTAGCGTCGTTGCTTACGACCTCTGATTTCGGGTCCCAGAGGATGATTCCGCGATTGCCGTGGAGCGCCTCATGCCACATCCGGTGTATCTCTTCTGGCCCCTGCCCGCCGGAGGTGATCAGTGTCACGATGTTCGGGTTAAACGAATGGATCATTTCCACATTCGCGCCGGAGTCATACGGCTCAATGGCCTGGAGAATGTTCGACAACTTCGAATAATCGAAACCGCCCCAGCCGGGTACCTGTCCGCCCTCCAACCCCACGTAGGCGTCGGGGTCTACGGAGCGGACTGCGTCCACGCCAACTTTGACCGCCCGTGCAAACGCGATGTCCATCCACTCCTTAAAGTCCCCCCAGGCGGAGAAATTATCGTCGGCGCGCTTCATCGCCTCATTGGTGGTCATCGGCATCACGCGATCCCACGAGGTAAACGACGTCCCCCACTCCTCGTTCAGGGCCGCCAGCGTGCCGTATTGTGCTTTGAGCCAAATGCGCATTTCGGTCAAGGAATAGTCGGAGAAATCGAAGTCCCAGAACGCCGCCAGATCCGCGATGCCAGGCTCGTCGCCAAGGTTATAAAAGACCGGCCGGTACGGTGCCATCACAAGCGTGTCCGCAACCAGGCGGTCATGGACCTTCTTAAGCCAGGCCGGATCGGAGAGGCTGGGCAGTCGCTTGAGCGCTTCCTTGCTCGACGGGTCTTTTTTGTAAAATTCCTTGGCATCATCGAATTTCCAGCTCACGACACGATCCGGAAACCAGCGATGATATTCGGAATAGAAATCAGTAGCGATGTTTTCCTCGTACCAGCGTTGGTCGTTATCCAGAAGAGGCGCAGGCAACCTGTCAAGGCTGCCAGTGCTTTCGCTCTTCCCACCATGGCCGCCGGCGGTGATGCCAACTTCTTTCAGGACCGCGTTTGCTTCGAGCCCGTGCTCGTGCCACATGATGATTTCGTAGTCCGACCAGTTGCGATCCAGCGTCCGGGCAACAAATGAAATCTTTGCGTCTTCTTCCCTGCGGTCCGGTTCACCCTTCCGGTTTTTGCCGTCCACGGAAAAATGGACATTCAGTTCGTTCTTCATTGAAACCGCGCGCCGCAGATCGAGTTCGAAACTCACTTCGGATTCGTCCGTGAGCACGAAGGGAATCTTGCGATCTTCGACGATGCGCCCGAACACATCCGTCCACCGGATCGAAAGCTCTCCTTTGCCGGTCACCGGCCACAGTGTCGTATAAATAGCCCGCACCGGTGCATCCCGCTCAAGCACCGGGGAAGGAAGTCGGATCTCGCCACCGTATGCGGATTGGGCGGTTAGCGCGGCGATAGAAAACAGCAGAACAAGAAGTCGAACAGGATAGTAGTACTGCCGGACCAACTGACGCGGTTTCATCACTGTATTGCTTCTCCCGGGACAAGCAGCGGTCCACAAATTGGGGCTGAAAATCTTACTTCTCGTTCCGCTGACACCACATGCGCCACTGAGTGTGCGCGCAGACCGGTAGGCTGAATTATCGGTCGAGCGCGTTGGGCTGCGCCGCGGTATTCATAGGCGCCGATATCGATCGTCTTCCCAAGGGGAAGCCGCTCTTCACTTCCAGCAGGATGTGCATATTCGAACTGAGGCTTTAGTGAAAACCCATTCGCCAACCCAGGGTCGGTCCCGGCATCGATGGCGGGAGATCCCGCCGTGAGGTGGTAGTCATTGTGCTGCTTATCCGCAAAGCCTGGCACACCCGAGAAATTCGTCGTCAGCACCGCGCTGGTCTGGTTGGTCACCACACCCGGACCAGAGAAAATGTTGTTCTGGATCAACGCAGGGAGATTGCCACTAGCTCCCATGAAGACGAAGGTTCCACTGGTCGCCCGATTCACGAAGGTGTTGTTCACTACGTACAGATCGTGGCCTGGATTCTGCGGCGCGATTCCTTCCTCCAGATAACTCAGCAGCGTGCTGTTCTGACTCCTAGTACCCTGCTGGATGAGATTGCCGATGACGTAGGTCGTCCCCCCGTTCGGTACATTGATTTCATAACTGCCGGTCCCGTTTTCTTCGGTCAACCGGTTGTACAGGATGTAATTTACTGCCGCGCGGCTTTTCAAAAGGTGTCCCGCAATCGCACGATGGGAATAGTTGAAGCGAAACGTGAGCGTGGCCGCATGCCCGATGTAAAGATTGTGCGATTGGCCGTCGTGAAAACCGTTGTTCTCGAATTCCGAGTTCTCGATCAGAATGTTGCTCCCAGCGACGTTGCCTTCCAGGATGCCTTCCTGATTGTCGTGGAAATAGCAGTTGCGCACCGTAAGGTTAACGCCGGAATATCGGATGCCTGCGCCATTTTCGTCCGGCACAACGGCGCCGGAAAACTCGACGTTCTCAATGAGAGTGTCATTACCGGACGAAACCCAGATACCTTTTCCCTGCGAATTCTTGCCCGCGGCAGCGAGATGCGCGCGTCCATTGACGCCCCGCAAGGTCAGATTATTTGTCGACCAGGCGCACACGTCTCCGCGATACAGGGCAGCGTCGATTTCGATCACATCTCCTGGGACAGCCGCGGCGATGGCGGCACAAGGGGTCTTGTACGTCCTCTGCCGACCGACCCGCAACGTTGCGGCGTCCGCCGAAGGACCGCTGCCGGCAAGAAGAACCAGCATGAGCAAGGCGAAACTCGCGCGCGGCTTCATCCGTGCCGCAACGATCTGCCGTTCCAGTAGGGAGTAACCCTGATCCGTAAGCGATGCTGACTGAAACGTCATCGGGTTCACTAAGGCTAGGATTCGTTGTATACAATATATCTGTTTGGCCTGTCAAGCGGCATCCTTGTAGATGTCAGTAGCACATGATCTGTCGGCTGGGCCAGGTCGCAAGCGGAGAAATCAAAAACAAAGCTGAACTACTCGGGCAAGATGATTGCATTGCCTGGAAGAGAGGGATTTCTCTTTAGGGATTACAACGGCACGCGTTTCCCTGTCCGGCACGCCATGTAAATGGCTTCCACCAGCACGACACTGCGCCGCCCCTCCGGCCCAGAGCAGCGCGGGCCAATTCCGGTTGCCATGGCTCGTATGAAATCTTCCAGGACGGCCTGATGTCCGCGCATGTCGCTGACCACGGGGGAGGACGCGCTGGAGTTCCTATCGTTTCCCTGACTCTGCGAATCGGCTGGCGGGTTTCGCAGGTCGGCTGCAATCAATCGATCGTGTTCGATGATCACCGTACCTTCGGAACCGGTGAGTTCCAGGCGCCGCGGGTACCCAGGAAACACTGAGGTTGTCGCCTGCAAAACCCCCATCGCGCCACTGGCAAATTCCAGAAGTGCCACCAGCGTGTCCTCAGCTTCGATTGCATGCAGCGCCGTTTTGGACAGGGCCTGCACGCTGACCACATCGCCAAACAACCACAGCAGGAGGTCCACCGTGTGCACAGCCTGATTGATCAACGCTCCGCCGCCATCCAGGCTGAACGTTCCTCGCCACTGCGAGTCCGCGTAGTACTCGTCCGGACGAAACCATTTCACCCGCGCATCCGCCAGAATGGGTTTTCCGAGAATTTTGGCGTCCATCCAATGCTTCACGCGAAGGATATCGGGTTTGAAACGATCCTGGAAAAAAACCCCGAGCTTCACGCCGGCCTTGGCTGTCTCGGCGATAAGCGCGTCGGTCTGGCTGGTGCTGATGTCAATCGGTTTTTCCGTCAGGACATGCAGGCCGCGCCGCGCGGCCGCAATCCCCTGAGCAGCGTGCAGCGATGAGGGACTGCCGATGGCCACCATGTCCAAGGGTTGATGGTCCAGAAATCTTTCGAAATCGGAGTACGCCTTGGCTCCATGTTCGGCGCACAGGCGCCGTACTTTTTCTTCGTTGGTTCCGTAAATGGCGGCAATCTCCACGCCGGGCAAAGCTCGAGCGGCGCGTGCATGAGTTGCACTGATATTTCCGCCGCCAATGAGTCCAACATGGATGGTCATGGAGTTTGCATGTCTGGCCGCACCTTCAGGCCGCCAAAGCCGCTAGCAACTCAAGCCCGAATTACGACCATGCGCCGGCTGCCTGGAGTAGCTTCTTCATTCCCGCCATGCTCTCCCGGAAAGACTCTTCCGTTGTGCCCGGCCCCCGCCAATGCGTCTCCAAACTTACAGCGAACCGATAACCATCGCGTTTGAGCGCGCGGAATTGCCCTGTCCAGTCCACCGTCCCTTTCCCCATGGGCATCCATTCGTAGCCCTTGCCATCCGGCTTGTGGACCAGGTCTTTGCAATGAACGTGCCCGATGCGATCTTTTGGCAGATGCGAGTAGCCGTCCGGATAGGGCGTATCGTTCAACGCGGCAGCGTTTGCGGGATCCCAGTTGAGCATAAAATTCGGCGCGCGAACGGCCTTCAACGTCCGCGCGGCCTCAACTCCTGTGGCGGTGTTGCACGCAGGCTCGTTCTCAAGCACGATCGTGACTGATTTCCGGGCCGCCTTATTTGCAACCTCGAGCAGTTTCGCGTCCATCGCGGCCCGGTACGGAGAAGGATCTTTCATGCGCCAGAAATCGAAGATGCGCAGCCGGTCGGTCTTAAACACGCGACAGAGTTCCAGAGCTCGCTCCAGAACCTCATCCTGCTGGTCGAAAGTGAAATCCGCGCCGAACTCGTCGGGCTTCTCGGTTAATGCCGACTCCGGCAATCCGGGCCACGACACCTTGAATAGCGGGCTGCCGATATCGGTGACCCGCAAACGATAGCGCTCCAACAGGCGCCGTGCTTCCGCGATCTCCCGGGCATCCAATTTCAAAATGTTTTTGTTCCACAGGCGACGCAACTCCACCCAGCCGAGGCCAAATTCTCCGGAGGCAACCTCCAGGGCACGGCCAAAATCCTGCGTGATTTCGTCGGTGATGACAGAAACGCGAAAAGGAGATTTCATTTGCCGTATCCCAGTTTCTCCTCGATGTACTTCTTGTTGAGTATTGCCGATTCCTTGGGCGAATGCGGTCCACGGGAACCGTTGTCGAGTTCCACCACGGCCCATCCGCGAAAACCGGTCTTCTGCAAGGCTTCGAACACAGCTGGAAGATTGACCCGGCCTCGGCCAAGTTCCACGAACTCAAACGGGTCCGCATCGGCACTTGCCGGCGTCTTGCGCTCGACATCCTTGATGTGAACATAGAGCAATCGATCGTGATGGCGTTCGATCACCTTCGCGGGATCGCCACCGCCCTGAAAATAGTGCGCCACGTCCAGCACCAACTTCACGTAACGCGGATCGGAGGCATCCAGCACGCGATCGATCTCGTCCGGGTGTTCGCCAATGCTGCCCACATGATGGTGGTACCCGAGGGTGACGCCCATATCCGCGCTGCGTTTGCCGATCTCGGTCAGCAGGGATCCAAGTTGTCTGTAATCCGCCGCGCCGACCGAACGGCCTTCCGGCCGTTTGTCGATGATCTGCAGATACAGTCCGCCACAATCGCGAACAAACTTAGCATGGCTCGTGCAGCGGGCGATCTGTTCGGCCCGCAGACCCGGCTCGATCCCCACTCCTTCGCTGGAAAGCGCGATGAAACTGAGATCGTGCAGGTGCAGGAGTTCGCGCAGAGCGCCGGGCTTACCGCCAAATTCGCGCAGTCCGTTGGAAAGCAACTGAATGCCGCGAAACCCCACTGCGGAGATCTCTTCGATCGCCTGGCGATCATTGTCTCCCCAGGAGATCGCCGCATAGCCGAAGCGGATCGCCGCCGGGCCTGCACTGATCGGCTTCTCGAAAAAAGAGAGGTCCGTTGGCGGGTACATGGGTTCGAAAAGCGCTTCCACTGAGACCGGAACAAGGGACATCACCGCCAGCCCGCTGCTTCCGGCGAGAAATTTCCGCCGAGAAAACCGAGGAAACATCATGGACTCCTATCAGCTCCGACAATCATACTTCTCCTCTGTCCGAAAACGCCATGACTTGTCGTAGAGCTCCGCAAGACAAGATATTCGGCCGATCGGGCGGCCGGTTTCGATCGTATCGCGTTAGAGAAAAATGAAGCCAGGTTCGGGAAAGGGCCATGCTGTTTCTCGACATGCCAGCCGGGCTCCGCCGAGGCGAACTGGCTGGGCTGGAGTGGCAGGACTTCGATTTCAAGAAGCTCCCTGTAAGTGTCACCCGGTCACTGGTTGACCAGCATGTGGGCCCGGTGAAAACCGAAGCCTCAAGAAAGCTGACGCCGATCGACGAAGTCGTGGCTCGTGAATTGTTGGCAAGAGTCTCAAGGTCGACACTGTTGATCCCCTCAATACGTCTGCTGGCGCGCAAGCTCTCGATACAATAGGAGATCTGTCCAACGATAAGCGGTGTCAACTCTATGAGAGAGCAGAATCTCTCTGGAAGGAGGCGGCTGCTGAAGCTCAAGATCACCCGACGGTTACGACTGGCGGTCAAGTTGTTTCTACCGCGTCGATCAAGCAAGCCGCTGAATCGGAGGTAACGCGCATAACCTCAAAGCGAAAAGCCAGGAACTGTCCATGAAACTTGCATCCGACGGAACACTCCGGGATATGACGCAAACGGGAACACGCTGACGGACGCGAGCGGGAAGAGCTACACGTGGGATTTCGAGAACCGACTCGTGCAGGTCGTGGTGCCGGGCACGGGGACGGTGGCCTTCAAGTACGATCCCTTCGGCAGAAGAATCCAGAAATCCTCTCCCCTCGGCACCACGAACTATCTCTATGACGGGGACAACCTCTTAGAGGAAGTGGACAACGGCGGAAATGTTGGAGCCCGCTACACGCAAGGAATAAACGTCGATGAACATCTGTCTGAACTTCGATCATCTGCAGCCAGCTACTACGAGCAAGATGGACTAGGGAGACTCTGATGAAGTTCTCCATTTTCCACCGACGTTGAAGATAAATTGGGAGAAGGACGTCGGAGGCGGGAAGAATGAAACAGCGGACACTGGCGGGGCAGAACGGGTTTGAGCGCTACACGAAGAAGACGCGGCGGGCGTTGTTTTTGGAAGAGATGGAGCAGGTGGTGCCGTGGGCGGAGTTGTGCGCGCTGATCGAGCCGGTGTATCCAAAAGCGGGGCAAGGGCGTCCGTCGCCAACTCGGGGTACTGGCTGCTGCAGATGGTTTTCACTTCTTCCGGCGTCATCCTCGGATCTGAGTCTGGAAGCTTCACGCCGTTATACGTGAAACTGCGAGACAGCACTTTTGCGTCGATCATGGTGTTGGGTTTCTCCCTTCTTCTGCGTTAGCCGCCTGCGCGGGTTCTGCGCTTGGCTGCTGAGGGCCAAACAGACTCGGCGTAGTCTCCGCGACGGTCGCTGTTTCCTGCTTGGGTGCGGTCTCTGGTCAGGCTTTGAGGTCTGCTGACCTGCCTTCACTTTTTGCCGAGCCGCCTTCGCCGCCGCATCCATTTTCGCCTTTGCTTCAGCCATGGTGCTGCCGAGCTGCAAATGCGAATCGACGTCGCTGGCCAGATGTTTGCCCAGCTCTGCGTCTAGTTCCTCGGGTGATCCGGTGTAGCTCAGAGGAGTTGTCAGAGCCTGATCCTCCCCTTCTTTGGCTTTTGTGAGATTCACGTTCACCTTCAATTGTTCGTCAAGACGAGCGACGGTGATGAGCAGGGTCCGCTCCTTGAGCAGTGGCATTAGTTCAACAAACACGTCTTTCCTCCTTGTCATTTTGTTTCAGGCACGTCAAGGTCCTCAACCCAATAAGGTCAACCGAGTGTAGGCAGCCGCTTGTCTCGTGCAAACGTCAGGTGGCGCACACTGTTTCGGAAGACGCAGCGGCTGGGGAATATCGGGGATTTGTGGGGCAGTGGCGCGAAACGCCCTGCTCGCGCCTTCCATCAACGCACGATCAGGTTTGTGCCCTGGGACGCGCTACGCGGGGATTTGTCGCTGTGGCAGGGGTGGCACTGGCTCGCGATGATACCGCACGTTCCAATAGGTCCAGGAACGGCGATCGAAAACGCCCGGCGGTGGATCGCTTATGGTTGCCTCGAAATCGTCTTCTGAGAAATCCTGCAGTACTGTGCTTATATCGCTGAGAGTAGCGTAGGTCATCACATGCGCGAGAAACAGTTTCACGTCTTTTAGCGCTTCATCGGGCGCCTTAAACCACACTACTCTCTTGGCAACTCTTCGGAGATCGGGTTGGCTCATCTTTGAACGCTTTCCTCACCAGTCAAGCCGACTCTGGCCGCCACTTGGGGAATCTGTTTTAGGTTGACTTTGCTGGCCAGCATGCGAAGTTGTTTCTGCGTCGCAGCGCTGAGGCTAGGCAGGTCACCATCCGCAAAGTAGGTGAGCGCTTTCAGGCTGAGTGCCCCATTGAATTCTTTTCCGTAAACCGCAACAGCTGCCCCGAGAGCTTCGGCCAAACTAATCCCTGAGCCGACAATCGCAGCGAGGTCCTCGTAGTCCCTCGCCTGTGCTCGCTGTTGAATGGTGGCCAGCTTGGTGGCTGCGACGTCGAGAAGGGACGCCACCTGAATGCCGTTGTCGTGCGCCACTTCCGGTTCCCGCACGCGATTCAGTTTCAGCTCCCCAAAGAAGGAGACCTTCACGGGCCCGCCCCGATCCACGATGGCGGTTAGAGTGTTGGTATCTAACTGGCTCAGTTCGGCGCCTTGCAGGTATGGAATCGCCTTGAGGAGAACGTCGGGAGCAAACGCCTTGTTTGAAAAGAAGTCGAAATCTTCGGAATGGCGGTGCCCTAGCCGCAAAGCTAGAGCTGTCCCCCCGTAAAGGACGAACTCTCTGGGAGTGCGTCTCAGTTCGTCCCAAAGCCTCCGTTGCGCTGCTGGAAGAATCTGAAGATTGGGTGTGAACATTGTGCCTCTTGCCCGGGCATTTGAATTTAGCCCCTCCAACTGGTCACGACGCATATCTGCGACGCTCACGGTCGCTCTCCTACCTTGCTGCACATATTACCACTGGGGCCAGTGCAACAGGTCCTGACAAACGCGACACCGGGTCCGGCACGACCACCATTAGAAAGGAATCTCTGAGTCCGCGATTCCTGAAGCAGCCGCCTCCGCGTTTGACTCGTCGCTAGACCTCTCAGGGCTTCCTTCGTCTCCGCTGTCCCGCGACCTCAGGGCGTGTTAACACTACGTAGAGCTTCGACGATCAGGGCGAAGTTGAGAAATCCAAGAAAGAGGACGTCGAGTTTGTCGAAGCGGGAGAAGATGCGGCGGAAGCCCTTGAGTCGGCGAAAGAGCCGTTCCACTTCGTTGCGCTTGCGGTAAAGAGCCTTATCGTATTGCCACGG
>JANXZM010000068.1 GCA_025355505.1 Acidobacteriaceae bacterium | reverse complement strand
TCTTGCACCGCTCGTTGCTGGTCGATCTGATATCGTTTCTTCATAGCGACTCTCTCCTTTTTTCTTGGCAGAAAAAACCACCTCGGTCATTATGACCGCGGTTGAGAGTCGCTACTTTCTACGAATTAACGGGCATCCTCGTAATGATCGCAAGCAGCAAGGGGCGAATTTGCTTTAGTCTAAAGTAGTTTAGAGTTCGGATGGACTTAAATGCGTCTCCGTATTCATTCCAGTAGGTGTGAGATGCACTGAGAATTGCGGCATATGGATTAGCACTTTCAGACAACTGGTTAGCGAGATTGAAAGCCTTCGTCTCGTTGTCTTTAATGTCGTCTTTTATAGACGCATATAAATCTCGTTCTCGGGTTAACTCCTGAGTGGCCGACCAAAAATGCCTAATGTAGGTCACGAGAAGATTGTCCTCTTCTTTGCCAGACGCTTCTAGGAATGTTTGCATTGCGAGCCATCGTTGCAAAACTTCATTGACTCGATGACCAGAGCGAGACAGCAAAAAATTCTTAAGAAGATCAGCCTTAGAAAGTTCAAGGCCCCTGTCGTTTAGCGTCTCAAACATAATGTAGGCTTTTGCTTCATCTTCTACCGTCACCAATATGACGCGCGTGCCAGTCTTAATAAACTTGAACCAAGCGCTAAGAATGTCGGCTTTGCCTTGGGGCGTGGTGGAATTACCGATGGTTTCCTGAACCTTTTCCGCAATTTTGGTTGCGGCAGCATGTATCAGTTTGTGTGATTCTTTTGTCAATTTCTGTTCAAGTGCGGCTTTTCTCTCCTTTGAGTCAGGAGAGAGTATGACGCGGTTGGTAAAGTAGTCGCGGTCAACCTCATTCATTATCAACTTTGGGATCGGAGTTCCCGTGTCGAAGTCTATATCCATCAGATACGGTCTATCTATTTGTTCAGCCCTTTGCTGATCGGCAGCGTTCTGGTAGTAGTCTCGCAATGCGGCCAATACCATCATGGTCGTTGCAATTCTCTGTTGACCATCAACTACTTCGACGTGTCCTTCGCCCTTCTTTTGGGTCACCACAATTGACCCCAAGAAGTATTCAGGCGAGATATGTTTTATGGCACCGGCAAGATCGTTAAAAAAATCTAAAACGTGCTTCTCTTCCCATGCGTAGGAACGCTGATAAATGGGAACCTTCATATTTCGGAGGGCGAGTATGTTCCCGATTGTTGCTTTACCATCAATATCAATCGAACCAAGTGAGCTCATGTCTATCCTCGCTGCGGCGCTCAACATCGTACACCGCCATAACGGGGCGCACTATTCCCCTTGTGTGGCGGGTCGCCCGCTGCCCTGTCAGTCTCATTTTGACACTTCGGGATTGATGACACAGGTATATTCTTGCCCTTATATCAAAGTATTCCGGAATAAGGACTCAGGGGATTCTGCGAAAGATCCTTCCCCTTCGACTTCGCTGAGGGTCAGGATTTCGGTAGGGAGGGACGCCCGATTCCTGGGGCAATCTATGTTTTTCAAAGAGCTGAATAATGGGCTTCCGAGGACCGTCTCTGGAGACGGACACGACTCTGTGTTGGCCCTAAGCAGGAATCATTGGCGCCCCAGTCGGGCTGGGTGTCTATGACGGAGATCACAGGTCGTTTGTGATAAAAATTGCCATGGTTCGGGGAATTGTCAAAGCGAAATCCCAAGATGGATGCGACCGAGGAATCCTCCACTTCTGGAAAAGCGCGAGAACCGGGGCACCCCCGGCCGGACTAGCCAAGGAGAACCGCAGGTGGTCGATTGTTGGTGTACTGGCGATGTTTCGACAGCAATACGCGGGTTGAAGCTAAACGGGCAATACCAGAATGGACCAAACAACGGAAGAAATTCCAACGCGGTTGGATGGGGTCTCCAGTTTCCCGGCTGGTTCCTGCGGAAACCCAAAGTGTTGGCCGGGGCATTGCGTCCGATGACTGCTTCCCTGCGTCAATCCCTGGTGGAGACCAGGACCGAGTGCGGGGACGGCGGCATAGCGTGAAACTCGTGGCGCGAAAAGCTGGCGCGGTTGAACATGTGTTCCAGCTCCGCGCGCGTGTACGCGTCTCCCCCAGGCGTCTCGGCCAGCATAATCAGCGCAAACGCCGCCGGCACGGCAGGACTCACCCTGTCTTCTTCAGGAACAAATTCCAGCGTGGCCACTTTTCCGCCCGGTTTCAACGCGCGGTGCAGTTTGTTCAGCAACAGTGCGATTGTGGGCTCATCAAAGTGGTGCAGAAAATTCGGAACCAGAATCAGGTCGTACCCCGTTCCAATATCCACGTCGAAAATGCTTCCTGGAAGAGTCTTGTAGCGATCCGCGACCCCAAACTTCTTTGCGTTCTCCCGCGCTACCTCCAGCACGTTCTTCCAATCCACGGCGGTGACTTCCGCCCTCGGGTTGGCACGCAGCACTTCTATTCCAAACAGCCCGTGCCCGGCCGCGATGTCCAGCACCTTCATTGTGCGCCTCTCGTTGCCTACCACGATTTCCGCTAGCCCCTGGGACGCCATCATCATCATCGGTGCCATGGAGCGCGCAAACGCCACCCACACGGGTGATTCTGGGGCGTGCGCATAAGTGTGCTGGCAGCCTCCGTGTCTGACCGCGTTTGTCAGATCGCGGAAATTTTGCCGTATATCATCGGTAAGCAGGAACTCGGTGCAGGACCCCATGTAGGCCGGTGAG
Source organism: Acidobacteriaceae bacterium (assembly GCA_025355505.1). Lineage (GTDB taxonomy): Bacteria > Acidobacteriota > Terriglobia > Terriglobales > Acidobacteriaceae > Acidiflorens. The sequence continues at coordinate 10,851 of JANXZM010000068.1, read as the reverse complement.
TTGCGGTCAAGGAACTTCGCGCTATGTTCGTTCAACGAGTACTGGTTGCCACTTTTGCTGAGGAATCCGTTCACTACCAAAAAATCGCACAGAATCCGCGCGCCGCGCTCGGCAATACCGCAGTGGCTCGCCACCGCCTCTGCGGTCGTGTGGCCCGCGCCAATGGCGGTAAAGATGTCCAACTCGATCGCGCTGCGGATTGCTTCTGTCAGCTGGAATGCGTTGATCGCCTGAAACAGGCGGAACGGGGAAGCTTCTGTACGCGGTTGCGCCGGAGTTGCCGGAATCACTGACATATTCACCTCTTAGGTCAGACTTCATTTTATGACGACGACCAGTATATATCGGAGTGTGACGGCCTCGGGGGGCCGACGCGGAACCGCCTCGAACATATCAATCTTAACTGACGTAAACAGGCGATCACACTAACTGAGAATATTTCCCAGCCCTGGTTGCCGAAGCCCAATTGCCGTTCCCGATTCCGCACCGCCGATAACTCCCGCACCACTCCATCAGATGCGTTACTCTGCAAACGATGCGTCTTCTCCGCTTCTTCCGTCCCTCGCACCAGCACACCGCCTTCTCCGCGACGCTGCTGCTGATGTCGGCCATCACCCTCTCGCGCGTCATCGGATACATCCGCGAGGCCTACATCGCCTACGCTTTCGGCGCCGGAAAGATGACCGACGCCTACGTCGCCGCTTTCACCCTGCCCGACTGGCTCAACTACATCGTCGCCGGCGGCACCGCCTCCATCACATTCATCGCCATCTATACGAGATTTCTCGCCGAAAAACGCGAGCAAGACGCGCAGAAAACTTTCTCCATCATCATCACCGTCATGACCACCGTGCTCGTCGCCGGGACGATCATCGCCGAAATCTTCACACCGCAATTCGCCGGTTGGATGTTCAGCGGCTTCAACTCGGAGCAGATGCGCCTCTGCATTCATCTCACTCGCATCCTGCTCCCGGCGCAAATTTTCTTCTATGTCGGCGGAGTCGTCTCGGCCGTGTTGCTCTCCCACCGTCTATTTTTGCTCCCCGCCTTCGGCCCGCTAATCTACAACGTCTTCATCATCGCCGGAGGAGTCGTCGCCGGACGCCAGATGGGGATCGCCTCCCTTGCCTTCGGCGCGCTCGTGGGCAGCATCGCCGGGCCATTTCTGTTCAACGCAATTGGAGCCGCCAAAATCGGCACCGGATACCGCCCCTCTTTCGACGTGAAGAATCCCGCCTTCCGCGAGTGGGTGCGGATGTCCATCCCGCTGATGCTCGGCGTTTCGCTCGTCACCGCCGACGACTGGATTCTCCGCCACTACGCCTCCAAGGGAATCGGCGACATCGCGCGGCTCAATTTTGCCAAGCGTCTGTTCGCCGTCCCCATTGCCATCCTCGGACAGGCTGCCGGACAGGCGTCGCTTCCTTTTTTCTCGCGCCTGTTCGAAGAAAAAAAATTCACGGAATTCGCCGCCACCGTCAATGCTTCCGTCTATCGCATCACCGCTGCTTCTCTGCTGCTGACCGGATGGATGATGGCCGTAGCCGTGCCTCTCATCGATCTCGTCTATCGCCGCGGCAACTTTAACTTTGCGGATTCTGAATCCACCGCCATCTACTTTTTTTGGTTTTCACTCTCGCTTGCTTTGTGGTCCTGTCAGGCGCTTTATGCCCGTGCATTTTACGCCTCTGGCAATACCCTGACTCCGATGATTGCCACCACCCTCATCACTCTCGCTTCCCTACCCATGTACGCGCTGTTGTTTCGCACGTTGTCGATCACCGGGCTGGCCATAGCCTCCGACCTCGGCATCGCCGCCAACGCCATCGCCATCGCCACACTGCTGCATATTCGCGGCATGGTTTCCTTTGCCGGATTGAACTGGAAAGAACTAGGGAAGGCCGCGCTGATCGGAGTCGTTTCCGGCGGATTGAGTCATGAAGTCATGCGCACCATCGCGCTCAATGGCAGCCGTCGCGCCGATCTCTTCGCCCTCGCGCTCGGCTCCGTAACCTGGGCCGCAGCCGTTGCCGCCGGACTCTGGTTGTTGCGTTCGGAATTACCCGCAGATCTTCGCAGAAAAAAACCAGCAGCCTTTCCACGAATCGCCGAAGGCGGGGCCGCCGAAACGCTGGCGACCGGCAGGGAACCGTGAGACCGCTGTTCGTCGTTCGCTCTGCGCCTTGCAGACGACCAAAAACAAACGGGCCCCGAAAGAGGCCCGTTTCCTAAATACGTTTTGCCGCCGTTCATCCGTCGGCGATCAGCGAACAGCGCTTTTACGCTCGCGCCGCAATCGCCGGTTCCGGCGTCGCCGCCGAAACACTCTTCGTCACTTCTTCCAGCTTCGCGTCTGTCTTCCCCGCTTTGCGGATGTCGATGCCCCCCTTGAAGAAGGCGCCGTCTTCAATCGAGATGCGTGCCGCCACCACGTCGCCCGTCAGCGAACCGTCACTGCGGATATCCACCCGGTCGCTCGCGGTCAGGTTGCCACGCACTTTGCCGAGCACCACAATTTCCCGCGCGCTGATGTTGGCCGCGACCACTCCATTGCGCCCAATGGTGACGCGATTGCCCGAGAGGTTGATCGATCCCTCCACTCGCCCGTCAATATATAAAGACTCCGAACCGGTCACTTCACCTTTAATCACCAGCGACTTGCCAATCGTGGCTTGGTCCGAAGTGGTGGTCGTAACCGGGCGCGGCACAGCGACAGGTTCGTTCATGCTCATATTCAGGCTCGGTGCCGTCGTCGCCGTGGACGTGCTCGGACGCTCCGGCTCAGCTGGCCGGCCAGGTGTCGCAGGTTGATTCGTGGGCTTCCACATTGTCGTCGAAATCCTTTCGTTTCCTAAGCGGTTTTGAATCACCGCCGCATTTCATGGGCCAAAGCGATTGTACTCCCGGCTAAACCCCATGCCTGTGGAAATCCAGCCTTCCTTATTGATTTTCATCGTTCCCCTCGTGGCTCCTCCCGCAACCGCTTCCCAGGCCGTGCCTCCGGTCGTGTAACCCCTTCCCTGCCTGCGGTAATTCTTCTATCGGAATCCTTCTATCCGATACTATGGATCCGTGGGGACAACCAAACCGTGTGCCCTCCCTGACGAGGAATCCATGACTCTACCCGCGACGACTTCAACCGCCACCGCTTCCCAACGGCCGCAGCCCGGAGAAAACGCTCCCTACTACGACGGCTACATCTCCCTGGTCCAGGGCAACGGCAAGGGCGACGACATTCTTGCCGCGCTCGACGAGCAGCGCCGCCAGATGCTTCTGCTGCTCTGCGGTCGCGCCGAGTCCGACGGCGATCTCCGCTACGCGCCCGAGAAGTGGAGCCTTAAGGAAGTGCTCGGGCACATCAACGACACCGAGCGCATCATGAGCTACCGCGCCCTGCGCATTTCGCGCAGCGACGCAACTCCCCTCGAAGGCTTCGAGCAGGACGACTACGTCCGCAATGGTCCATTCGGCCGGCGTTCGCTGGCGGACTTGATCGAAGACTACATCGCCGTGCGCCGCGCCACCGTCTCCCTGTTTCGCAATCTCGACGAGACTGCCTGGACCCGCCGCGGCCTTGCCAATAAGAACGAGGTGACGGTGCGCGCCCTCGCCTACATCATCGCCGGACACGAACTGCATCATCGCCGGATTATCGAGGAGAAGTATTTTAAGTAGTCGAGAGGTTTTGTAATTTGGTAATCGGGCAATATTGCAATTTAAAATCCGCTGAAGGCGCCCCTGGAAAACATTTCCAGATTGCCAATTTCCCTAATAACAAAATGAGTTCACTTTCCGACTCCGCCATCCTTCGCCACATCGCCCGCCAACCCAAGCAGACGGCGAGCCATAAGCAACTGTTGCGCGAACTCGGCGCAAAAGGCGAACACCGTCGCGAACTCACTGACCGTCTCTATGCTCTCGTCAGCAAAGGCGAACTGCTGCACGTCGAGGGCGAACGCTACGCCATTCCGCAAGCCGCCAAGGGACGCAACATGCTGGTCGGCCGCTTGACCATGCATCGCGACGGCTTCGGCTTCGTCATTCCCGAAATAACCTCGCTCGATGACAGTCTCAAGGCTCGCCTGGCGGGCGATGTCTTCATTCCTCCGCACGCGGTGGGATCCTCCATGCACGGCGACCGCGTCCTGGTCGAAGTCTCCGCCGTCCGCACCGATGGCCGCGCTGAAGGCCGCATCATCCGCTCTCTGTCGCGTGCCCACCCGACCGTCGTCGGCATCTTCCACTACGGAAACCGCGGCAACTACGTCAAGCCCATTGACGAAAAAGTGACGCAGGAAATCGTCATCCCGCCAGGAATGGAGAACCCGCAGTCCGCTGTATCCCCGGGGGTAAAGATTTCCTCGCCTGAACCGACAAGCCCGCAAAAGAAGAAATCCCAAGACCGGGTAATGGGCGACGAAGCCAAAGTCCGCGCCGACTGGCAGGATCTGGAAGGCGTGGTAGTCGACGTAGAAATCACCGACTGGCCCAGCGCCACGCAGCAGCCGCGCGGCCGAGTCATCGAAATTCTCGGCGAAGAAAACGACTTCGGAGTCGACGTCGAGATCATGATTCGCAAGTTTCACATTCCCCACCGCTTCCCGCCAGAAGCAATCGAAGAAGCCCAAGCCATAGCATCCGAAATTTCCGCCGAAGCCCTGCGCCATCGCCGCGACTACCGCGACCTCGCCATAGTCACCATCGATGGCGAAACCGCCCGCGACTTCGACGACGCCATCCACGTCCGCCAACTCGAAAACGGCAACTACGAACTGCAAGTCCACATCGCCGACGTAGCCCAATACGTCACCCCCAACTCGCCGCTCGATCGGGAAGCTCGTCTGCGCGGCACCAGCGTTTATTTCCCCGACCGCGCCGTCCCCATGCTGCCGCTTGAACTCTCGACCGGCATCTGCAGCCTGCGCCCGCAGGTCGATCGCCTCGTACTCTCCTGCACCATGGAGATTGACCACCAGGGCGAGATCACGGGCTACGAAATCAACGAGGGCGTGATTCGTTCGGCCAACCGTATGACCTACACCGCCGTGAATGCCGTCATCGAAGCGGACGCCGCCGCGCGCCGCGAATACGCCACCCAGATCGAGCACTTCGAACGCATGCGCGATCTGGCCATGATCCTCAACCGCAAGCGCAAACGCCGCGGATCGATCGATTTCGATCTCCCCGAAGCGGTCATCGAGTTTGACGAACTCGGCATGATGAAGAGCATCACCCGGTCGGAGCGCAACGTCGCTCACCGCCTCATCGAAGAATTCATGCTCTCGGCAAACGAGTCCGTAGCGCACTATCTGGAAAATAAACGCATCGCCTCGCTCTACCGCATCCACGACAAGCCCGACGCCAAGCGCGTCTACGACTTCGAAGTCATCGCCGCCACCTTCGGATACTCCCTGGGAGTAGGCGCATTGCCCATTCAGCGCGTGCAGCTAAAAGCCGACCGCCGCGACGCCCGCGGCACCGGCAAGCGTGTACGCGAAATTGAAGTGCCAAAAGAAGTCCACATCACCCCGCGCATGTATCAAAAACTTACCGAGAAAATCGCGGGCAAGCCGGAAGAGAGAATCCTGAGTTTCCTGATGCTGCGCTCGCTCAAACAAGCCCGCTACTCCGAAGAAAATCGCGGACACTTCGCATTAGCCGCCACCACCTACACCCATTTCACTTCGCCCATCCGTCGCTATCCCGACCTGATCGTGCACCGCATCCTGAAAAAAGTGCTGCGCGACTCGCCCGGAAAAATGGAGGGCGAAGTCCCGGTGGGTACGTCTCAATCCTCACAAGTTCCCCCAGAAGTTTGTCATCCTGAGCCAAGCGAAGGACCTGCGGTTCGCCCGCACAAAGAGGACAGAGATGCCCCGCCGCCATCTCCCTGGTCCAAGCGCCGCGACCACGCCGCCCATCGACACTCCATCGAGCCCGTAAGCGGTCCCATCGCCCTCGAAGAACTCCACAGCATCGCCGACGAATCCAGCCTGTCCGAACGCCGCGCCGACGAAGCCGAACGCGGCCTCATGGAATGGAAGAAAATGAAATTCATGGAGCGCCACATCGGCGAAGACTTCGACGGCCTCATCGTCAGCGTGACCAAGTTCGGCTTCTTCGTGGAACTCACCGACCTCTTCGTCGAGGGCCTCGTCCCCCTGAACACGCTAGCCGACGACCGCTACACCTTTCACGAAGACACCCGCCAGATCATCGGCCAGCGCTCCCGCAAAACCTACAGCCTGGGCAACCGCGTGCGCGTCTTGGTGGATCGCATCGATCCGGTGGAGAAGAAGATTCAATTCGCGGTGCTTGAAGAGCAGCCCAAGCCGTCAGGGAAAAGCAAGCGCAAGTGATCCGCTGCCATGCTGGCTGGATTCTAGATAGAATCGACACGGGAGCAAACAACCATGCCAACACCGAGCGAACCGAAGCCCAAGCAAGATCCAGCCCAGGCGGCAGAGCATGTTGCCAGTGCCCACCAGATTCTGAAGGATCTGCAAAAGAAAGTCGGAGAACATCCCGAACTCGGCGAGGCCATCACCAAACTGGAGATGGCGCTTAACAGCTTGGCGATACAGACCGGCGGAATGCTGTAGCCCGACCTGCTAAAATTCCTCGTCACCACTCTTGGCGCCTGCCTAGGAAGTCCGTTTCATGTCCAGCAATCTAAACTCCAGTAATCTCGCTCCCACTCCACGCACGCGCGTAGTGCGCGAACCGCAGCGGGCAGTCTACGACCGCGACGCCGTCAACCAGATACTCGACGAGGCTTTCCTCTGCCACGTCGGCTTCGTGGTTGAAGGACAGCCCTTCGTCATCCCCACGTCCTACGGACGCGACGGAGACATGCTCTACATTCATGGCTCGGCCGCCAGCCGCATGCTGCGCAACCTCGATCGGGGCATCCACGTCTGCATCACCGTCACCCTGCTCGATGGGCTTGTGCTCGCCCGCTCCATCTTCAATCATTCGATGAACTATCGCTCGGTGGTAATTCTCGGCATGGCAACGCTGGTTGACGACCCCGCGGAAAAACTTGCCGCCCTCCGCGCCCTGAGCGAGCACATCCTGCCTCAACGCTGGGACGACTCGCGATTCCCCAACGAAAAAGAGCTGAAGGCAACGTCAGTCCTGCGCCTTCCGATCACTGAATTTTCCGCCAAAGTCCGCGTCGGCCCGCCAGTGGACGACGAGGAAGATTACTCCTTCCCGGCCTGGGCCGGAGTGATTCCGCTGGAAATGACGGCCGACGCCGCAATCCCAGATGACCTCTGCAAGCAAGAGCTGCCCGCGTACCTAAAGAACTATTCACGCAAGAAAAAATCGTAGTCGAGACGCTCGCGTAGGGGCGGACGCCCTGGTCCGCCCCGCCGGACGAAGTCCGGCGGACGCGGCAAGCCGCGTCTCTACGGCGGCTCAACTCACGGCAACAGCAGCAGCTTCCCCGTAGTCTTCCGCCCTTCAAGGTCGCGGTGCGCCCGCTGCACCTCAGCCAGCGGATACACGTGTTCAATCCGCAACTTAAGCTTCCCGTCGCGAATCATGCCAAACACCGCCGCCGCACGTTGCTGCAATTCCTGCACGGTTATGATGTACGAACCCAGCGAAGGCCGCGTCAGAAAAATCGATCCCTTCAGTGTAAGCACCAGCGGATCAATCGGCGCCACCGCCCCGCTCGACCCGCCATACAGCACCATCATGCCGCGCGGACGCAGCAGGTTCAGACCCTTGTCGAAAGTCGTCTTGCCCACCGAGTCATACACCACATCCACGCCCTTGCCGCCGGTCAGCCGTTTCGTCTCCGCCTCAAAATCCGCCGACGTATAAAGGATGACCTCATCCGCTCCCGCCGCCCGCGCCAGCTTGGCTTTTTCTTCGGTCGAAACCGTCCCAATCACGCGCGCCCCTAGGTTGTGCGCCATCTGCACCAGCAGCAACCCAACTCCGCCGGCCGCTGCATGAATCAGTGCCGTCTCGCCCCGCTTCAGCGGATACGTATCATAAGCCAGGTAGTGTGCCGTCATCCCCTGCAACATGGCCGCCGCCGCCTCGCGCTCTCCTACTCCAGCCGGAATCTTCACCAGCCGGTCCGCCGCCACCGCTGCATACTCGGCATAACTCCCCAGCGCCATCGTGTACCCCACGCGATCCCCAACCGCCACCTCGCGCACCTCGGAACCCACCGCCGAAACCACGCCCGCCGCTTCCTGTCCCAGAACCAGCGGCAGCGGCGCCTTGTAATGGCCTTCGCGGTTATAGACGTCAATAAAATTGACGCCCGCCGCCTGTATCTTCACCACGGCTTCGTTCGTCTTCGGTTGCGGAACCGGCAAGTCCACCAGTTCCATCACTTCCGGCCCGCCCGTTTGCTTTATCTGTATGGCTTTCATAAGTTTCCCCCGTGCTCCTTTGTGCCCCCTGTGGTTCAAGCCCTTGATCTTAGCCGAGCCCCCGATGAGGCACCTCAGGCAACCGTTGCCTTAAAATCGCCGCCGCACACCCCGTTTGCCATCTCCCGCACCCTGGGGTAACATGCCCAAACTGTACCCAAAGTAACCGGGCGATGGGTCTTCTGTAGCATTGACCCAACGAATTTTGCGATAGTACCATCTTATAGTCAGGGGCGTCGGCCGCACCCAAGAGCTGTTGCGGTAAGTTTCTGAAAATATGAGGTTTCCTTCTCACCCGTATCTGGCGATCATTCTCTCCGCCCCGTTGGCGGCGACCCTCGCTTGCCAGAGTGCCCGGAAACCGGCCACTTTCATGCCTCCCGCCCTGGCCCCAGCCCTGATCGCGGCCGCCAGCCCGCCTGATCCACACAAGCAGAAACCCAACACAGCGGCCGCTGAACCCCAATCGAAGCCGCAGGTTCCGCAGGCGCTCCAAGTAGATCCCGTAAGCGACCTTATCGCAAGCGTCGAAAAGCAATACCAGTCAGGGCAGGATAACTATCGCGCCGGCCACCTCGAAGCCGCGAAACAGAATTTCGACTCCGCCTTCAACCAACTGCTAGGCAGCGGGTTCGATCTCCGCTCCGACGACCGCCTCGAGCACGAACTCGACCGCCTTCTGGATGGAGTCAACAGCCTGGAACTGGCAGCCTTGCAGCAGGGCGACGGCTTTGCCGAGCAAAAATCCGAGCCCGCGCCCATCGACGAAGCCAACGAGCTTACTCCAGCCGTAGACCAAAACATCAAGGCAAAAGCCGAAGCCGAGATCAAGGCCACGCATTCCGATCTGCCACTCGTAATGACCGACCAGGTCGCCGGCTTCATCAATTATTACTCCACCCGCGGTCGCGGCACCTTGGAACGCGCTCTGGCCCGCTCCGGCCGCTACGAAGAAATGATCCGCCGCGTCCTTCGCGAACAAGGCGTTCCCCAGGAACTAATCTACCTGGCTCAAGCCGAATCCGGATTCCACCCGTTAGCCGTTTCAAGAGCCGGCGCTCGCGGCATGTGGCAGTTCATGGGCAGCCGCGCCAAAGGTTACGGACTGGAGCGCAGCTGGTGGGTAGATGACCGCCAGGATCCCGAAAAAGCAACCCGAGCCGCCGCTCACCATTTAAAGGACCTCTACACCCAGTTTGGAGACTGGTACCTGGCCATGGCCGCTTACAACTCCGGACCAGGCACGGTTCAGAAAGCGGTCAAGCGCACCGGCTACGCCGATTTCTGGGAACTCTACCGCCGCAACGTCCTGCCCAGGGAAACTCGCAACTACGTCCCCATCATTTTGGCCGTCACCATCATGGCCAAGAATCCCGCCCAGTACGGACTGGATTCGGTGGTGAAGGAAAAGTCGATTTCCTACGACACGGTAAAGATCGACTATCCCATCGATCTCCGCCTGGCCGCCGAGTGCGTGGATGCCACCGCCGAAGACTTGTCCGACCTCAACCCCAGCCTGCTCCGGATGACCACTCCAAACTTTCCGGGAAAAAACGGGGAATTCGAACTCCACTTGCCCGCCGGAACTGCCGCCAAGTTTCAGACGGCAGTCGCTTCCATCCCATCCGACAAGCGTGTCTGGTGGCGCTATCACAAAGTACAAGGTGGCGAAACGCTTGCCGCCATCGCTCACACCTATCGCACCACGCCGAAAGCCATCGCCGAAGCCAATGACCTGAACGACGACCGGAACGACGGCCTGAACAACAACGCGCTGGCGCCCGAAACTCGTCTAATCATTCCAATCGCCGCGGGCAAACACCCGGATACCAGCACCTACGCCCATGCCACCACACATTACAAAGTACGCAAAGGCGACACGGTGGAGTCGATCGCCGAGAATTTCGGCGTCTCCGCCAAAATGATTCGCGGCTGGAACCACATCAAAGGCAGCAGCCTGGCCGGAAGAAGGATCCTGTATCTCCACCTCCCCGTAACCAAATCAGCCGCCGACACCCAAGTCGCCAGCAAACACTCCCGCAAATCCAAACACGCCGGAACCCAAACCGCCGCCGCCAACACCGTCCTCCACCACAAGGTCAAGCAAGGCGAGACCCTCTACTCCATCGCCACCAACTACAACACCACCGTCACCGCCCTAAAGCACGACAACCGCAACGTCGCCTCCCTCCGCCCCGGAATGATCCTGGTAGTCCGCAACACCAACTAACCCCTCCATTCCTCTACCCTTTTAAGGTTGTCCTCTTGAGCGCAGCGAAAGACCTATGCATTTCCCCGCTGGCACCAAAGTGATCTTCGGCTGATGAGATAACCGTGTCGGCTCCTAACGAGCGAGTAGACTTGGAAGCGCTCAAAGCGACCAAGGCTCGGAGGAAAGGAGCCGAGCGATGATGATTATAGGATGTGATTTGCATACGCGCTACCAGCAGATTGC
>JANXZM010000065.1 GCA_025355505.1 Acidobacteriaceae bacterium | reverse complement strand
TCTTGCACCGCTCGTTGCTGGTCGATCTGATATCGTTTCTTCATAGCGACTCTCTCCTTTTTTCTTGGCAGAAAAAACCACCTCGGTCATTATGACCGCGGTTGAGAGTCGCTACTTTCTACGAATTAACGGGCATCCTCTGCGTTTTTTGCACGGGCGGGTAGCGATGCTGCCGATAGGACATGGGTTGGTCCCGTTGTGCGAACATTTCGACTTGCACCGTTCGCAAAGGAAGGGGCACCCGCTGAGTTATTTATGCGAGCGAGATCAAAAGGCTGGGGCACCCGCCCAGAGAACGCTTGCTCTCTTTCATAACATTGCTATAATCGCGCAACGTTTCAGGCTGCTCACTGTCCGGCTCGTCATGCTGGATGGAAGGTCCTGGCGCGGCGATTGGAGGGAATGAAAATGAATAGGAAGCAAGTTCTAAGCGGCGCCATTCTGCTTGCAGTACTGGTTCTGCCGGGGATCGCGGCCCCGCCAGAGGGCAAGGCCGCCAGCGATGGCGATGCGGCCATCGCCGAAAGGTGGATTGCGGCGTGGAATTCCCGCAGCCCGGCCAAAATGATCCCCTTGTTCACCGACGACATTTTCTACGAGGACGTGGCTTTTGGCGAGGTCAGTCATGGCACGGCCGAACTGCGCAAGTTTTTCGCCTCCGAATTTGAAGGGGTCCCCGATCTTGAACTCAAGCTGGTGCGCGCTTCTGTCCACAATGGGCACGGCACCGTGGAATGGGTCTTTAGTGGCACAGATAAGGGGATATACAAGACGGGAAAGAAATTTTCTGTGCGAGGCGTCAGCGTGATCGACCTGCGCGATGGCAAAATATCGCGCAACCTGGATTTCTACGATTCGGCTACAATCATGCGCCAGGTCGGGCGGTTGCCAAATCCTGCCAGCGATGCCAAGTGACGCAGAATGGCTGGCGGCTGCGGGGAATTCTTTGAGCCCGAAGTCCGGAAAGGATCCTTATGACAACAAAGGCAACCACAGCCGACCGCGACTCCGCTCAGCTCGAAGCCCTCGGCTATGACTCCAAGTTCGATCGCTCGATGAGTCTGTGGTCGAACTTCGCGCTCGGCTTTACCTACCTTTCGCCGGTAGTCGGCGTCTATACCGTTTTTGCCTTTGCCATCGCCACGGGCGGTCCACCCATGTTCTGGAGCTATTTGTTTGTCGGGTTGGGACAGTTGTTGGTGGCCCTGGTGTTCGGAGAAATTGTTTCTCAGTTTCCCATTGCCGGCGGTCTGTATCCCTGGGCCCGACGGCTGGTGGGAAAGCGATGGGCATGGATGGCGGGGTGGGTCTACCTGTGGGCCTTGTGTACGACGATAGCGGCGGTGGCGGTGGGAGGAGCGCCTTATTTGGCGCAGCTTCTCGGCATCAAGGTAACTCAGGTTGGAGAAGTGGCGATGGCGGTGGGCATGATCGCGGTGACTACCGCGCTGAACGTCAGCGGCACGCGGCTTCTGGCTCGAGTCGCGATGTTCGGATTCATTTGCGAATTGCTGGGCGCGATCGTGGTGGGGAGCTACCTGCTAGTCGTGGCCCGTCACCAGAGCTTCGGAGTCCTATTCCAAACTTTCGGTCTGGGTGGCAATGGACATTACTTCCCCGCGTTCCTGGCGTCGAGCGTGGCGGCCATGTTCTGTTACTACGGTTTTGAAGCCTGCGGGGACCTGGCCGAGGAAACTCCAGACGCCAGCCGCGCCATTCCGAAGGCGATGCGCATGACCATCTATATCGGTGGCTTCGCCGCCATGCTGGTTTGCCTGGCTCTAGTGTTAGCGATCCCCAATTTGAGCGCGGTGCTCTCCGGCCAGGATGCGGATCCAGTGACTACCACCCTGCGCGCGGCGGTAGGTCCGGTCGGGCTGCGGGCGGTCATTGCGGTGGTCATGGTTTCATTCTTCTCCTGCCTAATCAGTCTGGAGGCGGCTACCAGCCGACTGTTGTTCAGCTATGGTCGGGACCGCATGATCTTTGGCGGCGCTCAGCTCAGCACGCTTTCGAAACGCACTCGAGTTCCGGTGATCGGCCTGCTGGTTGCGGGCACGGTACCGGCCTGTATTGCGATTGCAGGCTTGTTTCTTGAGGAAATGATTAAGACGATTATCGTGTTTGGGTCCGCCGGAATCTACATCGCCTTCCAGATGATTGTTTTGGGAGCCCTGATCGCGCGCGCGAAGGGCTGGAAACCAAGCGGGGAGTTTCGTTTGGGCATCTGGGCGTGGCCGGTCAACCTGGTGGCGCTCGCCTATGGAGTCCTGGCTATCATTAATATGGTATGGCCGCGAACGCCGCAGGATCCCTGGTATCGCAACTACGGAATGATTGTAGGCACGGTGGTTGTGGTTGCCACGGGCCTGCTCTACGCCGTGCTGTTTCGGCCCTACGATCGGCTGGATGCGCCCGAAGGCGATGCTCACCTCGCCCACCTGGGCGTGCCGCTGCAAGCCGAGAGCAACCTCGATTAAAGGGATGGGCTGACGGCCACGGGGCCAGGCTTTATTTTGCCGGTGAGCCGATGTTGAGCTTTTCTGCCAGATTCTTATCGGCGGAAGACGGCCAACGTTAACGCGGCCAACAACGCGAGCAGTGACTTCGAAAACAGTGATTTGCGCAACATGCGTTATTTTTCGGTTATTGCTTTTTTCGTGGCGCTCTGGTCTGCGAGTCCGGAATTCTTCCAATTCGGCGACTGGTAAACGATTTTTCCGCCGACCACGGTGATCAGGACTTCAGTCTTGCCGATTTGCGAGGGCTCGATGTTGAACAGGTCGCGGTCGAGCAAGATGAAGTCGGCGAGCTTGCCGGGTTCGAGCGAGCCCTCGGTTTTTTCGCGGCGCCCGGCGAAGGCCGCGCCCAGGGTGTAGCCGCGGATGGTGTCTTCCAGGTTCAAGCGCTGCTGCGGAACGAAACCGCCGGGTGGATTGCCTTCCGACGTTTGGCGGGTGAGGGCGGTCTGCACCCCCCGCCAGGGATTGAGGGTGACGACCGGCCAGTCGCTGCCAAAGGCGAGCGCTCCGCCCTTGTCCTGAATGCTGCGCCAGACCCAGGGGCGGGAGGCACGCTCGGGTCCGATGTTGCGCGCCCAAATGTTGAGCGTGTCGTCGTCAGGATAGGAATGCAGCGGCTGCATGCTGGCAATGACGCCGAGTTTGCCAAAGCGGTCAACGTCCACGGCGCTGATGGTCTCGATGTGCTCGATGCGGGGGCGGGCATCCTTTGTGTGATTGACGGCGGCGGCGTTCTGGTAGGCGTCGAGCGCGAGGCGAACTGCCTTGTCGCCGATGGCGTGGGTAAAAATCTGGAGGCCGCGTGCGTCGAGATCGGCGATCGTGGCTTTGTACTTGTCCGGATCCCAGAACAGTTTGCCGCTCTGGGTTAAATCGTCGGTGTAGGGCGCGAGCATGGCGGCGGTATGGGCTTCGACCACGCCGTCGAGCATGGTTTTGACGGCGCCGCCCGCGATCCAATCGTCATGATATTGACGCCGGGCATTTTCAATGAGGGTAGTGGATTCTGGCGTCAGTCCGGGCGGGTCGAGAAAGTAGGAAACGTAAAAGCGAACCGTCAACTGGTCGTGGTTGCGCAGTTCGCTGTAGAGATCGAGATATTCAAAATCCTGGCCAGCGCTGTGCACGCGCACCAGGCCGACGCGGTTGGCTTCGCGTATGCCTTTGCGGAGCGCATCGAGGCGTTCGGCGCGCGTGGGCACAGGGGTTTTCGATCCCACTAAATCTCCGGCCGCTTCCTTCAGCGCGCCCGTCGCGTCGCCGTTTTCGTCGCGGACAATTTTTCCGTTGGGCGGATCGGGGGTGTTGCGATCAATGCCCGCCATGGCGAGCGCCTTGCTGTTTGCCCACGAACTGTGGCCGTCGAAGGCAACTAGATACACGGGACGATCGGGAACGATATCGTCGAGGGTCTTTTTATTCGGAAGCGCGGAGGGCCCGAATGTGGGATAAATCCAGCCCATACCTTGAATCCAGGGTTCCGTGGGATGAGCGTCGGCATAGGTTTTGACGCGTTTCTGGATTTCGGCGATTGTGGCGGCGTTGTTCAGATCCACGCGGGTGAGGCCGAGCGAGCCCTCCATGAAATGAATGTGGCAGTCGGTGAAGCCCGGCAATAAGAGCCGCTGGCCGGCATCGATGACTTTTGTGGCGGGGCCGCGCAGTGCTTCGACTTGTTTGCGATTGCCGACCGCGATGATCTTGTCGCCTCGAACCGCGATCGCCTCCGCCCACGACTGCTGGGGATTGACGGTGTAGATGCGGGCGTTGGTGACGATTACGTCGGCAGGTTGTGAGGCGGGTGGCGTGGGCGCATCCGATGCCATCAGAGCCGGGATCGATAATTGCAATGCGAGCAGGAACGCGATGCAGAGACGCGGTTTGGGAAGGCGCATAGTCTCGATTCTTTGTGACACTTAGAATGTCGGCGGAGTGTTGACCCACAACAGCCAGGTCTCGCTGCGGCCGGGATTTGTCCAGTGATGCGGCGTGGCGCTCTCAAAATAAAAACTGTCGCCGCGCTTTAGATCGTACTCCTCGCCGTCAAGGGCGATCTTCAGTTTTCCACGGAGCACGAAGAGGAACTCCTCGCCTTCGTGGGCGTAGGACTCGCCACTGCCGGCCTGGGGCGCAATGCGGAACAGGTGCGGCTCCATGACTTTGTTGCCCCAAGCGAGCAACTCCATGCGCACGCCGGGACCGGCTTCGAGGACCTTGCGGTTGGGCGGGCGCACCAGACGTGTATTCAATTCCGTGGCATCGAAAAAATCAAGGATGTTGGTGCGGTAGTAGCGAGCCAGCCGGCGTAGTGTGCCGACGGAGGCGCTCATCTGCGAGCGTTCGAGCGCACTGAGAAAGCCAATTGAAATTCCCGCTGCCGCGGCAACTTCGGCGAGGCTGAGGCCGCGCTGAGTGCGCAACCGGCGGAGTCGAGGACCAATCGAAGCGGTGCCGCTGCTGGCGGCGGGTTTAATGGCGCCCTCGCGCTTTAGCATCTGCACGATGGCGGCAGCGTTCAGTCCGCGGACCTTGCGCAGGTAGCGCGCTTTTTTCAGCAGGCGCACGTCGTCGTTGGTGTAAAGACGATACCGGCTCTTGGTGCGGCGGGGGCGCGTCAGCCCCAAGTGTTCCCATCCCCGGATCGCCGACGGAGAAATCCCCACTATGCGGGCTACGTCGCCGATTTTGAGATAAACTTGGGCGTCGCTCGACATGATTTCCGAATGTGCTCCGATGGCCGCTCCGCGGGGAATGTATTTTTCCGCTTGACAGAGGGCTGCGGAGTCTCTAACCTTGCGCGATTATAGCAAGGTTCGTGTTGAGCGCAAGCTGATTCGGATTTAACAAAGCCGTTCCCCAATATCTGGAGGATCTGTTCCATGTTGATGTCAAAAGCGTTCCGGATGTCCTGCTGGCTCGTGGTTGTGAGCCTGTGCCTGATCTGCTCCACGCTGGTGTCTGCCCAGAGCACCGGCGGCCGCATCCTCGGCCGGGTCGCTGATTCCACGGGCGCCGTGCTGGGCAATGTGAAGGTCACACTCACGAACGAAGCCACGGGCGTGAGCGGCGATACCATCACCAGCGGGAGCGGCGACTATGCGTTTCCGCAGGTTTCGATCGGCACCTATCGGATGGAATTTGACCTCGCGGGCTTCAAGAAGAACCTACAGCGCGGGGTGAACGTCGATCTCAACCAAGTCGTGACCATCAACTCGGTGTTGCAGATCGGCGCAACGAAAGAGACCGTCGAAGTGACCTCTGAAGCGCCGCTGGTTGATACCACCAGCACGCAACTAGGCTCGATCATGGACGCACACCAGGTCTCGAACTTGCCGCTCAACTCCCGCGACACCTATCAACTTCTGCAGTTGCAGCCGGGCGTGCAGGGCGTGGGAGGCTCGGATCTCTTCTATGGCAGCAACACGGCTGGCGCAGTTTCCGTCAACGGCGGTCGCGGCCGTTCCAACAACTTCAACGTCAATGGCGGAGACGGCAACGACTTGTTCGTCAACTCGCCTGCGATTCAACCGACGCCCGACAGCATCGCCGAATTCCGCGTTCTTTCCAATACGTTTGACGCCGAGTACGGACGCAACTCCGGTGCTGTCATTAATGTAGTCACCAAGTCGGGGACCAATGGCTGGCACGGCAGCGTGTATGAATTCCTGCGCAACCAGATGTTTAACTCCAAAGGTTACCTGGATCTGCGCCGGGCCGACGACAAACAGAACCAGTTTGGAGGGACCTTCGGCGGGCCGATCAAGAAGGATCAGACTTTCTTCTTTGCTTCCTATGAAGGACGGCGAGTGGTGCACGGGATATCGTCCGACGCGGTCACAGTTCCGACGTTAGCAGAGCGAAACAACGGGGATTTTTCCGCCACCGGGTTCACTGGATCGGTAGGGACGCAACTTGTAGCGGATATCTTGAATGCGCGCTGCGGCGTAGGCGCTTCCGTGGGAGAGCCCTACTCGGCCCCTGTAGGGACGCAATCGGTGTTTGGTCCGAACAGCCAGATGCCAACCAACTGCTTTGATCCCGCGGCGGCGGCGATCCTCCAGTTGTATGTGCCGCCTGCGAATACGATCGGCACGACTGGGCTTCTTGATACTTTCCGTTCGATTCCCAATGAAAATTCACACGCCAACCAACTCACATTGAAGATCGATCACCGACTCACCAACAAGCAGAACCTGACTGGGTATTACTACTTCAACGACGCATTTGATTCGCAGCCATTCACAAGATTCCAGGCGCCCACCGCCAATCTATTGGAAGGTTTCGGCAGTAACAGCGCGACGCGAGCGCAGCAGCTCAACCTTGCGCACACCTGGACAATCAGCAACTCGGTGGTGAACGAGTTCCGCGTTACCTACTTTCGTGAGGCACAGGGAACCTTCCTACATCCCCATCGCACCAACCCGGTCCAAGACTCTTGTGGCACGGGCAGTGCGGCGCAGTTCTGTTTTACGGGAACGACTGACGTCCCCGGCGTGATTCCCTCGGACCCCAGGATCGGAATCACTCCCGGGCTTGGTTCGAATCGAGAGGGCGTCCCGTTCATTAGCATTTCAGGAGGCTTTACTATCGGCAACGACTACGAAGGCGAGTTGCCGCAGATTGGCAATACCTATCAGGCCAGCGACAACCTGACCAAGGTCATGGGTAACCACACCGCGAAGTTCGGCATCGATTTCAGGAACCAACGATTTTTGCAAACTTTGTATTTCGATCCGAACGGTCAATTCAGCTATTTTGGCGGTGGCACGAACGACTCCGGAGACCTGTTTGCCAACTACCTGCTGGGACTTCCAGACTCCTATTTGCAGGGATCTGCGCAGACTGAGGACGTCCGCGGCAACTCCATCTACCTGTTTGCGCAGGACAGCTGGAAAATCAAACCGAACCTAACTCTGAACTATGGTTTGCGCTGGGAGTACAACCAGCCTATCTACGATGCAGGATTGCGTTATCAGACGTTCCGGCCAGGGCAAGCGGACACGGTGTTCCAGTATTCGGGCGACCCGGCTCTCTTCCCGCTGGGACTCGTGATCCCCGGCGACAAGGGTGTGCCCAAGG
The DNA here is from genome assembly GCA_025355505.1 of Acidobacteriaceae bacterium. Classification (GTDB taxonomy): domain Bacteria; phylum Acidobacteriota; class Terriglobia; order Terriglobales; family Acidobacteriaceae; genus Acidiflorens. The sequence continues at coordinate 12,944 of JANXZM010000065.1, read as the reverse complement.
GACTGACACAGAGTTACTACAACGCTTTTGCTCCCCGCGTTGGTATTGCGTGGGATCCGTTCAAGGACGGAAAGACGACGATCCGCGCGGGTTGGGGGCTGTTCTATAACCCAATCGAGCAACTTGTGCTGGAGCAATTTCAGGCCGAACCGCCATTTGGTGGCAGCTCTCTGATTTCGGGAGGCCTGTTTGCGACGCCGTTTGTAAGTCAAAGTGGTGCTACGGGTAACCTCACGATCGCCCCCAATCCATTTAAGGGCATTCTCAACCCCGCCCGCGGAAGCAACGTCGACTGGGCGTCATTCCGGCCGATTTTGCTGTTTGGCGAACTCGAACCGAAACTCAGGGCGCAGTATACCGCCCAGTATAACTTCGGCATCACGCGCGAGCTGAGCAGGGACACGGTGCTTTCGATAGGCTACGTAGGATCGCAGGGGCACCGTCTGCTGGCGACGAAGGACCTTAATTTTGGCAACCCGCAGACTTGTATTGATCTGCAGAACATCGCGACTTACTACGACCCGAACATTCTGGGCAACCCGAACGCTAACGCCGATCTCAATGCTGCTTACAGTTGTGGTCCGTTCGCTGCCGACAGCCAGTTCTTTCTCCCGGCTGGCACGATTCCCAATGGATTTGCGGTTCACTTGCCCTACGGCTCGGTTCCGTCGGTTGGTCCCGGTAATCCCGACGTAAATTTGGTTGGCCTGCGCCGCTACAGTTCTCCGCGATGCGAGCCCACGACCGGCGCTGGCTGTCCTTCGGACGGCGTTCCAGTTTTTTCCAGCATTTTCGCCCAGGACACGATTGCCAACTCGAACTACAACTCTCTGCAGGCGTCGCTGGAACGAAGGCTCAGCCATGGTCTCCAGTTCGAACTGGCGTACACGTATAGCAAATCGATCGACAACGCTTCCAGCTTCGAAAACATTTTGAAGCCGATCTGCAACAAGTGCAACCGGGCGCTGTCCCTGTTTGATTCCCGGCAACGGTTAGTCATCAGCTACCTCTGGCAATTGCCGGTTCCCCAGTACCAGGGTTTGAAAGGTAAAGCCCTGAACGGCTGGGCGGTCTCTGGCATTACCAGTTTCCAGAGCGGCTTTCCGGTGCGCATGCAGTCGAATAGCGACGCGGAGTTGATGAACAGCTTCGACTTCGAGCTGCCCGGTAAGCCGAATATCATAAAGCCGTTCCACTACCAGAACCCAAGAACCCACGGTTTGTATGCCTTCGATCCGACTGGATTTGCGCTGCCGACCCAGAGCGCGAGTTCGACCCCGCTGCAATTGCTGGGCAACGCCCCGCGCACCATTTGTTGTGGATCTGGAATCGACAACTTCGACCTTTCTGTTCAGAAGATCCTGCCGGTGGGAGAGGGCAAGCACTTCGAATTTCGCGCCGAGTTCTTCAACATCTTTAACCATGCGCAATTCCTTAACCCGGACGGCAACATCACCGACGGAAACCTTCTGGGGGATGGAACCATCGACCCCACCAACCCGGGGGATTTTGGAAAGGTGAAACACACACGCGACCCGCGTAATATTCAGTTTGCTTTGAAGTTTGCGTTCTAGAATAGTTCTATCCTCGGGCGGCTTCGGCTGCCCGGGTCCAATCTAATGGCCTATCGGGCCTGAGTCTTAATGGAGATTACGATGTACCCCGCATTGCAAAAAGAGCTCGACACGTTCGAGCGCCGTACTCCGAAGTCCGCCGAAGCGCATAAGAAGAACCTGAAGCGGCTGCCGCTGGGCGTGGCCAGTAATTATCGCGCTTACGATCCGTATCCAATTTTTGTGTCAGAGGCGTCCGGCAGCAAGTTCCGCGACCTGGATGGCAACGAATACCTCGACCACAATTTATGTTTCGGCACGCTCATGGCGGGACACTCGCATCCGGCGGTGATCAAGGCGGTGGAAGCGCGGCTGCACAAGGGCACCGCTTACGGGATGCCGCACAACATGGAGTGGGAACTGGCGGAAGAGATCTGCACGCGTTTTCCGGTGGAGATGTGCCGCTTCGGCAACAGCGGCACGGAAGCCACCATGCATGTGATTCGTCTAGCGCGGGCCGCGACTGCACGCGACAAGATCATCAAGTTCGAAGGCGGTTACCACGGGCTGCATGATGCGGCGCTGGTCAGCGTGAAGCCGCATCCGCCGGCTGACGACTTTGGCGATATCAAGAATCCGAAACCTGTGTCGGGTGGGGCAGGCGTGCCGAAGGCGAGTATCGCGAACGTGCTGATTGCAACATTCAACGATCTGGAAACGGTGGAGCGCCGGTTCAAAGAAAATCCGAATGAAGTTGCGGCGATTATCCTTGAGCCGATCATGATGAACGTCGGCCTGTGCATGCCGCAGAAGGGGTTTCTGGAAGGTCTGCGGGCGCTCTGCGACAAGCACGGCGCGCTGTTGATCTTCGACGAAGTGAAGACCGGCGCGAAGCTGTGTTGGGGCGGCGCTTCGGAATACTTTGGCGTGGCGCCCGACATGATCTGCCTGGCGAAGTCGATTGGCGGCGGATTTCCGCTGGCGGCTTTCGGCGCGCACAAGCGGGTCATGAGTTTGATCTCGGACCACAAAGTTTTCCACGGCGGCACTTACAACACGAATCCAATTTCGATGGCCGCCGGTATTGCAACTTTCCGCGAGGTGCTTACCCGGGATAACTACACGCTCATCGAGAAGCTCAGCAAGAAGCTGGTCGAGGGGTACCAGAAGACGGTCGCTAAGGTGGGGCTGCAAGGGTACATCGCGAGCGCGGGAGCGAACGGGGCGCTGATGCTGTATCCGAAGGAGATTCGCAATTACCGCGACTGGCTGCCGGTTGACGTGGACTTGTGGCGGCAGTACTGGTTTGGCATGGTGAATCGCGGCGTGATGTGCCAGCCTTACTGGTGGGACGAGCAGTGGACGATTTCCGTGCAGCACACCGAGGCCGACATCGACAAGCACCTGGCGGCATTCGCCGACATCGCCGAGTCGCTGGCAACGGCGCAGCAGGAGCGGATGGGAGCGGTAGCGGCGCACTAAGTCAGATCGGGTGATCGGGGTTCATCGGGCCATCGGGTCATTGAAACCGATCACCCGATGGCCCGATGAACCGATCACACGATTTCTATCCATGTCCAACAACAATCCCAACCAGCCGCACCTCAAGCGCGTCCTTGGACGCTTTGACCTGGTGTTGCTGTTTGTCGTTGCGGTATTCAATCTCAACGTCGTCCCCAGCATCGCGGCCAACGGGGGCGTGACCGTCTGGCTATGGATCATCTCGCTGCTTCTGTTTTTCTGGCCGCAGGGAATCGCGGTGATCGAACTTGCGCATCGCTATCCTGGCGAAGGCGGCGTGTACCTGTGGGCAAAAGAAGTGTTCGGCGATTTCCACGGCTTCCTCTCCGGCTGGTGTTACTGGACGAATAACATGCTGTATGTGCCGACGGTGATGCTGTATTTCGTGGGAGTAACTGTGTTTGCGATGGGTCCGGGCCACGCCGCGCTCGCCGACAACAAGAATTTTGCCATGACAGCTTCCGTATCGCTGCTGGTGTTGCTGACGGTCGTGAACATCGTTGGACTGGGCGTCGGAAAGTGGCTGAATAATGCGGGGGCCATCGGAACGTTTATTGCAGCGGCGGTTCTGATCGGGCTGGGATTTACGGTCTGGTCGCGTTTTGGCTCGACCGTAACGTCGGCTGATTTTCGGATTCCCGCGGATCCCAGGTTCGTCCTAAATTCGTTCGGCGTGATCTGCTTCGGCTTGGTCGGGCTTGAACTGGCTTCGGTGATGGGCGACGAAATCAAGGATCCGAAGAAAACTTTGCCGGGCGCGGTGGCGTGGGGCGGCATGATTTCCGGGCTGCTTTATATCGGAGCGACGCTGACGCTGCTGGTTGCGGTCGGAAAAAACGACATCAGCGTCCTGCAGGGCATTGTGCAGGCGGTCAGCCATATGGCCGGCAAAGTTGGGGTGGGGTGGATTGTTACGCCGTTCGCGTTGATGCTGAGTCTCTCGATTGCAGGAATTGGCTCGGCATGGATGGGCGGTTCGGCGCGCATTCCGTTCGTCGCCGGCCTGGATTCCTACATGCCTTCGTGGCTGGGCAAAATACACCCCAAATATCGGACGCCTCATGCGGCACTGATCGTGCAGGCGGTGGTATCGCTTATATTGATCGTCGTCAATTTTTATGCGTCGGGCGGAGTGCAGGAAGCTTTCCAGACCATGCTTTCGCTGGCGGTCGTTCTGCAACTGGTGCCCTTCCTGTATGTGTTTGCGGCGCTGCTCAAATTTGCTTTTGGTGGCGACATGGCCGGCGGGCGCTACAGCCGCGGCACGCTGATTGTTTCGGGGTTTTGCGGCTTCGTGACTACGGCCTTGGGAATCGCATTGGCGTTCTTTCCCGCCAAGCAGATTACCTCGGTCTGGCGGTATGAAGCGAAGATGTTCGGCTTTACATTGTTTTTTCTGGCGCTGGCCGCGTTCTTTTTTTTCGTGTACGGGCGGTTGAAACCGCCGCAACTGGGAACCGCAAGACCCAGGTAGAGGCGGGCGCCCTCGGATGTCCCGGTTGAGTGCATTTCGACTAATATTGTGCAATAGCGAAACAATGGCGAGCTGCGTTCGCTGCCCGGACGAGGGCGTCCGGGGCTGCGTGATTCGTGGAGGAACTTATGGCGGGTGGAGTTACAACTGACGTCAAGAATTATTCGATGCTGATTAATGGCGAGTTTGTGGCAAGTAAGTCGGCCAAGACCTTCGCTGTGTACGATCCTTCAACCGAAGAGGTGATTGCACAGGTTCCCGAGGCGAACGCGGAGGACGTGAGCCGCGCGGTCGCGGCTGCCAAGGTTGCATTTGAAGAAGGTCCGTGGGCGACCACTACGGCGCAGGAGCGTGGGCGTGTTCTCTTCCGTCTGGCGGAAAAAGTGCGGCAGAACCTGCCCATGCTCGCCGAACTCGAATGCCGGAACTCGGGCAAGCCGATTGTCGAGGCGGAGTTTGACATCAACGATGTAGCTACGTGCTTCGAATACTACGGCGGACTAGCCACCAAAGTGGTCGGCTACGTAAACCCCATTCCCGACAACGCGATGAGCCTCTCGCTGAAGGAACCGATGGGCGTCGCCGGGCAGATCGTTCCGTGGAATTATCCGTTGACGATGGCTGCTTGGAAACTGGCTCCGGCACTGGCCGCGGGTTGCACATGTGTGCTCAAGCCAGCGGAGCAAACGCCGCTCACCGCGCTTGAACTTGCGAAGTGGTTCGACGAAGTGGGTTTGCCCAAGGGCGTGGTCAATATAATCACCGGTTTTGGCGAAACGTGCGGCTCGGCGCTGGTGAAGCACCCGGACGTAAACAAGATCGCTTTTACAGGGTCGGCTGCGGTGGGCAAGATCATCGTGAAAGAGGCCGCCGACACAGTGAAGCGGGTGACGCTGGAACTGGGCGGTAAGTCGCCCAACATTTTTTTTGCGGATGCCGACTTCGAAGCCGCCATCGATGGAGCGCTGTTCGGCGTCTTCATCAATCAGGGAGAAGTTTGTTCGGCGGGCAGCCGCATCCTGGTGCAGAAATCGATCTACAGCAAGTTTGTTGAAGCCATGGCTGAGAAGGCGAAGAAGATCAAGATCGGTCCGCCGCTGGAGCGTGAAACGAAGATGGGATCGCTGGTCTCAAAGGAACAATACGACCGCGTCTGTTCGTATATCGAGATCGGCAAGAAGGAAGGCAAATTAGCAGCAGGGGGCGGGCGCGCGGCCAATTTCGCCAAGGGTTACTATGTGCAACCGACCATCTTCTATGACGTGGATAACAACGCCCGCATAGCACGCGAAGAGATCTTCGGTCCGGTCGCGACTGTGATTCCGTTCGACGACGAAAAGGACGCGCTCAAGATCGCGAACGACTCGCCCTACGGACTGGCCGCTGCCGTCTGGACGCGCGACATTTTTAAAGCCATGCGCGCGGTGAAGGCGCTGCGCGTGGGCATCGTCTGGGTAAACCACATGCAGCCAACTTGCGTGGAAGCGCCGTGGGGCGGCTACAAGCAGTCGGGCTTTGGCCGGGAACTGGGGCCCTGGGGCATCGAAGAATATCTTGAAACCAAGCAGGTGTATATCAATCTGAACGAAGCTCCGATCGGCTGGTACTAAGAAGCAGTGGCCGGTTGCGAGTAGAACCGGCAGTGGCGCGGGCAGACATTCACTGAGACCTGAGACCGAACACCTGAGACCTGACTTATGAGCACCATTGAACTACGCACAGTTATTCCAGGGCCGCGCTCACAAGCGCTGATGAAGCGACGCAATGCTGCCGTTGTGCAGGCTGCGTTTCACGCCACGCCGGTCTTTGTAGCCAAGGCGGAAGGAGCGGTGGTCGAAGATGTTGACGGCAATCGCCTGATTGATTTTGCCGGCGGCATCGGCTGCCTGAACACCGGACATCGCGCGCCGGCTGTGGTGGATGCGGTACGCCGGCAACTGGAACGCTTTCTGCATACCAGCTTCAACGTGCTGCCCTACGAAAGTTACATCGCGGTCTGCGAGAAACTGAACGCCCTGGTTCCGGGGAAGGGACCGAAGAAAACCATACTCGTGAACACGGGCGCGGAAGCAGTGGAGAATGCCATCAAGATCGCGCGCTGCTACACGAAGCGGCAGGCAATTATTTGCTTCGAAGACGCGTTCCACGGGCGCACTTACATGGCGATGGCCGCGACCAGCAAGACGCATCCGTACAAAGCGGGATTCGAGCCGTTTCCGAGCGAGGTGTACCGCATTCCGTATGCGTATTGCTTCCGCTGCTCGTATTCGATGAAGTATCCGTCGTGCGACGTGCACTGCGCGCGGCACATCGAAGACACGTTCAAGCGAGTAGTGCCGGCCGAATCGGTGGCAGCGGTGGTCGTCGAGCCGATTCTTGGTGAAGGCGGATTCGTTACGCCGCCGGCGGAGTTCTATCCAACGCTGAGTGGGATCTGCCGCAAGCACGGGATTCTACTGATCGCGGATGAAGTGCAGACAGGATTCGCGCGCACCGGTGCGATGTTTGCCTGCGAGCGTCTGGGATTGGAACCCGATCTGGTGACGATGGCCAAATCGCTGACCGGCGGCTTGCCCATGGCCGCGGTCACGGGACGGGCTGACATCATGGATGCACCGGGCGTTGGCCAACTCGGCGGTACGTTTGCGGGAAATCCCGTGGCGTGCGAAGCGGCGTTGGCCGTGCTCGATATCATCGAAAAAGAAAACCTCTGCGGGCGCGCCAATGTGCTGGGCGAGCGTTTCCGCAGGCGTGCGGCGAAGTGGCAGGCGCAGTGGGAACTGGTCGGCGATGTCCGCGGACTTGGCGCCATGCAGGCGCTGGAACTGGTGCGCTCAAAGGCAACACGCCAGCCAGCTGACGAAGAGACCAAGCAAGTGTCACAATACTGTTACGAGCATGGTCTGGTGACGATCACCGCCGGATCGTACAGCAACGTAATTCGCCTGCTGATGCCGCTGGTAATCACCGACGAGCAGATGGACGAAGCCATGGATGTGCTTGAAGCCGCGCTGGCTCACGTTGCCGAAAAAAAGGTGGGCTGACGGCACAGCACACGTAATTCTCCGCGATCGCGAAAGGTATTTATCAACATGACTGTAACCGCACCTCCCGCCAACAAGATCCCTCAATTCATCAACGGCGAGTGGATCGAATCGCAGGCCTCGGAGTGGCAAGAGGTCGTCAATCCAGCGACGGCTGAAGTGCTTGGCCGTGTTCCAGTTACCGATGCTGCCGAAGTTACGCGGGCAATCGATGCGGCGCAGGCTGCCTATCCCGAATGGCGGCGCACACCCGCGGAAGACCGCATCCAGCCGCTGTTCAAGCTGAAGATGCTGCTGGAAGAGCACCTCGACGATTTCGGCAGGATCATCACGCAGGAAAATGGCAAGACGTTTGCCGAAGCGAAAGCGGAGATGCGGCGGGCCATCGAGAACGTCGAAGTTGCGTGCGGCATTCCCATGATGATGCAGGGCTACAACCTGGAAGATGTGGCGCGGGGAATCGACGAGACCATGATTCGCCAGCCGCTGGGAGTAGTGGCGGCGATCACGCCGTTTAATTTTCCGGGCATGATCCCGTTCTGGTTTCTGCCCTACGCGATCGCCTGCGGGAACACGCTGATCGTAAAGCCCTCGGAGCGGGTGCCGCTGACCATGAAGCTGGCTTTCGAATTGCTGGCGAAGACGGGCCTTCCGAAGGGTGTGGTGAATCTGGTCAATGGCGGCAAGGTTGCGGTGGATACGCTGCTGGATCATCCGGCGGTGCGGGCCATCAGCTTTGTCGGTTCGACGCCGGTGGCGCGCTACATTTATGCGCGCGCGGGTGCGAATGGCAAGCGCGCGCAATGCCAGGGCGGCGCGAAGAACTACGTCATCGTTCTACCCGACGCCGACATGCAGATGGCGACACAGATCATTTCCGACAGCGCCTTTGGATGCGCGGGACAGCGTTGCCTGGCCGTCTCGGTCGCGGTGACGGTGGGCGAAGCGCAAAAGACGTTTCGCGATTCGATCACCGAAGCTGCGGGGAATTTGCGGGTTGGCAATGGGCTGGACGAGGGTGTGCAGATGGGGCCCGTGATTACGCGCGAGAGTAAAGACCGGGTGCAGACTTTGATAGGCGTCGGGGCGCGGGACGGGGCGAAAGTCATAATCGACGGGCGCAATCCCAAGGTTGAGAAGTATGAAGCGGGAAATTTTCTGAAGCCGACCGTGCTCGACGGAGTTCCTGCGAGGAGCGAATTGACCAACACGGAAATTTTTGGTCCGGTGCTCAGCCTGGTTCATGCCAGCAGCATGGACGAGGCCATGGACCTGGTGGCCCGCAGTCCATATGGCAACCAGGCATCGCTGTTTACGTCGAGCGGGGCGGCGGCGCGACGCTTCCGCTCTGAAACTCCTGCGGGGAATATTGGAATTAACATTGGAGTGGCCGCACCTATGGCGTACTTTCCTTTCAGCGGCTGGAAAGACAGCTTCTTTGGCATTATGCACGCACAGGGACGCGACGCGATCGAGTTTTACACCGAGAAGAAAATTGTGGTTGAGCGCTGGGCGAAAGAGCACTCGCGCAAGTTCTGAGCAAGGTTGAAACATGAGGAGTTCCTGTAAATGATAACCGCGACTGCCAATTCCGTCATGACCGGCCAGGAGATGGTCGATCTCACCAAGAAGCACACACTGTTTGAATGGTCGGCGCAATCCAAGGTCGATCCCATCCCGGTGGCGCGGGCGAAGGGCATTTATTTCTGGACGCCGGAAGGGAAGCGCTTCATCGACTTCAACAGCCAGTTGATGTCGGTAAACATCGGACACGGCGATGAGCGGGTGATTCGGGCGATTACCGAGCAGGCAACGGTGCTGGCCTATGCCAATCCGTTTATGGCGACGGAACCGCGGGCGCGGCTGGGGGCGAAGCTGGCGGAGATCGCTCCGGGCGATATTGACACGTTTTTTTTTACGAACGGCGGCGCGGAGGCGAACGAGAACGCCATCAAGATCGCGCGCTTTTTTACGGGACGCCACAAGATCATGGCGCGTTATCGCTCGTATCACGGCGCGACGGCCGGGGCGATGAGCCTTACGGGCGATCCTCGGCGATGGGCGGCTGAGCCTGGGATTCCGGGCGTGGTGCGCGTGCTCGATCCATATCACGGCATCGAGCGGGGATGGGAGTCGGCTGAAACTTCGCTGGCTATGATCGACGAAACTATTCAACTGGAAGGTCCGCATACGATTGCCGCGTTCATTTTGGAGACGGTGCCTGGAACGAACGGTATTCTTGTGCCGCCCGACGGATACATGGAAGGTGTGCGGAAACTGTGCGACAAGTACGGGATTCTGATGATCGCCGACGAAGTGATGTCGGGCTTTGGCCGCACTGGCGAGTGGTTTGCGGTCGATCACTGGAAGGTTGTTCCCGACCTGCTTTGCATGGCGAAGGGACTTACTTCGAGTTACATTCCGCTGGGCGCTGTGGGTATGCGTCGGCATATTGCGAAGTACTTCGATGACAAAGTGTTTTATGGCGGACTTACATACAACAGTCATCCCATGGGATGCGCTACGGCGCTGGCGACCATTCGCGTTTACGAGGAAGACAATCTAATCGAGAATTCGCGGAAGATGGGCGCGATCATGAAAACGCTGGGGGCGGAGTTACAGGCGAAACATCGGTCGGTGGGCGCAGTGCGTTCGATCGGGCTTTTTGGCATTGTCGAACTCATCCGCGATCGCAAGACAAAACAGCCAATGGCTCCGTTCAACGGGACGTCGGAAGAAATGGTGGCGCTCGGCAAGTTCTTCCGAGAGAACGGGCTCTATACGCTGGTTCGCTGGAACACCTTCTATACGAATCCGCCGCTTTGCATTAACGAGGAGCAATTGCGGGAGGCGTTCGCGATTATAGATAGGGGGCTGGAGATTACGGATCGTGCGGTGAAGGAGTGAGGACTTGGCTTGATTTTCGCCTCGCTCAGGCCTTTGGCAGCGGACTGACGTCTGCTCATCGCCACAACTTTTTATATTGTCAAAGAAAGTTGAAATTGGTTTGGGGCGGGTTCGAGGGCCGTCTTGGGAGACTGGCACACCTCTGCACTGCTCCAGTTCAGGGGAAGATTGTTGCATCGGTGGGGCTGGAAGTCTGTGATGGGGGTCGCAGATTGGGTGTGATGAAAAAAGGTCAGAGACCCCGCCCAAGCGAAGCTTGGACGGGGCACCCTTGATGGTTAGGATGGACGCGAAGTTCGGGCTACTTGCCATTTACGAGATTAGTTCTAGCGCCAGCTACGCTGCTGACCATCGGCGGGGGAAACTACCAGGGGCTCGTGGTGTGCTTTTGAGGCGTGAGCGTTGATGGCGGTTGCGGCCTGGGTGCGGAGGTTGCCGGCCTTGGCGTCGAAGTCCATCGTGGTGACACTGTGGGCACAGTGGGTGCAGGTGAACTTCATGCCGCTCTTGATGCGCTCGATTCGATAAGCTTTCACTGCCTTGATTGTAGTCTGTGCAAGCGTGAGCCGGTAGTGCTGATTGGAACGAAAGTAACGCAATTGGCGCGCCCAGAGTTGTTGTGACCACAGGCAACTGCCGAGCTGCGCTCGGCTTGGACGGGCGGGGGCTCCCGTCCCTACACGAGCGTTATTTTGCGAGGCGGTTGTATTTCTTCAGGACCTCGCGCAGACGGTCGTGTGGCAGGGCTATGGCGGTGTGGCCGTCGATGCCGGTCATGGTTTGGGCGGCTACCATGGCGTTGACTATGGCTTCTTCGGTGGCTTGGACAGTGGCGAGAAACAGGGGATCCAGGCTGTCGTTGGGCAACATTTTCAGGTCGCGGACACCTTTGGAAGATGCCGCTTTTGGATTTGCGGTGGAGAACGAGACGAAGATGTCGCCGGAACCGTCGCCGGAGTAGCTGCCGTCGCGGCCCAGGCCTAGAGACGCTCGGCGGGCCAGGCGCTTCAGTTGAGTAGGAATGAGCGGCGCGTCGGTGGCTACTACTATGATGATGGAGCCTACGTCTTTGCCGTAGGCGGGGTGCTCGGGAATTTCCTTGCCTACGGGGACTCCGGCGATGCGTAGTTCGGCGCGGCTGCCGTAGTTACACTGCACTAATACGCCTACCGAGTAGCCTCCGGCTTTCGGATCGAGCACGCGGGAGGACGTTCCTATCCCTCCTTTAAATTCATTGCAGATCATGCCGGTGCCGCCGCCTACGTTGCCTTCTTCTACGGGGCCTCCGTGGGCGGAATCTAGAGCGTGAAAAACGTGCTCGGGCTTGACGTGGAATCCGTTGATGTCGTTGAGGAAGCCGTCCCAGGTTTCCGCCACTACGGGCAAGGACCACCAGTAGCCTTCGATGTCGGGGTCGCCGCGCTTCACTTTCCAGGCGATGACGGCGTCGCGGACCACGCCAACGCTGTGGGTGTTGGTGATGAGGATGGGGCCGTTGAGGAAGCCGGAGTCTTCGAGCCAGGTGGTGCCGGTCATCTCGCCGTTGCCGTTGAGGGTGAACCAGGCGCCGAAGACGGAGTCGTTGGCGTTGCGGCCGCGGGGATGGATGGCGGTGACGCCGGTGCGGACGGGGCCTTCTCCTACTTTGAGCTTGCCGCTGCCGGAGATGAGCGTGGAGTTTCCTACTTCGACGCCTATGACGTCGGTGATGGCGTTGTTCGGGCCGGGGGTGCCGTCAAAGGGGACGCCCAGGTCGCGGGCGCGGGGCTTGGGTTGGGCGAAGGCGAGAGTGGTGAGAGAGAGAATCGCGGCTAGGAACGGGAGTGCTGGGAATTGCATCATAGGAAGTTATTGCTCGTTGGCGGAAGTATATAAGGATAAGGATGCGGTTGTTGAGGCGTTTTCAAGGAAGGTGCAGTCACTGGGCGTCGCGAAGATGGAGGTACCGAGAGAAAAGCTTGAACCACAGGGGTGGCACAGGGGAGAGAAAGGAAAGCACGAATGCGAAGTGGAGGATTTGACATGGGCAAAATTTGTGGTGCGGACCCTCTACGATATTCGTGAAAACGGGGATAGAATCCTGTCAGGCGGCAAGCATGGTTCAGACGATCTTAGGAGACGACATGGAGAACTGGAAGCGGGCGGTGATTGCGGGATCGGCAGGCGTGGCGACGATGTTGTTGCTGAAGAAGAAACGTCCGGCGGCGGTGCTGGTGGGAGGGGTGGGATTGGCGGTGCTTGCGTCGGAGTATCCGGGTCAGTTTGGAAAGATTCGGGAAGATCTGCCTTCGTATGTGAGGCAGGGAACGAAGTTTCTGGATCTGGCGATGAAGATCGGCAGCAAGATCGGGGAGTCGGCGGAAAAGCGGGCGGCGCAGGCGTTTGAGGAGCTGGGAGAATATTGATGGTGTGGCCCGGGACCATTTTCTCTGGGGGCGGGAGTGC
>JANXZM010000054.1 GCA_025355505.1 Acidobacteriaceae bacterium | reverse complement strand
AAGGAAACTGTATTAAGGACGCTGTACCCACTGTAGCTGTAGCCGCCGCTCAAATCCACAAAGCGCGTGAGATTGTAATCGAGTCCGAGGTTTATCCCGGCGTCCCGTGTCAGGCTCACGCCCCCTTTGGTTGAACCGGGCAGGCTTTTCTTGCCACGAACGAAGATCTGTTGTGCCCCCCACGGAAGTATGTAGTACCCAGAAGCACTAACACTCAACTTGTCACCCAGGTCCATCTCGGAGCCGCCCTCAAAGTGCGGCGGGTGGCCCAGCCTTTTCCTAGACCTGCCACGAACGCGGGCCCCATCCTTCGCGTGCTTTTTGCAAAGGGTGGGTGGCAGTCTGTTTGCACAATGGGGCCGCTTTCACAGACGGGACGTTTTCTGCAATCTGAACTCCCCTTTTTCATCACCAACGTCCGGCCCATCCATCACAGACATCCAACCCGCCGCGCGCGATAATAGATATCTGATTGGGGCAGTGAAGAGGTGTGTCCGTCACCAAGACGGCCCTCGAAGCTGCCCCAAACCCATTTTCAGCGCTCTTTGACAACCTAAGTCCTTATTCCTGAATACTTTACAGCTAAGTCCTTTAGACTCAAAGACATGGCGGGAATTGGGGGGGGTACCAGCGAAGCCGAAGAGGGCGTCTGCACCGAAGTGGTTTGATTTTCCTGAGAGCTGACAACTGATAGCTGAGAGCTGCGTTTCTTAAATCGGCGTCGCTCCCTTAAACAGCCAGATCAAATCGATAATCAAAATGATCACCACCATCAGCTCCAGCACAAACGCGCGGCTCTGGTGAAATTGGTCCACCATGAAGCGGTAGAGTTCTTCGGCGGTGTGGACTTTCTGGTTGACCAGGTTTTTGTAATCGCTCACGCCGATCTTGGACGCCGCGACTTTATACAGACGCGCGGAGAACATGTCGCTCAAAAACTTGATGGCGTTGTCGGCGCGCTCGGTCAGTTCATCCACATCGAGCAGGACGGTGTGCAGACGGGTAGCGCGTTTGGCGGTGCGCCAGCGGGCCCAGATGCCGGTCGAGCCGTGGTCCATGAAATCGTAAACGCTCTGTAGTTCGCGGGTCAGCAGTTCGTCGTAGTGGCGGAATTCGAGGAGCTGCGAGTTCGCGTATTCAAGCAGTTGAATGACGGTTTCCGCACCGCTCGAAGTGTCGTAGAGGAACGCTCCATTCCAGCTGATCACGGCCAGGTCGTTCGGGTAGTACGAAATTTTGGACTGCATGATTTCCTGCTGCTCACCGTCGGAGAGCGGCACGTTTTCGCCGCGGACGATCTGGGCGATGCGTCCACCCTGGGTCGCGAGCAGTTCAGCCGCGGACGGATTGCCGGCGATGTCGCGCACGTGGAAAACGAAATAATCTTCATGCAGCCAGCTCTCATAAAGCTTGACCAGCGCGGGGCGAGCGCGCTCGATTTTCTGTTTGACGATCTTCTGCGCGAAGCTGGTGAAATCGGTATCCCAAACCCAGCGGCTGGCGAGGCGGACGAGCGTGTCCCAGTCGCCCGAGAAAGGCAGCTCGAAGACGACGCTCAGCACACCGTAATCGTAGTACTTGATCTGGACGTCAAGGCGTTCGCCGCTGTCGAGAACCAGCGGTTCGACCTGCTCGACGACGGGCGCACGCTGGAAGCGGACGTATCCCGGAGCAGGGTGCTTGAAGCTGGCCTCCTGGCGGCGGGCTCCGAAGATGTCGCGCAGTGCGTCGAGGTTGATCTCTTCGCAAACGTCGAACTGGATCAGCACCAGGACCGAGCCTTGGAGCGTTTTGTTGTGGGCGATGGCTGCGGACTGGGCTGGTGTTGGAGCGGTGAGGCTCGGATTTGCTGTTTCCATAGGGGTCAGCTCTCTTCTATTTTTTGTAGCGAGCGCGGTCTGAGGCGGGTCGGAGACCGAAAGCCGCTACGGGGAGGCCTAGTGTCTATGTCTATTGTCCCAGAAACGGGGCGGGATGGGCAGTGGGTTGATAAGTTGTTTATTATGAGCGTCTTGAGTGCTTCGTGTAGGAGGATCGGCTGCTCTGGCGGCCATTGGCGGACAGCAGTGTCGGCGCTGCACGGGCTTAGCGCTTTCTGGCCAGCGCGAACAGCAGGGCTGCTCCAGCGGCGATGCCAGCCATCACCAACCCGGTGCGCTTCATGGATTTCTGAATGGCCGCCTCGTGGGGCTGCACCCAGGCGTCTTCGGGATAATGTTGCGGCGCGGGGTCGAACATCGGGAAGCCCTCCGGCGTTTCGGTGGCTTCGCGGAGGGCCATCTGGAGAACTTCGGCGAGGTGTAAGGCGTGGCGGTCGGTCTCCTGGGCGATCTGCTCGCGGCAGCTAAAACCGTCGGCGACGATGAGCCAGTCGGTCGGAGCCTGGCGAACGGCGGGCAGGAGTTCGAGTTCGCCGATGGCTTTCGATATTTCGTATTTGTCTTTTTCGAAGCCGAACGCTCCGGCCATGCCGCAGCATCCGGGAGCGGGCGCAGTGAACTGTATTCCCATGCGGTCAAGGACAGCCTCTTCGGCGGTCATCTTCATGATTGCCTTGTGATGGCAATGTCCGTGGACAAGCGCTCGCCGGGGGAGTTTGGGAAGTGGAAAATTTTTCGCGCGCTGCTCGAGAAATTCGCTGAGCAAGAAGACTTGCTTCGAGAGGGCTAGCGCGCGTTCATCTTTCGGGAAGAGGTTAGTAAGTTCGTCGCGGAAGACGGCGGCGCAGCTGGGTTCGAGGACGACGATGGGAGTTGCGGCTTCGATCTCGGGGAGAAGCTCGTCCATGATCTGGAGGAGCAGGCCCTTCGCGCGGTCAAGCATGCCAACGTCGTAGAGTGGGCGGCCGCAGCAGAGGTGGGCGCGCGGGACCGTGACCTCGAAACCGGCGGCTTCGAGGACTTCGACGGCGGCTTGCGCTGTCGAAGGCAGGAAATGATTGTTGAAAGTATCGGCCCAGAGAAGCACGGGAGAAGCCTCGCGGAGCTTCGCTCCGCGGGACGGACGGAGACGCCCGTCGCTCCACCGGCATTCCCACCATTGTTTAAACGTCTGCGGGGCAAACGCTGGAATGCGGCGCTGGGCAGGGATTCCGGCGGCGAGCTTGGCGAGATCGCGCAGGCCGGGCAGTTGGGTAGTAAGATTCACCAGTCCCGGCGCGTGCGAGGCGGCTCTGGCCAACAGGTCGATATTCGAGAAGGCCAGCGCATTCAGCGGACGCCGGTTGGTTTCGTAGTAATGCGACAGAAATTCCGATTTGTAAGTCGCGACATCGACGCCGACCGGGCAATCGCTCTTGCAGCCCTTGCAGGCAAGGCAGAGGTCGAGCGATTCTTTTACGGCCTCGTTCTGCCAGCCGTCCTTGATGACGTCGCCTTTGGTCATCTCCCACAGCAGGTGGGCGCGACCTCGCGTGGAGTGCTCCTCGTCGCGCGTGACGCGGAAGCTCGGACACATGACTCCGCCTTCATCGCGGCGGCACTTGCCGACACCGACGCAGCGCAGGGTGGCGGCGGCGAGGCTGCCGTGGTCGTCGGGGAATTTGAAATGCGTTTCGGGCTGCCAGGGATCATAGCCCGCGCCGAGGCGGAGGTTTTCGTCGAGGCGATAGGGCTCGATGAGCTTACCCGGGTTCATTTTCCAATCGGGATCCCACAGCGATTTGAACTCGCGGAAGGCCTGCATGAGTTCGGGGCCGAACATTTTTGGAAGAAGCTCGGCGCGAGCCTGGCCGTCTCCGTGTTCGCCGGAGAGCGAACCGCCGTAGCGGACGACAAGGTCGGCAGCCTCTTCCATGAACTGGCGAAACTTGCGCACGCCTTCGGTGGATTCAAGATCGTAGTCCATGCGGGTGTGCACGCAAGCGTGGCCGAAGTGTCCGTAGAACGAACCGTCGTAGTGGAAGGCTTGCATCAGCTTGCGCAGGTCGCGGAGGTAGGCGCCGAGTTTCTCAGGCGCGACCGCGGAATCTTCGAAGCCTTCCCAGCGCAGCGGTTCGCCGGGAACGTGCGAAGTCACGCCCAGGCTGGACTCGCGGAGATCCCAGATGCGGCGCGCCTGGCGTGGGTCGGTGAGCAGGCGCAGGGTGGGCGGAGCGGCGGAGCGTTCGAGCGTATCCATCAGATTGCGCGCCTGCGATTCGGCTTCGGCGGCGGTGTCTGCGCCGAATTCGACCATCAGCCAGCCAGCGCCTTCGGGCAGCAGCGCGATGCCTTCGAGGTTCACGCCCTTGCGTCGGCTGGCATTGACCATGATGTCGTCAAAGCCTTCGAGGCCGATGGGGTGGTGCTCCATGATCTG
The DNA here is from genome assembly GCA_025355505.1 of Acidobacteriaceae bacterium. Taxonomy (GTDB): domain Bacteria; phylum Acidobacteriota; class Terriglobia; order Terriglobales; family Acidobacteriaceae; genus Acidiflorens. The sequence continues at coordinate 14,174 of JANXZM010000054.1, read as the reverse complement.
CGGGATGTGGTCGGCACAGAGATAAATGTCGGGCCATCCGATGACGAGCAACACACGCGCCGGCGGACTCTCGACGAGGCGGCAGGTAGCTTCGAGAACCGTGACGCAAGTGCCTTCGGAGCCGACGAGCGCGCGCGCCACGTGGAAGCCGCTTTCGGGGAGGAGGTGGTTGAGGTTGTATCCGGAAACACGGCGCGGAATATTTGGAAACTGGCGACGTACCTGCTCGGCGTAGCGGTCGGCGATGGACTTGAGGCCGGCGTAGATTTCGGCGCGGCGTCCCCCTTCGCGAATCAATCGGTCGAAGTCGTCTACGCTGGTGGCGCCGACGTGCATGCGCTGGCCGGCGTAGGTGAGGACTTCAAGAGATTCAATGTTGTCGTCCGTCTTGCCGGCCATGATCGAGTGCACGCCGCAGGAATTGTTGCCGATCATGCCCCCGAGCGTGCAGCGGTCGTGGGTAGCGGGATCGGGGCCGAAGGTGAGGTGGTGCTTCTCGGCTTCGGTGCGCAGGCGATCGAGGACGACTCCGGGCTGGACGCGCGCGATGCGGCGCGCAGGATCGATCTCGAGAATGCTCGCCATGTACTTCGAGAAATCGAGGATGACGGCGGAGTTGCAACATTGCCCGGCGAGCGAGGTGCCTCCGCCACGCGCAAGAAGTGGAGCGCCATGTTCACGGCAGAGGGCAACGGTGGCGAGAACGTCTTCTTTGTCACGGGGAACTACAACGCCGATCGGAACCTGGCGATAATTGGAGCCGTCGGTTGAGTAGAGGGCGCGGCTGCCCGAGTCGAAGCGGACCTCTCCGCGAAGATGGCGGCGGAGCGAGGCTTCAAGCGCGGAGGCGTCGAGTTGCGCGGATTGGGCCGTGGGTGGAGCGGTGTCTTGCGGCATGGTGTACAGAACATCTTCGAGGATGCGGGCGTTGGGCGCAAGGGGATTGCGTTGCCTGCAAGCTTACCTCTGTGACCCCTGTATCCACGGTGGTAAGGATTTCTTTTAACCACGGAGGACACAGGGGGTGAACAGGGGAAAGCCACAGGGGGAAAGGCCCACCGAAGATGGGCTTACCGCCAGGATCGAGTCAGATAGTCCGCCAGGGATAGGGATAACAGAATCGCAAGGAAGAAGAAGCCGGAAACGACTACGGCTCCGGTCAGCTTCTCGCTCGCGCCTTTGACGTGCATGAAGAAGAGGACGACGAGCGTGGCTTTGATGGTGGCGATGAGGAGCGCGATGATGGGGTTGAAAGGACCGAGGTTCACAAAAGCGGCGCCGACTGTTGTTGCCGTCAGGACGAGCAGGCCGATGCCAATGGCCAGGTAAAATGCTTGCGAGTGACTCGTGTGTTCTTCGTGCTCCGACATGGCAATCCTTAGGGGTAACTCTCGGTCCTCAAACCTCAACTGTCATCGTGAGCGAAGCGAAAGACCCATGTATTCCAGCGCCGCGAGCAAGTTCAGAGGTCCTTCGCTTCGCTCAGGATGACAATTTAAATCTATGGTACTGATTACTCCGTCAGCCGTCACGAGTGCCGGCTGATCAAATACAACAACGGGAACAAGTAAATCCAAATGATATCGACCAAGTGCCAGTACAGGCCGGCGTTTTCTATAGGCGTGAAGTAGCCGGGTGAGTAATGTCCCTTCCATGCGAAGACCGTGAGCACGCCAAACAGGCCGCAGCCAATGATCATGTGCAAAGCGTGCATGCCGGTCATCGCGAAATAGAGGGAGAAAAAAAGCTCGGCTTCCTTCGGGTTGACCGGGATTTGCTTGCCGTTGTCGTCAAACGTGTCGGTGAATTTGAAGGTGGAGCCGGGTACGTGGTGCTTCTCGAATTTTTCGCGGTACTCGAAACCCTTGACCACCAGGAAGGTCATGCCGAGCAGCACGGTAATAATGAGGTAGCCGACCAGCACTTTGCGCTTGCCTGCCTCGGCCGCTTTCACCGCCAATACAACCGTAATTGAACTGACAATCAGGACGGCGGTGTTGAATGCGCCCATGCCGATGCTGAGCTGCTGGCTGGCGGCGGCGAAGGCATTGAAGTGGGCTAGGCGGTAGACGAGGTAGGCGCAGAACATGCCGCCGAAGAACATGATTTCCGTGACCAGGAACAGCCACATGCCAAGCGAGGCAGCGTTTTTCTGTTGCTGAGCGTCGGCGAAGTGGTGGAGCAGCGCCGGATTGTGAGCTTCGTGTTCCATGACTATCGCTTGGCTATCTGGCACCGGGAGCCTCCAGTTGCTTCGGCGCCGGAATCTCGTCGTAGTTATAAGCTTCCCAGGTCACGACGGGAGTCTCGTCAAAATTGAAGGTGGGCGGCGGAGAGGTGGTTTGCCACTCCAAGCCAGCGGCTCCCCATGGATTGGCCTCAGCGATCGGGCCGTATTTTAGCGACCACAATAAGTAGATCATCGGCAGAAGATAGCCGACGGCGAGCACGCTGGAGCCGGCGGTCGAGAGTACGTTCAACACCTGAAACTCCGGCGGATACTGCCAGTAGCGGCGCGGCATGCCGACGTAGCCGAGAATAAATTGCGGAAAGAACGTCAGGTTGAAGCCGACGAAGACGAGCAGCGCGGACAGTTTAGCCCAGCTTTCCGGATACATGCGTCCGCTGATCTTCGGCCACCAGAAATGGAGGCCTCCGAGATAGCCCATCAAGACACCACCTACCATGACGTAATGGAAGTGGGCGACGACGAAGTAAGTGTCGGTGACGTGAACGTCGATGCCGATGGTGGCGAGCATCAGACCAGTCAATCCGCCGATGGTAAACAGGCCAATAAAGCCAAAGGCATAAAGCATGGGCGTGGCGTAGGAGATGGAACTCTTGTAGAGCGTTGCGGTCCAGTTAAAAACTTTGACGGCTGAGGGCACGCCCACGGAGAAGCTGAGGAAGGAAAAGATCATCGCGGCGTAAAGCGAGATGCCGGCGACGAACATGTGATGGGCCCACACCAGGAATCCAAAGACGGCGATGGCGAGGCTCGACAGAGCGACAAACTTGTAGCCGAATATGCGCTTGCGAGCGAAGCAGGCAATCAACTCGCTGATCACACCCATTGAAGGCAAGATCATGATGTAAACCGCGGGATGCGAGTAGAACCAGAAGAGGTGCTGGAAGAGGAGCGGGTCTCCGCCGAGCCTGGGATCGAAGATGCCGAGGTGGAAGAGGCGCTCCACGGCCACGAGAACGACGGTAATGGCGATCACCGGGGTGCCGAGAATCATGATGAGGCTGGTGGCGTAGTTGGCCCAGATGAACAGCGGCAGGCGGTCCCAGGTGAGACCGGGCGCGCGCATGCGGTGAATGGTGACGATGAAATTGAGCCCGGTGAAAATGGAGGAGAAACCGGCGATGAAGACCGCGAGTCCCGCTTCAATGACGTTGGTGTTGCTGCCGACGGTGCTGTATGGGGTATAGAACGTCCAACCGGTATCGACGCCGCCGGTCAGCATGCAGTGCAGGAAGAGCGTGCCGGCGGTGATGTAGAGATACCAGCTCAGCAGGTTGATGCGCGGGAACGCAAGGTCCTTAGCGCCGATCATGAGCGGCACAAGGAAGTTGCCCAGCACGGCAGGCACGACCGGGATCAGAAAGAAAAACACCATGATCATGCCGTGCATGGTGAACACTTTGTTATAGGTGTCGGCTTGCATGAGGTCGCCCTGCGGAGTAAGCAGTTCGAGCCGGATGAGCATGGCGAAGAAGCCACCGAGAAAAAAGAAGACCGTAACCGAGATCAGATAGAGCAGCGCGATTCGCTTGTGGTCGGTAGTCAACAGCCAGGACTTGAGAGTGTGCCCGTTGTTGAGATAGTTCAGCTTCGGAGTCGGAGCTAGAGTCTGATTCGCCGGAATTACTGTACTCGCCATGACTATTGCACCTGCGTATTCTGGGGTTGTGCCGGGGAAGTGGGGGGCTGGTTCTGTAGCCCGGCGGTTCCCGTGGGGGGCTGGGCTAACGATTTGACGTAGGCCACCAGCGCGTTCAACTGTTCGTCGCTGACGATGCCCTGGAAGGTGGGCATCACCGGTTTAAAACCGCTCACGATCTTTGCGGTGGGATTGAGGATGGACTCACGAACATAGTTTTCGTCGGCAATCACGGTGCGTCCGTCTTCGAGCAGAACCGGTTTGTTGTAGACAGCGGTCAGATTGGGGCCGCGGCCCTGGACATCGAAACGATGGCAAGTGGCGCATCCGAGCTGAGTAAACAACTGCTTGCCGGTTTCCTGCAAGGGCGCGGATGGGCCGCCCGCCATCCACTGCGCGTAATCCTGCGGCTCCATGACGACGATGTCGCCACCCATTCCGGAATGGTTGGTTCCGCAATATTCGGCGCAGAACAAATGATAGCGGCCGGGTTGGGTGGCTTTGAACCAGAGGGTGGTGTAGCGGCCGGGGAGCACATCCTGCTTGATGCGGAAGGCGGGAACAAAGAAACTGTGAATCACGTCCTGCGAGGTCATGATGAGCTTGATGTTCTGGCCGGTCGGAACGTGCAGCTGGTTGATCTCGCGCTGCCCTTCCATGTGCTCGATCTTCCACATCCACTGCTTGGCGACGACGTAGACTTCGGTGGCGTCGGCGGGAGGAGTGCGCTCCTGGAAATAGATGACTGCGCCCCAGATGAAGAAGGTCATCATCACAAAGAGCGGGACGATCGACCAGGTGATTTCAAGGAGGGTGGAGCCTTCGATCTGTTGGGCATCGCGGCCGGGTACGCGACGATACTTGATCGCCAGCACGGTGACGGCGATATAGATGAGGGCGGTCATCACGCCGGAGACCAGCAGCAGATAGATGTAGAGCGCATCCACCTGGCTTGCCATGGTCGAGGCCTGATCGGGCCACAATGGTAGAAATTTCGACATAATTACTTAACTCGCCCCAATTCGCCGTGGGCCGTGCGTTGATCGGAATGACGATCGGCACGAAACATGACGAACATAAATGTTCCCAGGATGAGCATCGTCGCCAGCGCCGTCAGCTTCAGGATGTTGCTGACGACGGCGCCGTATTTTCCGGTCCTGGGATCGTAGTGATAGCAGTAGAGGAGCACCTGGTCGCCGATGTTACCAATCCGGTTTTGCGAGGCCTGCACCAGTCCGAGGCGCAGATCCTTGGGAGAGAACTCGACGCCATAGAAGTATCCCGAAACGCGGTGATCGGGCGTGAGCATCACGATGGCGGCGGCGTGGGCGTACTGCTCGGTTTTCGGATCGAACTGAAACTGGAACCCGACGGCTTTGGTTAGCGCTTCGATCTGGTCGGCCTTGCCGGTGAGAAAGTGCCAGCCTTGATCGCTGTTCGCCCGACCGTAGCGCTTCATGATGTCCCGCTTTTTTGCGGCGGCCATTTCCGTAGTTTCGCGCGGGTCGAAGCTCACCGTGACGACGTCAAAATCTTTACCCAGATCGAAGGTCAGTGCCTTCATCGAACCGACCAGACCTTGCAGCAGTTCGCTGCAGAGCATGGGGCATTGGTAGTAACCCAGGTTCAGGATGACGGGACGTCCGTGGCCGAAGTAGCCGGCGAGTTTGACCGGGTTGCCGAGTTCATCTTTAAATTCAAGATTGGCGGGAACTTCGGCGTTGAGATGCTGCTCGATGCCAACGAATTCGAGACCGGGGGGACGCTGGTTGACCGGCGGACTCATGATGCCGCCGCCCGACATGAGACTACGCGCGCCCTGCGCGAAAAGCGGGGCAGCCGAGAGCAGGAGCAGGAATGCTGCTAGGGCGATCGAGTTGGCGAAACTGCTTTTACTGCGCACTGCTTTTCCTTTTCCGGCTGTCCGGCCGGAGCGTTTACACGTAGGGACAACCGCCTTCGGCTGTCCAGCCGAGCGCGGCTCGGCCACATCTTTCTACTGTTTCACAGCTGCCGATTTCTTAGCCGACGCTTTGCTTTCCGCCGATTTTTTCGCATCCGCGCCGCCTGGCGTATTCACCGGCAATCCGCGCTGCACCATCAACTCCATGGCGCGCTCGATCGGAATGTGCGCCACGCCCGCCTTTTCGTCGACCCAGCCGTAGCTGTTGAGTTGGTTCTCCTGATTCATCAGGTAGTCGCGAAACTGTCCACGCTCGTTGATTTCGAGCATGGGGGCGCCATTGTCCTTGAACTGTTTGTCCATGTAATCCTGCGTAACCACACGCGACATCGCACCCTTCGAAGTAACCAACGGACTGGCGGTAGCCATCTGCGAGCGCTCGTAATTATCGAGGAACGTGTACATGCCAATAATGATGAAATAAATGACTACGCCAACGACCGCGAGGCCGATCATGAAGGCGAAGACGCCGCGCGCGCCCAAGTCTTCGCGTTCGAAACCGGTTTCGTGGCCGGAGTGGCCGTGGTTCATGTCTTCACTCATGGGTCGGCTCCAGAAGTCTCAACGTCTGCGGCGCGTTGACGGGCAGCAGCGGACGCGATCTCAGGTTGTGGAAGAAGTAAGCCATCCAAAGACCACCGATGCCGGCGACGATTGTGAAATGCAGCCAGTGGATATGAAACTCTTTATGGGACACGGGTTCGATATGCCAATAGATATCGACAATGCGCATAAATATGAGCCAGGAGGCGAGCCGCACCAGCGTGCGCGCCTTGCGCTTCAACTGGCGCGAGAGCAAGAGCGCGAAAGGCACGGCAAAGTGGAACACCACCAGGAAGATGCCGACCGCTTCCCATCCGCCATTCAGGCGACGCAGGTACCACGGAATTTCTTCCGGCAGGTTGCCCGACCAGATGATGAGCCACTGCGAGAAATTGAAGTACGCCCAGACCATGACGAAGGTGAGCATCAACTTGCCGTGGTCGTGCACTTCGGTATCGGTAAGATAGTTGGACATGGGCTTGCGTTTGCCGAGGATGCTCTCGATCACCACGCAGAAGCAAAAGGCGGAGAGCGCTTCTCCCGCAATGAAAAGCATGCCGTAAATGGTCGAGATCCAGCGCGCCTGGAGCGACATCACCCAGTCGACCACTGCGAAGGAAATCGTGAACGAGTAGATGACAAGTCCAATGGAACTGATCGCGCGGAAGCGCAGCGTGCTCTGGCCCGCAATCGAGTCCTGCTCGGTGGACCAGCGATTCAGGAAGTAGGCCATCCCGATCCAGATGACGAAGTAAAGGATGTAGCGCAGCAGGATGCCGTTGAAGTTGAGATAGCTTTGGTGAATCTCCGCGATCTTCGGATCCGACAGTCCATCGGGCCGCGCCCAGAAATAGAGTTTGGGCAGGTTCAGCAAAATGGGAACGAAGAGGATGAACATGAGGGGCAGCGTCATCATGCCCGATTCCAGGATGCGGCGAATCACCGTGCCCCAGGCGCCACCGACCAGGTGGTAAAGCATCAGGATGGCCATGCACCCAAGCGAAAGGCCGAGCCAGAACATAAAGCCGGTAAGGTAAGCGGAATAAAAACTCTCGGGAGCAACGAAAGCGCCGACGACAGAAGCGATGGCAGCGACTACGCCAATGACGAGCGACCGCTGCTGAATGGTCTGGGCCACAGGCGGGGCCATCAGGTCCGACTTATTCATGGTGGCCGTGGTCATTTGGGTACCCCTTCGGTTGCGTTAGCGGGCGGCGCGGGCGCCACTTCTGGCAGCGTGGCTCCATTGCCGATATCGCGGAACCGCGGCGGAGGTGACGGATTTTTTTGCCCGGCGGGAATCTCGGTCGAAGTTGCGTTCTGGCTCAGTTGCAGCGCGCGGATGTAAGCGGCGATGCACCAGCGATCGCGCGGCAGAACCTGCGTGCCATATTCGGGCATGACGCCAAAGCCGTTGGTGATGACGTCGAAAAAGTAGGCGGTGGGCACTTTGCGCAGACGTTCGATGTGATACGACGGCGGACGGCGGAATCCGCGAGTGGGGATGAAGCCGTCACCATCACCGACGCGGCCGTGACAAGGCGTGCAGTTGATGTTGAAACGTTCGCGTCCGCGGGCAAGAACTTCGGTCGTCACCGGGAAGGGCATATAGTCGCCGAGAGCAGTGCCGATTTTCCCAGTGTAAAAGTAGGTGTCCTCGCGGAGATCGCCGCGCGCCACTGTACCCTCGACCGGCAAGCGGGCAGAGCGACCATCAGGAAAGAAATCGCTCTTCGCCATGGGCCGGTAATAGGGCTGCATGTGCATATCGAGGCGGCATCCGGCGGTAAATGCAATCAGCGCCAGCAGCGCGGGCAGAAATTTTCGCAGGTTTGGAGTGGCACTCATGGCTAGCTTGGCACCTCTGCGATCATCCGAGGAGCGAGGCCCGAGAGAAACGAGCGGGTGCGGGCAGCGTCATATTTCGGGTCACTGGAAAACACGACCAGAAAGAATTTATTCTCAGAGGCCTTGGCGAACTCGGGCACGTTGAACACCGGATGATATGGCATTGGAAGGCCGTTCAGCGCAATCATGCCGATCGCGGCGGAAAGTCCGGCGAAAAGGATCGTCAACTCGAAGGTCACGATGATGAACGAGGGCCAGGAATGAAGCGGGCGTCCGCCGACATTGACCGGATAGGTGATCACCGCCACCCAATACTGGAGCGCGTAGGCCGAGATCCCGCCGATGAGTCCGCCGATGAGGACGACCAGCGGCACGCTGTTCTCGTGAAAGCCGATGGCTTCGGCCAGGCCCTCGATGGGAAACGGACTGTAGGCGTCGATCTTCTGGTAGCCCGCTTCGTGTGTCTTGTGAGCGGCGGCTACCAGGTCTTTTGCCGAGTCAAATTCAGCCATCAACCCGTAGATCGGACCATTGCCTGAAAAATCGCCCATTGTCATTGCTTCACCTCCGCCGCCTCGTGCACCTGCGACTCCGGCAGCAAGGTGCGCAATTCGAAGATGGAGATCATGGGGAGAATGCGTACGAACAGCCACATGGCAGTCAGGAACATGCCGATGGTGCCGGCAAAAGTCATCCAGTCCCACTTAGTTGGGTAGTACATGCCGAACGAAGAAGTCAGGAAATCGCGGCTCAAACTGACTACGACGATAATAAAGCGCTCCAGCCACATACCGACCAGCACCACGAACGAAATAAGCCAGAGCCATCCGGTGGAGACGCGAAACTTCTTCAGCCACAAAACCTGCGGGATGAAAATGTTGCAGGCGAGCAACGCCATGTAGGTCAACCGATAGGGCCCGTGCAGGCGGTTCCAGAGCAGGAACGAATCAAACTTGTTCCCGCTATACCAGCCCATGAACGCCTCCATGCCATAGCCGTAGGCGACGATGAGGCCGGTGGCGAGCATAACCTTGGCCGCGTTCTCAAGATGCCGCATGGTGATGAAGTCCTGCAGTCCGTAAATTTTGCGGATCGGAATCGCCAGACAAAGCACCATGGCAAAACCGGAATAGATGGCGCCCGCGACAAAATACGGTGGGAAGATGGTGGTGTGCCAGCCGGGAACAATGCCGACCGCGAAATCGAAGCTGACGACGGTGTGAACGGAAAGCACCAGCGGTGTCGCGAGTCCGGCGAGAAGTAAGTACGCCGTGTCATAGCGGTGCCAGTGGCGGGCGGAACCGCGCCATCCCATGGCCAGCAGTCCGTAAATACGCCGGACCCAGGGGTTCTCGGCGCGATCGCGCAAGGTGGCAAGATCGGGAATCAATCCGACAAACCAGAAGACTAACGAAATGATGAAATAAGTCGAAACCGCGAACACGTCCCAGACCAGCGGGCTGCGAAAATTCGGCCAGTAATTCATGGTGTTGGGGTAAGGAAAGAGCCAGTACGCAAGCCACGGACGCCCGGTGTGAGCGAGCGGGAAGATACCGGCGCAGGCCACGGCAAACAGCGTCATGGCCTCGGCGAAGCGGTTGATGGAGTTGCGCCAGCTCTGGCGCAGCAGGCACAGAATCGCTGAAATCAGCGTGCCGGCGTGGCCGATACCGATCCACCACACGAAGTTGACGATGGCGAATCCCCAGCCAATGGGAATGTTGATGCCCCATATCCCAGTACCTTTAATGAACAGATACCCCAGGGCCATCATCAGCATGTTCATCATGGAGAACACGATCAGGAAACCGACGATCCATCCCAGTGAGACGGGGCGGCTCAGCACGATGTTGCTGATCTTCTCGGTGATGGTGGAGAAGGTGTGGCCCGGCGCGATCACGGGCACTCGCCTGTCTGCCACGGGTATTTGTGTGTTCGTAGCCATGCCTTACATGCGCTCCACTATGTTCTTGACTCTTCTAACTTATTTTCTAACTCTGGGTTAGGATTGCGGACTTCCGCCAGATAGGTTGTGCGCGGTCGCGTATTCAATTCACCCAGCAGGGAGTAATTCCTAGCCTGTGCCTTCCACTTGTTCACCTGGCTGTTCGGATCGTTAAGGTTGCCGAAGACGATAGCATTGGCCGGACACGACTGCTGGCAAGCCGTCTGCAGATCACCTTCTTTAATGGTGGTATCGGCGCGCTCGGCGTCAATGCGGCGCTCGTTGATGCGCTGCACGCAGTAAGTGCATTTTTCCATGACGCCACGGCTGCGCACGGTCACATCAGGATTGCGCATCAGCTTGAACTGCGGAGTCTCCCAATCCTGAAAAAGGAGGAAATTAAATCGCCGCACTTTGTAGGGGCAGTTATTGGAGCAATAGCGCGTTCCGACGCAGCGGTTGTAGACCATGTCGTTCAGGCCTTCACTGCTGTGAACGGTAGCCTGCACCGGACAGACCAGTTCGCAGGGCGCATTCTCGCACTGCATGCAGGGCACGGGCTGGAAGAAGCCCTTTGGATTGTCGCGCGGGCCATTGTAGTAAGCGTCAACGCGGAGCCAGTGCATGTGGCGGCCTTTAAGGGTTTGCTCTTTGCCGACCACGGCGATGTTGTTTTCCGACTGGCAGGCGACAATGCAGTTATTGCAACCGACGCAGGAGTTCAAGTCGATCGCCATGCCCCAGGAGTAAGTCTCCTTGGAATAATCGAAAGGCTTGTAGAGCGTGAGGTCGGCCGGCGGATCGCCTTCCTTCGCGAAGTTGGGCTCTCTCTTGTACTCCGCGAGGCTGCGCTCCTGCACCAGCGGCCGCTCGCCGACGGGAGTCTCCATCGTCTGAAAGCCCTGGGTACTGGCGAGCTGATAAGTGTCGCCGGTAGCGATAAGTTTCGCGCTGTCCGCAAACCACGGAGCCTGACTGGTACGGAGCGGGTAGACATCGAAGCCGGTGCTGGTACCAACTCGACCGGCGCGGGTGCGCCCGTAACCGAGGAAGACAGTGATGGAGTTGTCAGGATGTCCGGCCTGAATCCAGACTGCGCCCTTTACCTTCTTGCCGTTGAATTCAAGCTCGGCAACATCTTTGAAATTCAGCTTCAGGCGCTCGGCCATGGCCGGGCCAATCATGATCGGATTGTCCCAAGTCAGCTTGGTCAGCGGTTTCGGAAGTTCCTGCAACCATCCGTTATTCGAGAAGCGGCCGTCATAGATGGAAGGATCGCGACGGAAGTTGATTTCGATACCGCCGCCAGGAGCGGCTTGTGATGCGTGGGAACTCACACCTTTCAGCGTGACCGGCTTCGGCGCGTAAGTGGTGCCCGCGACCCAGCCATCGTGCAGCGACTTGCGCCAGAAGGCGTCGAAGTCGGCGCCCGAGTGCTGCTTCTGCCAGTAGGCCTGAACGAGGTCGTGTGCCGTGAGGCCGGACTGTCCCGCGAAGATGGTGATGATTTCGTGCGCGTTTTTGCCGCCGTAGAGCGGCTCGATGAGCGGCTGAATGATGCTGACCGTTCCATCGTAGGCGCGCGCATCGCTCCAGGACTCAAGGTAGTGCGCTTCGGGCAGGTGCCACTGGCAAAGCTCCGCGGTCTCATTGCGATGCGAACCGAGATAAACCTTCAAATTGACAGCGGTCGACTTCAGGGCCGCAGCAAATTCGATCTCGGCGGGCGCGTCGTAGGCCGGGTTGCCGCCGAGGATCAGCAGCAGGTCAACTTTACCGCCGCGTATGTCTTCGACGAGCGCGTGCACAGACTGGCTGCGGTTGACGGGATTGGCATCGACCGGCTCGGTATAGACAACCGTCTGGCCAACGTTGCCGAGCGCCTGGTTGATGGCGTGCGCAAGTGCGTGGACCGCGGGCGGCTGATGATCGCCGGCAATGACGACGCTGGAGCCTTTGTGCGCTTGCAGGTCTTTCGCGAGCGCGGAGACAAACTCCTGCTCCTCACCACTGGCGCTGCCGCCGGCATTCACGCCCACCGCGCTCGCCAGGGTGCGGGCAAAGTTTTCGACATCGGCAGCGCGCAGTGGCAGGCGATGGTCGGCTTTCATTCCCGTGGAACTCGGCGTGCTCTCGACGACATAGAGCCGGTTCATATTCGCATCAGGATTGCGGCGCGCAGAAAAATCGCGCGTGTAGCGCGCGGAGCCGGGGAATCCCGCGTAGAGAAAGTCGGCATCCAGCGAAACAATGATGTCGGCCTTCGACAAGTCGTACCGGGTCTCGACTGGCTCGCCGAAAGCCAGTTTCGCGCCTTCGACAACATTGTCGCGGCTGATCGGTTCGTAAACGTGCCATTTGGCCATCGGATTCGCGGCGAGATAACTGCGAATCTGCGCGGCCAGCGTGGGCGAGGAAACGGTCTGCGTCAGAATGCGAACTCCGCCGCCCGCCATGCTTTTCTGCGCACTCATGGGACCGCGAACCGCTTCCATAAAAGCGTTCCACGAACGAATGTCGCCCATGTACGTGATGTTCTGCGCCCGGTCGGGATCGTAGAGATCGAGAATGGAAGCCTGCGCGTAAACGTCCGTGCCCCCGAGACTCGCGGGGTGCTGCGGATTGCCCTCAATTTTCGTGGGACGGAAAAGATGGCTTTCGACCAGAATCGGCGAAGCGTAACCGCCGAGCGCGAACGCGGTCGCGTAGAACATTGGGCGGCCAGGAATCACGTTCTCCGGCTGCCTCACATAGGGCACGATCTCGGTGATCGGCATCCGGGTACAGCCGGTCAAACCCGCGAGGGCCAGCGACGCACCCATGGTCTTGAGGAAACCGCGGCGCGAGAAGTCGTCGAGCCACTCGGAAGCGCCCTTCGGGAACTCCCGGTGCAGCATCTCCTGAAACTCGTCGCTGCCAGCCAGCTCTTCGAGGCTGCGCCAATACTCGGGACCGGTCGTATCCTCGATTTGCTCCTTGACCGTTGCCAGGTCAAGCTGCTTGCGCTTGGTCGGGCAGACGTCGCCTCCGACGGCGGTTCCGGCCGATTTTTTCTTTTGCTCGTCCATGCTCATCGTCGATATTCAGCTCTCAGCTATCCGTCGTTAGTTTTTCAGTTCTCACGGATTCCATCCTGCCCTAGCGATGGCAGGTGTTGCAACTAGTAATGTCGTTTACCGAGCGCACTTTGTATTCCTGCTTCAAAGCGTTCCCCAGCGTTTCCTGATCGGAGTAGGCCGTCCCCTTCACGATGACGGGCTCGCCATTGGAAGGCCCCTCATAGCGCATATTGAAAACTTGTTCACGCGGACGCAGATATTTTTCCGGGGCGCGGTGGCAGTCAAGGCAGAATTCCATCTGCAGCGACGCATACTGATAGGTCAACGGCATCTGGTCGACAGGACCGTGACAGGTGTTGCAGCCCACACCCTTGCTTACGTGAATGCTGTGATTGAAATATACATAGTTGGGCAACTGGTTGACGCGCGTCCATTCGATTGAGCGGCCGGTGCGGAAACTTTCGCGGACGGGCTCCAGATAAGCCGCGTTGGTCCATATCTGCGCGTGGCAGTTGATGCAAGTCTTGGTGGGCGGAATGCCGGCAAAGCTCGATTGCTCCACCGAAGTGTGACAGTAGCGGCAGTCGATGCCCAGCCCGGTCACGTGGTGCTGGTGGCTAAACGGAACAGGCTGCGATTTCCGGACTCCGGCATACGTGATGTACGGAGACCGCTCAATCTGCACCAAGCCCCAAAATAGTCCACCCACTACAAAAAGAGTTAGGGCCATCGAGGCCCGGGCGATAGCGTTGCTGCTGCGCGGAAAGATCTGCATTGAATATGAAGTCTTTAATATTGCGGAATTGGCTCGCGCCCCTCCCGGCTGACCGCATTCGTATAATTCACGTCACATGCTGCCGTGACGCAGGTTACTGAAACACGTGAGTATAACAGTTGAATGGCGAAATAGAATAGGTCACGCAGCTTTT
>JANXZM010000047.1 GCA_025355505.1 Acidobacteriaceae bacterium | reverse complement strand
GGCATTTGCCCTCTGCCAAGCTGGGGCTGCCTTTACCTTCTTGCCCTTGCTTCGCTCGGGCCGAGTGTAAAGCATGTCCTGATAACGTTGTGTAAAGGATGTCATGAGACTGAACACCTTCAGGTAAGTGCCGTGTTATGAAGGCGCCTTTAGGCGCTGGTTTTGGGCGCTGGAGTTTCACCACAGGCTGTTAGGGACGGGCAGGTTCGCGACGGTCACTCAAGTTGCAGTCGGCATGATTGGTAAACTCTATTGGGTAGATAGAAATGTTTTTTACAATCGCGTGGAGCGGACACTCCTGTCCGCGCCACACAAGCAATGATGGCGGGCAGTCTTGAACCTGAAAAGCGGGGAACTTGTGCAATGAAAAGAAAATTCCAGGCGGCCGCAGCTTTCGCTCTGGTGGCGATGCTGTCCCAGTCGCTGGTAGCCGGTTCGGCCAATGCAAGTTCTAACGATAAGGGTGCAGACGATCAGACTTCATGGCAGCGCGATCTGCTGGCATAGCGCGCGCTGCGGGCGACCAGCCTCCAGGCTCCGGAAGGCTGGCTGTCTTTGATCGCCCTCGGATGGCTGAAAGAAGGGGACAACAGTTTCGGTTCCGCTGAAGACTGCCGCGTTCCCATCACAGGCAAAGCGCCAGCGCACATCGCGGTCGTGCGCCTGGAGAAAGGTGCGCTGCGCTTGCTGCCTCCAGCCGGCGGTTTTCCGAAGGACCTGCTGGTCGATGGTCAACCCGCGAAAGAGCAGGTCCTGTTTGCCGACGATGCCGACAAACCATCGAAGCTCGCGATCGGCACGCTCACCATCATCGTGATCCATCGCGACGATCAGTTCGCCTTGCGCATCAAGGATCTGCAAGCCCCAACCCGCTTTGGTTTCCACGGATTGCGTTGGTACCCGCCGAATGCCAACTACCGCGTTCACGCGCACTGGATTCCATATAACCCTCCTAAAGTGCTCGACATCCCGACCGTTCTCGGGACCACTACCCATCTCCCCGCACCCGGCGCCGCCCAATTCACGCTCGATGGACAAGTTGTTCGGCTGGAGCCAGTGCTCGAAGGTCCGGAATCAACCGAGTTTTTCTTTATTCTTCGTGACGCCACCAGCAAAACTATGACCTACGGCGCGGGACGCTTTTTGTATACCGAACTTCCCGACCATGGCGTAACCCAGCCCGGCAAAGTCTGGCTCGATTTCAATCGGCTGGTGAACCCGCCCTGTGCATTCACCGCCTATGCGACATGCCCGCTGCCTCCGCCGCAGAATCGCCTTAGCGTCCCGATACCGGCCGGCGAGCGGCGTTATCACGATTGATAGGGCAAGATTGATTGGCGAGAATCGTGGATAATATCTCTTTCAGGAAATGCAATTTAAATTGGTGAGGGAGTCCTGCATGAGATGGGTGCTGATTGTGCTTGCCGTCGTCGGTGTCGCCGCTTCTTCGCTCGCCTTGCGTGAGCATTTCCGCACCGACGCTTCGCCGTGCAGCATCAACGAGCGCTGGGATTGCGGCATCGTGAACCACAGTCCGTACGCCATGCTCTTCGGAGTTCCCGTGGCCGTGATTGGCATCGCCGGATATCTGCTGCTCGGCGTGCTCGCCTTCAGGAAAGCTTACCGGGTGATGTTGGTGGCCGCGCTTGGGGGTCTGGGCTTTGCGCTCTATCTCGCCCACATCGAGTCCACGGTGCTCGGCGTATGGTGCATCTACTGCGTCATATCGCTGGGAGTGATTTCTCTGGTCAGCTTGTTGGCGCTGGGCACAGTGATCGTGAACTTGGTGACTGGATCGCAAAGGACGGCCTGATCGGGTTGTTCAATACAACGGCATCGCGCCAGGCGCACCGCTTCCTATTTGTCCTTTTCATTTGCGCCCAGTTTCCAATCAATCTGCCGCAGCATTCCCAACCACATATCCGTATCGTTTGCGTTCAACTCCATGCGCCGGATCATCCGCCGCAAATTCTCCTCTGTCGCCGCTGCTGCTCGCGGCTTCACGTATCCGCTGCCGCCCAGAACCTTGAACAGCGCCTGCGTCAGCCGCTCCACATCTCCTGACGTGGCGGAAGTTTTTTCTTTTTTCACGGGCGCAGCCTTGGCCGTCGCTGTTTTCTGTCCGCGCACCAACTCGTACAGGCAGACCGCCACCGCCTGCCCCAGATTCATCGAACCGTGCTCTTCTCGCGTCGGAATCCGCATCACCCATTGGCAGTGGCTCAGTTCATCATTCGATAGCCCGAATCTTTCCGAGCCGAACAACAATGCCACAGGTCCCGTCTTCAGTCGCCGCTTGATTGCCCGCCCGCCCTCATCCAGCCGCTGCAACCGATGCTGTAAGTCACGCCGGGCCCCGGCCACGGTCGTCCCCACCACCAGCCTGCACTCCGCAACTGCCTCAGCCACCGTCTCGTACTGTTCCGCCTTCGCCAATAACCCCGCCGCGCCCACCGCCGACCGCGCCTCCCGAAACGCTACCTCATAGGGATTCACCACCCGCAATCGCTGGACTCCAAAATTACTCATGGCCCGTGCGGCCGCTCCAATGTTCAGCGGATTCCGCGCTGCCACGAGCACCACCCGGAGATTATCGAGATCGCCAGTCGTCATTCGTAAACCAAAATTCCAAAACCGTCGTTCCAAAACCACTATTCTACGGCGCTCCGCCCCCAACCCCCAACTCCCAACATCTCCTGCGACTTCCGCCCTTGCGGAGCATCCAATCAACAGTGCTAGGATAGATGTCCCGCCCCATAGCGACCAAACGGTCTACCTTAAGGCGGAACTGGCAGTTAACCGAGAAATCTGGAGGATGAATGGCAAGCACCGCCACCGTCGAAGTCACCGACGCTAATTTCGATTCCGATGTATTGAAGTCCGATAAGCCCGTACTCATCGATTTCTGGGCCGCCTGGTGTGGCCCCTGCCGCGCGATCGCTCCCATCGTCGAAGAACTAGCCGGCGAATATCAGGGTAAAGTCACGTTTGGCAAAATGGACGTCGACCGCAATGCCGCCACTCCCATGCGCTACAAAGTCACCGGCATTCCCACCCTGCTCGTCTTCAAGAACGGACAGGTCGTCGAACAACTCGTCGGCTACCGCTCCAAGGACGATATTCAGAAAGCCCTGGATCGCCACTTAGGCTAAGCCAATAATTTAGTGGAGGGACGGGCGTCCTAGCCCGTCCTTTCTGCGCCTTCAATACTTCCGCAGAACCCCTATAACCCGTCCCTGAATTTGCACCGACGACGCCGGCACAATGATCGGCGGCATCGCCGCGTTCGAAGGCTGCAGCCGAATGTTCTCTCCCTCACGAAAGAACCGCTTCAGCGTAGCGTCCGTCGACTCGAGCAGCGCCACCACAATATCCCCATTGTGCGCCGTTTTTGTCTTCTCAACCAGCACGTAGTCGCCATCGAGAATCGCTTCGTCCTGCATGGATTCGCCGCGCACTTCGAGCACGAACACTTCCTTCGAGCGCACAAAATCCGCCAGCGAGATGGTCTCGTTGTGCTCCACCGCCTCAATCGGACGCCCCGCCGCAATCCTTCCCACCAGCGGCAGTACCATCGCCGTGTTCACCGCCATCGACTGCTTCAACTTTCCCTTCGGCGGCAGCAGATCAATCGAGCGGCTCCGGTTGTAGTCCCGCGTCAGCAGCCCTTTTTTCTCCAGATTAGTTACGTGCTTGTGCACCGTGGCCAAAGAACTCAGCCCCATGCCTTCCTTGATCTCTTCAAACGAAGGAGAGTATTGCTTCTCCGCCACAAAGCGCGAGATGAAGTCATACAACTCGCGTTGACGCCGAGTGATCGCCATGCGGGGAGCATAGGCGAATGGTTGGCGAATGTCAATATCCACGTAGGAGCGAGGCCCCGCCGGCTCCACAACGCCAAGATTTGGTAGTGGGTCAGTTTCAGAGTAGCGCGTGATACAGGCGCAATCCCGAGAGGCTCCCGGCGCAATAGGCGCTTGGACGGATACTACCTAACCCCTTTGGAGTGATCGACGCAAACATGGGATGTAAACTCTTTGTCGCGCTGCACCTCGAAGTTGCGCATCATTTCATCGAAAGATGCGCCGGTGGCCGTACGAGAAGGTTTGAACCGCCACCCACATTCAGAGCAACCAAAACCCCGAAAACGCTCTTGCTCAATCCATACCAGCTCCCGGCTCATGGCCGCCTGTGTCGCTGCGCCCCATTCGGCGTCCGACCCCATGCCTGGTACCCGCTTGCCGTCGAGGGACGAAACGTGGTTTCCCATAGGGCGAAATTTACATCTGCCAATTTGGATGGTCTGTCGGGCATCCTACATACATCGAAGATTTTTGTTCGTGCGCACGCCTGATTTTGGGATATCGTTTGAAGTAGCGGAATCGCTTACGTGTTGGTTCACGTTTCGTGCGTTGCGATGCTTGTGCGCAGCAAGCGGTAAAGTCAACGTAGGATAAGCCCACGGAAGCGTTATGTCTGACAGAACACTGTATAATTTTTTTTGAGTACCCCAAAACAGGGTTCCTGTTTCCTGGATACGGGAAGTTTTCGGGTGTGATCCTAGTTCTCAAGGATCGTTTGTGGAAAGTAAAGGCCTCCAATTCGTGCAGTCTGGCGAGCGCACGAATACCGCAGGGAAGCCCGTCAGCAACATACTACTTTTATCGATCTCCGATAGCGACTACAGCTCACTTCGTCCTCATCTCGAATACGTCAGCTTGCCAAGCCATCTAGTTCTTCACGAGGGGGGTGGAAAGCTGGAATTTGCGTATTTCCCGAACCGAGGTTTGATTTCTCTTATAGTCGCAATGAAAGATGGAAAGAGCGTCGAAGCCGGCATAGTTGGCAATGAGGGCTTTACAGGAACACCGGCGGCAGTTGGCCTGAGCAGGAGTCCGCTTCAATCGGTGGTACAAATCACGGGGGATGGGTTTCGGGTAGAAGTCGGAGCTTTGCAAAACACTTTGGAATCTACTCCACACCTGCAATTGATGTTGAGCCGCTATGCAGTAGTTCAGGGAATGCAGGTTGCACAAACAGCCGCCTGTAATCGGCTGCACGATATTAAGCAGCGCCTAGCGCGGTGGTTGCTAATGACTCAGGACCGAGTGGATTCAGAGTCGCTGCCCATCACCCATGATTTTCTAGCAACGATGCTAGGGACAGATAGACCTAGCGTGAGTTTGGCAGCTGGTATTTTGCAGAGAGAGCAGCTCATCGAGTACACCCGTGGCGCAGTGAAGATCGTGAACCGCAAGAAACTTGAAGACTCCGCCTGCGAGTGCTACGGGATTACCCAACAGTACAATGGCGAGCTGGGCTTGAAATAAGTCCGGAAGTGAAGACGCGCCCTGTTTTTGTTGCCGACCGAGCGCGAATAGAAACGATTGCGCGGCTGAGGTGCCGGCTGGAATCGCCATCTAGAGATGAATGCGCTGAGTGCTGCCCTCCTATTCTGCCGTAACTTCCTTCAAGAACACGTAATAAAAATCCACGCCCCGGGCAAACGCCCCGACCCCCGTCCGCTCATCTTTTCCATGCGCCCGGATATCGTCGCGGTCATACTGCTCGCCTGACACCGCGTAGGTCGGCATTCCAGCGGCATTCGTATACACGCCATCCGACGCCCCCGTGCTCATGTTCGGAAGCACCGGAATCCCCGGCCACATCCTTGCCACGACCTTCTCCAGCGGTTCGAACACTTCCTTCCGTGGCGCTGGCGGCACATAACTGTGGCGGTCCGATCCGTGATCCATCAGCACATTACTGTTCTCGCGAAACTGCACCTTAATCTTCGGGTCGTTGACCACTTTCTCCAGCGTCACCCGGATTTCCTCCAGCGTGTGCCCGGGCTCGATGCGGCAGTTGACGTTCGCCTGCGCCATTTGCGGCAGCGCGTTGTTGGCATGGCCTCCGCTCAACCGCGTCGCCACGCACGTTGTGTGCATGGTCGAGTTGTCCAGCGGATCCTTCGACAGCCGCGCCACCGCCTCCTTCTCCGGAGGATTCTTCAGCATCGCTTTCAGGTCGGCCGCGCGTTGCCCCATCGCCATCGGGACCTGCCGCTCGTAATACGCGCGCGTGATGTTGTTCAGCTCGAACGGAAACTGGTAGTGCGCGATTTTCGTCAGCGCATCCCCCAGTTCGTAGATCGCGTTCTCCGGCCGGGGCAGCGAGCTGTGTCCGCCGGGATTGGTCGCCGTTAGCACAAAATCGCCGTAGAGCTTTTCGGTGGCGTTCACTTCCATCATCGCCGGCTTGCCGTGATCCGCGAGCACGCCGCCGCCATCGTGGTTCAGCACGAACTCGGCATCAATCAGTTCGCGATGATTCTTGATCAGCCAGTCAACTCCGTTCGAGGTGCCGCCTTCCTCATCCGCCGTCATCGCGAGAATAATGTCCCGGCTCGGTACGTATCCTTCTTTCTTCATACGGATCAGCGTGGCCGACATGATCGCATCGCCATCCTTCATATCGCTGGCGCCGCGCCCGTAGTAATACCCGTCCTTCTCGATGAACTGAAACGGATCCGTCGTCCAGTCCTCGCGCCGCGCTTCCACCACGTCCAGATGCCCGATCAGTAGCACCGGCTTGTGCTTGCCCGATCCATGCAGCCGCACCACTACGTTCTTCTTCCGGTCATTCGGACCCAGCACCTGAATATCGCTCTCCGGAAATCCGGCATCGCGAAAGCGCTGCGCCATCGCTTCCGCGGCCGCCGTCACGCTGCCCACAGAGTCCGTCGTATTGATTTCGATCAGCTGTTTGAAAATATCGACCGCCAACCGCCGCGTAACTTCGCCTGCCGGCGATAATTGTTGCGCCTGCATTGCAGCCGTAACCACCAGAGAAAAAAACAGACCCAGCCACCGTTTTTGAGATCCCACGTCCATCCTCCACAAAGATTTCCGAAAAATTTCCGCCACGCGCTGAGGTTGAAAGCTAGCAGATTCATTTCGAAAAACCAAATTGCCAGCGCCGAGCTGGCGTAGCCCGGCCTGTCGTCCGCGTTATTGTTGCTGCGGATTCCCAACCAGCGTCAAGTTTGTTTGGCTTCGCCGTCCAGGAATCGCGAACGGCTCGGAGCGCGGTTACTCTATACTTCCACCAGTTCCCGCTCCTGGCGCTTATTCCACAGCGGCGCGAGAATACTCGATTTCAAAACTTCCGACTCGGCTCTCACCCAGTCGTCCAGCTCTAGTCCTTCCACCTGCCCGCGTTCATCGTAAAGCTGGCGCGCCCGCAGACGCACTTTTCTCTCCAGCAATTCCATCATCAGCTTCCGCCGTTCGCGGCTCCTCGTCACGCTGTCCACTTTTGTCACCCCACCATTCAATTTGTCTACAACTATTGTAGACGCAGAACTGTTAAACGGTCATGAACAAGGAGGTTACTAAAGGGATGTTCCATTGGCCGTGTCCCCGGCAGTTTCAATGCTTGTGACGCTCGTTCCCGTCGAGTCCAATCTCCCCGCCTTAAACTAGCCCGCTCTCGCTCCAGCACCAAAACCACGAACGAACCCGGCTCCACTTTCCTCTCCGGCTGCGGCCCCACGTTCGCCGCCGCCGTGAAAAGTGAATGCGTCTTGGCATCGAGCGTCCTGCTGCGCGCCTTTCTGTGTCGTCAACAACCCGGTAGCTGGATTCCTGCTTTGCCCCCGATTCCATGCGCGCTCCACAATTGTGCAAACAATTGCCCCTGCCCTCCGTCAACGCCCGTTAGCCTCCATTTCACTCCAACGAAGTTTGGCACCGGGCTTGCTCTTACTCATCCTGGAGGAGCCCTCATCCGCTCGCTTGGTCCGCGGATGATCCACCGCTTTCTCCGCAATCGGGAGACCCTGCGATGAAAAAAACCCTCTTCGTGCTCTGCCTTCTTTCCACCACCGCGGCATTTGCTCAGTATTATTCTAGTGGCGCCTCCTCTATCAGCAACCAACCGCAGATCTACCAGTCGCCAAGTCATCCCGCACACGCAGCTTATTCACCCATGTCTCAGGAACAGAACGTCCTCGCCGCCACCAGTTACGCCTCCGCCCAGGGAGAAAGGCCGGCTTCGGACTTCCCACAGGCAGAGGCTGTTTCTCTCGGCACCTTTGCCCGCGAATTACGGGAACAGCACGCCCAGTTAAAAAAAGCTCGCGTTGTCTGGGTCAACCAGTAGCGTCAGCGCGGATACTCTTGTCCGCTGCACTGCGCCGTGGATTGTTGGATGTGCGCAGAAGCCGCAATCGAATAGGCAGTCTTTCCTCCTGTAGAGATTGGGCTTGCCCGTCTCCGGAGACGCGTCTTGCCGCGTCTCTACGGGAAACTAGATGTCTTACTGATTCTCTACTCCACCATTCTTCAGCACCAGCACCAGAATCCGTCCGTCGGAGTGGAATCCCCTGCCCGTCGCCGTCTTCGCCTCAGTGAGGGCATTCGTCGGAACAACATGTCCCCGCGCCGACACCAGTCCCGTCCCGGAGAGCGTCTGGTTCACATACTCCCGCTCGCCATCAATCGCCGGATCGATCTTGTGCGTCACCCCGTTATTCCTCTGATCGTGCTCGAACCCGATATCGTGCGTCGCCGCCACGCACCACAGCGGCCTTCCATTCACCTGGTGCGCCGACTTCCACACCCGCAAATGATTTCGCGACATCATCACCTTCACCGGCTCCCCATGCGCAAACCCATAATCCTGCGGACGATCGAACAAATACAGTGTGCTCATCGGCATGGTCAGGTAGTCTTTTTTCTCGAACGTATCCAGCAGCCCCGCCAGCACCGTGCTCCCCACTGATTTATCGACCTTCACCCACTCCGCGGTCGTGAACGCCTTTACCATTTCTTCTTCCGTCCCGACGATCAGGATATTCACCATATCGCCCGGACTGTGGCTCTGATCCGTAATCCGCCGCGGAATCGAATCCAGTAGCTTCTGTGTCATCGCGGGCATTGCCGTTTCCGCTGGGCCGCCCACCACCGTCGCATCGGCCGTGCCCAACCCCTCGTTCAATACCTGGATCTTCACCTGGAAACTTCCCGTTGCCCCCGCCGCATCGCGCAAGCTCTGGTTGATCCCCAGAAACAGCCGACCCGCCACCGGAGCCGTATACGCGGTGCTCGTTCCCACCTCAAACGCCTCGGCTGCATCGCCCGATCCCAGCCGCCCAATCAGCTCTCCGTGTCCCCCGTTTGGCACGGCGTATTGATGAATTACATCCGCTAAGCTCCGCGTGATTCCCGCGGGGCCGAAATGGTTTTTCTTGGCGTCGGCATAAGTGATCGTCCCCTCCCCCGTGATCTGCAACTTCTCGCCGCTGCGTAGGTCGATGTTCGTATCCATCCACTGCTTCGACCCGCTTACTTCCATCGTGTACGTCCCTTTGGTCGCGGAAGCTTTGCTTGCCTCCATTGGCGTCGCGGTCGTTGCCGGCACAGCCTGCCTTCCTGCTGCCGTCGTTTCTTGCGCGGTCGCTGATTTCGGCGTCGGTTGCTCCGCGCCCTGAGCCCAAGTCGTGCCCGCCATTCCCGCCGCCACACCCATCACGATGATTGTTGCCAGCACCATCCGCTTCGTTCTCCCCATACAAATCCCGCCTCTCACCACCGATTGCACTCCGATCCTCTTAAAAAAAAGTGGAGTTAAATGTTACCCTATGAGAAATTCAATGGCCAACATTCAATGACCATCCTGCAATGACTGTCCTGGAATTCACCGCCGTCGTCGCGATCGTCTCCTGCGCCGCCGGACTCCTCGGATCGCTCACCGGCCTCGGTGGCGGTGTCGTTCTCGTGCCTCTGCTCACCATCTTCTTCCACGTGGATATCCGTTACGCCATCGGAGCCTCGCTCGTCTCCGTGATTGCAACCTCCTCCGGCGCCGCTGCCTCCTATGTGAAAGAAGGATTCTCCAATATCCGCATCGGCATGTTTTTAGAAATCGCAACCACCTCCGGCGCGTTGCTCGGAG
Source organism: Acidobacteriaceae bacterium (assembly GCA_025355505.1). Classification (GTDB taxonomy): domain Bacteria; phylum Acidobacteriota; class Terriglobia; order Terriglobales; family Acidobacteriaceae; genus Acidiflorens. Next base: position 31,754 of record JANXZM010000047.1, on the reverse strand, counting down.
CCTTCCTGGCCACCTGGATACCGACCAGCGCCCTCGCGATCATCTTCGGCGCCGTCTTGCTTTACTCAGCGTATCTTTCCCGCAAGCCGCGCCCACAGGCCCACCGCAGCCTGCCACCCGATCCGCTCGCCACCCGTCTCCGGATGAACGGCAGTTTCCCCGACCTCGAAGGTCCGCGCAGTTATAACGTCCAAAACGTCCCCACCGGCTTCAGCCTCATGTTTGGCGCCGGCGCGCTTTCGGGATTGCTCGGCATCGGCTCCGGAGCTGTCAAAGTTCTAGCCATGGATCAGGCCATGCAGATCCCCTTCAAAGTTTCCACCACCACCAGCAACTTCATGATCGGTGTAACCGCCGCTGCCAGCGCCGGTGTCTATCTCAGCCGCGGATACGTCGATCCCGGCCTCGCCATGCCCGTCATGCTGGGTGTTCTGGCCGGCTCCTTAATCGGCAGCCGTATCCTGGTCAAAGCCGAGACCAAATCGCTCCGCCTCGTTTTCAGTGTGGTGATTCTCGTTCTAGGCCTGCAAATGCTCTACCAAGGTATCTGGGGGAAAATCTGATGTCTGCCGCCCACCCGCCAGCGCGCCAATCCCGGCCGTTCCAACCCCAACCGTGGCGAGATCGCCGCATCGAAATCATTCTCGGCAACCTGCTCCGCGCCGGAGTCCTGTTCTCGGCGGCTGTCGTCCTCTGCGGAGCGTGTATCTACCTCTTTCGCCACGCGCACGAACCCGCCGATTACCGCGTCTTTCGCGGCGAGCCCTCCGAATTTCGCACCATCCCAGGAGTCATCCAAAGCGTCATCAACGGCCGCGGCCGAGGTTTAATTCAGCTCGGATTGCTCCTCCTCATCGCCACCCCCATCGCCCGCGTAGCCTTCTCCGTCGCCGGATTCGCCATCGAACGCGATCGCCTGTACGTGGTCTTCACCCTGATCGTGCTCGCCATCCTCCTCTACAGCCTCCTCGGCTCTGGCATCGGCGTGTAACCCCGCTGCATAATCCCGCACTGTCATCCTGAGCGAAGCGAAGGACCTTTGGATTTGAACGCTGCATTGCCGGGAGCCACATCCTAACGTTGCGTCTTTTGCGACGTTAGGATGGGAACCTCGCCCCGAACTCATTCCACCGACTTCTCCATCTCCTCCGCCATCACCTTCCGCAACGCTCGATTGATCCTCGTCTGGTAGCCCCGCCCCTGTTTTTTGAACCAGGCCAGAACGTCGGCGTCCACACGCAACGTGACCGGCTTCTTGATCGGCCTGTAGTATTCCCGCCATTCCTGCATCAGCCCCAGCGGAATTTTCTCCCCGTCGGCGGATGCCAGCAGCCGGGCTATCTTTCGTCGCTTCGTGACTCGTTTCCGTTGCTTCATGAGCGCCCAATATATCTATATTTCTATACGTACACTTTCACCAGTACAAAATGTTTCCCGTGAAACACTTTGTACGTACATTGAATGCAGGCACTGGGCGACGGAATGACCTGCCCCCTATTTCCGTTCACGGCGGGGTGCCCCGTCCAAGCTGCGCTTGGGCGGGTGCGCGCACCTCAGCTAAGGATCGAGTCGTCAAGCCGTTTCCGCCGGAAGTCGGCAACGTGCTGCACGAACGTCATGATCAGCGGATGCGGGTCGTCTTCGCGTGACGAAAGTTGTGGTTGGAACAACGTCGCGATGTAAAACAAATGCGCGGGAGATTCGATGGCCCGGCATTCTTCCTTCGAGCCGCGGGCCACGACTGGAAAGCCCGCTTCCATCGCCATCCATTCAAACTCGGGATTCATCTCGTAGTTGCAGAAGAATTCTTCCTCGATCGTTTCTTTTCCATAAAACGCCGCCAGGTAGGAGCCGGGACGGAGGCGAATCTCACTGACCTTTCCCGAAAGCTTGGGTGCCTTCGGATCGCGGTTGGGAACGGCGCAGGCGACGGGATAGATGACGATGTTCTTGGCGTGCGGGTCTTCTTCGGCGGTGGTGGCGTCGTGGACGCCGAGCACGTTGCGGGCGCACTCGATGAGCGTGTACTGGAAGCCCCCGCAGGTGCCGAGAAATGGCCGGTCGTGGACGCGGGCGAACTCGATGCCTTTGAGCATGCCGTCGAAACTTTTGTAGGGGCTGCCAGCCGAAGCCCACAATCCATCGAAGGAATCGAGTGTGGCGGCGGCGCCCGGCTCAAGCAGCGAAGGCGTCGGAAGCCACGCCGATTCTACTTTGAGTTGGAGCTTCCGCGCCGCGTGCTGGAGCGAATCGTTGGTCGCTTGATGGGAGCGGAATTCGGGATTGAAGTCGCCGAGAATCCCGACCCGGACGGATTCGGTCACGAGAGATATTCTAAATTAGCGGTTCGCACTTGCCATTGAGCATTTAGCTACCGCCTTCGCCGCGTTCGAAGAAACGGTCGAACCACGCCGCGCTACGATCTGCGGGCTACGAGCCAAAAGCGAAAAGCCTCGTCGGCTACAGCAAACCCATCTGCGCCAGCAGCGTGTAGAGGCCGAGCAGCATAATGGCAGCGCCTCCCCAGACCAGGGCAGCGGATTTCCATGCCAGCGCACTGACAAATCCCTTTTGGCTGCGGAAGGAGATCGCGAATGTAGGATTGTCAGCGCCTTTCATCAATACAACGGGCGGAGTGAGATTGAAGTTGGATGGCTTGGCCCGATTTTCAGACAGGCGCTCTTCGTGCAGACGATCTTCGTCGTGTTCGGAGACGGTCGCGGGCGGCGCGTTCTCCTCGACGGCTACGCTTTGGTACGGCACTCCGGCGGCAGACCACGCCTCTGGTTTGGTAATGCCGGCCCGAGCGAGCGCGGACGCGATTTTCGCCTGCTGGCTCATTTCTTGACTGGTGGAAGGAGCCGCGCCACTGGAAAGGTTAATGATCTGCGGGGAGGGGATCTGCCGCGAAAAATTGTTGAGCGCAGAGTTGCGCACGTAGCTGCGCGGCGAAAACGGGCGCACTTGCACGCCCGGGTTTTCCGTCAGAGTTCCGGCGACGAACAGCGCGTCTTCGGGCTTGATCGCCCGTTCTTCGACGCGAAGACGGCGAGCCGGAACGACGCCGTGGCGCGAAAGAAAAACACTGACGCGCGGCGGAACGCCAGCCTGGTCCCAGGAGAAAGACGACGCGTCGTATTCTTCGCGAAAGGCACGGTGCAGGTCGAGATCGGCTCCAAGTGGTTCGATCAGCAACTGACCCGTCGAATCGTCGATAAAGAATGGCAAGTGCAGAGTTTCGTCCGCAACTTTCTCCCATTCCTCTTTCTTCCCCTCGCGCTGCTGCCATGCGGTGGTGTGATAGAGAAAGCAAGGCTTGCCTGTGATAGGCGTCGGCATGGTGTAGGGACCGGCAGCCATGCCGTTGACCTCGATCGGTCCCAGGGCCGCGCTGCGAAGCCTGGACGTTGGTGTGGTAAGCAACAAGCGCTTGCGGGCGAGCAGATGGAATCCGACAAAAAAAAAGCACAAACCGCCAACAATCGCGACCGACGAAAGAATCGTGAAGTGGTTGATCGGCATGAAGAGGAGAAGGCGGACGGCCACAATTAAGTTCCTGAAATGCCCCTGATGATCTGATATCAGGATAAGGAAGAAATTTAAAAACGACATGGAGAAAGGGGCGGATTGGGCTTACGGAAGTAACTGTTACTAACCGCGATTGCAGGCAGGGACGAGGCAAGCCTCGTTTCTACTAAGCTTCATCTTTGGCGCGCTATGATTTCACCGCGCGAGCTTTCAAAATGTCGGCTACGGCTGCCATGGCCGCATCTATTTCGGCGTCGGTGTTGTAGAAGTGCGGAGAGAAGCGAACTCCGGCTTTGGGACGCCAGTCTACGAGGATGTCGCGAGCCAGTAACTCGCGGCTCACCTGTTGGGAATCGGGCATGTCGATCGAGACGGTGCCGCCCCGTCGCTCGGGATCACGGGGAGTGTTGACCCGCCATCCGCGCTGATCGGCGAGCTCGATGAGGCGGGCGGTCTGGTGTTTGGATTTCTCGCGGATTTTCTCTACGCCAACTTCCTGAATGATTTTGATGCCGGGACGCGCCGCTTCGATCGCGGGAATATGGGTAGTTCCGTTCATGAATCGGAACGGAGGATCGGCGTAGCGGATGGCGCCGGTTGCGAAGGCAAAAGAATTTTCGTGCGCAAACCATCCGGTGAGCTTCGGCTCCAATTTCTTGCCGAGGTCGGGGCGGACATAGAGATACGCAACGCCGGGGCCGCCGCAGAGCCACTTGAGAACGCCTCCGCAGGCGAAGTCGGCGTTCAGAGCCTGGATGTCAACCGGGACGGTGCCGAGAGACTGGAAAGTGTCGAGAACGACGTGAGCTCCAACTTTGTGCGCCTTGTCAATGATGGCATTGGCGTCGTTGATGTAGGAGCTGCGAAAAATAACGTGAGAGATGGGGACGATCAGAGTTTGCTCGTCGATGGCGTCGAGCAGGCGATTGGTGGGGACGGTAATTCCGTCGTCAGTCTTCACCATGTGAACCTGCGCGCCGTACTGGCGCTGCGCTTCCCAGAAATACATGACGGAGGGAAAGTTCATGTCGCTGTAAACGACTTTGTTGCGCTTGCCGGTAAAGTCGAAACAGGAAGCGACTACCGCCTGGCAGGTGGTGACGTTCTGGTGCAGAGAGACGGAATCTCTAGGCGCATTCATCAGGGCGCCGAGTTCGTTGCCGACTTCCAGGGCGAGCATCCACCAACGTTCTTCCCAGGCGCGAACGCCGCGTGTTGCCCAGACGTCGGCGTAGGCATGGAGCGCGTCGTAAACGGCGCGCGGCATGGCTCCGAGCGAGTTGGAGATCATGTAGTTGGTGCGCTCGAGAATGGGGAACTCGGAGCGGTAGCGCAGGAGTTCGTCGGGCATGAAGGTCATTGTAATCCGGGGACAGATTTTCGCTCTCAGCTTTCCGTCTGCCGCTCTTCGCTTAGCCAGCCGGGAAACAACTTAACTGGAGTTCGCCTACGGGACGGGTTCGCTGGTTTGCTCAGACCGCCGGCTTTCGTTTCCACGCACGTCCACTGCAGAAACTGAGTAGGTATAGGTTTTGCCGGAAACGACGGCGAGGTCGCGGTACGACGGGAATTTTACCAGTTCGGAATTCAGCTTAACCATCGCCTTGGCTTCGGCCCCATTCGTTTCGGAGCGATAGACGTTGTAGCCCGCGAGATCGGCGTTCGTCACCGGCGCCCAGATCAGGTCGATAAATGTTTTTTGTCCCTCGCCGGAGTACGCCGCCTGCAACCCAGCGGGTGCGGAGGGCGGGAAGATGTCATGGGCGATGACGCGCACCGGCGGCGTGTCGTCTCCCTCAACCTGCACCTCGCTGTCGGGCCGTTTGACGATGCTTACAACGTCGAGGCGGTAGAGGTAGGTCTTTTCCCATTCGAAGCTTGAGTCCGTGAAATGCGCAAGGCCAGGCTCGGCTAACGGGACTTCGCCGGCAATCACGTCTTTGCCCGAGCTTTCGTCGCGCCGATAGATTCGATAACGAAGTTCAAAGCCAGGGTTGCGTAGTTCGCCAGCGCTTGTCCAGGTGAGCACTACGCCATCGCCGGTAAGTTCGGCGGACAGCCCACCCGGCGGAGGCAGGGTCAAGACGGCGGGCACGCGCACGCGATTCGACAATCCAGCCCCGCGGGCGTTGCGGTTCAAGACCTCGACGGCGTAGGTGAGTTCGGCGGCGGGGTCTTCTGGTTGCACGGCCGCGGGCAGAGTGGCGGTGTAGGTCTGCGAGGCGGGGTTATGCGCGGGCTTCTCCGGCGGGGCAGATGGCGCGGACAGCATCGCGACGGGATTTCCGCACGCGGTGATTTCAATATCGAGGCTGGAGCAGATGAGAGTCGGACCGAGATAGCGCACGCTCTGGCGGTCGGTGGTGAGCGTGGGCTCGCTCCAATTCAGCGTGACGCGATTGCCCTTGCGACTGGCGCGCAGATCCGTCGGCGGCTTCGGGAGTTCGAGCGACGGTGGCAGCGGAGGCCCGGTCTGGGCGCAACTGGCCAGCAGCAGGCAATACGCCGTCAGCGCGATCGACTTTACAAAATGTACTTTCATGCGGGAAAGAAAAGAGTATCAGAGGCAGAGAGCGGAAAGGCTCGAAAACGGCATCTGATTTTTCGTAGAGAAGCGGCAAGCCCCGTCTCTACATCCGGAATAAACGCCAGGCGCCGCGCCCACGCGCGGACAGAAGTGACCGCGCCATACGGGCTCTCATCCCGCCAGTTCGCGCACGGCTTGGCGAAAGACCTTGCTGTGGTAGTCGACGTCATCGGGCGTGGTTGCGGGCGACATCAACGCCATGTTGTGAAAGGGCGTGAGCAGGATGCCGCGATTCATGGCGTACAGATGCATGAAGCGCTCGAGTTCGAAGTCCATGGCATCGTGAGCTTCTGTCCCATTCTTCGGCTGGTTGGGGCTGAAAAGGTATTCGGCGCGGCACCCGAGGCGCGTGACGTGCCACGGGAGACCGAAATCCTGGATCACTTTTTGTACGCCGGCGGTCCAGCGCTCGGCCATGGGGATCATCCGTTCGAAAGCTTCTTTGGTCAGAACTTTTGCGAGCGTGGCGCGCATCGCAGCCAGGGAAAGGGCATTGCCGGCGAGGGTGCCACCGATCCCGCCGGTATCGCAGTCTTCCAGGCTGTGGCGATCGAGGATCATGTCCGCAACTTTTTGGGTGAAGCCGTATGCCGCTCCTGGGACGCCGCCAGCGATGGGCTTGCCGAAGACGAGGAAGTCGGGGTCGAGATTTTCGGCGCGAGTGTAGCCGCCGGGGCCGGCACAGATGGTGTGTGTCTCGTCGATGATGAGCAACGTGCCGTACTTGCGCGTGAGCTCGCGCAGCGCCTGGTGGTAGCCGGGAATCGGATGCACGATGCCGACGTTGGTCAAGGCAGGCTCCGCCAGCACGCACGCTACGTCGCCGTGAGCGAGCGCTTGTTCCAGAGCTGCGGCGTCGTTGAATTCCACGACCCGCGTGGTCACGGAAGGGTCGACGGGCGGGCCGATGTTGCCGCGTCGCGCTCCGGAAGTGCCATCGGGATGAAGCGTGATGAAAGTTTCATCCACCGTGCCGTGGTAACACCAATTAAAGACGAGGATTTTTGCGCGGCCGGTAATCTGTCGGGCGAGACGAATCGAAAAGCGGTTGGCGTCGGTGGCAGTGAGCGCAAACTGCCAGTAGGTCAAGCCGAAGCGCTGCTGCAATTCTTCGGCGACAAAGACGGCATCTTCGGACGGCAGCATCAGTGTGATGCCGCGTTTGACCTGCTCCTCGATGGCTTTCACGGTGGCGAAGGGAGAATGGCCGGTCATGGCGCCGGTGTCGCCGAGGCAGAAGTCCACGTAGCGATGGCCGTCGACGTCGTAGAAATGCGCGCCCTGGGCTTCACGGACAACGGGCGGAAACGCTCCGGCCCACTTCACCATCCAGTTCATGGGGACGCCAGAGAGCAGCGACTTCTTGCCGCGCTCGTAGATAGCCTTTGATTTTGGGCGTTCGTCGACGAAGCGCTTTTGTTCGCGCTCGGTGAGGGACTTTAGGCGGGTGCGGTCGAGAGTAGGCATGAGTGTCGAAATAGAAGGCTACCAGGAAGGCGTGAGCTTAGCAGAAAGCGGCAGGGCGCGAAAAGAGCAAAAGATAAACACGGGGGACTCAGTGTCACGCAGGGGGCTTCTTCGACTTCCTCTGTGTACCTCTGTGGTTGAGAATTTTTACAGTATGTACCGCGACAAATCCTGATCCTTCACAATCTCGCTCAGCATCTTCTGTACATAAGCCGCGTCCACCTTGAACTCCTGGCCCTTTTTTTCGGGTGCCTCGAAGCTAATCTCGTCGAGCACGCGCTCCATGATGGTATGCAGACGGCGGGCGCCGATGTTTTCTGTTCCTTCGTTTACGCGAAACGCGAAGCGCGCGACTTCTTCGAGCGAGTCGGGCGTGAACTCGAGTTTGACGCCTTCGGTTTCGAGCAGCGCGATGTACTGCCGGGTCAGCGAAGATTTCGGTTCGGTTAGGATGCGGACGAAATCTTCCATGGTCAGCGACTGCAGTTCCACGCGGATAGGGAAGCGGCCCTGCAGTTCGGGGATCAGGTCGCTCGGCTTCGAGACGTGGAATGCGCCGGCGGCGATGAACAGAATGTGGTCGGTGCGGACCATGCCGTAGCGCGTACTGACGGTGGTGCCTTCCACGATGGGCAGGATGTCGCGCTGCACGCCTTCGCGCGAAACGTCCGGCCCATGGCCGCTTTCACGTCCGGCGATTTTGTCAATCTCATCGAGGAAGATGATGCCGGAGTTTTCGACGCGATCGATGGCGACGCGCGTCACCTGCTCCATGTCGATCAAACGCTGCTCTTCTTCCTGGATCAGGTACTCGAAGGCCTCGTTGACCTTCATCTTCCGCTTCTTGGTGCGCGGGCCGAAGATGTTGGGCAACATGTCCTTGATGTTGACGTCCATATCCTCGACGCCCTGATTGGAAATGATTTCGAAGGATGGGAAATTGCGCTGTTGAGTCTCGATTTCAACGGTGCGGTCGTCAAGTTTGCCTTCGCGCAACTGCTGACGGAGTTTCTCGCGGGTGCGGCTGGAGGATTCGGTCAGGCTGGCGTTGCCGTCGATTACCACGCCGCCGGTTGAACTGGCGGTTGCGCCGGAGTCCGCCGGACGCGGCGAGATCGGAGGCAGAAGGATATCGAGCAGGCGCTCTTCCGCGTTCAGTTCCGCTTTATCGGAGACGTCTTCCAGTTTTTCTTCGCGGACCATTTCGATGGCGATCTCAACCAGGTCGCGGATCATGGATTCCACATCGCGGCCAACGTAGCCGACTTCCGTGAACTTGGAAGCTTCAACTTTCAGGAACGGCGAATTGGCGAGCTTGGCGAGGCGGCGCGCGATTTCGGTTTTGCCGACGCCGGTGGGGCCGATCATGATGATGTTCTTGGGGATGACCTCTTCGGCCATCTCGGGCGCGAGCTTCTGCCGGCGCATGCGATTACGCAGAGCGATGGCGACGGCGCGCTTCGCGTTTTTTTGACCGATAACGTACTTGTCGAGCTCGGTGACGATTTCGCGCGGCGTCAGTTCGTCGAGCGTGACTTGTTCTTCTTCGGCGGTTACAGGTAGATAAATGGCCATAAAAAAATTCTCAGTTCTCAGTTGTCAGTTCTCAGTAAAAGCTAAGAACCAGCCGATTCTCACTGAGAACTGAGAACCGGAAACTGAGAACTGCCTACAGTTCCTCAATCGTAATCCTGTCATTGGTATAGATGCACATGCGGCCGGCAATCTTCATAGCTTCTTCGGCGATTTCGCGCGGCGAGAGTTTGGTGTGATCGGCCAGGGCCTGCGCTGCGGCCTGGGCAAACGGGCCGCCGGAGCCGATCGCCGCAATGCCGGTATCGGGCTCGATCACATCTCCCTGGCCGCTCAGCAGAAAGGTGGTTTCCTTATCGGAAACCAGCAGCAGGGCTTCCAGATGCCGCAGAAATTTATCGGTGCGCCAGTCTTTCGCGAGTTCGACAGCCGAGCGTCCGAGGTTGCCGTGATACTGCTCCAGCTTGGCCTCGAACCGGCTGAACAAAGTGAAAGCGTCGGCAGTCGAGCCGGCAAATCCGGCAAGAATCTTGTCCTGATAAAGGCGGCGAATCTTCTTCGCCCCGTGCTTGATGACGGATTCACCGAGCGTGACCTGTCCGTCGCCCGCCATGACAACCTTGTCGTCGCCGCGGACGCAGAGAACGGTGGTGGAGCGGATGAGGCGGGGAGCTGGGGCTTCGGTGGCACTTTCGTTGGCCGTGGCTGCTTGTCTGTTCTTCTTCATGAGCGCAATCTTCGATTATACAACCGTGTAGAATTTAATTACCGATTCAGTGGGAGCCATTCTCTTTTGTCGTTTTTGGACGAACTAAACCCGCAACAACGCGAAGCGGTCGAGACTACCGATGGTCCTGTGCTGATCCTGGCCGGAGCCGGTAGCGGGAAGACTCGCGTCATCACGTTCCGCATTGCTTATCTGATCGAGAAGATGGGCGTGATGCCGGAATCGATCCTCGCCGTGACGTTCACCAACAAAGCGTCGTCGGAGATGGCGGAGCGGGTGGAAAAGCTGGTCGGCGGGCTTAGCGTTGCCAAGCCGGTGATTTCTACGTTCCATTCGTTTTGTGTGCGGGTGCTGCGGCGGGACGTTGAGGCTTTGCGGATTCCCTCGACCGTGCCGGGACAGCCGCCGATCGGGCTCACGAAAAATTTTGTCATCTACGACGAGAGCGATCAGCAGCAAGTTGTCAAGGGCATCATGCGACGGATGGGGCTGGAGGATAAGCAACTGACGCCGCGCAACGTGCTTTCGCGGATTTCCTCGGCCAAGAATCACATGCTCGAGCCGCAGGATATCTACCTGCAATCGGCGGACCCGAAGACGGAAAAGATCGCACACATTTTCGAGGAGTACCGCAAGGAGTTGCGCAAGGCGAATGCCATGGACTTCGACGATCTATTGCTCGAGGCCATGCGCCTGCTCAAGTCGGTGGCGGCGGTGCGCGAGTATTACAACCGGCGATTCCAATACCTTTTGGTGGATGAATACCAGGACACAAACCGTCCGCAGTACGAACTGATGCGGCTGCTGGCGGGCGCGGGGCACAACGTGTGCGCGGTGGGCGACGAAGATCAGTCGATCTACTCCTGGCGCGGGGCCGACATTCGCAACATTCTGGAGTTCGAGCGCGACTTTCCGGAAGCGAAGATCGTGCGGCTGGAACAGAACTACCGCTCGACGCAAAACATTCTGGAGGCGGCGTCGACGGTGGTGGCGAACAACGTCCGGCGCAAAGGCAAGAACCTGTGGACGGCACGGCAGGGCGGGGCAAAGATCGGCTACTACGAGGCTCCGGACGGCGAGAATGAGGCGTTGTTTGCGGCCGATACCATCAACCGCTACGTGCGGCAGGCGGGTGAAAACGGCGAGACGGCGCGAGCGGCAGTGCTTTACCGGACAAACTCGCAATCGCGACTGTTCGAAGAGGCGATGCGCCGCTATCAGTTGAAGTATCACGTGGTGGGCGGTTTCTCTTTCTACGAGCGGGCGGAGATCAAGGACTTGGTCTCGTACTTAAAGGCGATCCAGAACCCGGATGATTCGGTCTCGCTGCTGCGCGTGATCAATACGCCAGTGCGCGGGATTGGCAAGACGACCATCGAGATGATTGAGCGGCTCGCGCTTGAGACGGGATTGTCAATGTGGGGCGCGGTTGGCGAAGCGATTACGCGGCAGTTGCTGCCGGCGCGGGCGTTGGCGGCATTGAAGAGTTTCCGCGAGTTGATCGAGGACGGGCGCGCGATGTTGGCGGGGACGTTTGTGGAGCGGGTGGTGGAGGCGGCGGGTGTGGCGCCCGGCGAGGGCGCTGCCGAGCAGCGCTCGGCGGGGACGGGACAGAGCTTCGTCCCCACACAACCTGTTTCCACACAACCCGGGGACGAAACCGATTTCGATCCTGGCAACTTCAGCTTTGATTTCGGCGCCGCCGATGCGACGGGCGAGGACGACCGTCCCTCTACCGACGAGGCGGTCGATGCGGCGGTCGAGGTTTTCCGGGCTCCCGGCGCGGCGGCGAATACTGGCGAGCTTCTCAAATTTCTGATCGACCGCACGGGATACATCAAATTGCTGGAAGAGGAAGACACGCCGGAGTCCTACTCGCGCATCGAGAACCTGCGCGAACTGGTGAATGCGGCCATGGACTCGCGCGATCGTGGGGAGACGCTCGATCAGTTTCTCGATCACGCGGCGCTGGTTAGCGATGCCGACCAGTACGACGAGCATGCGCAAATCACGCTGATGACGCTGCACGCGGCCAAAGGGCTGGAGTTTCCGCTGGTGGTGCTTGCCGGAATGGAAGAAGGTCTGTTTCCGCATTCGCGAACCATGCTCGATCCGGATGCGATCGAAGAAGAACGGCGGCTATGCTACGTCGGCATGACGCGCGCCATGGATACACTGGTGTTGTCGCGCGCGGTGTATCGCCGCCGCTACGGGACGGACATGCCGGAGGCGAGTGTGCCATCGCGATTTCTGGAAGAAGTTCCGCCGCGGTTGGTGGAGGAAATGGGCGGCTCGCGAGCAAGTCGCTCGCGCGATCGTGGAGCGACGGGCGTCCTCGCCCGTCCAGCGCCGCGAAGCTCCGCATCTGCCGAGACTACCCACTATTCCTACGAAGACGAAGACCAGAGCGCCACCTGGAACCCGGCGCGGGTCAAGCCAAAGATGGCGACTCCGCTCGCCAACTACAACTCCATCGACAACATTGCCGAGTTCTTTGCCTCACGCGGCAAGAAGTTCAACGCTCCGAAAATGCCGTCAGAGGAGCCGAAAAGCCGGCGGGGATTCCGTCCCGGGCAGAAGGTCAAGCACCCGAAATATGGGGAAGGGACGGTGTATCAGCGCGAAGGGGATGGGGAAGACGCCAAGATTACGGTACAATTTCCTCGCTTCGGTTTGAAGAAGCTGGTGGAGCGGTACGCCCAGCTGGAGAAAGCGTAGAGCCGCAAGCTTCGAGATGCGAGCTTGAGATACGAACTGTGAATTTCAGAGAGGATTTAAAACGCACTGATGGCAAACACAAAAAAGCTAACCAAAGACGAACGTAAGAAAACCAAACGAGCCTCCCGCAAGAAGACCAAAGCGGAAAAGCCGAAGAAGCCCCGTGACTACGCGCGCGGATCGAAGAAGCCCAAGGTGAAAAAACTGGCACGCGGTCAGGCAAAGCGGTAAGTCTTAAGCCGGAGCCGTGAGCAGTGCCGGGCATGGGCCACAGCGCCCATGCCCGACTCCCGCTGTGAGGAGACAACGAACTCTTGTCGCAATCATCTGAGCCAGCCGCCGTCGTCGTCCGTACTTCTAGCAGCCAGCTTCTCTGTTGCAAGTCCATCGACAAACTGATCTCGGAGTCGGAGAACCCGGAAACCCGGCTCAGTAAAACGCTGGGGCCGTGGTCGCTGACGGCTCTCGGCATCGGCGCCATCATCGGTTCGGGGATCTTTGTGCTTACGGGAACGGCGGCGGCTGGAGAATATTTCCAGGCGCCTTCCATCCTGCATGCGCAGGCGCTCGATCTGATTGTGAATTTCCTGCGTACCGGCAGCACAGTCGGAGCGCTGATGCACGGCCGGCCGCCGGCGGGACCATCCATTGCCATTTCGTTTTTACTGGTCGCGGTTGCCTGCAGCTTTGCCGGACTTTGCTACGCCGAACTGGCCTCGATGATCCCCATTGCCGGCAGCGCCTACACCTATTCGTATGCGACGCTTGGCGAAATCTTTGCCTGGATCATCGGCTGGGACCTGATTCTCGAATACGTGGTCAGCAACGTGGCGGTGGCGGTTGGCTTCGCGGGTTATACGAAAGCGCAACTGGCGGCGTTCGGTGTCATCTTGCCGGATAAATGGGCGAGTCCCGTCTGGGCCTCGGGACAGTGGACGGGAGCTTACTTTAATCTTCCGGGCTTCCTGATCGTATTCATTCTCACGCTGCTGCTGGTGCGCGGAGTGAAAGAATCGGCGAAGACCAACAACATCATGGTTGCGGTTAAGATCGGCGCCATCCTGACTTTTCTGGTCGTGGGTGGAATGCTGGTGAAGCCGGCGAACTGGACGCCGTTTGCGCCATCCGGCTTTGCCGGAATCGTTACCGGGGGCGCGATCGTTTTCTTTACCTACATCGGATTCGATTCGGTGTCGACGGCGGCGGAGGAATCGCGCAATCCACAAAAAGACTTGCCCTTTGGCATCATCATGTCGCTGATTGTCTGCACGCTGCTGTATGTAGGCGTCGCCGTGGTGCTGCTCGGCATGATGAAGTACACGACCTTCGTTTCCGGAGAAGCCGCCGAAGCGCCCGTCGCCTACGCCATGAAGTATCTGGGAGTGCATCCGTTCTTCCGGTCGGTGATCGTGATTGGCGCGCTGACTGGGATGATCTCTTCGTTGCTGGTGTTTCAGTACGGGCAGGCGCGTATCTGGTACGCGATGTCGCGCGACGGCTTGTTGCCAAAGCTATTCTCCAAGGTGCATCCGAAATATAAGACGCCGCACTGGTCTACCTGGATCGCCTGTTTTGCCGTGGGAATTCCCGCGGGGCTTGTGGATATTGGGGATGCCGCTGACCTTGCCAACATTGGAACGCTATTTGCCTTTGTGTTGGTTTCGCTGGGAGTCATCTTTCTTCGACGCAAGCAGCCTGACCGCAAGCGCGCGTTCCGCGTGCCCTTTGTGCCGTGGTTCCCAATGATGTCGGTGCTGCTGTGCGGAGGGCTGATGTTCGGGCTGACTCTTATTACCTGGCTGCGCTTCGTGATCTGGCTGGCGCTGGGGTTGCTCATTTATATTTTCTACAGCCGGCACCATAGCGAGTTCTGCAAGGACAAGAAAATCGGGTGATCGGATTATCGGGCCATCTGACCATCGAGTGATTGTGTTCTGGATCACCCGATCTTCACATCCCACGATCCTTTAGAATCGCTGTATGCCTTTGGAGCCTTCCAGCTTCATCCTCTCGCTCCCGAAGGCCGAACTCCATCTGCACCTCGAAGGCTCGATCGAGCCGTCCACGCTGCTGGAACTGCGTCAGCGTCACGGGATGGAGGGGGCGTCGCTCGCTGCCGTCGAGCAGCTCTACAACTACAAGGACTTCGCGGGTTTCCTCAGGGCGTTCAAGGATGTGACGGGACACCTGCGCACTCCGGAAGACTACGAGTTGATTACTTACCGGCTGATGGAGCGGCTGAAAGCGCAGAACATTCCGCATGCGGAGGTTTTTGTTTCGGTCGGCGTCTGCCTGTGGCGGAAGCAGGATTTTGCCGCGATTTTCGAGGGACTGGAACGTGGCCGCCAGCGCGGGGAGAAAGACTTCGGCATGTCGCTGTTGTGGATCTTCGATGCGGTGCGACAGTTTGGCGCCGAGAAAGCGCAGAGCGTGCTCGATCTAGCGATTCAATTTCGCGATCGCAACGTAGTTGCCTTCGGCATGGGCGGCGACGAGCGTGCCGGTCCACCGGAGTGGTTTACAGGGGTTTACGCGCGTGCCGCGGAGCACGGTCTTCATCTCACGGCCCACGCCGGAGAAAGCGCCGGGCCGGAATCCATCTGGGGCGCGCTGAACCTCAAAGCGGAACGCATCGGCCACGGCCTTACCGCCGCGCAGGATACGGAATTGATTGAAGAGCTGGCCGAGAGTCAGGTTCCGATTGAAATCTGCGTGACCAGCAATCTGCGGACGGGCTGCTGCGCCGAACTCGCGCAACATCCGGTGCGTCGCTACTTCGATCAGGGACTGATGCTGACGCTGAACAGCGACGATCCCGCTATGTTTCGTACCTCGCTGGTCGAGGAGTACGCGCTGGTGCAGGAGACGTTCGGCTTCACCGACGAGCACCTGCGAGAGTTGGCGCGCAATTCCTTCGAGGCGTCCTTCCTTCCGCCAGAAAAGAAAATCGAGTTTCTGAATCTGGTTGATTCCGCAGCCCTGCGGACGTAAGACGCGAAGCGGATTCCCATGTCACACTGCACTCTCGGATACGTCACTAGAAGCTTTGCCACACTCGCCTATAATGTCTGCCTATGAAACTCGACCAGAAGATTGCCGAACTAAAAAAACGAGACCAGATGGCCCAGGAAGGCGGCGGCGCACAGCGGCGTGAGCGCCAGCACAAAGAGGGCAAGATGTCGGCTCGCGAGCGCGTTGACTTCCTGCTCGACGAGGGGACGTTTGAGGAGACCGATAAGCTGGTCACGCATCGCTGCAACGATTTCGGCATGGCGGAGCAGAAATACTACGGTGACGGCTTTATCACCGGCTACGGCCGCGTGGAAGGGCGGCTGATATTTGTTTTTGCGCAGGATTTTACCGTGTTTGGCGGGTCGCTCTCGGAGTCGAACGCCGCAAAAATCGTCAAGATCATGGATCTGGCGGCGAAGATGGGCGCTCCTGTGATTGGACTGAACGATTCGGGAGGGGCGCGCATTCAGGAAGGCGTGATGTCGCTGGCGGGCTATGCCGACATTTTTTTGCGCAACACGCTTTATAGCGGAGTGGTGCCGCAGATCTCGGCCATCATGGGTCCATGCGCGGGCGGCGCGGTTTATTCGCCTGCCATCACCGATTTTATTTTGATGGTCGACCAGACTTCTTACATGTTTATTACTGGTCCTGACGTGATCAAAACGGTGACGCATGAAGAAGTCACGAAAGACCAACTCGGCGGAGCGCACACTCACAACGAAATTTCTGGAGTGGCGCACTTCATGTGCCGCGACGATGCCGAGTGTTTGTCGATGGTGCGCGAGCTGTTGAGTTTTATTCCGTCGAACAATCTGGATGACCCGCCGCGCAAGGCTTGCACCGATCCGATCGATCGGCTGGACGAGAAGCTCGACACGATCATTCCCGATCAATCGAACATGCCTTATGACATGAAAGACGTGATTCACACGGTGGTGGATGACGGCTACTTTTTCGAAATTCACGAACACTATGCCAAGAACATCGTCGTTGGATTTGCGCGGCTCAACGGGAAGCCGGTTGGGATCGTGGCCAATCAGCCCGCGATGCTAGCGGGGACGCTCGATATCAATGCATCGGTGAAGGCGGCGCGCTTCGTGCGTTTTTGCGACTGCTTCAATATTCCGCTGGTTACTTTTGAAGATGTGCCTGGATTTTTGCCGGGCACGCAGCAGGAGTATGGCGGAATCATCCGGCATGGCGCTAAGTTGCTTTATGCATTTGCGGAAGCGACCGTGCCGAAAATTACCGTGATTACGCGCAAGGCTTACGGCGGAGCGTATTGCGTCATGGCGTCAAAACATATTCGTACCGATGTGAATTACGCCTGGCCGAGCGCCGAAATCGCGGTGATGGGTCCGGAAGGCGCGGTGGATATCGTGTACAAGCGCGAACTGGACGGCGCTGAAAATCGTTCGTCTGCTCGCCAGGAAAAAATTGAGGAGTTTCGGGAGCGTTTTGCGAATCCTTATGTGGCAGCGGATCGCGGATTCGTGGATGCGGTCATCCAGCCGCGCGAGACTCGCAAGAAACTGATTCAGGCGCTGGAGATGCTGGAGAACAAGCGGGATAAGAATCCGGCTAAGAAGCATGGGAATATTCCGCTGTAGTTGCTGTCGCTGGTCGATAGTCGGACGCTGTGAGCTGTGAGCAGAAACGCCGTGGCTCGACGTGGGTTCGGTACCCCCCCCAATTTCTAGCTAAAGTATTCATTTAAAATGAGTTACTCTCAAAGTATTCAAAACGAAGGAGTTGTCGGCTGGGCTTTTTGTCCTGTCCTTTAGAATCAGGGAGTTGGAATTGGGTGTAGCCCGCGCAAAAAGTACAGATTTCAAAGATCTTGCGTAGAAACACGGTGCGGCCGCGCTGGGCTGCTACCTAAGTTTTATTATAGGCCTTGTTGTCAAGCGCAACTCACTCGCGCTCTTTTGTTGGGTGGAAGTTGCTGCGCTCGGCGCGAAGATAGGCTTCACCGCCGCCGTTTTCGGCGAAGACTTCCTTCAACGCGCCCCGCAGGCTGTGCCATGAGGCATCTTCGCGTTGGGCGAGGCCGCGGCGAATGCTGGCCACAGCGTCGAGTTGACTGGCGACCTCTTGCTCGGTGAGCAACGGCGGACGGTCGGTCTCTTTCATATGTTTCCTCAGGCCCTCGCGGCTGCGGCAACTTTGAATCGGACTCGTTCTTTTCGCTGAAGATACTCGACAATTTCGAACAGGTTGCGTGCCTGCGGGTTGCCGGAGGGGCTTAGCATTCGCATCAGGCTCTTGGCAGAGTGGTGCGTGACTTTCGCGAGTTCGGCAAAACCGATGGTGGCGTTGATGTAATCGCGCAGGACGGCCTTGCCGGTTTCGATGTCTCCCATGAGGAAGCTCTCGACACTTTCGCGCAAGAGTTCCTTGCGGAACGCGGCGTCACGGCGTACGCGGGATTGGATGGTTTCTTTGAAATCGTGGGTTAGAGGCATGGTATAGATGCGAACCAATCAACATGGTATCATAAATGGTACCTATCGGGATCTCCGCTGCGACGCCCAAAAAGTGATCCAGGCGCTGGAGATGCTTCAGACTACGAACCTGCCTAAGAAACATGGGAATGCACCGCTGTGAAGGGCTAAAACTGATACTCTGGAACGCGAATGGTTGATAAGGAATCACGTCCCGTTTTTCAGTTATCGGCGTCGCTCGGCTGCAATTGGAAAAACATCGAGAGAGCGCACGAAGAGACCGAGCAGGCAAAAAAAGACCTTCTCACCCTTCTACAGCGGGATGTTGGTGAGAAGTTCGCATCAGAAGATGCCAACCTGGTTGTCTTCGGATCTTTGGGGCGAAGTGAATGGATCGACTGGCTAAGCGACCTCGACTGGACCTTCCTAGTGGATGGACAATGCAAGCCACGTCATTTCCAGATCGCTCAGGATATTCGAGAAGCGCTTAGGAAGGAGTGCAGGCAAGGTAAGGACGCGAAGGAATACCGTTTTGCCGAGCCCGGGGCCACGGGAACATTCGGCAACATGGGTTTCAGCCATCAACTGATCCATCTCATCGGGGGTCAGGACGACACCAACAAGAACACCACTCAACGAATTCTTTTGGTGCTTGAGTCGCTACCGATAAGTGAGACAAATGCCCACCAGCGCGTGTTAAAAGCAATCATCCAGCGATACCTTGAAGAGGAGCGCCACTTAATCACGAAGAACGGCGCTCAGTTCAAGGTGCCGAGATTTCTGCTGAATGACATCGTGAGGTTTTGGCGCACCATGGCAGTGGATTTCGCCAGCAAACAGCGTCATCGAGGCGGCGAGGGTTGGGGCCTCAGAAACGCAAAGCTGAGCATGTCCCGAAAACTGATATTCGTTTCAGGTCTGGTCACGTGCTTCAGTTGCAACCTCGACGAGAAGCTGCAAGCCAAGATTTCCACGGACGAGCGTGACATAAAAGCGACACGCGCCCGGAATTTGTCACATCTCCAAGAACATATCTTGCAGCGTGTCGGCAAGACGCCTCTCGACATCGTTGCTCTTGCAGTCGGGGAACACGGTATAGAGACGTCGATTGCCAGAAACTTATTTTCAGCATATGACGACTTCTTAGGATTGGTGGCCGATCCCGAAAAGCGAGAGCATCTGAAGAAATTGAGGGCAGAGGTTTCTCGGGACGATAAAGTGTTTGGGCAAGTGCGAGACTGTAGCGAGCGGTTTTCGGAAGCTCTCAGGCTAATTTTCTTTGAGCATCCAAAGTTGAGTGTGCTAACACAGAAATATGGAGTCTTTTGATATGCGTCCGATCGGATTTTCAACGGGAGCAGTAGCCTATAGCCATTTCCGGGCGGCTCTGGATCTGCTCGCGCGAACTGATACCACGGCTGTTGAATTGTCAGCTCTACGGTTTTCCGAGTTGAAGCCCCTAGCCGAGGCTGCTCCCGGTCTTGATCTGAGTCAATATTCCAACGTTTCCGTTCATTTGCCTAGCTCGTTTGACCCGGGCTCGGAGGAGGAGATTGTAAATCTCGTCGGGCACTTCCCATCTGAATGGTTGCTTGTTACGCATCCAGACGTGATTCAAAGATGGGACTTGTGGAGGAGACTAGGTCGGCGGATTTGTATTGAGAATATGGACAAGAGAAAGCCAATCGGCCAGAGCCGCCAAGACCTTCTGAGGATTTTTGACAAACTACCCGATGCGACCTTTTGTTTCGACGTCGGCCATGCCCATCAAGTGGACCCGACCATGGGCGAAGCGTTTCTAATTTTAGAGGAGTTCAGCGTAAAGCTTTGCGAGTTGCACATCAGCGAGGTGAATTCAGAAAGCAAGCACGACCTAATTTCGCTGGAAGCCGAAAGATCTTTTGAGGTGGTGGCGCAACTTATCCCGAAAGACGTTCCCGTAATACTAGAGAGCAGGGTAGCTGCGCCTGACGAACCGCTGAACGACGTCGTGCTTAAACGCATCGAGCGGGAGATTCGGGTTGTGAGAGACTTGCTTAATGTCCCTGTGCAAGTTGCCGCGGATTGAATTTCTTGCCCGCGAACTTTTGCGAACTAGCCCACTACTCGGAGATTCTGTATGGGAAGATTGCCGCTGTACCCTTGAGAGCTATTGAGTTGGAGCCGAGAGTCTGAGAGAATCAAGATGCATCGCGTTGGCGAACACAAGGCGAACACAAAAACCGCTTCAATGACAAACGAGATCGCACAACCGAGCGACGACAACATGATCTGTCCAGAGGCCGGCAGCTGGACTGAGGACAAGCACAGGGTCGTAGCGCTATACGCAACCATGTTTTCGAAGGGAATGAAGGCCAAGTGGGACAAGCGTGTATATGTAGAGCTTTATGCTGGCGCGGGCTATAGCCGAATCCGGGGCACGCAAAAAATGATACTAGGTTCCCCGCTTCAGGCCCTTGCCGTAGAGCCTCCGTTCGACAAGTACATTTTCTGCGAAGCAATCTCAGAGAATCTTGAAGCCCTGAAAATCCGCGTGACGCGTTACTTCCCTACGGCGAATGTCGCGTATGTCGAAGGAGATTGCGATCTCCGAGCTTCTGATATCCTCGGTGAAATCCCTCCAGGATCGAAAGACAACACTGTTCTGACGCTGTGCTTCGCTGATCCGTTTGACATCGGCCTTAAGTTCGGCACGATCAAGACATTGTCCTCTCGCTTGGTAGACTTCATCGTGTTATTGGCCGTCTATTCAGATGCGAACCGGGCTTACAGGCGGTATGTGATGGAAGATGCCGTCAAGGTCGACCAGTTCCTTGGGTCAAGCACGTGGAGGGATCGATGGAGAATTGCTGAGGCGGACGCAATATTGTTCCCCAAGTTCTTAGCATCGGAGTTTGCTGCCAGTATGGAAACGTTGGGATACTTGCCAACACCGATTCATAAGATGAAGCGAGTGAGTTCGGACGAAAAGAATCTTCCCCTGTACTACATCGCTCTGTTTTCGCGAAATAAGCTCGCGCTCGATTTGTGGGACGACGCATTGAAGTACGGGACAGATCAAACTGCATTCCACTGGGATTAAATACGTGTCACTCAACTCCCATATCGAATGGACTGACGCAACCTGGAATCCTGTCCGCGGGTGCGTCAAGATTAGTCCTGGGTGCAAGCATTGCTATGCCGAGACGTTTGCGGAGCGGTTTCGGGGGGTTAAGGGGCATCCTTATGAGCAGGGGTTTGATTTGCGGCTGGTGCTGGAGAAGCTTACGGAGCCTTTCTCTTGGCGGTCTCCTAAGCTGGTGTTTGTCAATTCGATGAGCGATCTGTTTCAGCCGGGGGTTCCTGACGGGTATGTGGAAGCCGTATCGCGGGTGATGGCTATGGCTGACTGGCACACGTATCAGGTTCTGACCAAGCGCTCGGAGAGACTGCGGGAGCTGCTGAGTGGGAAACTACAATTTGGCGCGAAACAAGAAAATATCTGGTGGGGAGTTAGCGTTGAGGATCGGAAGTATGGATTGCCCCGAATCGATGATCTTCGACAGGCTCCTGCTAAGGTTCGCTTCCTGTCGATTGAGCCTTTGCTGGAAGACCTTGGCGAAATCGATCTGTCTGGCATCACTTGGGTGATTGTGGGTGGGGAGAGTGGGCCTGGGGCTCGTCCTATGAAGCGGGAATGGGTGGTGTCGATTCGTCGGCAATGCCGGGAGCAGGGGGTGCCTTTCTTTTTTAAGCAATGGGGCGGGGTGCGGAAGGCTAAGAACGGTCGGGTGCTTGATGGGCGGACATATGATGAGTATCCGGAGCGCGTTACTCGTCCGATCCCGGAGAGAGCAGAGTGTATTGCTTGGGCTGAGGAGTTTGGGAAGAGCTTTCAAGGGAGTTTGGCTGACGGGCTGCGGGGAAAGGCAATCTATGGTGGAAGCGAGACCACTGGGGCTAAAGCCCGCGTTCATTCGGGACTTACGCGGCCCTGAAGGGCCGCTCTTCCACGGTGATGGTTGCATTCGGGAAGTTTCCGCCGTGAGATTTCCGCAGCGGGTGAGGCTGACTTTGCGGCGGGCTGCCGAGCTTTGCTCGGCTGGACGGGCGGGGACGCCCGTCGCTCCACAATCTCGTACAAATCTGGACGGGCGGGGACGCCCGTCGCTCCACAATTTCGTACAAATCTGGACGGGCGGGGACGCCCGTCGCTCCACAATCTCGTACAAATCTGGACGGGCGGGGACGTCCGTCGCTCCACAATTTCGTACAAATCTGGACGGGCGGGGACGCCCGTCGCTCCACAATCTCGTACAAATAGAGAGTCCCGAGGTGATGTTGAACTCATTCGTCTCGGCCAGTAGCTCGCGTTAGACCCTTGCTGACCTTATTCCTACAACTCCCTTGCGGGTGCATTGTAAGCCGATCTTGCTCGGGCTCCGGGCTCACCGCCAACCGGATAAATCAGTTCAACGCCTCGGGACTCTATCCTGCCTTCAACAGAGGCTCTTGTTCTCCTCGACCAGCGCTTAGCTATAGACCCTTGCTTGCCCTCCCAAACTCACCTCGCGGTTGTCTGAGTGACTTCGCTCGAGCCCCGGACGCTGCACCAACCGGAAAAACTTCAGAACGTGTCAAAGAACGATTATGGTTTTAGCACTTTCATTTTTTATGTCAACGAAATTCATGCATCTCTAACTTCTTATTCGTCAATCGAGTGCAGCTCATGCACAGGCGGGTGACACGGAAATTGTGCAATGGCCGGCAGCCGATTTCGAAATCCACAGCATCCATGGGGTTGGTCGCGGATTCTCAGCGGAAATCTTCGGCTTTGGTCCCATCCTCACATCAGACTGTGACTGTGCAAATCGACGCTTCCTCCGCATGAATCCTGCTTTTTCCGCAGCCCATCTCCCGTCCTCCCCCAGATACTTACGTCGACAAATTGCTTTCCGTACAATTCCAATTTGAAAAGGAGTGTGCCATGACCATCTACGATCCTCCCCCCGGCGGTCGAATCCTCAATATGCAGGGCGGCTCCCTACCCCGTCTTTTGGGGGTGGTTTTCATCGGCTTCCTGATTGTGGTCTTCCTGTTTTCCGCCATTGCCCGCGTGGACTCAGGCGCGGTTGGTGTATTGACGCTTTTCGGACGAGTCACGGGCGAGGCTCTGCCCGAAGGCATTCACCTCATCAACCCTTTCAAGACCAATCACGAACTCTCCATCCGCACCCAGGAAATCAAGGAAACGGCGAGCGTTCCCTCGAGCGAGGGGCTGGTGATGAATCTTGACACCTCGCTGATTTTCCACCTCAATCCCGAGAAGGCTGCCGATGTTTTCCAAAAAATCGGGCCCAATTACGCGGAAGTGCTGGTCGAGCCCAACGTGCGCGCTGCCATTCGTGAAGCGACCGCTTCGCACACGGCAAACGCCCTCTACACCGGCGAGCGCGAGGTGGTCGCCAAGCAGATCTTTGACGAACTCTTCAATCTTCTGGGGCAGCGCGGCTTCATCGTGGAAAGCGTCCTGCTCCGGGATATCCAGCTGCCGGCCACGCTCAAAGCTTCGATCGAATCCAAGCAGCAAGCGGAGCAGGAATCGCTGGCGATGAGTTTCCGGCTGCAAAAAGAAAAGCAGGAAGCCGAGCGCAAACGGATTGAAGCCGCAGGCATCCGCGACTTTCAACAAATTGTGGCGCAGGGCATCAACGCGCAGTTGCTGGAATGGAAAGGCATTGAAGCCACGGAAAGCCTGGCCAAGAGTCCGAATGCCAAAATAGTGGTGATCGGCGGCGGCAAGAACGGGCTGCCGCTGATCCTGGGACAGTAGCCAACCAGCGATTCCGACGACACATCTTTTAGAATGCGGCTCTGGTGGTTGGAGGATTTTGTTTGTGAAGCGAAGCGTGCGTTTGGCAGCAATCATTTGTTTACTGACAGTGATCTCCAGTGCGCAAATTTCCCGGGCGCAAAGCGCTGAGGAGACGACGGCGAAGTATTTGGAATCGGTGCGGCATCAGCCGGGGCTGCTGCTGGCATTTCTGCGGCAGATGCCCAAGGGCGGCGACCTGCATGTGCATCTTAGTGGTGCGGTCTATGCGGAGAGCTTCATAGACTGGGCTTCGGAGAACGCGCTCTGCGTGGACCGCAGCACGTCGAAGCTGATGCACGCGGCTTGCGATTCGTGCGAGGGCTATAAGAACAAGCCGTCGGTGCGTTGTGCTTATCAGGACCACGTTCTCTACAACCAACTGGTGGACGCGTGGTCGATGCGGAACTGGCATGGCGAGGAGGAATCGGGCCACGACCATTTTTTTGCTACGTTCGAGAAGTTCGGTCCGGCGATGGAGAAGCACATCGGCGATGCATTGGCCGAGGTGGCGTCGCGAGCGGCGGCCGATCATCTGCAATATGTGGAGGTGATGCACACCGCCGATGGAACGGGGGCAGCTAGTCTTGGCGGCAAAATAGGATGGGACGACGACTTCAGCAAACTCCGCGACAAACTGCTTACAGGCGGAATGGCCGATGTGGTGGCGTCGGTCCGCAACCAACTCGATTCCGATGAAGCGCGCAAAAAAGAAGTGCTGCATTGCGGGACTCCGCAGGCTGGTTTGGGATGCGAGGTGACTCTGCATTATCTCTATCAGGTGCTGCGGGGCTTGCCGCGGGAGCAGGTTTTCGCGCAGATACTGCTCGGCTTCGAGTTGACCAAGGCCGATTCGCGTTTTGTCGGCTTCAACCTGGTGATGCCCGAAGATTATTACGTGCCCATGCACGACTTCGATCTGCACATGCGGATCATTGAGGCGTTGCACAAGTTCTATCCGGCGACGCACGTGTCGTTGCACGCCGACGAACTGGCAATGGGGCTGGTTCCACCCGAGGGCTTGCGATTCCACATTCGCGAATCGATAGAGCGCGGCGGCGCGGAACGGATTGGGCACGGCGTGGCCGTGATGAGTGAAGACGACCCGATCGGGTTGCTGCGGGAAATGGCCAAGAAGAATGTACTGGTCGAGATTTGCCTGACTTCGAATGATGTGATCCTGGGCGTGAGCGGCGACCGGCATCCTCTGCGGGTGTACATGAAATACGGAGTGCCGGTGGCGCTGGCGACCGACGATCAGGGCGTCTCGCGCAGCGATATGACGCACGAATATCTGCGGGCGGTGGAGACGTATGGCTTGTCGTATGGCGAACTGAAGCGCATGGCGCGCGCGAGCCTGGAACACAGTTTTATTCCGGGTGATAGTCTGTGGAGCGATGGACGCGCATGGCGTCGCGCGGCGGTTTGCGCGGATGAGAAAGTGTCCAGCGATAGCATCTCGGAAAAATGCGAGAAATCGATTGGGGTGAGTGAGCGCGCTCGCGTGCAGTGGCAATTGGAGCGGGCGTTTGCGGAGTTTGAGAAACACTTTTAGCGTGGTATCCCGCAGCGCATGTTGAGCGAAGCGAAACACTTAATGCATTCTTTCGCTGCTCAGCAAATGCATAGGTCCTTCGCTTCGCTCAGGATGACATAGTGTATTTATGAACCCAGACCTGTTCGCGCGCGCCGAATCCGCAGCTGCATTTGTGCTTTCGCAGACTGCCCTGCGTCCGCAGATCGGACTTGTCCTCGGTTCAGGCCTAGGATCGTTTGCCGACGGCCTCACTGAAGCCGTCCGCATTCCTTACGCCGACATCCCGACATTTCCGCGTTCGACGGCGGTTGGTCATGCCGGACAACTCGTGGTGGGCAAGTCCGGGGATGTTCCGGTTGCCGTGATGCAGGGACGGGTGCATCTGTATGAAGGCTATGCGGCGGGCGAGGCGGCCTTTCCGACGCGGGTGCTCGGGCGAGCCGGCATCCGCGCCCTGATTCTCACTAACGCGGCCGGTGGCATTAACCTCGAGTACGGACAGGGCGCGCTGGTTATTCTTCGCGATCACATCAATCTTCAAGGACAGAACCCGCTGACGGGCGCGAATGACGAGCGCTTTGGCGCGCGCTTCCCCGACATGAGTTACACATACGCCAGGCGCTATCGCGAGATCGCGCTGGAGGAAGCGAAGAAGCTTTCGATTCCGCCGCGCGAGGGTGTGTACGCGGCGCTGGCCGGGCCGAGTTATGAGACTCCGGCGGAGATTCGCTATCTGCGCACCATCGGCGCCGATCTGGTGGGCATGTCAACCGTCCCGGAGGCAATCGTCGCACGGCATATGGGGATGAACGTTTTGGCAATCTCGTGCGTGACGAACATGGCGGCGGGAATTCTCGATCAGGCGCTGGTCCATGAGGAAGTGCTGGAAGTGGGGCGGCGCGTGATGGGGCAGTTTATCGCGCTGCTGCGGGCGGTGCTGCCGCGGATCGCGGGAGAGTTGTTGAAGACGAGCTAGAGTTGCCCCGCATGAAAAAGAGACGCGGCAAGCCGCGTCTCTACAGGTCGTTCTTCGTAAGCCTCTAGAAAAGCAACTTCAAACCTAGCTGAATCACGCGTGGGCCGCCGCCGCCGAGGCCGGGGTTAGTTTGAGCCTGGTCTGGGGTCTGAGTGATCAGGCCTTGCTGCGAAGATCCTGGGCTCACGAAGAAGTTCGGCAGGGCGAAGTTGGGGTGGTTAAAGATGTTGAACATTTCCGCCCGCAATTGCAGCTTCAGTTTTTCGGTGAGGGAAGTGTTTTTTAAGACGGCGAAATCCACGTTCCAGAAATGAGGGCCGTAGATGGCGTTGCGGCCGAGAGTGCCGAAAGTTCCGGACGGTGGATCGGTGAAGGCGTTGCCGTTGAGATAACCAATCGAACCGGGATCCGACTGCCAGTTCGAATTGACGATGCGTTGGCCGGGGACGAGGTTCGGACGCTGGTGGAAATTGGACGGACTCGGAAACTGGTCGAAGCTCGCGCCGCTGGTGTCGTTGGCGTTCACGATCGGCACCGGGCGACCGCTTTGCGCAGTCACAATGGTGTTAAGTTCCCAGCCCTCAGCCAGGCGCTTGGATCCGCCGAATCGCGGCAGCTGGTACGAAAAAGCGGCGGTGAAACGGTGGCGAGTGTCGAAGTTGGAGGGGCCGTGCTCGGCGGCGAGGTTATTGGAATCCTGCGGGATAGCGACGGTGGCAAAATTGAAGTCGATACCGTCGGAAGCGTCATCGAGCGATTTGGAGAACGTGTAACCGGCGAATCCGGAGAGCCCGCGCCAATTTCGTGACCGCAGCGTGGCCTGGAATGCATGATAGGTAGATGCGCTGATGGTGGCGAATTCATCCATGAATCCGTAATTCGTGTTCGGGCGATTGCCGTTGACGTCTGGCTGATTGGCATCGCGCAACCGGACGAGTTTTGTTCCCTTACTGCCCACATAGCCTATCTGCAAGGCGAGAGCCTGGCTCAATTGCTGCTCGACGTTCAGATTCCAATTCTGCGCGTAAGGCGTGACCAGATTGCGAGGAGTGAAGAAGATGTCGGCGCCTGACGGCGGATAGGGGGGAGGAATGGGGCTGACAACCTGTCCAGTTGGATTCTCGCCGTCCCATGCGGTGGAATCGTAGGAGTTGCTGAGCGAGAGCACAGGCTGCGGGCCAATCGGGTTGGTCGCGAGGCCGGCAGAGTTGGTGAAATTGGCGATCAGCAAGTCTTGCGGGATGTAGTCGTGGTAGATGCCGTAGGCGCCGCGGACAACCGTCTTTGGCAAAGGATTCCAGGCGAAGCCAACTCGCGGGCCGAAGTTGTTCAAGTCGCGATTGTAGGCACCTTTCAAACCGTCGGTGCCAACCAAGGCGAGATTGCCATCCTGGCCGAGGTTTGAGAGCAGGTTGTGCTTTTCTCCGAGCGGGCCGAAATATTCCCACCGCATGCCTATGTTCAGCGTAAAGGTCGAAGAGACGCGGAAATCATCCTGCGCAAAGAAGCTAAGGCCATTGTTGAAGGTGTTGCGCTGGGTGTTGCCAGCATTGACGAGTGGGAAGGTGTTGCCGAGATAGAAGTTGGCTAGCGTGACGGCACCGTGGTCGTTGCACTCAAGGGCTGCGGGGCAAATGATGAAACCGCTGCTATCGGAGCCGAACGAGTACAGGCCGCGCTCCAGGTTGTCGTTGAAGCTGGAAATAGAGGCGCGGCGGTATTCGCCGCCGAACTTGATGGTGTGGCGTCCCTTAAGCCAGATGAAGTTGTCGAGGATCTGGAAACTCTGGCTGGTGCGTCCGCGCGGGATGCTGAAGGCGCTGGAACCGAGGTTGTCGAAGAGGCCACCGAAATCGATTTCAGGAAGGCCGAGTTTTCCCGTCCCGATGTTGAAGGGTACACCCGCGGTGCCAAAGCTGGCCGGGGCGACGTTGTCCAGTGAAGTGAATGAGGTGCGGTAGCGGCTATAGCCGAAGCGCACTTCGTTGATCTTCGCCGGGCTCAACGTGGAGAGCAGGCTGGCCGAGACGAGTTGCACGCGTGTTGGCGAGGACTGGGCAAACTGAGCTAGCCGGGAACCCGCGCCGAATCCCAATCCTCCGAGAGGAAAGACTTGCTGACTGCGGGCGAAGGCGTAGCGGCCAGTAAGGGATTCGCTGGGAGTGATCTGATGATCGATCTTGGCGATGAGGCTGTCGACATCGTTCTTATCACGGACAGTGCCGGAAAGGGTTCCGGCCGTTTGGTTGAAACCGGTCGCCGTTGGGAAAATTGTGGTGAGAATGTTAGTGAGCGCGGGGCTTGGGGTTATTCCGTTTCCTTGCACCAGGGTCTGAGCGGCAGTGATCTGGTTGGGAAGCGCATTGCCGCTGGCAGGAAGCAAAGGGTTGTTTCCGGGTACCTGGAGAGCGAAGTCCGAGCCAACACGCTCGCGCTGGCCTTCATAGGCGCCGAAAAAGAAAGTCCGGTCCTTGATGATTGGGCCGCCGAGTGAGACTCCAAAGTTATTATTGCGGAACGGGCTCTTCGTAGCGGGAGTGCGATTGAAATAGTTGCGGGCGTCCATCGCGTCGTTGCGCAGGAACTCGAACACCGAACCGTGGATCTGGTTGGTCCCCGACCTCGTAATGATGTTCACCACGGACCCACTATTGCGTCCGTATTCAGCGGGGAATTGGGACTGCAGGTTAAATTCCTGAATGGCGTCAATTGGGAGCAGAGACGCCGGCGCACCGCCAATGCCCGTCTGGTTCAGTGCCGAATTATTGAAAAAGGGGTCGTTATTGTCGGTACCATCCAATGTGTAATTGTTGGAGCGGTCACGGTTGCCATTAATTGCGAATTGCCCGAATCCGCTCTGAATGGCGGCGACACCCGACGGCTCGACCGTGGCGCCAGGAACGAGGGCGACGAGTTTGCCAAAATCCCGACCGTTGAGCGGTAAATCGGCAACCAGCGTGTGGTCCACGACTTCACCCAGCACGTCGCGACTCGCTTCCACCAACGGCGCATCTTCGGTCACCGTCAACTGCTCCAGACGCTGCTGCACCTTGGTCAGATCGAAATTGGCGGAGGTGTCGAGCCCGACGCTGACCTGCACATTCTGTGCAGTCGGAGAGAGTCCCGTTGATTCTGCCCTGACCGTATATTTTCCGGCGGGCAGTTCGGCGAGGACGTAGCCTCCATCCGGGCCGGTCGCGGCTTCCCGTAGCAGTCCGGTGTCGATATTTTTGGCGGTGACCTTTGCTCCGACGATTACGCTGCCGCTTGGGTCGGTTACCGTGCCGCGGATGGATCCGCGGAAGCTCTGCGCCCAGGCGGGAGTGGTGAGCAGCAAAAGTGCTGCTACGCCGATGTTCAAGATTAAGATTGCCAATGTCCGTTGACTACTGTTGCTTCCATGCATGATGTCTTCCTCAGGGTGAAGTCTTGTTTGAAACCGTGTTTCGCACTCAGTTCTTCTTGCGTGGTATGAACACCGGCTGCGGCGGATCAATGCCATACACTGCCGCGAAGCTTCCCTGGTTGACGGCGAAGCTGGCTCGTCCGCGCGAATCGATGAACAGTAATGGCTGTTTGAGCGGCACATCGCTGAAGGTCCTGACAAACGGCATTTCAACTTCGCGTCCCGCGATCGTGACCTTCAACTTGTCGCCGCGCTGATATCCGAGCTTGATAAAATCGCCGGTGTTGATGTTCGTGATCAGGTTGCCGTAGGGACCATCGAGGGCGATCACTTCGCCGGTGAGGCCTTTGTCGTCCACGGTTGCGGGTTTTAGATCGAGCCGGACAAGTTCCTTGACTGCGGGTCCGACCTGGGTCCAATCGTCGCCCCGCGCGATGTGAGCGCCGACAGGAGAAAAAATATCCCGGCCATGGAACGTGGAGGAAATCCTGGCGCCGACCATCCAATCGGGGTTGGTGATCTCGCGAATCGCTTCGATGCCGTCGCGGTCCTCGACCATGGTCATCAGGCCGTTGTCGGGCAGCACGAAGAATTCGCCGCGCTTGGATTTCACCACCACCGGCTTGCGCGAACTGCCCACGCCGGGATCGACCACCACCACAAACACCGTCCCGGTTGGGAAATAGGGGGTGGCGCCGAACAGGAAGCGAGCGCCGTCTCGGATCGAAAAAGCGTTGACCTGATGGGTGAGATCGACGATGCGGAGGTTGGGTGCGATGCTGTACATGACACCCTTGCAGAGAGCCACCGAGTCGTCCACAACGCCGAAATCGGTCATGAATACGACGGTTGGCGGAGGTTGCACGGCAGATTGCTGGGCCAGGAGAGGACTCGCGACCAGAAGCAAGAAGGCGGTCGCTGCGACGAACCACAAACAAAAGATCCGGGCCGATTTTCCCGCCGGGGTTAATGTCATCCGCATAAGGTTTGAACTCTCCGAAAAGATTACCAGCGTACCAGGGATAAAAAAACGCAGCCAGTGGGCCGCGCGCGCGTCCCGTTACGAGCCACTGGGCTGGTGTCGCTTGTTGGGTGAAGCTTATGATTGTACTGGTTCGAGAGCCGGAATCCAAAGCTCGCTTCCGGCATCTATAATCGAAGCGGCAATCCATTAAGCCAGGAGAGAGTTAGCGATGTCTAACGTGATTCCCGAAAAATACGTTGACCTATTTCAGAAGCGCGCTTTCGCCAGTCTGGGGACACTTATGCCCGACGGCCGGGCGCAGGTCACTCCAGTGTGGTGCGACTTTGACGGCGAGCATGTGATCTTCAACTCGGCGAGAGGACGGCAGAAGGATCGCAACGTCCGCCGCGATGCGCGGGTGGCGCTGGCCATAATCGATCCTGACAATCCCTATCGCTATATGGAAATCCGGGGCACCGTGGTTGAGATAACCGAAGATGGCGCCGCCGAGCACATCGACAAGATGGCGAAGAAGTACATGGGAGTCGACAAGTATCCCTACTCGGAGCCGGGAGAGGTTCGGGTGATTTATAAAATCCGGCCTGAGCACACAACCGTGATGGGCTAGCAGCCTGTGGTGAAACTCCAGCGCCCAAAACCAGCGCCTAAAGGCGCCCTCATAACACGGCACTTACGGTATGCCTGAAGGCATACACCTGATACAAAACATACTTGCACCACGGGCTGCCAGGGATTATCCGATGCAGTCAGGTGGGCAAGACTGGATGCTGGGAAGGGGCGACCGTTGGCGGCTAAAGCCGGTTGTGTGGCGGGTTCTAACGGCGTGGCTTTAGCTAAACTGTTCAGTCTCATGACATCCTTTACACAACGTTATCAGGACATGCTTTACACTCGGCCCGAGCGAAGCAAGGGCAAGAAGGTAAAGGCAGCCCCAGCTTGGCAGAGGGCAAATGCCGTGGATCACGATGGATGTCGAGGAG
>JANXZM010000114.1 GCA_025355505.1 Acidobacteriaceae bacterium | reverse complement strand
AACCTGGGGGTCCAGCACTACCGCAAGGGTGCAGCCGCCTCGGACACTCTACGTGTCTCTTGACAACGCCGCCAAGGTTATAGAGGGTGGCCCAGCCTTTCGATCGCACACCCACAAAGTGGGTGCCCCATCCTTCGCGTGTTTTTTTGCGAAGGGTGGGTGGCAGACTGATCGCACCATGGGTTTTGCCTTTCACGCCGCGTGTGCCCGAAACGAAATCTTCCCCCAACCCTCATTCCCCCGCACGGGTCTAGATTCGCCGAGAAGATAGAAGCGATAACTGCTCCAGCGCCAATCCTCAGGTGCCGCCGTCAGACCTCGCTTCACCGGATTGCGGTGCAGATACCGCGGTTTCTCCACCCGCTTCTTCTCTGTCCAAACATTGAAGTTGTAGAAGCGCGTCTGCCAGAATGGCGCTCGCGCGGGAGTCTCCCCAAACAGCTTGATCTGGCGTGGATCGCACGGTTTATTTTTCGGCAATAAGGCGCGAGCCGTGCGCTGTTTCAATACCTGCATCACTGTCGAAGGAGTTCCGACCTCAGGCTTCGCTCAGAAGAAGGTGGATGTGCTCCGGCACTACGACATATCCCACCACCACGAACCGGTAGCGCTTGCGGGTTTGTTCTAAGACGGAGAGCACGCGGTCGAGGCTCCCTGCGGAACGCAGAAAAGGCATTCGGCGATAACAAGGACACGTGATAAAGTGCAACTGATCGGCACCGTAGTAGCGATGCAGGCCGCGAGGCATGACAACCATTAGGCTATCAGCAGCATCGCCGCCCACCCTTGCAAACAACGCAAGGATGGGGCATCCACGTTTCGTTATGGGAAAGGAAGAACAGCGCGTGGACAAGGGTGGGCCACCCGCCAGAAAACGTCCCGTCTGTCCCCGGGTTTCTATCACGCGCAAATTGCTCCTACCTGCCGCGAAACGCCAGTATCAGCGCCCGGAAACTGGCCTCCGAGTGGTCTTGGATCGCTTTCACCAAGCCGCGAAAGATCAGCACATGAATGGGATAGAGTCCCCACCAATAAAGTTCCCCCGTTATCCCGCGGGGCTCAAACCAGGCGCAGCAGCGGAGAAGAGTGCCGTCGGAGCCAGATGGAGAAAGTGCAAACTGCAACCATGCGCGTCCCGGCAACTTCATTTCTGCTCGCAAAAGGATGCTCTGGGCTGGCACAACTTCTTCGATCCGCCAGAAATCAACGTAATCGCCCGCCCTGAGTGACCCCTCGCAACTTCTGCCACGCTTCATGCCCACGCCGCCCAACAAGCGATCTGTCAACCCACGTACTTGCCACAAGAAGTTGGCGTACAGCCAGCCGCGCTCGCCACCGAGGCACTCGAGAACTGCAAACACTTGGGCAGCGGGCGCATTCACCGCTATCTGCCGGATGTCGCAGATCAAACCTTCGCGGCGGACGGCTGCATGTGCAACTCCATCGGGAACAGCTTTCTGGAATGACTTATCGGGAACGGGCCGGAACACAGCGACTTCAACGGCTGCGGCGTAGGACATTGGACGTATATGAGGAAACAACTCCTTAGCTTGCGAACTGGTGCAGACGACTTCCGTGCGAAGCCCTTCAATAAGAGGCCGAGCTATGGACGCGGGAATTGGCGTAACCAGTCTGAGCCAATACGAAGACAGTTTCGGGGTAAGGACCGGGACACGCAGCAGCCATCTTCGGAGTCCTCTCGCCCGAGCATAGATGAGCATCATGCTCCGATAGGTCTCGACCGTGGCGCCGCCGATTTCAATGATTTTTCCATTGGAGGCAGGTACTTCGAGTGCGGCAAGCAGATACTCAAGAACATTGCTGATAGCGATCGGCTGGGTGCGAGTGATCACCCAACGCGGGCAAACCATCACCGGCAGCCGCTCCGTCAGATAACGGATCAATTCAAAGGACACGCTACCGCTGCCCACGATGATTCCCGCACGGAACTCGGTCACGGACGGTCCAAATTCGCGCAGCGCCGACCCAGTTTCCTGACGACTCTTGAGGTGCATGGATATGACCGACGTACCAGACGCCAGACCTCCCAAATAAATGATGCGTCGCACCCCTGCTTGCTTGGCTGTAGTGGCGAAGTTGTTCGCGGCCCGCCGATCACGCTCTTCGAATCCCACTTGGTCGCCACCCATGGAGTGAATGAGGTAGTAGGCGACGTCAATGCCTTGCAGTGCCGGGCGCAGGCTGTCAGCGTCGAGGGCATCAGCTTGAATCAGAGTGGCTCCGGTTAGGGCGTGCATTTTCGCTATCGAACGATCCCGAACTATGCACCTGACTTGGTGGCCCGCTTGAATCAACCCTGGGACTAACTTACTGCCGACGTATCCGGTCGCACCGGCAACTAG
Source organism: Acidobacteriaceae bacterium (assembly GCA_025355505.1). Taxonomy (GTDB): domain Bacteria; phylum Acidobacteriota; class Terriglobia; order Terriglobales; family Acidobacteriaceae; genus Acidiflorens. Next base: position 5,032 of record JANXZM010000114.1, on the reverse strand, counting down.
GATTTTCATTCTGCCCTGGAGTTCAGTTGCCAGATCTTGAAGTTGAGGAAGCCGGCAAAAGACACCCAGGCCAAGTAGGGCATCATGAACCAGAAAGCAGTTCTTGAAAACGGCAGGAAGGCAAGTGCAGTGGCTAAAATCGCCGCGAGCAAGAAAACAATTTCAACCAGAGCGATTCCAGGCTGGCGAAGACCGAAAAACACTCCGGACCAAATGACATTGAGTGCCAATTGGGCAAAGAACAACAAGAGGGCTGATTTGGCACCACTCCAACCTGCGTTCCGCCACACCAGCCAGCCACTCAGCGCCATCATGAAATAGAGCGCAGACCAGACCGGCGCGAAAATCCAGTTCGGAGGGTTAAGGGATGGTTTCTGTAATTGTACGTACCAGCTGCTCACCGACGACGATGTAAAAACCGACCCCATTGCTGCCGCTCCGAAACAGAAAACCAGAAAGGCCATCAGCACCAGCCAGGGTTGACTAAACACTGCTACGCTTCTCCAGGCTTGTGATCTGCTCGATGAACTTCTTGGAGTCGAATTTTCGTGAAGTACTGGCAAAAGACATATAACGGATTTTTCCGAACACCGGACGATCGGACCAGGCGCGGTCATGCTTGCCCACGATCGCCCAGGCAATCCCCGCGTAACCGTTGGGATCACGTCCATCGAGTTCGTAACGGTCGTTAAGCCACACGGCGCGGCGATAAGCAACTGCGATGGACGGGCTCCATTCAAGGATCTTCTTGGCCCAGTACATCCGCAGGTAGTTGTGCATCCAGCCAGTGAGAATCATCTGCTTCTGCGCAGCATTCCACAATGGGTCGTGAGTCTCGGCATTCTCCAGTTGCTGCTCGCTATAGAGAACCTGCCTTTGATCTGCCGCATGTTCCGCGAAAGAGCGATCTGCCCAAGGCTCCAGGCAATCCAGTGAGTCATAAGAAGGATTGAATCGGACGAAGTTCACCGCAAGTTCGCGCCGAATAATGATCTGCTCCAGAAAAGCCTGTCTTGATTGCAAGGGCGCTACTGCAGTCTGCACCGCAAGCGCCACCGTGTGCGGTCCTATGTGGCCGAAATGCAGGTAGGGTGAAAGTTTGCTAGTGCCCTCCAACGGTGGGTGGTTGCGCTGGACAGGGTAGTCGGCGATCTTTTTACCCACGAATTCATGCAGCGTTCGGAGAGCCTGCTTGCTACCACCAGTCCAATGCTTCATTGGCGGCACTGATCGATCCAAAGTCCACCCGCCCATGAAATCCTGTCCCCGGGAAAGTGAGTGCGGCGGCGGCGCGGCCCAGGGCACTTGGGCGATTGGATTGTTCACAGGAACCAGGAATTCAGCCAGTAACTCGTTGAGGCGCGGTCTTATCGTGCGAGCGGCATAATGCTCGCGTTTCAACAGCCTGGAAGGAACGATCACGTCAGCATCAACGGTCCAAAAGGGCACATGAATTTGCTGCGCTACGTGAGACCGCCATTTCTCGGGATCGCGCAGGGGATTCTCGTCGCCAATCACCATGGCCGCGCGTACTTCCGTGCAAAACCTCAATAGGCAGTGGTCGGCGTAAGCCCGAAGCACAAAGCCAACGCCGCGGAGTGCAAGGTCTTGAGCAATATCAGGTATGCCACCGGCAAGAAAAGAATAGTGCCGCTGGTTGGCGTGCGGGTAAAATGGGCCTGACGCAAGGAATACGACCACTGGCTTTCGCAACTCATTGGCTACATTCACGGCTAGGTCGAGAGCTGGGTTGTCAATGCCGCGCTGCGCCCGCTGCATCCAGTAGACGATGCAGTGACCTTCCGAATCAGGTGCTCCATCTTTGCGCACCGTGACCCTTGGGTCCGAATTTAATTTATCGAGAGTGTTCATTTAGTAAAAAAGGGGAGTTGCTTCGCGCCCCTCCCCAGTCCTTTTGATCTACCGAGTCGGCATGGCTGACTCGTAATTCCATCGGTGCTGGATGGCCTTGAAAGAAACCGTCTGATACAACGCGGCCAAACCGACGAGTGTGTACACCGCTGCGCTAAGCATTGAAGTCTCGCCGAACCTCATGCCGAAAATCGCCGCGACCAGGTCGAAGTGGGCCACGCCCACCAGGCCCCAATTAAGTCCACCAATTACCAACAGTATGGCTGCAATCACGTCTAAAGTTTTCATTGTGTTCTCCTTTTGATGATGTTGTCTTTCACTGCTGCTGCTAGTTGCTGTCGGGCAGGATCACCGTATCGACCACATGGATGACCCCGTTTGAGGCGGCTATATCCGCCTTCACAACCTTGGCGTCGTTCACCATGAGTGTGCCGTCGTGAGTGCTGATCCTGAGTTCTCCTCCGTTGAGCGTCTTGGCCGACGAGAGCCTTATCGCCTGCGCGCCAGTCACGTCGCCACTTACGACGTGGTAGGTCAGGATGGCGCGCAGTTTGTCCTTATTCTCTGGCTTGAGAAGGGATTCGACGGTTCCGGCGGGCAACTTTTTGAAGGCGTCGTCCGTGGGAGCGAAGACGGTGAAGGGTCCTGGACCTTTTAAGGTGTTGACCAGATCTGCTGCTTGAAGAGCCGTCACCAAGGTACTGAATGTCCCCGCGGCTATGGCTGTTTCGACAATGTTCTTGTGAGCTGCACCAGCGCTGACCGGCACGACGCCCATCAAGACACTGAGAATGACCGCAAAGCTAGCTGATTCCATTTCATCTCCTTTTCTGTCGCGCATTTTTCTATTTGCATATCTTGTCCACGCGATGTATTAACTGTAAGGCACAATTATATTCCTGTTAAGAACATTGTGAACACGCCATCGAATCGTGTGCCTGGTAGTCAAAGGATTGCGTTTTTATTTATTGATGGGAAAACAGGAGACTTGCAGTGCAAAATAAAACCATCGTCGAGGGACTAAAGCCATATGCAGTGGGTGAAAAACTCAGGACGCTGCGTCTTAAAAAGAGCATGGGACTGGTTGATCTCGGCAAACATACTGGCCTATCGGCCGCAATGTTGTCGAAACTGGAACGCGGGAAACTTTTCCCGACGTTGCCCACACTGCTACGGATCGCCATGGTATTCGGCGTAGGACTCGATCATTTCTTCACGGACGAGCGCAAGCGTCACGTAGTGGCGATCGTACGCAAAGCGGAGCGACTGCGCTTTCCCGACAGCCCTAGCGGGCCGGTAGCCTACCATTTCGAGAGTCTCGATTTCAAAGCCACCGAGCGAAAGCTGAACGCGTTCTACGCGGATTTTGAACCGGTGCTGGCCGACAGACTGAAGATGCATCAACATCCTGGTGTCGAGCTAATTTATTTAATCAGAGGCAAGCTGGAATTGAGCATCGGCTCGGACTTACACACCCTTGAATCCGGCGATGCCATTTATTTTGATTCGGCGGTACGCCATAACTATCGCGGAGTTGGCAAGCAACCGTGCAGCGGCGTCATTGTGACTACAGGTTGAAAAGTCGCGGTCTATTCGCCAGGCCGCCCATTCTGCCGCACCTCTTACCCAGCCAGTTTCTCAATTGCTGGCGATAGTCGCCACAGCTCTTATCACAGGGGCAGGGAATGCGCACGCAGAATTTTCTTCATCTTGATCTGCCCCCTATTTCCGTTCACGGGATCATACGACAGGTGCCTCGTGCTTAGTTTCTAAAAATCCCGTAGCCGGAGCGGTGGGAAAGTGGGAAACGCGTTCCTCAGCGTTTTCCAAGGCAGATTCACCGCCGTCTTTTCCATCGCTCGCTCTCGTCAATCGCTCCGCATACTCGTTCGGGGCCAAGTACCCCAGACTACTGTGCGGACGCTCCTCGTTGTACTCCCTCCTCCACGCTGCGATCTTCCGCTTGGCATCGAACAGGTTCTGAAACCAGCTCACGTTCAAACCCTCGTCCCGCAGCCGTTTGTAAAAGCTTTCCACCCGCGCATTCTGCGTCGGCTTGCCCGGTTGAATTTGGATCAGCTCGATCCCCCGCTCCACGCACCGCACGCCGCTTCGTCACTCGTTGTAATTTTTTCCTATATACAATGTGCCTGTAATATGTACATTACTATGCGTACAGTTACGCCAGTACAAAATGTTCCACGTGAAACACTTTGTACGTACAATAATTGCAGGCCGGTCAACTCCCCGATTGGCGATGAGAAACGTCCAAGGCAAAGGCAGCGGACAGGAGTGTCCGCTCTACACGAGATGACGCAAAAATGCCCGGGATTCTTTCGAATCCCGGGCACCTTGTTATCGCTAAAAGAGGGTGGTTACCTAGACAGCGGTAACGTTCTCCGCTTGCCAGCCCTTGGGCCCCTTGGTCACGTCGAACTGCACGGTTTGGCCTTCTTGCAGGCTCTTGAAGCCGCCAGCTTGAATAGCGGAGAAATGCACGAAAACGTCTTCGCCATTTTGACGGCTGATGAAGCCATAGCCTTTGGCGTCGTTAAACCACTTCACTGTTCCTTGTTCTGCCATTGATGTTCCTTTTTCTTGTTTCTTGAAATGTGCTGAGAAGATTCGCTGCTGTAGAGGGGGTGACGCTGGTTGGCGATACCGACCTTCAAGTGCATGTGAGTCAAACTTAGCGATTTCAAGTGTAGCACGCGACACTGGAAATCGCTCCTAAATTCGTGACAGTTAAGGGCTGGCCCTTCAATGTTAAATAAGTCCCATTGGATCAATACCTTGGAGACTCGCAACAGGCTCAGTTGGACACCGAAGGATAGCTTGTGTCGGCCCCCAGTGCGGGTTGTGCCCGCTTGGGCGAGGCCGTTTTGAGTTATACCTTATTACTGGCCATTGCTACTGACTATGATCGCGTTCCTCACGCTCGAACTCCGTATTGAAGCGGCGCAGTCCCTTAAAGACAAGCGCCAGGTCACGCGCAGTCTGAAAGACCGGCTGCGCTCCTCGTTTAATGTAGGGGTCGCCGAACTTGATCCTAGCCTGCTTTGGAATCAGGCGACCATCGGCGTGGTCAGCGTCTCCCACTCCCACGACACACCTCTAGAGGAGGAAAACCTGTAAGGATATCAGAAAGACGGGGTCGGGG
>JANXZM010000113.1 GCA_025355505.1 Acidobacteriaceae bacterium | reverse complement strand
CAAGACCTCGAACAACTCATCCTGGCCATCGGGAACTATATCGACGTCCACAATCAGAACCCCAAACCCTTGATCTGGACTGCCAAAGCCAACGACATCCTCGAAAAAGTTACCCGCGCTCAGACCGCTCTCCATAAAAGACGATCTGCGTGAGACACTACACTAGCTACACACTGAGTACTCCATTCTCCGCACTTGTTGACTAATGATTCTTTTCGTCGAGCAAATCGCTGGCTTGTCGGAGCACGACTGGCAGTTTGAGTTCCAACACGTTCCACACGATACGATGATCGATTTCGGCATAGCCGTGGATGAGAATGTTGCGGAAGGCGATGATCCGCTGATACTCGCCGATCTGCGACGCAGTTGCTGGGTCGGTGCGGGCTAGTTGGGCAAGCGCTTCGCCGACGATTTCCAACTGCCTCTCGACCGCCGAGCGCAACATTATGTCTGCGGTGTAATCGGCGAAGGTCTTGCCGGCGATAAATCCAAGGGCCAGTTTGGCGGCCTGTGCGATGTCGTAAAGATATTTCTTCGATTCAATCCGCATAGACGAGTGTCTTGTTGGAATCGACGGCCTGGCGGAAATAGGGGTTTTGAATGGCGGAGGCAACTACCAGATCCACCGGGCGCTGAAACAGCGCTTGCAGATCTTCCAGCAGTCCGAAGTAGGTATCCGCGTATTGATCGAGGTCCAACTCCTGGAAACTCACGATGAAGTCCAGATCGCTGTGCGCGGGATCGAAGTCCGGCCGGACGGCAGACCCGAAAAGCTCGATGCGATGCACGTGGCGCCGCCGGCACACCCGTTCCAGTTCCTGACGCTTTTCCTCAATCAAGCGGTTCACGGTGTCGTCTCCTTGCCCCGGCCAAGCTTCGCTGGGGGGCGGGCGGGACGCCCGCCCCCAAACAATCCCGCAATCTCACAGCTGGCTCATCTTGGCCAGGAACTCGCTGTTCGACCCCGCCTTAGCCAGCCGCTCGATCAGCAACTCCATCGCTTCCACCGGAGACAGCGGGTTCAGCACCTTGCGCAGCACCCAGATGCGCTGCAAATCTTCTTTCGGGATCAGCAGTTCTTCCTTACGCGTGCCCGAGCGCTGAATATCGATTGCCGGGAAGGTCCGCTTATCCACCAGCTTGCGATCCAGGATGATTTCCGAATTGCCCGTGCCTTTGAATTCTTCGAAGATCACGTCGTCCATGCGCGAACCGGTGTCGATCAGCGCGGTGGCGATAATCGTCAGCGAGCCGCCTTCTTCGATGTTGCGGGCCGATCCAAAGAAACGCTTCGGACGCTGCAACGCATTCGAATCGACGCCGCCCGAGAGTACCTTGCCGGAGGGTGGAACGATCGTGTTGTAAGCGCGCGCCAGGCGCGTGATGGAATCGAGCAGGATAACTACATCGCGTTTGTGCTCGACTAGTCTCTTGGCTTTTTCGATCACCATTTCCGCGACCTGTACGTGGCGGGCGGCGGGCTCGTCGAAGGTCGAAGAAATGACTTCGCCCTTGACCGAACGCTGCATGTCGGTGACTTCTTCCGGGCGCTCGTCGATGAGGAGAACCATCAACACCACTTCCGGGTGATTCGTAGTAATCGAATTCGCCACGTTCTGCAACAGCATGGTTTTGCCGGCGCGAGGCGGCGAGACGATCAGGCCGCGCTGCCCCTTCCCGAGCGGAGTGAGCAGGTCCATGACGCGCGCGCTCAGATTCTCGCGCGTGGTTTCGAGCTTCAACCGCTCCTGCGGATACAGCGGCGTCAGGTTGTCGAACAGGATCTTGTTGCGCGCCTCGTCCGGCGACTCGAAATTGACAGCCTCAATCTTGACCAGCGCAAAATATTTTTCGCCCTCGTGGGGCGGGCGCACCTGGCCGCTGATGGTGTCGCCGGTTTTTAAGTCGAACTTCCGGATTTGCGATGGCGACACGTAAATGTCGTCGGGCCCGGGCAGGTAGTTGTAGTCGGGCGAGCGCAGAAAACCGTAGCCGTCAGGGAGGATCTCCAAAACACCTTCCGCGAAGATGTGTCCTTCTTTTTCACTTTGCGCCTGCAGGATCTTGAAGATGAGATCCTGTTTGCGGAGTCCGCTGGCGCCGGGCAGCTCCAAAGATCGGGCGATCTTGGTCAGCTCGGTAATATTCTTTTCTTTCAGTTCAGCAATGGTCATATTTACCTACGGGAGTGTTTCTTCGGGAGGGATTCTCTCGGGATGGATTTCTTTGCCGCCGTGCGGGCACACGGCGGAGCCGCTTAAGCAGCTCGCCGTTGTGCTTCGGCAAAGTTCTCGGGTTCGCTCAGGATGTCATGACGTTCCGCATCGGCGATCTTGTCAAATACCTGATTCATGGTTTCCTGAATGCGGGTGTTCGGCTTATGAAATCTGCGCGTTGCCTTGGAGGCAAGCTGGCAAAGCATATACCGGTTCCGCAAAGTATGTAGAGCGTCAAATACACGATCGGATCGCATTTTAGTCGTTCTCCTTCAATATGAATAATTCAGGCCGCTAATCCCATCGTCCCGCTCGGGGATGGTCGCCTACGGCTAGCCAAGCTGCAATTCAGGCTAGGTGCAAAGGGATTTGCCAGAATTACCCAAATAGATGCCTCGCCCAACCCGAAAGTTGCTCAATTCTTTAAGGAGTTCCACAACGCGGGCGGAGGTTCGTCTGGACCTTCACAAAACGTTAGCATGTCCAGAGAACGGCTAAGTATAACAAACCGCTAGGGAAGGTCAAGAAGAATTTGCAACGAAATTTGCGCCACGGGATAACCTCCCCGGCACCTGCTTCAGAGCCTACTTCAGTGCGCTCAAACGCTTTGAGAGCCTGGACTTATACCGCGAGGCCGTGTTTTCGTGCAAAATGCCTTTCTGGATTGCCTTGTCCAGCGCCGACACCGTCTCCCGGTAAGTCTGGCCGGCGGCTGCTTTGTCGCCTTTTTCCAGGCTCTCGCGCAGGCTCCGCAGAGCGGTGCGCAGTTGCGAAGTGTTGGCCCGGTTGCGGGCGGTTCGTTTCGTAGTCTGTCGGGCGCGTTTCAGCGCCGAAAAATGATTCGCCATGCGGCTTGATTACCTTTGTTTGTCCTAGATTGCGCTAGGAGGATATTCCGGTGGAAACCGAAGCTATGATTGTACGGGAGCAAGTCGCGCCGGGTCAAACAAATAGGTACTGTTACAGTTTGACCAAACCTAGCAATTCTTCCAGCGACCAAACATGGTCACTGAGACCAGCTTCCATAGCGGGCGTGACGCGCAAAGTCTGATGCATCTTGCAAAAGTTATAGTACATGTAGTGCAGCGCAACGGCATGGCGGTGATTGTCGATTTTTTTGCTATGTCCATTGGTAAGGCGAGTGAAGCGGCGCATGTGCATTCTCATCGTTAGGTTCTGACGCTCAACGAAGCTGGTGCTGACATGCTTCGGATCGGGATTCCCACTCACAACTTTCATATCGCAGCCTATGCATGTCGCTGGAGAATAGCGCGTGTCGTTCTCTGAGGGTGCACCATAAATCTTCTGGAGCATGGCATAGTCAATGTCGGCTCCGAATGCGTTCTCGACCGCCTCTAGGGAAGGTCTGATTAAGTATCTGCGCGAATCGCAAGACTTCTGATTGGCCGACACTTGGCGAACGAGCAATCGACTTAATCAGACCTTCCCTAGGTACGCGCGGTGACCATCAGTTGTGATCTGTACGCGATTGCGGATTCGAGACGCGCAATCTTCCATGAAGTCTTTCGCCCATCCACCATCGCGTCCGCCAACGAGGTAAGAAACCACTAGCTTCGTATCGGCATCAATCCCGACCCATGTCCAAACATCGCCCCAGCCCTCTAGTTTCTTCTCTGCGCTGACGTTCTTTGCCTTGGCTCCCACGAAGCACCAAATTTCGTCGGCCTGTAAACGGCGTACCTTGAGATTGCGGACGGCTCGATTGTGATAACCAGCACACGCGCAGCCAAGATCGGCCAGCAGCTTGAGCACGGTTACCGGGGAGCAATCGGTCATCCTAGAGGTTGCTCTGACGCCGTTTCCTTCAACAAATGCCGAAACGATTTGCGCTTGGCGGTGGATGTCTAGGCGGTTCATACTGGACATTATGCTTGAGGCAGGAGACACTGTCAATACTCGCATGAAGTTTATTTTGTGCTTGTATCTATCAATTATACTGGCTAATATATACCACATGCGAGGAATGGGGGATCAGATGGAAGATGAACTTTTTGACGGCAGGAGGCGATCCGGACTGGCAAGAATGGCCAAACTCAACCCGAAGGAGCGAAGCGAACTCGCCAAGAAAGCAGCCGCTGCCCGGTGGAAGTCGGTCGGCAACGAAGAACTTAGATTTGCTACTCACATGGGAGAGATCAAACTGGCCGAAGGCGAGATCGCGCTTCCCTGCGCGGTGCTCGAAGACGGCACGCGGGTGCTGACGCAAGGCGGTTTCCTAAGCGCAATCGGTCGGCGCGGGAAACCAAAGAACACGTTCCAGAACACAGAGCAAGGCGTTAGCAAGGTAGCGCCATTCCTTCAGGCTGAAAATCTCGCCGAACATATTTCAGAGGAGTTAAGGACAGACTCAGCACCTATTCCCTTTAGGCTGCCTGCCGATGCTGGCGGAGGAAAGGCGTGGGGCTATCGAGCAGACCTGCTTCCGAAAGTCTGCTCAGTCTATCTAAAGGCGCGCGATAAGAGCCAATTACTGGACTCGCAAAAACCAACCGCCATTGCGTGCGACATTCTCATCCGTGGGTTAGCTCAAGTCGGCATCATCGCATTGGTTGATGAAGCGACCGGATACCAGCGAGATCGAGCAGCAAATGCGCTGGCAAAAATTCTTGAAAGCTTCATTGCGAAGGAACTTCAACCATGGCTGCCAACGTTTCCCTCTGCCTACTACGAACAACTATTTCGGCTCCGTGGACTCGACTATCCACAGTTCACGGTTAAACGACCTCAATATTTTGGGGTGCTCACGAACGACATCGTTTACAAGCGACTCGCCCCAGGTGTGCTGGATGAACTGAGGAAGGTCGTTCCGAGAAACGACGACGGCAGGCCGACCGCCAAATATTTCCAGAAACTGACCACGAATATTGGCTATCCGAAATTGCGGGAACATCTCGGATCGGTCGTAACGATTATGAAATTGAGCGCTAGCTACAACGATTTCATGGACAAGTTGAACCATATCCATCCGCGATACGGACAGCAGATGTTGATTCCCTACGAATACGATCCCGCTGCCGATTCGGGAAAGGGGCTATAACAAAAATTAACTTGCATTCCTATGGCGAAGAGACGGAGAATGATCCAGATGGGAACGCCAGACGACCCGTGGGGGGTGTCTGGCGTGTGCTACAACAGGTTGTGGACAGCCAGCGAAGGCAAGTCCATATTCTTCCTGTAGCACCCCCATTGTCAAGCTTTTTTACGGGATTCCTGCGCCTTATCATTGGCGAAGCAGGTAAGCCCCTCGCGGCCAAGGTCTGAACACCCTGACCGCAAGGAACCTATTCACCATTTAGCCCACGTGGGCGCGAGGCCCACACGAAAGGTAAAGCACCAAATGGCAAAACGTAATGAGAAAGACACGCAAGTAGTGTATCGCGACTCCAAGAGCGGTCGAATTATCACCGAACGGCAAGCGGAACGCAAAGACCCTGCGACTTGGGAACGTGAGCACATTCACCATCCCAAGAAGTAGCTAGTCTAAACCACAACGCAGTTCTGCCCCGCCAAAACATCGGCGGGTTTTATTTTTTCCACCGCGCAGCAGCAGCCTTCTGTGCGATCGCCTTGCGTTCGGCTGGTGAGAGTTTCTTGGCTCTTGCTTTCCCGCCCTTTTTCCCGCCCTCGCGTCCGAAGGCTACAGATGTGGCATTCTTGCCTTGGTACGGATCGGGAACCGTTGCTTGACCAGTCGTCACATCTACGATGAACTTGGCAAGCTGGTTTGTGTCGCGGGGACGTTTGCCTTTGCCGATGGTCACGAAACCATGATGCCACAGCTAGGGTTGATCGGCCATACCCTGTGGACTTCAAACTGTAACAGTACCAACAAATATGAATTCGCTCGAAAAGCCGTACCAAAAGCTGCTAGACCGGATGAAGGTTCTCATCAACTCCTCAACCCCGATCGTCGTCATGGAGACGGTCGAGGAACTGCGCGCGGTTTCGCTGGTGCGGGCGGCGTGCTCGGACCTGAATTTAGCGGTCTTCGAATGGACCATCGCCGACGGCCTCGTCCGATCCGGCGACGGTGCCGCCGCTTTCCACCCAGTTGGTCAGCCTAACGTTCAGGCTGCTCTTCAGTCGCGTCCTGAAACTTCGAAGACGGCCATGTACAACACCGCCGACCCCGTGCAAGCGCTGGCCAACCTCGAGACCATGACTATCGAAGCCGTGTTCGTGCTAAAAGATTTCCATCGCCACATGGATAACCCGGTAGTCGTGCGCCGGCTGCGCGACGTAGGGCAGAAATTCTCCGCGAACCGAAGAACCCTGGTGCTCACGGCCCCCGCCATTGAGATGCCGCCCGAGTTGGCCAGCCTCGTGGAATTTTTCGATCTGCCGCTGCCCGACCCCGACCGGCTGCGCGAGATCATCCGCGAAACCTACACCCGCTTGGCCGGTACCCACTCTCTGAAACTCCAACTCGAGGCCAGCGGCGTGGGCGCCATGGCCTGCAACCTGCTCGGGTTCACTGAAGAAGCCGCCGAACGCGCCATCTCGCAGACGGTGGTCGGACGCCTGGCGCTTTCGCCTGACTGCATCACGGATGTGCTCGACGCCAAGAAAGCTATGCTGAAGCGGTCGGAGATGCTCGAGTTCGTGGACACGACCGACAACATGGCGAGTGTCGGCGGCCTGGACAATCTAAAGCGCTGGCTGGAGCAGCGCCGCGGCGCCTGGGACGACGGAGCCCTCAAGTTCGGCCTCGATCCGCCCAAAGGCGTAATCATTCTCGGCGTGCAGGGCTGCGGCAAGAGTCTCTGCGCCCGCGCCGTAGCCGGAGAATGGAAACTGCCGCTGGTAAAATTCGACACCGCCGCCGTCTACGACAAATTCATAGGCGAAACGGAAAAGCGCATTCAGAAAGTATTCCGAGTCGCCGAAGGCCTGGCCCCCTGCATCTTGTGGATCGACGAACTGGAAAAAGTTTTTGCCGGCAGCGGCCCCGATTCCGCATCCGCCGACGCCGGTGTTTCATCGCGCTTGCTCGCGTCGTTTCTATCCTGGATGCAGGAGCGCAAGTCGCCCGTCTTCGTAGCCGCCACCTGCAACAACGTAACCGTGCTCCCGCCCGAACTGATTCGCAAGGGCCGCTTCGATGAACTCTTCTTCGTGGACCTCCCCAGCGCCGCCGAACGCAAACAGGTATTTGCCATCCAGCTAACCCGGCGCAAACGCAATCCCGCCGACTACGATCTCGACCGGGTAGCAGAAGCAGCCAAAGGCTTTTCCGGCGCCGAAATCGAATCCGCCGTGCAAACCGCTCTCTTCGCCGCCTTCGCCCGCAAGCAGGAACTGAGCAATGGAGACCTGCTCACCGCGCTCTCGTCCACCGTGCCGCTCTCCATTACGCGCTCCGAGGAAATTTCCGAACTGCGGGCGTGGGCCAAAGACCGGGCCGTGTGGGCTTCGTCACCCCAGACAAGAGGCGAAGGCGCATGACGTGGCCGCCTGATCGCCCTATCCCGCTCGCCGCCGCTCGCCTTCCCATTGACTCCCATCTCCGCCCGCGCTACGCTGAATTCAAATGTTTGGTAACCGCCCCGTAGTCGGGGTGCGCAATCCGGTCCGCTCCACTTCCATATCCAGCCTTTTGCGTGCAAAAATCGTCGGCACCAGTTTGCCCAAATTCGGCACAACACGACCCGATAATCCACATCCAAGAGTGAGCCCAGTCCAGCTGCTGGAGGCGGCGCACAATCCTGAATGAAAAAAAATATTGAACTCATCCCTAACATCGAGACCCTGTTCGGCACGCGTGATGAAAATCTCCACCTGCTCGAAGACGGCCTGAACATCAATATCGATCTGCGCTCGGATCGCATTGAACTGGAAGGCGCGCCCCGCGACGTAGCCCGCGCTGAACAATTGTTCGCCGACTACGAACATCTCCGCAAGTCCGGCCACCAGTTCGTGAACGGCGACCTGCCCAGCATGTTGCGCGTGGTCGTCGGCGATCCGAACGCGACTCTGCGTGGACTTGCCGAAGCCGGACGCCAGCGTTCTTTTGGACGCCGCACCGTCCAGCCCAAAAGCCCCAATCAGCGCCGCTACCTCGAAGCCATCGAGCAGCACGACATGGTGTTTGGCGTCGGCCCCGCCGGCACCGGCAAAACCTACCTCGCCGTGGCCATGGCCATCTCCGCGCTGCTCAACAAGCAGGTCAACCGCATCATTCTGGCGCGCCCGGCGGTCGAGGCCGGCGAACGTCTCGGCTTTCTGCCCGGCACGTTACAGGAGAAAATCGATCCCTATCTGCGGCCCTTGTATGACGCGCTCTTTGACATGCTGGAGCCCGAGCGCGTCGAGCGCTATCTCGAAAAAAATATCATCGAGATTGCGCCCATCGCCTTCATGCGCGGACGTACCCTGAACGATTCGTTCGTCATCCTCGACGAGGCGCAGAATACAACCTCGGAGCAGATGAAGATGTTCGTCACCCGCCTGGGATTTAATTCCAAGGCGGTCATCACCGGCGACGTTACACAGATCGACTTGCCCAGTGCGCGCCGCAGCGGCCTGATCGAGGCGGTCGATATTCTGCAGGGCGTAAACGGCCTGGCGTTCGTGCATTTCGACGATAGCGACGTTGTCCGTCATCACCTGGTGCAGCGGATCATTCGCGCCTACGACGAGCACAAATCGCGACTGGCGGAACAGCAGTTGTCGCTGCTCGAACCGAAGCCGGCAGCGCCTCCGGCGTCGCCCAACCAACCGCGCCTGCGCAATTAAGCGGAGCGGATATTCTTGTGTCGTAATCCGCAAATTCGCGACATACGTTTAGTTTGTCATCGCTTCTAGTTTGTCATCCTGAGCGAAGCGAAGGACCTTCGCACTTGGCCGCGGAATGCCCAGGTCCATCGCTTCGCTCAGGATGACAGTTAGGTGAAAACTTGGTCATTTTTCAAAAACGCGTAGCGGACCTGACCGAGTTGGCCCTCGACCGCTTCTTGGCTGGCGCCCGCCGCGCCGCGGGATTAAAGGGCACAGTCAACGTGCTGCTAACTTCAAGCGCCGAGATGAAATCTCTCAACCGCCGCTTCCGCGGAAAAGACAAGCCGACTGACGTGCTTTCGTTTCCCGCCGAGCCCGATTCTCGAAAACAATTCGCCGGTGAAATCGCCATCTCCACCGAAATCGCAGCGCAAAATGCGCGGGCGCTCGCACACTCCCCAGCCGAGGAAGTTAAGATTCTAGTGTTGCATGGCGTCCTGCATCTGCGCGGCTACGATCACGAGTGCGACAATGGACAGATGGCCAGGCGCGAAAAACAGTTGCGCGCGAAACTCCACCTTCCGCTGGGACTGATCGAGAGAGCCTCGATTGAGAGAACGACGATCGAGAGGGCCTCGACTTCCCTCGCCCGGCAGCGCACCAGGAGGAACCACTAGCCATGATCGGTGTCAGTTTTGCTCTCGCACTCCTGTTCGGCCTGCTGACGCTCGTCTCCTACGTTGACCGTCTCTACCAGGAGATTGGCAAGTTCCTCTCCCGCGAGTTCCAGGACAACATCGACACCTTCGAGCAATTCGTCGAGCCGCGACTCTGGGTGTCGCGCGCGCGGGCCTCACTGTCCATGGCCATTCTGACGCAACTGGTCACGGCCGCCATTGCCATGATCGTCGGCTTCACCGTGTTTCGCGACCGCGCCTGGAGCATCTACGAAGTCCTAAAAGCCACGCTCAGCCTGGTGCTGATCGTCATCGTTTTCAACCGCCTTCTGCCCTTCGTCTTTTTCTCGCGCACCCGGGGACGCTGGCTCGAGCACTGGACGCTGCTCTTGCGCGTGCTGATCTATCTTGTTCTGCCCGTGACGCTGGTGCTCGGATTCTGCCAGTCCGTAGCCGCGCTCACCCGCGAGCACGCCGACGCGCAACCGGAGACCTCCTCCGAAGCCGTCGACGCCCTCATCGAAGCCGGGCAGGAAGAAGGCATTATCCAGAAGGGCGATCGCGACCTGATCCAGTCGGTGGTGGAGTTCAGCGGCAAGACGGTGCGCGAGGCGATGAAGCCAAGGCCGGAGATAGTCGCGGTCCCGTCGGACTACACCGTCGAGAAGGTTGTCGAGTTGCTGAGCGCCAAACCTTTCTCGCGCATTCCGGTGTACGAAGGTTCGATTCACCATATCAAAGGCATTCTCCACACTCAGGACGTGCTGCAAGTCCCCGACTCCGAGGCCCACACGCGCACGGTTGCGACCTTGATGCGCAAAGATGTTTACTTCGTCCCCGAAAGCAAGTTAGTAAGCGATCTGCTGCGCGAGATGCAGCGCAGTAACATCCGTATGGCGATAGTAGTGGATGAATACGGAGGCGTAGCCGGCCTCGTAACCATAGAAGACTTAGTGGAAGAAATTGTAGGCGAGATAGGCGATGAGCACGAGAAAGCGCAGGTCGTGCAGGAAAGCGACCATTCCTACATCGTGCCCGGCAACATGGACGTGGACCGCCTCGACGAACTCTTCGGCATGCGCCCGGAAGGCCATGAGTCGTCCACCATAGCCGGCCTGGTCAGCGAAATCGCCGGACGCATCCCCAAGAAAGGCGAAGTCATCGAAGACGAAGGGCTGAAGTTCGAAGTCTTGGAATCAACCGATCGCCGGGTCGAGCGCGTGCGCATCACAACCGTTGAGCCGAAGCAGATGAAATTGATTTGAGAGAAGGCGGCCGACGGTTTCGAGTCGATTTGAATGAAGGATCCGGCCGGTTTTGAGCTTTTGGGTGGCGCAGCGGTTTACCGCTGCGATTGAGGCACTCAACCTCGGCGGCTTTAGCCGCTGAGGGAGTGCATTGGATGGATGGACCTATCATGGGCCATGAGGCCTTAACGTAGAATGTTACCCATTACCGGAGTGACTCCATGCAGGACACTGACCTCACAGTACTGACTGAGATCCTGGCTCAGCGAAAAGCTGCGCTCGACCCTCAAATGAAGGACGACGAATTTTTCGAGTTCTTCGCGGCCCAGCAAGTTCTCCGTGACTACCAGTTAGACCCCGAAGAGATCAAGTCCGGCGTGGTCGGTCAGTCGACACAGGCAAAGTTGCCGGGTACGGACGGCGGCATTGATGCGATATACCTGCTCGTGAATGGACGATTAATCAGGGATTTGGACCAGGCGCAAGAACTCAAAAACCTGAAGCAAAATATAGTGTTCGATGTCCTCATTCTTCAGTCTAGTTTGGAGACCGGTTTTGCCCTTCAAAGGCTGCTGCGTCTTAAGGACACCAGCGAAAACATCTTTAGGATTGAACGATCGCCTGACAGCTTTTCGGAGACGTACAACGAAGAACTTCTAGATTCCATCAAGCGCTTCAGAGAAGCACATCGCGCTCTTATTACAAAGCACCCAACTTTTAACGCTCACTACTTCTACCTCACTCGCGGCGATACCAGCATGATAGCTCCCGACATACAGAAGAAGGCAAAAGAGCTGGAGACTGACATTTCTAATATCCTTGCTACCATCACGAAATGTTCTTTTACGTTTGTGGGTGCAAGAGACCTGATCGGTCTTGATCGCAAACCGCCTAAAAGTACCTTCACGCTCAAGTGCGCCGACAGCATAGCGGGCGGCGGAGGATACATGGCGCTCGTGGAGCTTGCAGAGTATCGCCGATTGATCACGTCGGAGAAGGGAGAGTTGCTTGAATATCTGTTCGAGTCGAATGTTCGCGACTATCAGGGTGATGTCGATGTCAATAAGCAAATCCGCGAAACGCTGCAGAATCAGGCCGACAATGCCGAATTCTGGTGGCTTAACAACGGCATAACGATACTCGCGGCTAAGATAGGCGGCCATTCCAAAGAATTTACTATCGACGAACCGCAGATCGTCAACGGCCTTCAAACATCAATGGAAATCTATGAACACTTTCGCCTAAACCCGGCCAGCGAATCGGGCAAGCGCCACGCAATTGTGAGGCTCATTGAATTTCCTGATTCAAAGCAACAAGACAGAATTATCAAGGCAACCAACAGTCAAACAAAAATACCCCCGCAGTATCTCTGGGCCACGGACGAACTGCAGCGAGACATTGAGCAAGTGTGTCGCGCTTCGGGCATGCACTATGATCGCCGAAAGAATTCGTGGCGAAAACAGCCGATAGGACTGGACAAAGTGATCGGGATGACCGAACTCGCCCAGGCGGTTGCTGCGATATATCTCCAAGAACCTGACCATTCGCGAGCGCGCCCGTCCCGCTATTTCAAAAAAGAACACTACGGCAAGGTATTCTCTTCAAAGGTTCCAATCGACCTCTATGTGATGTGCGCGTTATTGCGAAAGAGGGCCGAGACGTTTTTGCACGGGACGGAAAATGATAGGCGAGACCGCAATAATCTTCTGTTCTATTTATTGATGGCGCTTGTTTCCGTCGAATTGAAAACCCCGCGTGCAAAGGCGAAAGCCATATCTGGTATTAAGGTTGGTGATATGCAGGAATCCGTCTTCGAAGCCGCGTTGGCGTTGGTGCGGCCGATCTATGAAACGCGTGGAGCATCGGACAATGCGGCGAAAGGCCCCGACATGCTTGTTGACCTCAAAGCAGCTCTTACGTCGAGGTTCGCTAAAAAGAAGAAGAATGAAGTTAAGGCGGGCGGCTCGGCTTAGGTATTCCTCCAATACTCTTCACGGTGCCCCGTCTTAGCTTTCGCCTGGGAAGGGTTTTCGTCGGTGCCGATTCGACTGAAAATATGAATACCTCAAATTCACCTCCGCCACGAAAAATCTTCCGCCGCCTTTCGATCGTCGCCGGAAACACAGTCCAAATCGCCGGGCTTGCAGTTGCTAGCACAGCCCTGGCCCTGGCCCGATCCACCCATTCGAAACCCGCTGCCGTCGTCGCCATGCTCGCAGCCTGGCTCCTCCTCTACTTCTTCTGCCACGGCATCGCGCACTGGGCCGTCGGGAGGCTTCTCGGCATTCGCTTCGCCTTCTACACCGTCGGAGGCACCGGCAATCCTGAAGGCTATCCCGCCGGCATGCGCTGGGTGTTTGAGCATCTCCCATTCTTTGGTGTGCAGACGGAGAAGGCCTCGATGCAGAAAGCCAGCCCAATGTCGAAGGCCATCATGTGGTCGGCGGGAGTGACGTCTTCCGCTGTGGTTCCAACCCTGAGCGCGTTCTGCGCATGGAACGCCGGTGTTCCTGGCAGCAAGTTGTTCCTGATCTTCGCCGTTTTCTGGGCCATCGGAACGCTATCCAGCAACTGGAGGAGCCTCACGGGAGACTATTCCAAAGCCCGTCGCGCTCTCTATTCTTCGTAAGCTTCGCAATTCCGGCCTCTTTCATGACAAACATGTGTGATGGCCATCACAGACTTCCACCCCAACGTGCGCGATAATAACGATCTGTTTGGGGCCGCTAGAGGTGTGCTCGTCTTCCAAGACGGCCCTCGAAGCCGCCCCAAACTCATTTTCATCGCTTTTAGACGACTTAACTCCTTATTCCAGAATACTTTACAGTTAAGTCCTTATTATTGAATACTTTACAGCAAATCGGGGGGGGTACCAAAACCAACTGGCGGTTTTGCTGAGAACCAGGAACTGGGAACTGTAAACTATCTCCATGTCCTTTCACTCCGGATTCGTCTGCATTCTCGGCCGCCCCAATGCGGGCAAGAGCACGCTGCTGAATGCGCTGGTAGGCGAGAAGCTCGCCATCATTTCGCCGAAGCCTCAGACCACGCGCAACCGCATTCTTGGCATCATCAACGTCCCCAAGGTGAAGTCCCGCGAGGCCGGCCAAATCGTGCTCATTGACACGCCCGGAGTTCACCAGTCCGGCTCCTCGCTCGGCCGCAAGATGATGTCCGAGATCCGCGAGGCGCTCGAAGGCTGCGAACTGATTCTGCTGATCGTCGACGCCAAAAAAAAGTGGGATCGCGAAGACGGCTTCGTCCTCGACCTGGCGAAAAAAGCGGGCACTCCGATCTTCCTCTTGCTCAACAAAATCGATCTGCTCGGTGACAAAAGCAAACTGCTCCCGCTGATCGCACAGTTCCAAACGCTGCACGATTTCAAGGAGACCGTCCCCATCTCCGCGCTCAAAAAGAAAGGCCTCGACGAATTGTTGTCCTGTGTTCTGAAAGCGCTGCCCAACGGCCCGCGTTATTTTCCAGAGGATCAGATTACCGATCAGCCGGTGCGATTCATGGCAGCCGAGTTGATCCGCGAGCATGTTCTTATGCAGACGCATGAAGAAGTGCCGCACGCGGTCTCGGTCCTGATCGAGCAGTTCGAGGAAAGTCAGAGGCTGACGCGGATTGCGGCAGTCATCTTTTGCGAACGCGACGGCCAAAAAGCCATCCTGCTCGGCAAAGGCGGCCAAATGCTCAAGAAAATTGGAACCGATGCCCGCCTCGACATCGAGAAGATGGTAGGAACCAAGGTTTTCCTCGAGCTTTTCGTCAAGATCAAGGCCGGATGGCGCGATTCGCGAACTTTTGTGGAAGAACTGGACTGGCGCCGTCAACTACAGCAGATCGGAGGGATGCCGGACCCGGAGTCGTGAACTGCGCTCCAGGCTATAGGTTTCAGGCTGCTAGGCGGCCAGCGGACTGGTGGTAACCCGCAGACGTAATGCGGTAGCGGTTGCCTGCCATCCAAATAAAGTTGCTTCTCAGCCCGTAAGTCCCTAGAATCTGTCAACGTCTTTCTGCATCTTAATTATTAAGGGAAAGGCTGGAACCGAAACCCACAGCCATTTATGGAAGATTCTTCCCCATTGTCCGAGCAACCGCTGCAAAAGTGCAACTTCGACGCTGAGAAGCTCGATCTCAAGCTTAGCGTGACGCTTGCCGGCGACCGCGATGCCGTGGACCCGGTGGTCCGCAGCGTGATGAACGTGGTGCGCGAAACGAAATGCGCCGTGGGACACGAAGACGACATTGAACTCGCGTTGACCGAAGCCCTGGCCAATGCCGTCGTGCATGGCGCGAAAAGCGATCCATCCAAGATTATCGAATGCGACGTGGCCTGCGACGAACAGCGGGGCATCCTGATCATAGTGCGCGATCCTGGCCCAGGTTTTGATCCCGCCAAGATTGCCAATCCCTGCCATGGTGAGAACATCTATTCGAACCACGGCCGCGGCATTTACCTCATCAATCAGTTGATGGACGAAGTCCAGTTTCACAAGAACGGGACTGAGATTCACATGTTGAAAAGGTAAGGCACGCTCTACTCTTTCGCCGCAATTCCCAAACTCTTCATCTTGCGATAGAGGTGGCTGCGCTCGAGGCCGAGCACTTCCGCCGTGCGGCTGACGTTGCCGTGATTCTCGTCCAGCTTCTTCAAAATGTAGTCGCGCTCATAGGCCGCTCGGGCCTGGTGCAGCGTGGAACCCTCGCTGCCCGCGACCCTGCGGCTGCTGTCACGATGCACCAGTGGCGGAAGATGCTTGCGTTCAAATCGCGACGTGGTGGGATTCATGATCACGATGCGCTCGATCACATTGCGCAACTCGCGGACGTTTCCCGGCCAGGCATAGCGCATCAAAACGTCGATGGCATCGTCGGTGATCTCCCGTGGACGACGGCCATAGGCTGAGGCAAATTCTTTCAGAAAGTGCCGCGCAAACAGCGGGATGTCTTCCTTGCGTTCGCGCAGCGGCGGCACCACAAACGGAATCACGTTCAGGCGGTAAAAAAGATCTTCGCGAAAGTTCCCCTTGGCGATCTCTTCCTCCAGATCTTTGTTGGTAGAAGCAATCACCCGCACGTCCACGGTAACGGGATCGTCGCTTCCCACCGGAATGAAGCGCTGCTGCTCCAGGGTGCGCAAGACTTTGGACTGCGTCTTCAGGCTCATGTCGCCCACTTCATCCAGAAACAAAGTTCCGCGATCGGCCTTCAGGAACTTGCCTTCCTTGTCGGCCGTCGCTCCCGGAAACGACGACTTGCGGTGCCCGAACAGCTCGCTGTCGATCAGGTCTTCAGGAATCGCGGCGCAGTTCATCTCGACAAACATTTCATCTTTGCGCGGGCTCTGCATGTGGATGGCATGCGCGACCAGTTCTTTGCCGGTGCCCGACTCGCCGTAGATCAGCACGCGTCCGTTGGTGGGCGCCATCAGTCCAATCTGCTGGCGCAGCGCCTTCATGGGAACACTGTCGCCCACAATCACGCTCTTCGATTGCAGTTGTTTCCGCAGGTCGAGATTTTCATGGCGCAGCTGCCGGGCTTCGATCGCATTTTTTACCAGGATGAGCGTCTTTTCCAGCGACAGCGGTTTTTCCGCAAAATCGTAGGCGCCCAGCTTGGTGGCGCGCACCGCCGTCTCAATGGTTCCGTGGCCCGAGATCATGATGACCTCGGGCGGATCTTCCATCTCGCGGATTTTCTTCAGAACTTCCAGCCCATCGATCCCGGTCAGCCACACATCCAGCAGGATCAGGTCGAAACTGCTCTTGCGCAGCAACTCCAGGCAGTCCTCTCCGCTCGGGCTGACGGTGATTTTGTACCCTTCGTCCTCGAGGATGCCTCGCAAGGATTCGCGGATACCGGATTCGTCATCAACGATCAGTATGTGTGCCATGCCTAGCTTGCCGCCGGAGTGCCGATCGTTTCAATCGCGATGGGCAGCTCGACCACGAAGCGGCTGCCGAACGGCTTGTTCTCTTCCACTCGGATTGAACCACGATGGTCTTCCACAATTCTGCTCACAATGGCGAGCCCGAGCCCGGTGCCGCGTTGCTTGGTCGAAAAATAGGGCAGAAACAGCCTTTCCTTAAGGTCGCGTGAAACCCCTTGCCCGGTGTCGGAGACAACCAGTTCGACCGCATCGCGGCTGGCCACCAGCGAAGTTGAAATCGTGATCTCTTTCAGCATCGCGTCCTGCATCGCCTCGGCTGCGTTATCCACCAGGTTCGCGACCGCGCGCTTGATGGCTTCGGGGTCGGCCATCACGGCCGGCAAATCGTGTGTCAGTTCGGTGCGTAGGCGAATGCCCTCCAGCCGGCCATTGAACATGATGAGCGCGGCTTCCACCAGATTATTCAAGCTGGCGGGTTGCGGGCGCGAGGCGGGAAAACGCGCCAGCACCGAAAATTCATCCACCAGCGTACGCACGCTTTCGACGGCATTCCGGATGGTGTCCGCGCAGGTGCGGATGACTTCGAGAGAAGCTGCATCAGGAGCGGCGCCGCGTGTCAAATGGCGATGGATGCGCTCGGCGGAAAGAGCGATCGGGGTCAGGGGGTTTTTGATCTCATGCGCAACGCGCTGCGCCACCTCGCGCCATGCTGCCTGTTTCTGCGCTCGCAGCAGGTCCGACAAGTCTTCGAAAACCAGCACGTATCCCACTCCCTCGGCGGCGTGCCGCAGCGCGGACACGGTTACGGCTACATTCAGTTGAGCTCGTGGCAAGGCAAGGTCCATGTTGGCTGCCGTGATGCCCATACGATCGGCACGGCGGAGAAGCGGTTCCAGATCCTCGAGCACATCGGCGGGCATCACCTCCCGCAGCGGGAGGTTCACCAGCGTCGCCGGGCTCACGTACTCGCTCCGCTCCGGATAAAACATTCGGGAAAAAGCGGCATTCGCCAGTGTCACACGGCGCGCCGCGTCGATTGAAATCACACCGGTCGGAATACTTTCGAGAACGGTTTCAATGTATCGGCGTCTTCTTTCGAGCGCTTCGTTGGCGGCGCCCACATCGCGACTGGAGGCGTCGATCTGGCGCTGGCTGGATTCGAGCTGTTCCGCCATGCTGTTGAAAGACTGCACCAGTTCGGCCAATTCGTCGGTGGCGCGGATATCGACACGATAATCCAGTTGACCTTTGGAGATAGCCTCCGTACCCGCCGCCAGCGCTGCCACTGGACGGTTGACCAACTTTGAAAGCAAGAGCGCGAGCCAGGTCGAAGCGAACAGCACGACCACCGTCAGCAGCAGCAGAAATCCGATATAAGTCCGCCGAAACAACTTCCTTTTTGCGGCCAGTTCGATATAGCGCTTCTGGCTATCCTGAATCTGCTTTGCGGTTGCGGCGAATTTTGGCGGGAGAGGCATGGCGACCAGCACCGCGCCGTCTGGGAACGGGACCGCCGCGACAATGTAGTCCGTGTGGCGCCACTGGAAATGGGGGTGTTCTCCGCGCAGGGCCGACTGCACCGGGAAGCCAGCCTTTATGTCGGTCCAGGGCGCCGGTGGGTTTAGACTGGCGGCCGCGTTGCCGCTCACCAGAGCCACAACGAATCCGCCCTGCAGCGTCGGGATGTGTTCCCGAAGTTCTTCATTGGCTTGAGGAAAATTTTTACTGGCAAAGGCTCTTTGAAATTCGTTTGACTGTGCGATGGATTGAGCTTCCGAGGTCGCATTCTGGCCCGCGTAATCAAAGAGCAGAGCCGACATCGCCGCGGTATCCGCCCGCACTTCCTCGACCGGTTGGGAAAACCACTTATCGATCGAGCGGTTCAGCAGGCCGTACGAAAACCAGAACATCGCAATCACGGGCAAAAACGACAGCAGCAGGTTGACCACCACCAGGCGGGTCCGGAACTTCGAACCGGCTACGCCTTGTCGTCGTTCGGCGTAGAGCTTCAGCAGGTTGCGTCCGAGAACCACCGTCAACGCCACAAAGGCAAAAAAAATCAGGCCGCTCAGTCCGGCAAAAAACAGAAGCTCCTGATTGCTGTCAGGGCTGATGAACTTCAAATTGAACGAGGCCTGCAACACCAGGATCGTGAGCAGCAGAAAAGCGCCGATCGCCAGCACGATCACGGCCTTCCGGCGGCCGGATGTCTTCGTTTCGTCGCGAATTGGATTCGGTGCGCCCAAGGTCAAACGTCCCCGAGTGAGTATAGAACCGGCGACGGGATTTCCCCCATTATAGGACCGTTAACGACGCCCCCACGCCAGCGCACTCCGCAGCGCCTGGTACGCAGGCTTGGCCCGGTAGTTCCGGTCAAACGGCAGGGCCGCGCCCTGTGTCTTCTTCGAGTGCGATCCGATCCAGGAATACTTGTCCGTGAAACCCCAGGTCTGGATCGCCGTACACCCCGGATGAGATACACAAGCGGTGGCAATCTGGCGATAGATGTCCGCCTGCCGTTGCAGGTCCTCGGGGCGAGCATTGCCGTTGGCATCCACCGGCAGGGCGACGTCCATCTCGGTGATGTGGACCTGCACTCCCAGAGCTGTGAAGCGCTTGATATTGGCAGAAATGGATGCAACATCGGCGTGCAGGTTCGCGATGTGCATCTGAAATCCTACGCCATCGATGGGAACGCCGCGCTGCCGGAAATCGCGAACCATGGCGTAGATCGCGTCCGCCTTGGGATTCATGATCTCCGCCTCGGCCTCGTTGTAAAACAGCAGAGCTTGCGGATCGGCTTCATGCGCCCATCGAAAACAACGCTCAATATAGGAGAAGCTCTGCTCCGAGCTTCGAGCTTCGGGCTTCGCGCGAACACGCTTACTAGAAGCTCGCGGCTCGTCGCTCGAAGCCATGCCGTTTCCCGCCCGTCCGATTCCGGGCTGGTTGCTCCAGATCGTGTTGCGCAGTTTTCCCGGATACAACTCGTCGAAGGCTTCATTGACCACGTCCCACGCGAATATCCTGCCCCGGTAATGTCCAACCACAGTCTTAATGTGTTGCTCAAGAATTTGCGCAAGTTCGTCGGAGGTGTATTTTCCTTCTGTCAGCCACTTTGGATTTTGCTGGTGCCAGACCAGGGTGTGGCCGCGAACCTTCATGCCGTGACGGGTTGCAAAATCCACAATCTGGTCGGCTTGAGAAAAATCGAAAGACTGCCGCTCCGGATGCACCACTTCCCACTTGAGGGCGTCTTCCGGTTCCAGCATATTGAACTCACGCGCGAGCGTGGATGCGTATGCCGCCTCGGAGAGTCGGGCGGGACGGACCGCTGTTCCGATGAGCAGCCCAGAAACCTGTGCAGCCTCGCGGAGCGACTGCTCTCCGACGTCGGCGCCAAATCCGAGGCAAAAGCCCGCAGTCGCCAAAACAAGAACAAGCGTTCGCCATTTCATGAGGTCACACATGCCGAACTCCCGCCGATTCATTTTGCCGCAGGAAGAAACTTCTGCAAAGGACATTGCTCACACCGCGGTTGTGACTTTAGGCAGTAAGTCTTGCCGACTCCGACAAGCAGCCCGTGCATTTCGTTGAACACCTGGGCCAGCGCCGAACGCTCGGCTGTGCTCACGCGCGAAGGCCGATGGCAAGCGCCCTGCGGCCCCATCGCAGAGGGTGCCCCGTCCAAGCTCCGCTTGGGCGGAAGGGTTCCGTCCAGTGCCTGCTCGAACAGTTGTCGAATTTCGTCATAGCTCGCTGCGCTCGACACAATCTGATGGCGTTCGAGAACGCGCCGCGTGTAAGTGTCCACAACAAAGACCGGGTGATTGCCGGAAAATAGCAGAATCGAGTTCGCGGTCTCCGGCCCGATACCATTGAGCGCGAGCAGTTCGTCGCGGAGCTCGGCCGTTGGCCGCGCGAACATCCGCGCAAGCGACCCACCGTAACGCTCATCGAGAAAGCTAACAAACGTTTTCACCCGCTGCGCCTTCTGGCGAAAATAGCCCGACGGGCGAATCAATTGCTCAAGCTCAGGCAGAGGCGTGCGCCGAATCCCGCCGATGGTCAGAAGCCGCGCGCTCCGCAGGTTGCCGAGCGCCTTCTCAACATTCGTCCACGCCGTGTTCTGCGTTAAATACGCGCCAACAATTACCTCGAAGCGCGATTGCGCCGGCCACCAGTGCTGGCGTCCCCAGGCGGAAAACAAGGCGTGGTAGTAAGCGCGGATCGCGTCGTGTGTGGTTTCGTTCATGGCGGGAGCAGGTTGGAGCATGGGTGTCACCATTCTAGCTGCCAGCCTAGAACCGCAACCACAGGGGCAAACAAGAGAAATTCTTCGTCATCACGATCAAAGTGAAATTTGGAATCAACCGTTTACTCTGTGCTTCCCTGTGCTGCTCTGTGTCCTCTGTGGTTAGAGCATCCGCACACCGAAGAACATGGTCTGCCGCGTGGTGATCCTGGTCACACCGCGATTTCCCGGCACAAATGCCGTCAATAGCGGGCGCAAACCGCAACTTCCGCGAAGTACAAGTACCTAAGTTACCTACGAAAACATAAAATAATGCCGTAAATCTGCATTTTGTGCTTGACCTGTGCTAAATCTGTGCTTATTATGATTGGCATGAGCACGCCCGTAATCACCATCTTCGTGCGACACAAGCCCGGTTGCTAGCACGCCGCCGATGAGTTTTCCAAGCGGTGCAACTGCCGCAAACACATACGGTGGTCGCAGAACGGCAAGCAATTCCGCAAGCAAGCCGGTACGCGTTCCTGGGAAGGTGCTGAGGAAGTTAAGCAGCACTTGGCCGAATCGTTGGCGGCCGGTAACAGTTCCGTGGCACTGCCGCGGGCCGAGTGCCCGACACTGATTAGGGATGCCACGGCGGCATGGCTAGCCTTCCGCGCTACGACACGGCCGAACCGCAACGACCAAAAGCCCGTGCTAATGGCGCGCAAGCTGACCGAGTGGGCCGATGCTAAGGGTTTCCTGTTCTTGAAGGACATCACGCCAGAACGCGCTATGGACTTTCGCGCCAGCTTGCCCTTTCGCACCGAAGACAGTAGCAGCCTCAAGGTACATTGGTCCGTTGTCTGCGGTTTCTTCAGTTGGGCCGCGTTCACGTACAAGGCCGAGTCTCCCATACCAACCACCAAGGGCGGCGCTAACCCGCAGTTTCAGATCCACTATCGACAGCGCAAGGTCGCCGTGGCCGATGCCCAAGAGATTACCCGCGTGCTGCGCGCGTGCTCGGGCAAGGTGTATCTGTTCGCGGCGCTGATGCGCTACTCGGGCATGGCCGTGGCTGACGCCGTACGGTTCGGCACTGGCAGCCGCATACAGGATGCCAACCTGCTAACCGGACAACGCCAGAAGACGGAAGAGCATTTCCGGGTCCGGGTGCCTGTATCACTGGCCGCAAAATTGAAGCCGGGCATGTTCTCCGAAGGCGCGTCATTCTACCGGGTGCATCTGCGCCACGCCTTCAAGGTCGCCAAGGTCAGTATGACGCCGCACGGGTTCCGTCACTTCCGCGTGTCCGAGTGGCGCGCGGCTGGCGTGTCGTTTGAAGACATTTCCGAGTTCGTAGGCACCAGCCCGCTGATGTTGCGGCAGACCTACGCGCACCTTACCACCCAGGGCGAGCAACGCCTGGATGAAGTGCAGCGCAGGGCTGACGAGCACTTGACAAAAGGCGTAAGATTGAGGAATGTGTAAAACATGAAAACCGCGCTAATCCGACAAATGTGCCGCAGACAGGCCCGCGCCGCGCATTAGAGCGTCTGTGGCACGTCGCACATTCCAGGTGGGCATCTAGGGTGTGTGTTTTTGGCGAGTCGAGAATGACCTCGAAATGCACCCGAAACGTGCCTTAATCCATGTTTATCAAATAGTAAACTCACTAGCGCACCTTGTTAACTAACCTATCACTATATAAAATTTACCTCATGCGTGTGTGTAAACCTTGCCAACGGCCTTTCGCCGTCCGTTCGCCTGGGAATCCGACCCCCATACCCCTTCCTTTGTATGTTATAGAAGGCCCACGATTTAGAGGCACGGCGGACACGACCTTTCGACTGTTGTGTACTAACTAGTTAACAGACGAATGCTGTACGGACTTGAGGAGGATCATACTATGCGTGTCTTCATCGTAGTTATCGCGGGACGCTTTCAACAATGCGACCACCGGGTGCTGGCTGTCTGCTCTAGCCGGGACGCAGCCGACGACCTTATCAAGCGGCAGAGTGAAGCGTGTCGGATACCCGAGTTCATCATGCAAGTCCTGCCCTGTACACTGGACGCCCTGCTATCTAATATGTCTTGCGACGTTTGCAATATTAAAAAAGCGTTAGGAATAGAGTCAGCACGCACGATTTAGATGCCGTCCGTGTCGAGCGACGTCGGACTCCACACCCAGCGCCAGTTCACAGTCACGCGCCTACGGGCCTCGGATGCCGCGGTACATGCCTACGCTGGCCCACCCAGCGTCTTGTACAGTGCCGTTGCCGCTGCATCTCGCGTCCTATGGCCCACTGAAAGAACGATCGTGGGGCGATTGCGCTGCGACCACGATAGACTCCACATCCCATCGTCTGCACGATTCAGCCAGTACGCCCGGTCAACTACATGCTTCCACTCGGTTGCACCGTTGTCGAACAGACTCCACCCTTGGCGCACAAACTTTGAGCGTCGGATTGCTTCTTTCTTCAGCTCGTATTCGCGCCATCTCGACAGCTCCGGGTTGCCCGTTAACTGACTCGCGCATTCGCAGCCTGATAGTAATGGTGTCCCCACGTTGGCGTGCGAGATGCGGTGTACAAAACGCACTTTCGGAAATCCGCACGCTTCGCAGCGATGGTTCGCCGTTTCGTTGTCAAAGCACTCCTGCAACGTCCACCCTGATTGCGGGATGTCTTGTCGAATTTTGGACCTGTATTTAGTCATTCGCGTTCCCCGTTGCTGTACCATGTACCACCTGATCCACCTGTTTCTATTCTTTTTACTATGGGTTTTGCAGCGTTAGCTCGCAAGAAAACGCACCTTATAAAAAGAACTAGAAGACGTGGTTCACGTGGTACATGGTGCACTCACTATGCCTTTCAGTCGCAATCCAACGAAGCCGCGGGCATTTACGCCTGAATCTAGGCGCTTCCTGCATCGCTTGGCACCCAGCTCCACCAACCGGTGCACAAGGCGCTTCGGGTCCACCGATTCGTTGTAATCGGATTCTTGAAGAAAATATGCAAACGCCGTGGTTAGATCATCTGTTGCTAGGAACTCACCGGGCGCTGCTTCCGTACACTCGGTCACGAATCGGCCCACGGGATCCAAATCGCTAAATAGCTGCTCGGTCGCCTCGGTTACTCGCCGGGGCGGCGCCAGCCCGATGCGCTGCCACTCTAAGCACGCCTGAATCATCAGGTGCAGGATGCCACCCGCTTCGTTGTTCTTCAGGTGTTGCTCCAGGTAGCGGTCTTCCCTCCCGCGGAAGGACACGTCGAAGGGCACCAAGTGCACGCGGCGGCGCGCGGCGTCGTCCACTTCCAATTCGGGCTTGGCATTTGTGGCAATAATCAGCTTGTGGGTGGGGTAGAACTGAAATTCGTTTTCATACAGGAACGCACCAGTTAGCAGGTCGCTGCTCGCAAGCAATTTCAAAAGAGCCATGTCCAGCTTTACGGACGCGTTGCCCTCATTGGCAGTTGCCAATCGCGCGCCGCACAGCTTGGCAATGATTCGTCGCTCGTTTTCGTTTGCGCCCGCGCGCCGCGCAAGGTCACTAACCCGTAGCGCCTTGCCGTAGTCGGTGCCCATGATGTGTTGCCACACGTTGATTAAAACGCCCTTGCCATTCGCGCCGCAGCCGTACCAGAAAGGAATGCAGTGTTCGTGCGTGTAACCGGTAAGCACATAGCCGCCGTAGCGCATCAGATATCCGCTTAGGTCTTTGTCCCCGGCCGTGATTTCGTCCAAGAATTTCAGAAAGCGAGTGGGCTCGCATCTCGCATCAGGCAGAACGTTGGTTTTGTGCGTGACGTAATCTTCCCGCAGCATCCCGCGTAGCTTGCCCGTACGCAGGTCCACTACGCAGTTACCGGGCACACCCAGCAACAACGGATCGCGGTCAAACTTCTCTGCGAATTTCCAGAATGGCAATAGTGGTTGTACTTGCTCTACTACGCCTTGCCGGAACCGCGAATCGAAGAGCAATTTGCGCGGGTCTTTCTTGCTGTCTTCGGGCTCGGGGAATTGGTCAAACAGGCGCGATAGAAATTGATTGACCGCTTTTCGCAACAGAAGTCCATGCCGGTCACCAATGGACCAACGAGACTGCACGTAGGCGGCGTAGGTGCCGCGGTCATATAGAAAGGCAAAGTCTTCCGTCTGCTCGGCAAAACTCTCGGCAAGTGGGCCGTGCGCGATGTAGGGCAATTGGCGGCCGTACCTGGGTAGCGTGGGGTTGAGCCGTTCCAGTTCTTTGCGAAATGCTTTCCAATCGCGGTTGGCGCAATGCCCGTGCTGGCAACAGAAGCCATAACCGGTGCCCGGCGTGAACATAACGCTGGTTTGACTTACGTTGCTGTCTTCCGTGTGCTCACACAGCCAAGGGCATAGAACGTCAATTAGCCACTTCTGCGCGCTTGTCCGCGGGCCACGCACAACCGCGACCTTGTAGTGTTCCAAAAGACCTGCAAGCCAGTCCAACTTCTTTTGCACTTCGTCATCAGGCCGCGGGTTGGTTGGTTCGCTGGAAATGCCCTTCAGTTCTTTCAGTCTGTTTAACAGCACATCGGGCATTGCGGGAATGATGCCATCACATATGACTTCGTAAGGCTTCCCGGTCTTCGGGTGGATGGATCCTTCAGCAACAACGAAAACACGGAATTGCTTAAACTCGAAAACATTGGGCTCGCCCTTGCAGCCCTCAAGTGTCACGTTGCCCGCGGCGCGCGTGCGCTGCGTTTGCCTGTAGTAGAGATGCACTCGATCCGGCCGCGCGCTAACCGTGAAGGTGTCGAAGATTTCTGTGGGCAAGTCCGCGCACAGACTGCGCAATTTTGCGAAACTGTCCGACTCCAACACACAGAAGTTTTCGTCCGGCGACATGCCGCAGTTGGCATTGGGCTCTTGCTGGGCCCATTGTTCTATTTGTTCGCGGTCAACCGTAGCCGCGTCGAAATGGTCCCCGTTGAGCATCTTGACCGGCTGCTTTGCTTTTGGAATAAGCGGAAAGACTCTGAAGCCGCGGGCGGCGTTACGAAGTGCAATGTCTAAGAACATTTTGAAATCCTTCCCAATGTAGTCAGCAGGTGGACGCGGCAACCGTTGGGAGTCGGTCCCGCGTCCGACCT
>JANXZM010000112.1 GCA_025355505.1 Acidobacteriaceae bacterium | reverse complement strand
TCCTTATTCCAGAATACTTTGATATAAGTCCTTTCGATTCAAAGACCGAACCCAAAAATTCCTCCTATCCTTATGATTCCTATAGGCAGGGGGGGAGGGGGGTAGGGGTACTAAGTAGTAATATCCTCCGCCTTTACTGGCGTGTGGCCCACGCTTCGGGTTTGGTTTCCTTTCCAATCACATAACTGTGGGTGGGTGGCAGTCTGATCGCACAGCGCTGTGCTGGCTCTTCGACATACCCTTCCCCCTTTCCGCAATATGAAATCATATTTAGGTGCGTGCGGTTTTTGGGGAGCAGGTCAGGCGGAACTACTGCTTAATTCTTTGTGGTTGCTGCTGGCGCTGGCTGGAACGCCGTGGGGAACGGACGGGAACCCGCTGCAAGAGCCGCGGGCAAGCTGTTGCCTCACAGGAAGCCTCCGCAGACGAGAACCGGACACCGGGGACTGGAGATGAGGGAAGGAAGCACTTCCTGCGCGCGCTTTCGGCGGGTCCAAAACCCTGAAAAGGGAAAGCATCAGTGCGGACATGGCCGACCTGGCGCTGCATATGTACGGCGTCGGGGCGCTTGCATTCGATGAGCCATCACCGAGGCCCGTCGAGCCCGTCGCGGAAAGCCAGGCTGGCGGGGCGCGCCTGGCAATTGAGAAACCCGTTCGACCTGGGCACGTTTCACGATGAGTTCCTGGCCGCCGGCATGATCCCAGTAGCGTTGACTCAACGGGAAATGATCGGACCTGAACATATCGACAAGAAGCTCAGTCTGCCATGAAGCCGCGGACGGAGAGCGTGTTTGCAAGTGTCAGATTGGAAACAGGTCTAGTCCGAACCGGGCGGGCGCTGGCACCAGGCAACAATGGAAATTTGAGACCCAGAACGCAAAACATGCCATGACGAAACAAACCCGAGTTCCGGCCTTCGGCTTTCTGTGTGCTGTGTCGATCTGGCTCTGGTGGCATCAGCTGATCATGACGTTGCGGCTGGCGCTGGCGAACGATGCATATACTCACATCCTTCTGATTCTGCCCCTGAGTGCCGCGCTGATTTACCTTGACTCGAAATATTTGGCTTCGAAAGCGCCGTGGGTCGGTCCGCGCTCGATCCCGCGCATCGGTGCCGCGCTGCTCATCCTAGCGGTGGTGATCGGTTGTTATGCGAGATGGGGAATGGGTGTTGCGCCCAACGATGTCCGGCTGTCTCTCGGCGTGTTCGCCCTCGTCACCTGGTGGCTCGCCAGCGTCCTATTGTGCTTTGGAGCGAGAACCTTTCAGTCGTTGCTGTTTCCTCTTTGCTTTCTGTTCTTGCTGGTCCCCATTCCCGAGTTCGCTTTGAACTGGATTGTCGAATTTTTGCAGTATCAGTCTGCACTTGCGGCGCGAATTATGTTTCAGGCGATTCGGGTTCCGGTGACGCAGGATGGCATCATGCTGTCGATCCCAGGACTGGATATTGAAGTTGCGCGCGAATGCAGCAGCATTCGATCCAGTCTGATGCTGATCGTCACCACCATGGTTTTGGCGCATCTGTTTCTGCGCTCCTGGTGGCGGAAAGCTTTGCTCGTTGCGGCGGCGATTCCGCTGTCTGTGGCCAAGAACGGACTGCGCATCTTTACGATCGCAGAGCTTGGAACTCGAATAAACCCGGGGTTCCTCGACGGAAAGCTCCATCACCAGGGAGGAATCGTCTTCTTTGGTCTCTCGGTGGTTGCGGTTAGCGCGCTGCTATGCGTCCTGCGGAAAACCGACTTTCCGATACCAAAACCGGCCCGGGTACCGGCTGAGCCGCGGAATTAGGTGAGGATCGATTAAGCTGGATGTTCGTGCAACTGGAGAATTTGTGAACATATTTCACATCGTTGGAGCTCGTCCCAACTTCATGAAGGTCGCTCCCGTCCTGAATGCTCTGAGGGAGCGGGAGAATGTGGTGCAGACCCTCGTCCACACCGGCCAGCACTACGACGTCAACATGTCCGATGTGTTCTTTCAGCAACTGGGCATACCGGCCCCGGATGTGAACCTGGCGGTCGGTTCGGGCTCGCATGCGAAACAGACTGCCGAGATCATGATCCGTCTGGAGCCGGTCGTGCTCGAACGGCAGCCGGACATTGTCCTCGTGTATGGAGATGTGAATTCGACGGTTGCGACCGCGCTGGTTTGTGCCAAGTTGGGGGTTAAAATCGGGCACGTTGAAGCTGGACTGCGCTCGTTCGATCGAACCATGCCGGAGGAGATCAACCGACTGGTGACCGATCAGCTTGCCGACCTGCTGTTCACGCCTTCGGAGGACGGGGACGAGAATCTTCGGCGAGAGGGAATTCCAGCGGAGAAAATCTTCCGCGTCGGCAACGTGATGATCGACTCGCTCGTGCGCCTGCTGCCGGCGGCGCAGAAGACGTTGGTGCCAACGACTAGAACAGAAGGTCTGCCGGAGCGCTATGCATTGGTCACGCTGCACCGGCCAGCGAACGTCGATGATAGCGTGAGGCTGAAGGGAATCCTGGAGTCGCTGCTCGAAGTGAACCGGGATTTGGCAGTGGTGTTTCCAGCCCATCCGCGAACGCGGAAACGGATTGAGGAGTTTGGATTGGATAGGGGGCAACTGCGCGTGGTCGATCCGCTCCCCTATGTTGAATTTCTGGGATTGCAATCGCGCGCGACGGTGGTGATCACCGATTCAGGCGGCATTCAGGAAGAGAGCACCTACCTTGGCATCCCTTGTTTGACGGTGCGCGAGAATACGGAACGCCCGGTTACGGTATCCATGGGGACAAATGTTTTGGTAGGGCGCGATCCGGAGAAGCTGCGCAGGGAATTGTCGCGAGTGCTTGCCGGAAAAGCGAAGCAGGGAACCGTGCCGCCCCTTTGGGATGGACACGCCGGAGAGCGCATCGCCGACATCATGGTTGGGCAGCCGCGAATGAAAGCTGTAATCTGAACCGTGACCCCTGCGTCATCCGATCTCGGTCGCGGAGATGCTCACGGGGTTGGAATCACGGCCTTTGCCTGATTCGAGTAGCCGCTCTCGCCGCCATTCCCGTCGACGGCCGTGGTGACGTAGTAGTAGGTCTGACCGGATGTGACGGTAATGTCCGTGTACGTGGTGCTGGCTTCGAGCGCGGAATTAGCATTCGAATACGGGCCGCCCGATACGCCGCCACGATAGATGTTGTAGCCGATGACGTTGGATCCGGTGCTGGGCTGCCAACTCAGATCTACGCTGTGCTGGGTCGCTGCTGTGCCGTTGCCGGTCAGCGACTGTGACGTCGGGGAGTTTCCAGCGTCGCTCGAAAAAGAAAGCGTGGCCGAGGCCGTGCCGGCTACTGCCGGTTTGAACGTGACCGTAAAAGAAGTCGTCTGACCCGCGCTGAGGGTGGTTGGCAGAGAGATTCCGGAGAGCGCATATTCGTTGCTGTTGATGCTCGCCGCGGAGATGGTTACCGCTGATCCGGTCGCACCCAGCGTGCCGTTCAGCGAGCCCTTGGCGCCGACCGCAACGTTGCCAAAACTCAGGCTCGCCGGTGAAACCGATAGCTGACCCTGCGCCGTTTCCGTTCCGGAGAGCGCAATATCAAGCGTCGCGTTCTCGGCATTGGATAAGACGGCGAGTGTCCCACTGGACGACCCGGAAGACGCCGGCGCAAAAGTCAGCGTGAACGTCACGCTTTGGTTCGGAGAGAGTGTCGCCGGCACGCTGAGGCCGCTCACCGAAAAGCTCGTGCCGCTGACGTTTGCCGCCGAGATTGTCACCGCAGATCCGCCGGAGTTGGTCAGCGTCTCCGAGAGGTTGGAGCTCTTACCCTTCTGCACATTGCCAAAAGAGAGTGTGGATGGTGACGCGGCCAAAGTGGAGCTCCCATTGGAACCGCCGGGAGACACCCCCCCACAACCGGTAAGCAGCGCGATTCCTGTGGCGATTAAAAGCGAACTGATGAAACAGCGACGTGACCCAACAAAGCGCAATAGCCTGATTCCTTAAGGTTGTGATCTCGTTCCCTGCGGGCAATCGGAAACCGGAAACAAGATATCGGCAGTGTATTCAATTCGAGCTTGGTCAGCGAGGCTTCGAAGGTAATGTGGGCAGGAACCGAGGGCAAGCACCCAAAGCTATCCAGCACGAAATCAAGTATTTAGAGCGGGTACACGGCGGAAAAATAGTTTGGGCAGAGTGCTTCTTTTTGACCATCCGGAAAAAGTCCTTACAGGAATTTCCGGCATTCCAAGAATTTTTCTCCGTGCTGATCTTTCGCGGAGATCGTCGGTGCCCCTTCGAGCTGCCAGTCAATGGCGAGGTCCGGATCATTCCACGCGACCGTCCGTTCATGTTCGGGAGCGTAGAGGTCGGTGGTCTTATAGGTGACATGCGTGTTTTCGGAGACCACGCGGAATCCATGAGCAAATCCAACCGGCACCCACAGCATGCGTTTGTTTTCACCGGAGAGGCGGTATGCCTCCCATTTTCCCAATGTCGGAGAACTTTGCCGAAGATCCACCACCACGTCCAGGATTTCGCCCGTAATGGCCCGTATGAGCTTCCCCTGCGGTTGCTGAATCTGATAATGGAGCCCGCGCAATACATTGCGGCTGGAATACGAATGATTGTCCTGAACAAAGCGCTCGCGGATTCCGAGTTCCGCAAACACGCGTTCGTTGTAGCTTTCCAGGAAGTAACCTCGATCGTCACCGAACACTCGGGGCTCAAGCAGCAAGACTCCCGGCAAACTGGTTTCTGTTTTTTTCATGGAGACAGTTCTCGCGGCTCAGTTGGTTAGAAAACCTGCTCCTGCAGGAGTTGCAATAAGTACGCGCCGTACGAATTGTTTCGCATGGGTTGCGCGATCGCTTCCAGTTGTTGCGCCGTGATGTAGCCCGAGCGATACGCGATTTCTTCCGGGCACGCGACCATCAGGCCCTGGCGTTTTTCCAGAGTCTGGATGAACAAAGCCGCTTCCATGAGGGCCTCGTGCGTGCCGGTGTCCAACCACGCCATGCCCCGCCCCATGACGATTACATCCAGTTGGCCTCGGCGCAGGTATTCGCGGTTCACGTCGGTGATTTCCAGTTCGCCGCGGCTGGACGGTTTCAGGTTCGATGCGATTTCCACGACTTGATTGTCATAGAAATACAGGCCGGTGACCGCATAGCGGGACTTGGGCTGCTTCGGTTTTTCTTCGATGCTTTGAGCTTTGCCGTTTCCATCGAATTCGACCACGCCATAACGCTCGGGGTCCTGGACCGCGTAGGCGAATACACGCGCCCCACTTGATCGCTGGGTTGCGGCGCGCAAATCTTTGGCGAGATCGTGGCCGTAGAAAATATTGTCGCCGAGCACCAGCGCGCAGCCACTGGTGCCGATGAACTCCTTCCCAATGAGGAAGGCCTGCGCGATTCCTTCGGGTTTGGGTTGCGGCGCGTACTGAATGTGAATGCCGAAGTGGCTGCCACTGCCCAGCAGGTGTTTAAACTTGGGTAAATCATCGGGAGTGGAAATGACCAGGATGTCGCGGATGCCCGCCAGCATCAGGATGGACAGCGGATAGTACACCATCGGCTTGTTGTAGACCGGGAGCAGGCTCTTGCACACGGCGTGGGTGACGGGATAAAGCCGAGTGCCGGAACCGCCGGCGAGAATGATGCCTTTATAGGTTGGTTGCGATGAAGTCGTCATGAGGATTTGTTTTCGTTCCGAATTTTGTTCAAACCGAATATTGTTTTGCGATCCACTGGCGGTAGCCACCGCTGTTTACGTCTTGGACCCAGTCTTCATGCTGCAGGTACCAGTTTACGGTCCTGCGGATTCCAGTCTCAAACGTTTCCTTTGGACGCCAATGCAGTTCGCGCTCGATTTTACGCGTATCCATGGCATAGCGGCGATCATGGCCGGGACGATCCTTGACGAAGGTGATCAAGTCACGGTGCGGAACCACCGGGTCGCTGGGGCGCAACTCATCGAGTAGTGCGCAGACGGTGTCCACGATCTCAAGGTTCGTTTTTTGGTTGCATCCGCCGATGTTGTAAGTGTCACCCAGTCGTCCTTCCGAGAGAACAGTACGGATCGCGCTGCAGTGATCCTCCACGTACATCCAGTCCCGCACGTTCTGTCCATCTCCGTAGACGGGCAGTGGCTTGCCGTTACACGCGTTCAGGATGATCAGTGGAATCAGCTTTTCAGGAAATTGATACGGGCCGTAATTGTTGGAACAGTTCGTGGTCAGAGTCGGCAGCCCGTAGGTGTGATGGTAGGCGCGTACCAGATGGTCGGAAGCGGCCTTGGAAGCAGAGTACGGACTATTGGGCGCATAGGGCGTAGCCTCGCTGAAGGCCGGGTCGTCGGGCCCGAGCGAGCCATAGACTTCATCGGTGGAAACATGCAGAAAGCGAAACGTCTTGCGCTCAGCTTCCGAAAGAGAGGAGCAGTAGGCGCGCGCCTCCTCCAGTAGACTAAACGTGCCGTTGATGTTGGTACGGACGAAATCGTCCGGACCATGAATGGATCGGTCCACGTGGCTCTCGGCTGCAAAATGAACAATGGCGCGAGGGCGCTCGCGTTGCAGAAGGGTTTGCACCAGATCGCGGTCGACAATATCGCCCTGTTGAAACCGGTACGCCGGATGCGCTGCGATGGATTCAAGATTGCGCGGGTTGCCCGCATAGGTCAGCTTGTCCAGATTCAGGACGGGCGACGACTCCCGCTTGATCCACTGCAGGATAAAGTTCGATCCGATGAACCCCGCTCCGCCAGTAACCAGAATCAGATTCTGCATGTTCGTATGCATCGAGGGAGAACGGACGGGAAGCTCCTATATCGAAAAGCGTTGGACAGCGAAACGCACGAATCGTGTGGGCAATGTGAGCCCTTAAACCAGCCAGCCATATTCTACTAGACGGACGATTCCAGGCGGGAACGAATGTGGGTTTGCCGAAAGCGATCGGGATCTAGGGCCGCGCAGTTGGGGCAGCGGTAGGCACGAGATCTTCGGCGGCTACAACCTGCCATTTGCCACCTCGCTTGATCCAGGTATCGGTCCAGACGAACTTTCCAGGAGTTCCATTCTTCTTCTTCCAACTCTCATTGCCTTGAGCAACGGCTGCGTCCCCGTAGAAGCGAATCTCGATTTCGTTGAGATGGTTGAAGACGAACTCGGAAGGGCGAGCGCGGGAATCTTTGATGGCGCCTGCTTTGGAATAATGGCTGCCGTCGATGTGTACGCCAACAAAGTCGTCAGCGAGAATGCGTTCGAGAACGCTCACGTCATTGCTGACGCTGGACTCGGCCCAATCCGACTCAGCCTGTTTAATATAGGCTCGGTCGCTGGCGTGATCATCGGTTGACTGGGCGTGGGTTGACTGAACGAACGCCACGGATGTGAAGAGCAAAAGAAACCCAATGATCATGAGAAGTGTCGGTCGCATGGCAGTTCCTTTCGAGAAGCAGAGGGGGGATTCTAGCATGGGTTCAGGCTGGCCAGTTCGGCTGTTCCTCTCTGTGCGATCATTTCCGAGCAGAAGTCTCCGAGTGGAACCAGCCAACCAAAGGACGTAAGGCGATCGTGCAAGTACGATCGAGGGAAACTTCGGTATAGTGAAAGAGCGCGATCGGCGTCGCGGCAAGCTGCGATGTAATCTTGTGTTCAGCGAAGCCGAAGTTTGTGGAGCACAGATGCATGGCTAACGAACGCGGGTGAAGTAGGCGATGGACCCGACCAGGGTCACAGCGGCGGTGCCGACTCCGTCCCACCCGCTCCAAATTGTTTACCGTAGTGGCGCCACAACTCAAAGCAGGAAACTGCCACAAAAAACACAAAGCCTGTTTTGCGAGTAAACATATTCGCAAAGCAGGCCCAGCTTTCTTTCCGTTTGAATTTATGCTTGCGCGGGCTTCGCTATCCTCGAGCGGAGGAACATGGCCCCAAAACATGTAAGCCCGGCTCCGAGCAGATAGACCGCAGTAGAGCCACCCTCCGGCACCTGCTGACAATTTCTCCCCGAATTTGGATCGCATCCGCGACCCTGCTTAGCAAATGCCACAGGAGCCAGACAACACAGCGCCACTGCCAGCCACCATTTCCCGTTTCTATTCGTCATGCAGTACTCCCTGTACATTCAGCAAGCTAGCGAACCGACCTGGAGGGGAGTATCGGGAAAGTACTTCCCAAGCGATTCTGTTTGCTCTGCTACATTGAACCGTCTTTGGTAACCTGCCGTCAAGATGATAGTTTTTGCGACAGTTGCAAAGAAATGCAACCCTCGGCACCTGCCTGGGTGGGGCCAATTCCTCAAAAAGGTCCAACCGGCTCACCCGGGCAGATCCGACTGTATAGTCAATAGGCAACAAGCGACGAGCAATCCGCAAGGCACCCGGCAATAGGCAATTCAATGAGAACCAACCCATTGCGGCTCTTGCTGGCGGTATGTGCCTTGCTTTGCTTCGGGCTCGCGTGCTGTCAAAAAGCCCAGCCCCACAGCGTTACGCTCAGTTGGGAAGCGCCCCCAGTCGCTCCGGGAGTCTCGGTTGTCGGCTACAACGTGTATCGGAGCACGACTTCCGGCACGCAATTCGTGAAAATCGCCTCCCGAGTTCCTGGCCCACCGTATGAAGATCACCTGGTGGCCAGTGGCCGCACTTACTTCTACGCGGTGACCACGCTGGATCAAACCGGCCACGAGAGCAGATTCTCCGGCCAAGTACGAACCACGATTCCCTGAGCTGGCTGGGCGTACAGCGAACTGATCAAAAGTCAGCCCGGCCCCATGCCGAGCGCGACGCTTACGGATTCGGAATGACCGCCTGCGCTTGGTTCGAGTATCCGCTTTCGTGGGTGCCATCGAACGATGTGGCCACGTAGTAGTAAGTCTGGCCGGAGACGACCGTGTTGTCTGTGTAGGCGGTTGTCCCATCCAGCGCTCCGTTGATCATCGTGTATGAACCACCGGATACCGTGCTGCGGTAAATGTTGTAGCCGACTGCATTCGCCGAGGCGTTCCAGTTGAGGTCCACGGTGTGCTGCGTTGCCGTCGTTCCCGTGCCCGTCATCGTCTGTACGGCCGGCGAGTTCGAGGCGTTGCTCGAGAACGACAAAGACGCCGAAGTGGCTCCGCTCGCCTGCGGCGCGAAAGTCACGCTGAAAGAAGTGGATTGGCCGGCGGCGACCGTTATTGGCAGCGAGATTCCGGAGAGCACAAACTCACCGTTGTTAAGACTTGCCGATGTAATCGTGACCGACGCGCCGCTGGCGTTCAGCGTGCCGTTGAGCGCCGAACTCGACCCGACAATCACGTTGCCAAAACTGAGACCGGTTGGAGACACGGCCAATTGGCCCGCGGCCGTTCCGATCCCGGAGAGCGCGATGTTTAGCGACAAGTTCGATGCGTTCGACACTACGGACAAGCTTCCGCTCGCCGCACCGGCACTCGTCGGCGTAAAGATTACCGTGAACGTGACGCTTTGGTTTGCCGTCAAGGTGAGGGGCAGGGTCAATCCACTGATAAAGAAGACCGCCCCGGTCAAATTCGCTTGCGAGATGGTGACCGCCGATCCGCCGGGATTAGTCAGGGTCTCAGACAAGCTCGAACTGCTGCTGACCTGAACGCTGCCGAACGCAAGGCTGATCGGATTTGCAGCCAGGGTCCCCGGCGTCCCACCAGTTCCAGAGAGTGGAATGCTCAAGTTGGGATTCGAGCCGTTCGAAGTAATACTCACGCTGCCACTGGCGGCGCCGCTCGTTGCAGGAGCAAAAAGAACCGTGAACGATATGCTCTGGCCGGCGTTCAAAGTCAAAGGCAAGGCCAGCCCGCTCAGGTTGAATCCGGCGCCACTCGCAGTGGCGGCCGAGATGGTGACCGTCGATCCGCCGGAATTAGTCAGGGTCTCAGACAAGCTCGAACTGCTGCTGACCTGAACGCTGCCGAACGCAAGGCTGATCGGATTTGCGGCCAGCGTCCCCGGCGTCCCACCAGTTCCAGAAAGTGGAATGCTCAAGTTGGGATTCGAGCCGTTGGAAGTGATACTCACGCTGCCACTGGCGGCGCCGCTCGTTGCAGGAGCAAAAAGAACCGTGAACGTCGTGCTCTGGCCGGCGTTCAAAGTCAAAGGCAAGGCCAGCCCGCTCAGGCTGAATCCGGCGCCATTCGCAGTGGCGGCCGAGATGGTGAGGCTTGATCCGCCGGAATTAGTCAGGGTTCCGGCCAGCGATTTTGAAGTGCCGACCTGGATGTTTCCGAAGCTGAAGCTGGTCGGACTGGATCCCAATTGACCTTGTGCAACTCCTGTTCCCGAAAGTGGTACGGAGAGTGTCGCGTTATTCGCATTGGAATTGATCGTCAGCGCGCCGCTCGCGGCACCAGCAACCGAGGGAGCGAAGACCGCATTGAATGTCGTGCTCTGCCCGGCGTTGAGCGTGATCGGCAGGGTCGGGCCCGTGAAGCTGAATCCGCTGCCGGTCGCCGCCGCGCTCGATACCGTAACAGCTACTCCACCCGTATTTGTAACGGCTACGGGCACGGCTTGATTGCTGCCAAGTGTCACATTTCCAAAATTCGCACTGCTCGGATTTGCGCTTAGCGAGCCCGCCGCCACACCGGTGCCCGAGAGCGGAATGCTCAGCGGCGAGTTGGAAGCGTCGGAGGCGATGCTCAACGCGCCACTCGCAGCACCGGCGCTGGCTGGAGCAAAGGTTGCGGTGAAACTGACGCTCTGATTGGCGGCGAGGGTCACCGGCAGAGTCAGTCCGCTGATGGAGAAACCGGCTCCGCTCGCCGTCGCCTGTGAGATCGTGACCGTGGATCCGCCTGTGTTGGTCAAGGTCTGGGACTTACTGGTGTTGCTGCCCACCTGGATACTTCCGAAAGCCAGGCTGGAAGGATTGGGGGTCAGGGTTCCGGCAGAATCTCCCGTGCCATAAAAGTTAAGCACTACGCTGCTGCTTTTCTGCTTCCCATTTTTCTCGTCTGCGGTAATCGCAAACGAGACGCTGCCGCTGAAATTTCCGCTTCCGGTGGGCGCGAACGTGATCGCCGTCGAAGTCCCTTTCCCGGCTTGCACCGTGAGTGGCAGGGCGAGGTTGCTCATCGAAAATCCTGCGCCGCTCATCGTCGCCGATGTGACGGTAAGATCGGTTCCACCGCTGTTCGCCAGAGCCACAGCCGTGACCTGGTGGCCCCCAACTTTGGTGTGGCCAAAGGGAATCGGCGAAGGACTCGGTGAAAGCTCTCCGATCGTGACAGCATTGCCCGAGGCGGACAGGGAAACAATTGGCTGCTGCGAACTCTGTTCTTCAAAGGCAATCGTGGTGGCCGGGTTGCCAGGATCGGTAGGTTTGAACTGGACGCTGAATGGAGTGCTTTGTCCCACGGCTAACACAATTGGAAGTGCGATGCCAGTGACCTGAAAGGCGGGGCCTAATCCTCCAATCGAGCTGATAGTAACCGCGGACGAGGTGTTGTTCGAAATCGTGTTGGGCAGCGCCTTACTGTCGCCGATCACCACCGTTCCGAAGTCCAGGCTGCCGTTGGCGACCGCGACACTGCTTCCGCCGTTTGAGCCTCCGGCAAGGCCCCCGCACCCTGCGAGCAGCAACAGGCTGCCAGCAATAACGAGGGAAGTGGCCAAGCGACGATGCAATCGATGACAGTTCAATGCGACCTCTTGTTTGCCGTCTCCGCATGCTACGGCGGGGGATTTCGGGTCACCCGAGCCCTAAAAATCGAGCTCCGGCAAGACCAGTGTCGCTGCTGGCTACCGCGAACCATAGATTGCGAAAGGCCCAGCTAAGCGCGGCATCTGGCCAATTTACGCAGGGGCCAAATCTCAATATCCGCATGAACTGCCGTGCGAATGTGGGAATCGGTGGCTATAGCGTATAAGCTGTTGTTAATGAATGGATAAAGAGCCGTTCGACCCAAATTAAAGAGCCCACCGTTACT
Organism: Acidobacteriaceae bacterium; assembly: GCA_025355505.1. Classification (GTDB taxonomy): domain Bacteria; phylum Acidobacteriota; class Terriglobia; order Terriglobales; family Acidobacteriaceae; genus Acidiflorens. Next base: position 7,426 of record JANXZM010000112.1, on the reverse strand, counting down.
TTGGGGCGATCTTAACGGGCGGGCGCCGCCTTAATTTGACGGCATTGTGCAGGAAATTGCATATCGCCCACGCGCTCATGATCCGCTGGTATCGAGGCGAATCGCTGCCCTGACTACCCGTTGGTCTTCCTCTTGTTGCCGCGAGTACTTTTTAGTGGTGGCGGGTTTATCATAGATAGAGATGTGAGCGCCGGATGGCAGGGTGCGTGCATCAAAAGACATGTAGGCTCGAAGTTCCGGAGCACGGGATTGCGGGCAGGGGATAAAAAATGAGATTTTCGTTAACGGTTGCGGTCGTACTGGCGGGTATCAGCGTGAATGGGCTGGCGCAGCAAAAAAACACATTCAAGGTTAAGCCTTCGCACGTCGCCGAAAAGCCCGCGAAAATGAACGCGCCCATGGGCAAGACCGCAGCCATGCCGGCAACAGCTTCGGCTGCCGCCTCCAAGGATTTACAAAGCCTGGAGCGGCAGAGTGCCAAGGCGTCCGCGCCATCTCGATCCGCCATAAAGAAGACGCCGAGGGCGGCCTCCGCACTGAGGCCCGCGAAAGATACCCACAATCCGCCGATCAACTTCGGTGGGACGAGCGGCGGCAAAAGTGCGGGAATGTCCAACCAAGGTAAGAACCCCTACAAAGGGCGGCTCCGGCAGAAACACGCTCACCAGTAGCAAGGCAAAGAGAATTAAAGAGAAAGAGACCCGCTTCACGCGAGAGTCATCGCGAAACGCTTGAGTTTTCCGGGGTCGGGACTGCCGGCGCAACCGTTCTAGTCCTGGGCTCTTTGATGGAGTACTTCAACAGGCAATACAAGGCGCGCACGCCGTCTTTCCATCCGATTTTCTTGCCCTCCTCATACGTGCGTCCCCAGTAACTGATGCCCACCTCATAGATGCGCAGTTTTCGCCGCGCAACTTTCACCGTGATCTCGGGCTCGAATCCGAAACGATTCTCCTCAATCGGGATCGACTGAATCACTTCGCGCCGGAAGACCTTGTAGCAGGTTTCCATGTCGGAGAGATTGATGTTGGTGAGGCAATTGGAAAGCAGCGTGAGCGCGCGGTTGCCGACCGAATGCCAGAAGTACAGCACGCGATGCGGCGCGCTGCCCAGGAAACGCGAGCCAAAAACTACGTCCGCCTTGCCCTGAACCAAAGGCTCGATCATCAGCGGATACTCCGCCGGATCGTATTCCAGATCGGCGTCCTGAATAATGACGTAGTCGCCCGTGGCTTCCTGAATGCCGCGGCGGAGCGCCGCTCCCTTACCCATATTGTGAGGCTGAAGAATGACTTGGATTTGCGGATGCTCAGACTGCAGTTCGGCCAGGATCTCGCGCGAGCCATCCCCAGAGCCGTCGTCCACGCAGATCAGTTCGATCTCCATGGCAACGGAGAGCACCTTCAGGACCACCTCCCGAAGCGTGGAGCGTTCGTTATATACCGGCATCACGACGGAAAGTTTCATGGCGCGTCTGGCGACGGCGAGAGTCTCCCGAATCCATCACGATTATAAACCGCGTGCTTTCGACTGGGTATTAGAAGGTGGGTTATCTCGCGATTGGCGGTACATCCCAGGAAGAGGTAGGGCAATCGCTATTGCGTCAACGGTACGGCCGCGCAACTTTGTCTCTAAACCTCTTTGGGTTTTTCCATCCCAGTCTCAAAACAACCGGAAAGTGCCGCGGTGAATCTGGACAATGGGCTCTACAGGCTTTCGACCAGGTGTACTTGTGCGTTCCCGCCTGAAAGCTTAACGAATGAACAACGAAAGAAGAAGAGACCAGGTTCCTAGTTGTCGCGATGCACCATAGCGGGTGAAAAGGCGGGCAGACAAAGCGCTATGTACTCCGCCCCGCCCGCAAATGGAGTCGAGTAGCGGACCCACTCGCCGCGGTGCGCGATGACAGCTTGCCCGGCGGCCACATCCAGTTCGCCGGATGTATGGTGAACCCGCAGCGTGCCCCGCAAGACCACCGTGTACTCGTCAAATTCCGGAGTCTGCCCCGGTTCCTCCCAGCCATCCGGACTGCGCATGTGGGCCACGCTAACGTCGCCAGTCGATGTGTTGACAAGTCCGACGTATTCTTCAATGATCTTCGGCTTGCTGCCGGCGGATTCGATGCGCGTAGGATGTGGAATCAGAGTTGGCATACTGATGAGGCATGGTAACAACCCGGCAGCGTGCTGCACAACCAGACGCTACCGCTGGTAGCGAGATCGTTCACCACGAAAGACAGGAAGGAGCACGAAGAAAACCCTGAGGGGATTTACACCTTCGTGTTACTTCGTGTCGTTTGTGGTGAATGCCTTTAGGCCACTACCTTACTGCGTGCGGGCGCGTCGCGGTCTATACTCGGATTTTGCGAAGAGCAAGACGGCTGGCGTGCGAGGCATCCGGTTATGAAAATCGTCAGTGCGGCGGAAATGCGCGAGATCGATCGTGCCACCTCCGAGCGCTTCGGAGTTCCTTCTCTGACGCTGATGGAGAACGCCGGCGTGGCCGTGGCCCGTTTCATTCTTTCGGATTATCCGCAAGCGGAGCGCGTCGGAATTCTCTGCGGTAAAGGCAACAATGGTGGCGATGGATTCGTCGTGGCCCGCAAACTCGTCGAAGCGGGCCGTGCCGTGCGCGTTCTGCTGTTGTGTGACCCAGAAGAGCTTCGCGGCGATGCGGCGGCCATGTTTCAGAATATGTTGCAGAAGCTCCAGCCACGGAAAATTGCACCTCTGACGGTGTGCGAGGCGAGTGAGCTTGATTCACCGGATGCGGCGGAAATCTTTGCAGCAGATGTAATCGTCGACGCAATCCTCGGCACAGGTTTCCGTCCGCCAGTCAGCCCGCTCTATGCGGCAGCGATCGCGAAGATGAATGCGGCATCGGCCGCGATTGTTGCCGTTGACATTCCCTCCGGCGCCGATGCCGACGCCATGCAGCCCAGCCCCGATGTGAGCGATCAAGCCCGTGCGGACGCCGTCGTGACCTTCACCGCGCCGCGTCCGGCGCACGTTTTCGCGGCGTTGATCCGCGGACCCGGCGGGCCAACCGTGATTGCGCCCATCGGCTCGCCGCCAGAAGCGATCGTCTCGCAGCTCGGACTTCATCTGAGTACTCCCTTCGATTTCGCTCGGCTGCTCGTGCCCCGAAAGCGTGAAAGCAACAAGGGCAGCTACGGACACGTGCTGGTGATCGGCGGATCGCTCGGCAAAGCGGGCGCAGCGGCGATGGCGGGATTTTCCGCGCTTCGAGCGGGCGCCGGCCTTTCCACAATCGCAACGCCAAAATCTGTGCTCGCGACCGTAGCGGCCTTTCATCCCGAAGTGATGACCGAGTCCCTGGCGGAAACCGAGCACGGCACAATCTCCTTGCGCGCGCTCGGATCAGGCCTCGATGCGCTGCTGGAATGCAAGACGCTCGCCATTGGCCCAGGCATCTCACGCAATTCCGAGACCGCGGAATTCGTGCGCGCCATCGTCAAGCGCCGCGACACGCCGATGGTTGTGGATGCGGACGCGCTGAATGCCTTTGAAGGGGCGGCCGACAAGCTCAACGGTCGTGGACGAACCGTAGTCATCACCCCGCACCCGGGAGAAATGGCGCGCTTAACCGGCTTGAGCATTGCCGAAGTTCAAGCGAACCGCCTGGAAGTCGCGCGGAGCTTCGCCCGCGAGCATGAGTTGATTGTCGTATTCAAGGGGTATCGCACGTTGGTCGCAGCGCCCGATGGCGAAGTCTGGGTGAATCCCACCGGCAATCCGGGCATGGCCACCGGAGGCACAGGAGACGTCCTCACAGGAATGGTCGCGGGCCTGATCGCGCAATATCCGGAGCATGCGCTTGAAGCAACCGCTCTCGCTGTCTATCTTCATGGATTGGCGGGAGACCTGGCCAGCGAATCCGTTGGCGAGACTTCTCTGGTTGCGACGGACCTGGTACGCTTCCTGCCTCAAGGGTTCGCGCAGACGCGGAATCGGAAGTCTGGAGAGATTCGCCTGCACGCCTAGCCGCCCGTGGCGAAGTAGGACGCCGCTTTTTAACTCTCAATTCGCCAGACTTCGTCATCGCGAGCTGCGCTCGCTTGGACAGCCGAGGGCGGCTGTCCCTATGTTCACTTCGCTCGGGATTCGGCTTCTGCCAGCTTCTTGATTCCATTCAGCACGGAATCGTCCCCATCGAGCGAATGTTTATAACGCCTTTCGCCATCTTCCACGGTGGCGAAATCGCCTTGTGTTATTTCGAGCACCGAAGCACGATCGTTGCGTTTCTTGAGGTCATAGGTCATCGTGAGATAGTTCGAGGGTATGTCCTTGATCGTCGAGTTGGGGTCGAAAATGGTGTACGCGAGGCGAGAGGGCGGCTCGATGGAGACAACAAAGCCTTTCACGTAAAGCTTGCCATCGGCAGCGCCTTTCCATAGCAGGGACGAGCCGGGCTTCCAGTCCGTCTCGGCGTTGCAGCCAAACATGTATTGCACGATAAACTTGGAGTCGGTGAGAATCTTCCACAGCGTCTCGACTGGGGCATCAATTTCAATTGACTTGCGGATCAATAATTCAGGCATTGGTTTGTCCTCGAAGGAGAATATAAACAGAACGTGGCCGCCATGATTGGAAAAACACGACAGGGACCTGCGGCCGAGGTTGAAGAAGTCTACGATCCCGAGGTGGGGCAGGCCCGGGGCATGCTTAGGCGGCCTTTGCCGGCCGGAAAGATGAGGCATGCACGGAGAGGTCCGGCGGATGATTTATCTTTTTGGGTCGCCCACTACTGGATGATTCGCTGGGATCTGCGCGGCTGCGAACCGTACCTGGCCGAGAGTCTGCCGCATCCTAATGTGCATGTGATATTCGAGCAGAGCGGTACGGTGGTTGCCGGTGTGCAAATCCACAAGTTTTCGCGCGTGCTCGAAGGCCAGTCGCAGGTGTTTGGAATCAAATTCAGGCCCGGAGGGTTTCGTCCTTTTCTGAAGTTTCCAACCTCCAAACTCGCCGATCGCACGGTCCCCGCAAACCAGATACTCGGCGACGATGTACTTGCGCTGCAGGCCATACTGCTCTCCTCAAGCGAAGATGACGAGAAGGTGGAGGCTGCCAATGCATTCTTCCGCGCGCGCGTGCCAGAACCTGACAAGACGATCGATCTAGCGGGGCAGCTTGTGGAGCGTATTCTTCAGGAACCCGACATCAAGACGGTGGACGATCTGGTCAGCAGAACCGGCATCGGCAAGCGCTCGCTGCAGCGCATTTTCAATGAATATGTCGGAGTCAATCCCAAGTGGGTGATTCGAAGGTATCGTTTGCACGAGCTGATCGAGCGGTTCCATTCCGGCGATGAACCGGACTGGTCCCAGTTGGCACTGGAGCTGGGATATTTCGATCAGGCGCATCTCATCAATGATTTCCGGTCCATCGTTGGCTACTCTCCGACCCAGTACCAGGGCTTGATTCGGAGAGATTCGTGACGTCGTAAGAATTACCGCGGAATGTAATTGTCGAGCCGTGGAAGGAGCTGCGACCCCAGCTTCATCATGCGTGCCTCGGCGGCATCGGGAGACTCGCCGTTGAGCATCGGAGTCATCAGGCGCACCAGCGCGCCGTCGCTGCGATTCAGACGAACCGAATCGGAGATCAGATAGTACTTGGCCCAGTACTCATTGGCTACGACGCGGCCATGCGCCTGAAACCAGTAAATCGCCAGTTGCCGCTCTCCCGATTTTGAACCCACGTATCGATTGGCAGGGAACGAAGAGCCGTCGGGACGCGTAATCTGAACCAGTTCCCGCGAAATCGGAACCCATCCCGAGCCCGGCAGGCAGTGATTCGGGGAATGGATCGTATCGCCAGCCTTTTGCGTCGGAAAGTATGCAATGTAGAGATTGATCCACGGTTGCGGCTGGCTTGCATTTTCATAATCGCGCACCAAAAATTCGCCCGGCCCGAGTATGTCAAGGGTCTGTTGGTCGAGAGGGTCGTCGGTTCCCGTCCATTCATCAATCTGCGAGGGCAGGGAACTCAGAGACGCTCGCGGTGGAAAAAACTCGTTGTTCGAATGGGCCTGAAGCAAGAGCGCCGTGGCCAACATCAGCACACCCGCAATCCCGAAGCGAAGCGTCCCGGCCTTCATACGGATTTTACCTCCGGCCCGCTCCTCCAAATGAGCGAGATCACCCGGTGCACGGCGAACAGCATGATCAGTGCCACCACAAAAATCAGCCATCCCCCCAGCGCATGATAGAAGCCCTCGGCTTTATCCGGATCCCAGTACTGCACCAGCAGGCCCGTGCCAAATATACGAAAGCTGTTGGCCGCCACTGCGATCGGCACCGCTGAGACTGCCAGCAGCACTCGCACCCATATCCGAGTCTCCATCAGGTATCCGTAGATGATGGCCAGCGTGACCAGAGTTAGAAGCGACCGTATCCCACTGCATGCTTCCGCGACGTTCAGCGGCATGGATGCAAGCCCGATTACATTCCCCTGCCGCAACACGGGAACTCCGGCCAATTGCAACAGAACAGTGGCCAGCTTTGAGGCCAGCAACTGAAGGGGAAAAGTAACCTGCTGCAGGATGAGGTTGGGAATCGGGATCATCAGAATCAGAAAAGCCCAGGGGAACAGAACCGCGCGAAAGAACGTCCATCCCTGAAACAGAATGATCAGTCCCACCAGCAGGATGAGCAGCGACACGCGCGAGAAAAACAATTCCGCGCCCAGCACTCCCAGAACCAGCATAAGCAGGCTCAGCACCAGCAGCGGAAGACCGGCCCATGAAGGTGCTGACGCAATTGCTGCGAGTTTCTTGCGGTCCTGCCAGAGAACAAACAAAGCAAACAGAGGGACGAAAATCCCATGCTCGAAGTTCGGATCGCGAGCGGGGCCGACCCATTGCAGGAAAAGGCGGGCAAGAGTCGAGGCGTAAAGCCAGGCGATCAGCAGCAGAAGCGCCACCACTTGCCAACGGGGCAAGTTGGACAACAAGCGACCCTCCCTCGTCGAGGGGGGCAAAGCTACCTCTGCTGAGTTACCCATAAGGCGTGCTTGCATCTGAGAATATGCGAAAGCGAGTCTTCGCGCAAAGTAAAACCGGCCGTTTGGGCCAGCACTTCGGGGTTACGAGCAGAAGGGACCGTTCGGGCCGGTCGCCTCCCCTCGGGTACTCGACCGGCGAGCGCCGCGTGCCCCCAAAAACGGAAAACTATTTCCCATTCCACTCCAGCACATTGTCAACGGCCTTCGTCCCTATTAGACAGAGGTTAATTTGCTAGTGTAGTGTCTCACGCAGATCATCTTTTATGGAGAGCGGTCTGAGCGCGGGTAACTTTTTCGAGGATGTCGTTGGCTTTGGCAGTCCAGATCAAGGGTTTGGGGTTCTGATTGTGGACGTCGATATAGTTCCCGATGGCCAGGATGAGTTGTTCGAGGTCTTG
>JANXZM010000093.1 GCA_025355505.1 Acidobacteriaceae bacterium | reverse complement strand
TTTTCAACACCTTTCACCCGGTTCAGTCAACAGAATCAGCAAGATGGGTTTATGAAACGGTAGTTAGCAGCGCGAAATTTTGCGCACTTCGCAGTAGCAGGGTTGGCGATATAAAGGTCCGAAACAAAAATTTTCGTGCATTCGTGCATACGACAAAACCATGTGCCACAGTTTCCGAGGGGGTAGGTAAATGAAGAGATTGCAGTTTTGCCTCGCAGTATTTGCCGTGTTGGCTCTAACGTTCAGCGCATTCGCGCAGGTACAGAACGGCCAGTTCTCGGGCGCCGTGACCGATCCGACGGGAGCGGCAGTGGCCAATGCCAAGGTTACGGTCACGAACCCGGCGACCAACCTTGAGGTTTCCACCACGACCAATTCCAGCGGCAATTACACCGTGAAGGAACTTCCGATCGGCACCTATAAGCTGTCGGCGGAAGCGGCCGGCTTCAAGACCGTGTCCGACACCAACATCGTGCTGAACGCCGGCGTCATCGCGCACGTGGATTTCAAGATGACGCTGGGGCGGGCAACCGAAGTCGTGGAAGTAACCGGTTCGCTCACCGCGGTTCAAACTGAAGACGCCAAGCTTTATTCGACGGTGAGTTCGACCGAGATCAGCAACACGTCGTTGAACGGCCGCAACGTATTTGACTTGATGCAAATGGGTGCGGGCGCTGTCAACGTAAGCGGCGTTGACTTTGAAGCCGGTCACAACACGGTGGTCAATGGTGTTCGCGAAGACTTCAACGGGTTTCTGATCAATGGCGTGTCCAACAAAGGACTGAGCGGCGGTGTCAACAATACACCGATCCAGGATACGGTCGAGGAATTCCAGCAGTTGGGACTGAACATGTCGGCGCAGTACGGCAATAGCGCCGGCAGCACTGTAAATCTTGTAACCAAAGGAGGCACCAACACGCTGCATGGCAGCGTCTGGGAGTACCTCCGCAACGACGCGGCCGACGCCAACGACTTTACCCTGAACCAGGCGGGCGGTGCGCGGCCACCATTTCGCTGGAACCAGTTTGGCGGCACCGTGGGCGGGCCGATTGTCAAAGACAAATTGTTCTTTTTCCTCTCCTACCAGGGAAGCCGTTTCACAACCTCCACCGCTTCGAGCATTGCCGAGGAGTCGCCAGACTGGCGAGCTGCGGTCGCCGCGGCGGACGCAAATACCGGCGTGAACTCAACCGCAAATCTTCTCTACAGCAAGTTTGCCCCAACCCTTGGAGGGCAGACGTTGTCCACGGTGGACCAATACATCACTGGCGGAAGTCCGAGTGGCTTCAGCAGTTACGCGGACTATCTCTGCCCGGATAGCTACGGTGCTGCGGGCTTTGGCGGCAACCCTTCGCTGTCACAGGTGAATATCCTCGCAGCGAGAATGCAGTCCATTCTGGGCGTAACCCAAGCGGACCAAGCTGGCTGGGGGGTCAACAACGTTCCCTTTACTGGGGCACCATGCAGCGCCGCGTTTCCGGGGCTGCAAGCGGGGACGGTGGGACGTGACGCGGTGACCGGTATTTCTACGATGCCGTTCGAGTTGTCCAGCGCGGCCCTTTTCAAGACCCAAACCACGGGCAATTTGTTCAACGGCAACGAGTATTCGGGGCGACTAGACTACAACTGGAATTCCAGTAACCGCCTGTCCGCAAATTTTAACTGGGCGCGGGCGAACGACAAATACGGGCCATGCAGTCCTGCCTGTACGCGCGGATTCGGCAACCCGAGTATCACTCGATCCCCCAACGGGCAGATCGGCTGGGTCCATACCTTCAGTCCCACGATCCTGAACGAGGTCCGGGCTGGCTACTCGCAGAACGTGAGCTTGGTTGGCACCAGCATCCCCGGCGTTCCCCAAGCCACCTTCGATGACGGGTCTGTCGGCTTCGGTTCCTACAACGGCTATCCGCAGTACTTCCGGGAAAATGTCTACAGCTACTCCGACTTGGTGTCGGTGAGCCACGGCAACCACAATATGAAGATCGGTGTGGACTTCCGGCGCAATATCGAGAACAGCCAGTTCAGCATCGCGCGCGGCTCCTACTACTTTTATGACCCGATTTTCTTCGCGGCGGACGCGCCATACGGGGTAAGCGCAGGCGTCAATCCTGGCATCTGCAAGGCGCCTTGCCCGGCATCGGCGATTCAGCAGTTTCTGGCAAGCGATACGGTCCCCAATGCGCAACTGGAAAGCAACGTCCGGCACTGGCGCAATCTGGAGATGGGCGCTTTTTTCCAGGATGACTGGAAGGTCACCAAGCGGCTCACCCTGCAACTGGGCCTGCGCTACGACCTGTACACCCGCCATACCGAAAAGAACAACCTGGCAACCCTCTTTTACCCGGGTGCGGGAAGCAATTTGCTGGAACAGTTGATCAATGCCAACGTGCCCGCTGGAAGCACGGGAACGCTCGGCGGCACCAATTACGACTGCACCTCTGCCGCCGCACAAGCGATCTCGACGATACAAGGGGTGTGCGGACCGGGCGGCTTCGGCCCAGCATCTTCACTGGGCAAGGGTCGGCACAAGGACTTTGGTCCGCGTCTTGGTTTTGCCTGGGATGTGTTTGGCAACGGCAAGACAGCGATACGCGGCGGTTTTGGCATCGCCTACGAGGGCACGCTCTACAACCCGCTCTCGAACTCGCGCTGGAACCTGCCTTACTATTCATTTAACAACGTCAACGACTTCCTGGGTGGAACCGACCAAACCGTGGTTTGGGGCCCGTCGGCCTGCACCGCGAGTGTGGGTTGCGCACCGACCGGAGGCGCGCAGTTCGGCTCGGGCGGCGTCGCTCCGACCTATTCCGGAGCACCGACAAATCCCAACCAGGGCATTGGAGCACAGGCCACCGGCAACATTAACGGCTGGTATGGCCAGAGTCCCAACTTGGCGCTGCTGACGGGAATCATCACGCCCAAGGGCGTGGACGATCCCTACGTCTACAACTTCTACTTCGGCGTTCAGCACGAAATCTTGCCCAAGACGGTGCTGGAAGTAAACTACGTCGGCACAGCGGGTCATAAGCTGTTTCGAGCCGAGGACATCAACCGCCAGGCTGGCACCTTTCTACCTGCCGGTGCCACGCTCGTCAACAATATAGGCGAGACGCTCACTGGCCGCGGTGGCCGGCCTAACCCGAACTACGGCAAGCTGCGCACCTGGGAGAACGTGGTCAATTCCAACTACAACTCGCTGCAGCTATCCTTGAAGCGCCAGATGAGCCGCGGGTTGCTGGTGAACGTAAACTATACCTATAGCCACTCGATTGATGACGGATCCACATGGCACAGCGGCGCCACCACTGCTAACGCAGCGGGCGCCGGTGAGGGCTTCACCACTGATCCGTTGAATGCCGGGTTGGATCGCGGCAACTCGATTTTTGACATCCGCAATCGCTTGGTCGTCAATCATGTCTGGCAGTTGCCGGGACAGAACATGAAGGGCGCAGCGGGATGGATCGCTGGCGGCTGGGCGCTGAGCGGGATCTGGTCCTTCCAGAGCGGCGCTCACTGGGAGCCGTTCCGCGGGGGCGGGCCAAACTTGAGGAACTCCGCGGGCGGACACTGTAGCGCAGGAGACGTCGGCGCTGGAGACTGCATCAATAAAGGTGGCGACTACCTCCTGACTCGCGGCAGAAACGAACGTCCGGATAGCAGTGCTTCCGGGTTCGGCAGTTTCAGCCACAGTACTTGGGCGAATGGTTGGGGCGGAAGCAGTCAGTCCAATCTGCCGGTTCTTTCCGCGCCTTGTCTGGCGTGCGTCGGCAACCTTGGGCGCAACACGTTTGTCGGCCCGAGCAACTGGGAATTTGACCCGACCCTGTCCAAGACCTTCAAACTGACCGAACGGTTCAACTTGAAGTTCGACGCGGCGGCCTTTAACGTGTTTAACCACACCAACTTCCTGCTGGCGGGCAGCAGTTCCTCAAGCCATAACGACATGCGCGATGGCCTGTTTGGCAAAGCCGGGGCTACCAGCGCCGGTACCATTGGGCCGCGTATTATGCAGTTCGGCTTGAAGCTCAGCTTCTAGCGGGGCTGATTTTCCTGGGGCCCGTTCTCACAGCCTGAGAACGGGCCCTTTTTCTCTTTGCGGAGAGGGCCATGGTGTCAAGACTTCTTGCGTGGCTCCTGTTTCCGCTGGTGATGCTCGCGTCAGTGACGCTGCACGGGCAAACCCAGCAACTCGGGCGGATTGTCGGCCAGGTCCGAATTGCCCGGGGCGATTCCCCCCCGCACCAGATCCTTGTGGAACTGCGCTTTCGCGGAGGAACATTGAACAGCGTCTATGCCGACGGGCAGGGCCGCTTCGGCTTCGACGGCTTGCTGGCGAATGAGTACCACGTTGTCATCAATGACGAGGGTTATTCTCCCGTGGACGAACGGGCGAATGTGGACCCGCGGGCATCGCCCACCACCATGGTGCAGATCGTTCTGGTCCCCCGCGAGGTCAAGAAAAAAGATGACCCAATGGCTGCTCGGGCTGCTGGCAGCAACCCCGATCTGGTGGACTCGGCAGACTATAACAAGAGCTTTCCTAAGAAGGCGCTCAAGGAGTACGAACGGGGGCTGGATGCCGAGCACAAGGGAAGACAAGAGGAAGCCATTGTGCATTACGAAGGCGCGTTGAAGATTGCTCCGGACTACTACCCTGCGCACAACAATCTGGGTTCGCTCTATCTGAGTAAGTCCGACTTCCAGTCGGCTGAGGCTCAGTTCCGCGAATCGGTACGCCTCAACCAAAATGACGCGCAGTCCTATTTCAACCTGGGCAACGTGCTGCTGCTGACCGGACGCTTCACCGAGTCCGAAGCCGTTCTTGCGGACGGTCTCCGGCGCCGTCCGGATTCCGCGTTTGCTCGTTTTCTGCAGGGATGCGTGTTCGCTCGTACTGGAAAATCGGACGAAGCCGAAAAGCATTTGCGAGAGGCCCTGCAGTTCGACCCGTCAATGTCACAAGCGCATCTCGAACTCGTGAATGTCTATCTCAAGCAGAACCGTCAGGAAGATGCCATCCATCAGCTCCAGGATTTCCTTACAGCGTTCCCCAGCGCTCCCACGGCGGCGAAAGCCAGGGAAGTCTTGAACAAACTCCAAAGTAGACAAAGTCTTCGAGATCAGTAGCGGCTTGGCGTCAGTCTATTTGAGAGCAGCGCAGAACTTCGCTTCAAGGTGGCAGGCAGTCTGGTATTCTGCGCGTGCCTGGCCGATCTTTCCTGCGCGCCGCAATTCGTAAGCCAGATTAAGGTGGGCTTCGGCCAGTTTCGGATCAAGCTTCAACGCCACTTGATAGCTCAGGATAGATTCTCGCGGGCGATTCGTCTGGCTGTAGCAAATCCCCAGAAAATTACGGATATGAGCGTCGTCCAAGCCGAGTGCTATGGCTTTCTCCAGATGCGTGGCGGCGGAAGCATAGGTTTTCTGCTGAAACAGCGCTAGGCCCAACTCCCGTTGTCCCGGCGAAAAATTGGGCTGGATGGCAATCGCTTTCTCGTACGACGTCAGCGCAGCGGCGGGGTTGCTTCCGGCCTCCAACAAGCCGGTTTCGTACCAAGCCCGGTAATTCTCGGGATTGTTTTGGAGCGCTTTCCGCAGCCAGCTTTTCGCTTCGTCCATGCGGCCCAGCTTGGAGAGAGCGCGGGCCAGACCGGTCATAGCGTTGTCGAAGTTGGGATTGAGGACGAGGCATCGCTGCAACTGATCGGCGGCGCGTTCCCAACTCTGCTGCCGCAGAGCCGACTCGCCCAGGAGGAAAGGAATTACATAGATGTTCGGATCCTGTTCCTGAACCTGGAGAAGAAGCGCTTCAGCTCGGCCGTCTTCGCCCTGATGGAATGCGTCCTCGGCTTTCAGGATGGCATTGAGCTCCCCAATCTTGTCCTTAGGATCGGCGAGGCCTTGCTTGAGCGACTCGGGAGAAACTGCGGCACGAAAACCGAAGTAGCCGAGCGCCCGTAATTTTTCCTGCGCGTCGGGACTCAGATTTCCAGCGCCCGCATCGTGGCGCGTGAAGGGATTGTGGGCCAGAAGCGCCCGCATTTTTTCCCGAAGCACGGCAACTGTGGCGGGTTGCTCGGCGGCGACGTTTCGCGTTTCTCCGGGATCGGATTCAAGATCGTACAACTCCGGCTTGGGCGCTTCAATGAAATGGAAACGCTCGCTCTCGAGCGCGTGCAGCGGACTCCAGGCGAAAGAACTGAAGGGATAAAAGGTCTCGCTGTAGGCCGGAGCGTTCCCCGCCGGAGTTGCTGCCTGGTTTGTGTCGAACAAAGCATGAGTCTGGAACTGTGCGTGTATCAAATCAGTCGGATCCTTCACCCCGGCCAGTTGCAGAAGCGTCGGGGCCACGGCCGCTGTCTCCACGGGTTCGCGGCGCCGGCCAGCCGCAATGGCACTCGCAGCAGGCGGTTTCACGATCAGCGGCACATGCACCGTAGAGTTGTACACGAAGAACCCGTGCTCGTCCTCGTTGTGTTCCCCGAGAGACTCGCCGTGATCGCTGAGCGCAACGATCAGCGAAGAATCATAAAGGCGATTCAGCTTGAGCCATGCCATGAGGCTTCCGAGTTCCTGATCCGCGTAGGCGATCTCACCATCGTAGAGATGGCTGCGGTACTGGGAGCGATAGGGTTCCGGAGGATCGTAGGGGCTGTGTGGGTCGTAAAGATGCAGCCAGAGAAAAAACGGGCGTCGCGGAGTTTTCTTCAACCAGGCGATGGCATGCGCCACGCTCTCCCCGGCGCGACGGTCCACCAGGCCAATATCTTTTTGTGCGAACGTTTCCGCCGAAAACGCATCATCATAGAAGTCGAAGCCGCGCGCCAGCCCCCAACTCCGGTCGAGAACGAAAGCGCTGACCACGGCTCCGGTAGCGTAACCCGCCTGCTGGAAGGCCTGTGCCACCGTGCGAAATTGCTCCGCCAGCGGTTGCCCGGTGAAATCCTGCACGCCGTTCTGAAAGGGATAAGTGCCAGTCAGGATCACCGCATGCGAAGGCCACGTGAGCGGAACCTGCGAGAGCGCCCGCTCAAACACAACACCATCGTGAGCCAGCGCATCCAGAGTTGGAGTCTTGACCGTCTGCGCTCCATAGCATCCCACATGATCGGCGCGCAGTGTATCGATGGTGATCAATATAACGCTGGGCTTCCCAACATTAGATCGCGCAATGCCGGTCCGCGGCTGCGGTTTCGCTTGCGCTGGCTTGGTCGAAGCGGCCCGCCCGAAAGCCGTGCATCCGGCAGCCAGAGCGATGACAAGGGCGAACAAAAGAGTAGCCAAATGAGTTAAGAAGCGCCGAAACATGCGTCTATTGCGGCGCCAGTTGCTGCGCGCGCCGCGTCTCCTCGTCTGCCTCCGCCGTGAGTCCCTTGGCGGTCAGCCCCTTGCCTAAAGACTCATGCATGGCGGGCTCTTGCGGGGCCAACTCCACCGCCCGACGCAATTCCGCTATGGCCTCGTCGAGTCTATTCAGGTAGATTAGGGTCTCGCCGAGGGCGCGATGTCCCCGCGCAAACTCCGGATAAATGGTAACCGATTGCCGGAGTGCGGCCGCAGCCGGCTCCAGTTGCTGTTTCTGGATGAATGCCACTCCCAGATTGTAGGCAGCTTCGAAATTGGTGGCGTCCAGTTGCAAAGTTCGTTGCAGCGTCGCGATCGCCGCGTCCATCTGCCCGGCGTGGGCCTGCGCCATGCCGAGATTAAAAAACGCAAGCGCGTAGTCCGGACTCAGCTGAACCGTTTTCTGCAGCTCGTCCACCGCTTCGGCAAACATCTTGAGGTGGTAAAAATCCAGGCCTTGCAGATAGTGAGCCGGAACAGAATTGGGTTCGGCTTTGGCCACACTCTTCAGTTTGTCGATTGCCTCCCGATAGCGTCCGTGCTGGCTGTCGGCGATGGCAGCGGAAATCAGCTCATACGTGGCGACGCGGTCTTTCGGATCCGGTAGCTCGCGACTGGTGATGGTCGGATCGCTGCCCCCAGAAAACCCCGCATAGCCCAAGGCCTTCAGTCGTTCCATCAGCGCCGGATCCAGACCAGTCTTTTCGGCCAGTTCCTTGCCCGCGCTGAAGTCGCGGATCATGCCAACGAGCTTAGCGCGCATCTCGTCGGCAACCGCTCTCTTTTCGACGAACAGATTGTGCACTTCACCCGGATCCTTCGCCAGATCGTAGAGCTCGGGTCGAGGCGCGTCGATGAAGTGATATTTTGTATTCTCCGAACCCCGCAGTTCACTCCAGTTGAAGTGAATCCGCGGCAGGAAAGTCTCGCCATAGAGGACGCGGTCGCGGTCCGCCCGGTCGGCCCGAAGCTCGGGAAGCAAACTTCGCCCCTGCACCTGCGACGGAACTTGCAGTCCGACGGCGCCCAGCACCGTGGGCATCAGATCGACAAGCGAAACAGGGTCGGCAACCACGCGTGCCGCGGTATTCTCCGGCAAGCGGATGATGAGCGGCACATGCATCGTGGCGTTGTATATAAAGAAACCGTGCGTCTTC
>JANXZM010000077.1 GCA_025355505.1 Acidobacteriaceae bacterium | reverse complement strand
CAGCGACGTCGCTTCGCGGCAACGTCGAGAGCATCGGCCCCATGCTTTCCAACACCGAATTCAGCGAGATAGCTGCTACCGGAAGCCGCGTCGCTTCAAGGCCCAGGATCTGTCGCGTCAGCTCGGCTGCATGCTCCACAGCGGGCTTTATCTGCTGCAAATAGTGACGGACCTTCACGGCATCGCTGGATTCGGTTTCCAAAAGGCCGAGGTATAAGCGGATCGATCCAAGAGCGTTGTTGAGGTCATGCCCAGCCTCCGCCGCGACCAGATTTGACCCAGTCCAAGGTAGCGGAGTGAGAGAGGAAGCTGTATCCGACGAATGCTCTTTGTCAGAGCCTCTCCCGCTAAAGGCACCGTGGTTTGGCGTTGCTTTTGCTCTGTTGCCCGACTGACGAACCGAG
This sequence comes from Acidobacteriaceae bacterium, assembly GCA_025355505.1. Taxonomy (GTDB): domain Bacteria; phylum Acidobacteriota; class Terriglobia; order Terriglobales; family Acidobacteriaceae; genus Acidiflorens. Next base: position 115,551 of record JANXZM010000077.1, on the reverse strand, counting down.
TTCTTGAGCATACTTCTCCTTCGATCCGGGCATCTCTCCGCACGCGGCGATTTCCGCGTGGCCAGATAACCCGTTCCAGATCGAACGGCACGGTCTTCAGTTGCACTCGGGGTTGGATCCAGGGCCCAATCGTTGGAGATAACGCAAGCTTCGAGGGCGGTCGGTCGAGGAACCGAAGAAGCCTTCAAAGGCACTAACATGTTTTACTATGTCACGGAAACCGCGAGATACCAAGATATTTTCCACTTTTGGGAATGGTAAGGGCGCTTTACTGCCCAACTAGGGGCATGCCGGAACAGCTAGCGCGGCAAACGCGCGGAATTCCCTCCAAAATTCCCATAATGGAATAAAGGTATCCACAATCGCGATTCTGAGAAGAGCAAGAGCGACCGGAAGCTCCCATGAGGGAGTTACTAGCCGGGGCCGAAGGCGCAATAAGTGGTTGGATTTCTGGTGCGGTCAGAAATAGCAGATTCCTCACTGCGTTTCGGAATGACAAATTTGCATCGAGGAACCTGCTTTTGGAGCAAGGCACTTACTGAATCTGGATCACGGTATCTTGCGCGGCGACTCTGATTTCTTCCACGCGTTTGACTACTTTCCTGGCGAAGTCAAAGAGGGGCTTGGCGTCGGGGTTGTCTTCTCCGGCGTTGACAGCAGGTTTGCCGGTGTCTCCTGCTTCGCGGATGGACGGGAGTAGCTGGACGCTACCTAAAAATGGAACGCCGAACTGCGCGGCGGTTTTTTCTGCGCCGCCTCTGGAAAAGATATCGATTTCGTGGCTGCAATGCGGGCACACGAAGTAGCTCATGTTTTCGACCATGCCGACCAGGTCGACTTTCATCTGCCTGAACATTTCGATGGCTTTGCGGCCGTCTTGTAACGAAACGTCGGATGGGGTGGAGACTACGATTGCTCCCGTCAGGGGAACGGTTTGAATCAGCGAGAGCGCGACGTCGCCTGTGCCCGGTGGCAGATCAACGATGAGGTAATCGAGTTCTCCCCAAACCACGGAGCCCAGGAATTGTTTGATGATGGAATGCAGCATGGGGCCGCGCCAGATCAGAGGCTTGTCGCCGGGGTTCAGCAAGCCGACGGAGATCATTTTGAGGCCGTGCGCTTCCAGCGGCTTAATGCGGTTGTCGCCCAGGACTTCAGGCTGGCGATTCGCGCCCAGCATCAGCGGGACGTTGGGGCCGTAGACGTCGGCATCGAGCAGGCCGACGCGGTGTCCGAATTTCGCCAGGGCGACTGCCAGGTTGACGTCCAACGTGGTTTTGCCGACTCCGCCTTTGCCTGAACCGACGGCGATGATGGCGTTGACGCCCGGTAAAGGTTGAGGAGTGGGCTGTTGCTGGCCGGGATTGTGGGAATGAGCGCTCAAGAGATCACCTTTTCGGAAGCGGCCGCGCGATCAGGCCGAACATTTTGATTATACGGGAGCGATGGGGCGGGACTCTTTCCCATTGCCGAAGCTGAAAGCTGATTTCAGTAGTGCCCTTCTCCCAGTTGCACCTTGCCGCGAAACATGCGGTAGAGGAAAACGAAATAGGCCACGGCGAGCACCGCGGCAAACGTCCACCAAACCAAGCCGACGCTCAATCCGTGACTGCCGGCAGCGGTGTTGTAGATGGTGAGATCGTATTGGTGGTCGCGGGCGGGCAGCACGACGGGATAGAGGGCGAACGCAGCGCCGACCAACATCGCGACTATGTACAAGCTGGAGGCAACGAACGCGAGTTTCTCTTTGCCCTTGGGATTGGCCCAGAGCATGACGGCCAGGCTGGCGACAACGACGATCGGAACCAGCATCCCGACCGGGTGCTTCCCATAGTTCACCATGATTTCGGGCCGAATGAAAAAAGTTGCCACCATGGCGCTGAAGGTGAGAAAAAACTGCAGGGGCCAGCAGAGCAAGGCGAACCCGCGGGCGCGGCGACCGAGGTCCTCGTCGGTTTTGAGGGCGACGTAATAAGAACCGTGCGCGGTCAGAGTCACCAGCGCGACCACGCCGGTGAGTACGGTGTACCAATCGAGGATGCCCGTCTGCGAGCCGAGCCTGAAGTTGGTCCAGAGCGGCTCAAAGAAATAGCCGGTTGAATCGAGAGGAACACCGCGCACCACGTTGCCCAGAGCTGCCCCAAAAAACACAGCCAGCAGAATGCTGGAAATGCTGAAGGTCACGTCGAAGAAATCCTGCCAGACCGAGTTTTCGATGTGAGCGCGGAATTCAATGCCGATGCCACGGAGAATCAGCAGCCACAGGACAATCGTCAGCGGAAGGTAGAACCCGCTGAAGCTCGACGCGTAGAGTTTAGGGAATGCAAAGTAGAGAGTGCCGCCGGCAGCGATCAACCAGACTTCGTTGCCATCCCACACCGGACCGATGGCGCGCAGCACCCGGCGTCGTTCGTCGTTAGTTTTGGCCACAAGCAGATAAATCGCACCCGCGCCGAGATCGAACCCATCGAGCACGACGTAGGTCGCGATCATGGCTGCAACAATCCAGAACCAAAGGCTCGCCATCGTTATCTTGCCTCCGTCGCCGGATGAAGATCAGAAACGGATTCGTTCACCGGGCCGTGCTCAATTTCCCGCCGGATCAAAAACAGAAACAGAATGCCCAACACAGTGTAAATGCCCATGAATCCCAAAAGAGTAAACATGCTGTTACCGGCGGACACAAGCTTGGAGTAGCCGTCTTCCGTGCGCATCAGCCTGTAGACCAGCCAGGGCTGGCGGCCAAGCTCGGCAGTCATCCATCCGGCGGTATTGGCGATATACGGAAAAGGAGCTGAGAGCATCAGTATCCAGAGCATCCACCTGGCATTAAAAAGTTTGCCTCGCCACAGCAACAACAATGCAACGGCCATCACCGCGACGAAAAACGTCCCGAGGCCAACCATGATGTGGTAGCTGTAATAGAGCAATGGGATATTACCGGGCCAATCCTGTTTGGGGAAAGCGTCGAGTCCGCGGACGTTGGCGTTCCAGCGTTTGTAAGTGAGCATGCTCAACATTCCCGGAACTTCAATCGGGTTATCGATTTTGCCTTGTTGCTCGTCAGGCTGACCTAGGATGACCAGTGGCGCTGCGGGCTGACCCTGAAACAATCCCTCCATCGCCGCCAGAGTCACGGGTTGCAGGTCGGCGACCATTTTGCCTTGTTTGTCGCCAGTCGGAAAAATCTGCAGAACGCTGAACAGGCAACCGGCGATCACGCCCGTTTTAACGAAGATGCGGGCATGCGCGGTCCACTTGCCGGAGAGCAGATAGAACGCGCCCACCGACGTCATGATAAACGCGCCGGTGATCGCCGCTCCGCTCATGTTGTGCGCGTATTGCCATCCGGCCCAGGGATTCAGCACGAAATCCCAGAAGCTGGACAGTTGCAAGCTGCCGTCGGCAGCCGTGAAATAGCCGACGGGATGCTGCATGAAAGCGTCGGTAGCGATGATGAAATAACCCGACAGCCAGGAGCCGACAAAGACTGCCACGGCCGACAACCAGTGCGCCTTCGGGCTCAACCGCTTCTCTCCGTAGAGAAATAGTCCGAGGAAGGCCGATTCGAGGAAGAAGGCAAACATGCCTTCCATGGCCAGTGTCTGACCGATGACGCCGCCCGCGAATCGCGAAAAGATCGCCCAGTTGGTGCCGAACTGGAATTCCATTGGAATGCCGGTCACAACACCTACTACGAAATTGATGCCGAAAATTCTTCCCCAGAAGCGGGCCGCCTGGTGGTAGACGGGATCGTTGCGGCGCAAGGCGATGGTCTTGAGCACGACGATGAGCAGCGCAAGCCCCATCGTGAGCTGCGGAAAGAGGTAGTGAAAGGTCGCGGTGAAGGCGAAATGAAGGCGGTGAATAAGAAGTGCGCTATCCATAAAATACGGCCTCGTTTAACTCCGAACTTCCATTCTGCGGACCGATTCCGCGCGGCGCATCTCCCGACGGCGCGCGGCACCATCGTAGCGGCGCTTTTCATCTTCGGTCTCGGGGACAACGGGCGGCACCGCCATCTTATTTCCGGCGGCGTCGATGGCGACAAAGGTCAGATAGGCGGAGCTGACGTGACGGCTCTGTTCGACGCGATAATTCTCCACCCAGACTTTGACGCCCACTTCCATCGAAGTGTGGAAGACGCGATTGACGGACGAGCGGAGGATTACGAAATCTCCGACTCGAACCGGGACGAGAAAATCCAGATGATCAATGGAGGCTGTAACCACGTACGTGCGCGAATGGCGGTGGGCGGCCATGGCCCCGGCGAGGTCGATCCAGTGCATAAGGCGTCCGCCCAGCAGCGCGTTTAGCGGATTGGCATCGTTAGGCAGAACGATCTCGGTCATTTCAGAGATCGATTCGCGCACCGGACGGGGGCGGGTTAACTTCGTTTTGTCGTGGTCGTTCATAGAGAGTTAGGCAGGAACAGCGGTCTGCCGGGTGCGATATGTTTGGAGATAGCAAGTCGCAAGAGTAAGCACACGCGGGTCCGGGTGCGGGTTGAGCCAAACCTCGCCCGCCAAGTCGAAGGTCAATTTCCCATGTTCGATCGGAGCGTGGGCTAACTCGCAGACAAAGCAGATCGTAACCCGCTCCCGGCCGGCGCGGGCAACCGAGAAACGAACCGCATCCCAGTCACGGCGCTGGGGAAGATGTGGGCAGGCGGTGGCGTAACCAAGGTTGCAGAATTCGCGCAGGTGGTTGTCGGATGCCGCTAGTTCCCGCCCCGAGGCGCGGCAGTTTCCCGTCCATCCCGCTCCCAGTGGCAGACGCGAAGGATGCGGCCAGGAGCCGTCGCTCAAAATTTCCCGCGGCACAAAAAAGGGGCAAGCCAAGTTGGTCCCTCGGAGACAAGCCATTGTAACGCGTGGCGTGATATGAATGGGAAGCAGCTTCTGGCTCTTAGCTGTTAGCCAATGGCTGTTCGCTGAGACCTGACACCTAACACCCGAGACTTTTTTATGAATCGCATAGCCACGTTGAGTGAAATTCTTACCGCGAATCCCGAGGATTCGTTTGCGCGCTACGGACTGGCGCAGGAGTACTCGAACACCGGACAAATCGAGCAGGCGCTTCAGGAATTTAAAACGCTGATCGGGAAAAATCCCGATTACACGCCCGCATATTTTATGGCGGCGCAGACTCTGGCCAAAGCCGACCGCGTCGATGAGGCCAAGCGGATGCTGGTGGATGGCATCTCGTCCGCGGTGCGCACCGGCAACAAACACGCGCAATCGGAGATGACGGCCATGATGGAAGAACTTAGCGCCTAACCTCGCGATGTCGTCCGGTGGAGCTACGGGCGTCTCGCTTGTCCAGAGCATCGTGGCCGGGCGGGGACGCCCGGCGCTCCACCGGCAAGGCGGTTTTGCTGGCAGCTAGGGTGCTACACTTTTTTGTTCCGCGGAGGCACGTCATGCGCCGTCTTGCTTTTCTTCTCGTTCTTCTCTTCTCTCTTCCCGCCTTCTCTCAAGCCAAGCATCCGTTCACCTTCGAAGACATGATGAAGCTGAAGCGCGTGGGCGAGCCTGTGCCTTCGCCCGACGGCAAGTGGGTGCTGTTCAGCGCGGTCGATGTGGATCTCGCGGCGAACAAGAAGACCTCTCACATTTGGATTGTGCCTCTGTCGGGAGGACAGGAACGCGTGCTCATCGCCGACCGGGACGGCGACCGCCCGCGCTGGGCGCCGGAAGGCAAGCGGTTCGCCTTCCTCTCGAATAAGGAAGGTGGCTCGCAGATCTGGATCGCGGATTTCGACAGCGCGGCTGGCATAGCCAGCGGTGTGCACAAATTGACCTCGATCGCGACCGAAGCGGGTGGCGAACTCTGGTCGCCCGATGGCAAGAACATTCTTTTCACCTCGGATGTGTATCCCGAGTGCGCGGACGAGGCTTGCAACGCCAAGAAGTCGAAGGAGGCCGAGGAATCGAAGGTCAAGGCGATCATCTTCGAGCGCCTGCTCTATCGTCACTGGAACGCGTACAAACACGGAATGCGCACCCATATTTTTGTTACTCCGGCTGACGGTGGCGCGTCCCGCGACCTCACGCCGGGCGACTATGACGCGCCGGTGTTCTCGCTCGGCGGACAGGATAACTATGCCTTCTCGCCTGACGGGCAGGAGATTTGCTACACCTCTAATCATGACAAGGTCGAAGCCGCGTCCACCAACAACGATCTGTGGATCGTCCCGGTGAATGGAGGAGCTGCCAAGAACATCACCGCCGGCAATCCCGCCAGCGACTCGACTCCGCTCTATTCGCCCGATGGCAAGTACATCGCCTACCGCGCCCAGCAGCGTCCGGGATACGAGAGCGACCGGTTTCGGCTGATGCTGTTCGACCGGAAGACGGGAAAGTCTAATTCGCTGACTCAGACGCTCGATTCATGGGTGGGGACCTTCGCATGGTCACCGGATTCGAAACGCATCTACTTCGCGCACGAGTGGCAAGGTGACTCGCCGGTAGATTCGTTTACAGTTGATCGCCCGTTTGACCAGACAATCACTGTAGATGGCAACCCCAAGGAGACGGCTCGTACTAACGCTGCTGTGGTGGTACGTGACGGGTACAACGACGATCTAACCGTGACGCAAGACGGAAAAATCCTTGTCTTCACCCGGATGTCGATCTCGTCCCCAACCGAAATCTACAAAACGGATTCCGAAAGAAGCGTGACAGAACTGCTCACTCACCCTCCTGAGCGCCTGACTCACCTCAACGACGCCGTCCTCTCCCAAGTCGCTATGTCCCCCATCGAATCCTTCTGGTTCGAAGGAACGAAGGGCGATAGAGTTCAAGGCTTCTTCGTCAAGCCGCCGAACTTCGACCCCACCAAGAAGTATCCCCTGAAGTTCCTCATCCACGGCGGGCCGCAGGGGGCTTGGGGAGACGACTGGTCGTATCGCTGGAATCCCGAACTCTTTGCCGCTAACGGATACGTGGTCATCATGATCAACTTCCACGGCTCGACCGGATACGGACAGAAGTTTATTGACGCCATCAATGGCGACTGGGGCGGCGCTCCGTTTGAAGACCTGATGAAGGGGCTCGACTATGCGGAGAAGACTTATCCGTTCATTGACAAAGACCGGGAGTGCGCTTTGGGCGCTAGCTACGGCGGATACATGGCTAACTGGGTGCTTGGCCACACCGACCGCTTTAAGTGCATCGTCTCGCACGATGGCATGTTCAATACCGACTCCGCCTGGGGCACGACCGAAGAACTCTGGTTCAATAACTGGGAGTTCAAGGGCACGCCTTACACGAACCCGGAGATGTACGCGAAATGGAACCCGCGCAACTCGGCTAAGAATTTCAAGACGCCTACGCTTGTCATTCACGGACAGTTCGACTACCGGCTGGATGTGAGCGAAGGCTTCCAGCTTTTCACCACGCTACAGACTATGGGCGTGCCGTCCAAGATGCTCTACTTCCCCGACGAAGGGCATTGGGTACAGAAGCCGCAGAATTCGCAGCTTTGGTATAAGACGGTGAATGACTGGGTGGATCAGTGGACTAAGAAGTAGGGGGAATCCCACGTCTCGAACCGCGAGACGTGGGGCACCCGCTGTTGCTTTACCAGAAAATGCGTCCATCTCCGGCCAGCAACCGGCAACTTCGTTTATCACCAGGAAGCCAACTGCTTGAAGCAAGTTTGGACTTCGCTCCCATCGGACTAGGGACATTTGCGAGGGCAACGTCAGTCTCAACTTGCATCACCTTCTTCGGAGCTTTAGCTTCGTCCGGCTTCGAGCTTGCACATGGCGGAGAAAAGTTTTCGTTCCCCGCGGGATTCGGCGGCAAGCTTCCCTGACCGCTGGAAGCATCGCCGGCAGATAATTTCGGGCAAGCGCTCACGTGCGAATCCTGCGGCGAATCGTTGTTTAAGGTGCCCTCCGGAACAACTATAAGCACCTCCGGCACATTTTGTGGCGCGGAGGTCTGCGAACCAGAATTCAGGACAAAGTACGGACCGTGCCGCATAGTCGGAGTACTAGCGCGGATGTTTTTCGGCTGGCCCGAAGCCAACGCTGTTACGCTCTCCATTTGCAAAAACAGGGTCGAGCGGCCCGCACTCACCTTGATGAACACATCGCACGGGCCCACGCTCCCGACGGAGGGCACGATGACGGCAAGGCCGTCCTGAGTGGTCACAACCTGCGCCTGCGACGATCCGAGAAGAACGGGCAGTCCGTTTCCTCCGCCCAAAGTCTCTCCGCCCGGCGGCCCCTGCTGCCCGGTACTGGCCCGGGCCAGCGTGGTCTCAAAGGTGACGGTCACTCCCATCACCGGATTTGCGGCCAGCGAGCCGTCGGTGACTCGCGTAACCAGCGGCTGAAAGGACTGCCCAATCGTCACCACCTGTGACGATCCGCTCACCGTCTCCAGCGTCCACAGTGAAGGCGGCGTGGAGAACAAAGTAAAAATCCGGCAGGGCGCATTGTTCGGAGCGACGCAAGCACTCACCTGCACATCGGTATTTTGATTCGTAAGCCGAACGGTGACAGTGGCGAATCCCGAACCGCTGGTGGTGGCACTGCCCGCCGAAAGCGCAGCCGTACCTGTCATGATTGCGAAATTGACCACTACATTCGGCTTAGGCACGCCCAGGTCGAGCGCTTCGACGGTGAGCGGAACAGCGATGGTTGCGCCTTGCCCAATCCAGCGCGTCGGGGTCACCGCAACCAGGTCGAGCGCGGACGAGGTTGCCAGCACCGTGGCCTGTTGCGACTGGGGCGGCGAGTACGACAATGGTGCCAGAGCGATGGTGATCGTGCTCAGTCCGGTTGCGGTGGGAGTGACCCAGCTGGAAGATTCTCCCGCAGCATCGCTCAGCACCGAACAGGAAGAAGCGGCGTTGCACACTGAGAACTGCAAGCCGTTGGTCGTGCTCCATGCAATGGTCGCGCCGTTTACCGGCGCAATTCCATCGGCGGCAACCGCGCGGACGCGGATGGCATTGGCGGCTGCGGACCCAACCGGAGTTGCCGGCTCCACGCCTTGCAGCAAAAGCAAGAGATCAGTGGACAGAGCGCCATAGGTGAGCGCGCCAATCATTTGGGAAAAGGCGCCGCTCACCGGATCCATGACGAGGATGGAAGCAGTTCCGTCCTGCAATCCGGCAGGCATTGCCACAGCGATCTGGCTTGCAGACGAAGAAAGAGTGTTGCCGTTGTTGCCGGCAACGCTCACCTGCAGTCCAGGACTGAACCCAATGCCGTTGAGCGAGGCCGCTCCGCCAGCAAGGCTGAGGCGCGGCGGCGTAATCGTGTCCGAATAAAGTAGATTGGCCCGGTAGAAGTAATCCGGACGGCCATCGCCACGGAAGTCGGCCACGCCCACTCGGAAAGCATCGGAGGCGCTGAACTGCGCATCCAGGCGGCTCATACCCCAAGTCGTCGTGTTGAATGCCGAGGGCGTGAACGCAGGCGCGGGATTGCCGGTCTGGTCGCTCAATTGCCAGATGCCAATTACGGGCAACAATTTGGTTTCGGTGGGTTGGCCGGATTCGTCGAGGGCGGTCACCGAGACCGAGGCCGTCCGATTTGCCTGGGCCGTGAACTCGAACCAGTCGGCGCTGCCGTAACCGGAGATCCACGATCCCCAACCACCGCCCGCCGGAAGCGTCGCAGGATTGGAGTAAGTCGATCCGCTGCCGGGATGAGTTTGGGCGATTGCATCCTGCAACATCAGGATGTCCCGCTCCACGTTCGCCCCATTTTGCACCGTGACCACAACCGGAGCGAACGAGCCCGAGGGCGCCACTTGGGTGGGAACGTACGATTGGACGCCCTGGGACCAACTCGGGTCCAGCGCTTCCACGCTTAGCTGATATTGGGCAATGGTTTGCCCGGCCGGAATCACCAGTTGGCCGAGATCGAAAAACCCTTCAAGCGCGGGATCGTTGGAGCCCCACCGGTCATAACGAAGACCATTTGCGTCCAGGTATCCATTGATGATGTTGCCCGCGTTGCCGTGAAAGGCGAAACCAGAAACGGAAGTCGCCACGAACTGGCCCGAGGGCTGGCCCGACCCGCCGATCAACCGGGCCACGACGTTGACGCCCTGCATCGGCTGCATTGCATTCCCGGATGCATCGGTGAAGTACACGCTGCCGTAAATTCTGCCTGCCGGTTGCGGGTTCCCGTTGGCTGGATAAAGCCGTCCGAGTGCGTTGGCATCATCCATTTTGGGGACAGCCGCGTCAGGATAACAGGCGGTAATAGGGACGCAGGAAATCGGATCGGTAAAGTGCATGACCGGAAACCCTTCAAAATCGGAGCTGGTTGGAGGTGGAGTCCGCGTCAACACGTTCAGATTCGCCTGGGACCATCCCAAACCAAGAATCTCACCCAACACACGCACCAACCGGTATTGAACGTCAGGCAGTTGCGAACTGGTGGCAGCGCAGACTCCGTTGATCACGACGACGGCGTGCGCGATGTTCCCGCCCGAGGTGAAGTTGTCGGGTCCGCCATAGACGGCGTTGGTGAAGCAATCGGCCAAGCCTCCAGCGCCCACGCCCAGCAGCGCATCGGTGACCGTTCCGTCGTAGTCGTAAACAATTCCGATGGGAGTGCTGGTGGCTGAAGATGTAATGTCCGCAGGCGCCGTAATGGTTCCGTTGGCGTTGGCCGCGAGGTTGCCGCCATTCACGTCTTCGACAAGGTGTCCGCCCTGCGCTGCGGTAAGGACGACACCTGAAATGCTGGTCCAGGTGCTGAAGGCGCTGGCAACAAGAACATCGGCCTGTGCGTTGAGGAGGATGGGGCTTAAGTCCCCCTGGTCGGTGAAGTACTGGACGGAGCCATTGGCCCAGACCAGGGGTTGGCCTTCGACACCGGGATCGTAGCCGGAGCCCGCTATAAAAGCCGGGCCTCCGGCTAGGGTGGTAACAGCACTGGAAATAAGAAGAAGGGCAAGGGCTAGAATTCGCGAGGGCATGATCATTCCTCTCGGGCGCTGCGGATGGCCCGCTCCAGTAGAACGACGCTGACGCTCCGGGTATCGACGGGCACACGTGGCTGCGTCGACGATTTGTTTCGTAGGCCAATTGGCGCGGCGGTATTCGGCTCAGACTTAGACACGTTCTTCCCGCTGGGGTCGAGAGCGACCTGGCCGAGTGGTCCACCCACCGGACTGGTAAAGCCCAAACGACTCGGCGGATATAAGAAGATCAAAATGTGCTGGCCGCTACTCATCGGACGATGCATGGACCCTGCGCCCGCCCACTCGAGAACGGTGAGAATTTGTCCCCGCTCGACCCCGGCAATCGGCTGGTCAACGCGAAAACTCAACTGGACGGCCGGAATCGCCCCGGGCGCGGCCCGATCGGTTGCCGCCGTGTGGGCTGTCGCCGCCAGAGTAGCTGTGGTGAGGACCGTGCCGGCGAAGATCATTCCGGCCCGGCGCGAAAGCTGTTTCCATTGCGGACCTAGAACGCGCTCGGCGATGACTTGATCCGCCTGCTGGGCGGCGGCAAAGGTGGACAGGCAGAAAATCGACAGACAGAAGTTCGACAGACAAGCGAGTGCAACAACCAGCACGCGTCTCGACACACGCATAGCGAGTCTCTTTCTGGAGGGAACTGGACCGGGAGAGGTCCTGGGAGTGGAATCAGCGTAGCGCGTTATGGATCAAGTAGATGTGCGGGCGGTCACTGTGTATTTGTGATGAATCGGCAGATGGTTCTGGCGAGCCCGGCCAGGGAAACACATGATTGACCATAGTCGTTGACCATAGTATTATCTCAAAGAGAGACCCCACATGGAAGAAATTGCCATTTCCAAGTTCAAAGCCACCTGCCTGGCCGTGCTCGAACGCGTCCGCAAAACCGGGAAGCCGGTTCTGGTGACACGTTTCGGCGAACCCGTGGCTGAGCTTGTCCCTCCTCGTGCCTCAAGGAAGTCGAAACACTGGGTGGGTTCTCGGGCGGGAACCGGCCAAATCATCGGCGACATTGTTTCTCCGGCCAGCGCAGAAGACGATTGGGAAGCCCTGCGCTGATGAAACTGCTGCTTGATACTCATATCTGGTTGTGGAGCGCGCTCGATCAAGCGCGCCTTTCCAGTCGTGTGACGGCGGCACTGGAGAACCCCAGCAACGAGTTGTGGCTTTCTCCGATCTCGTTGTGGGAGGTTCTGACTCTTTGCCAGAAGCAGAGGCTGGTTTTGCATCCCAACCCCCAGGCGTGGATCGCAGATACGCTGGACGGGGCTCCCATGCGGGAAGCCCAAATCACTTACCAGGTCGCGCAAGAAACCGCCCGGGTGCAACTTCCCCATCGCGACCCCGCCGACCGTTTTCTTGTAGCCACTGCGCGCGTGTTCGATCTGACGCTGGTAACGGCCGATAAGCACTTGCTGAAAGCTCGCCAGGTGCCAGTTCTGGCAAACCGCTGAAGGCTGGGCCACGGCAAAACGGGCAGCCCCGAAACAGCAGGCCAGAATAAACACGAGAGATTCTTTATCGCGAGCGATTGGCCTTCTTGGCCGCTTTCCGTTGCGCCTTGGCGGATTTCTTCATGGCTTTCCGCTGTTTCTTCGACATTTTTTTTAACACTTTTTGGTGCTGCTTGGCCGCGTTCCTGGACCGCCGCATATTTTCGGCGGTAGTGGTGCGTTGAGCTTGAGCGGGCATCGAGCAGGCAATACTCAAGGCGATCAGCAACATGAAAGCGGCAATTCGTCTCATAACATCTCCAAACGGATATCCTACAGCGATCTTACATCGAAGCTGCACCGGGACTGGCCCTCATGGCGCTACTTCTGTATTCCGACCTCTGGCGACTGGGCCGCAGTCCCACTCATTCGCAAAGACACAAAGAACGCGAATGAGTGGGGCACCCCTGGTTTTCCTTCTACCGAAGTAGTTGCCCGCTAGTGAATGGTCTTCGTCTTCCGCGACATGTAATCCATCAGCAAATACTGGCCGAGCGTGTACGGCGTCGTGAAGTAGGCCTTGCCGCGGCACATCTCAGTCACCTTCTGGACGAACTGCACCAGCCCATAGTCGGACGCCAGCATGAACGTATTGATCAGCACGCCCGCACGCTTGCACTTCGAAACTTCTTCGAGCGTCTGGCTGACCACCAGCGGATCGAGCCCGAACGCGTTCTTATAAATGCGCCCGTCTTCAAGGGTGAGCGCGGAAGGCTTGCCGTCGGTGATCATGACGATCTGCTTCATATCCTTGCGCTGGCGCTGCAGGATGCGTTGCGCCAAGCGGAGGCCCTCGCGGGTGTTGGTGTAGTACGGCCCAACCTTCACCCTTGCCAGTTGGGAGAGCGGAACTTCTTCGGCCGAATCGTGAAACAGCACGAGCGACAACGAGTCTCCGGGATACTGCGTGCGAATCAGCTGCGACAGGGCCATGGCAACTTTCTTCGCCGGAGTGAAGCGGTCTTCGCCATACAGAATCATCGAATGCGAACAGTCGAGCATCAGCACGGTTGCGCACGACGACTGGTACTCGCACTGATGCACCTGCAAGTCGCTGTATTCGAGGTTCAGAGGAAGCCCGAGCCCTTCGCGCTGAATGGCCGACGAAAGCGTCGCCGTGATATCGAGGTTCATGGTGTCACCAAATTCGTATTGCTTCGTAGCGCCGCTCGCTTCGATGCCCGTCGCCATGTCGCGCGTGTCATGACGTCCAAAACTCGACTTGCCGAGCGACCCGAGCAGATCGCGCAGCGCTTTGAATCCCAGGAAGTCGAGACTCTTGTCGGTGATCTCGAACTTCGCCTGCTGCTGCGCATCGCCGACCTGCCCGCCGACGCTTGAATGCTTCGACGGATCGTGCGGTTGATCGATGGATATGTAGTCTTCCTGCTGCATCCGCTCAATCAGCTTCTCGATCAGCTCTTCAAATTCACCCTCCATCTGCATTTGCCGCAGCCGGTCGCGCATTTCTTCGTCAAACATCTCGCTGTTGAGCAGCGCTTGTTCAAGCGCACTGCGTAACTCATCGAGAGTCTGCTCGCCCTCCGGCAGCTCTTGCCAGAAATTGCCGTCGAATCCGCTTTGCAGGAAATAGTCCGAGAGCGCGCTGAGCAGATCCTCCATGCTCATGTCGCCGGCCGGGTCGGAAACGTATTTGGAGTAGCGAATGCGTTTCATAAAAGCAGCTTTCAGTCAGAGCCATCGAAATTCAATGGACACTCACTGCTCAGGGTGTCGCGTCAATAACTTCGAAACCGCTTGTACCGATAGCCGGCGACTGGCAGCTAATTAAATCCACGCTTCCGTCCAAACCCCGGCTCTTCCGGCTCATACACCCGCTCCTGCTTTTTCGGCTGCTTCTCGCCCGCCGTAAACACGCGCTCCTCATTGCGTCCGATTTTCTTGTGCGCGTGCAGGCCTTCCAGGACGAACTCCGCCGCTGACACTTGCATCCCGGCGCTGTCTTTCGCGTTCACGTTCAGCTTGCCGAGTTTTTCCATCAGCCCCTGAATCTGGCTCAGGCCCTGGAGCACTTCCTTGGCTCCGGCATTATCGCCGAGGTGAATTTCGCCGCCCAGATCGAACCACTGCACCACCTGATTCATGTTGACGCCGTGAAGATAAGTATCAAACGTCTTCGCGACCGCGGTCCGGATCAGCTCGCGGCTCACGTAGTCCGCACCCTTCATCTCGCCTTCGTACTCCAGTTCGAGCTTGCCCGTGATCGCAGGCAGGGCTGCGTAGATGTCGCTGATGCGGGGCACGATCAATTTCTCCCGATGGGTAAGCGCGCGCCGCTCGGCATTTGAAACCACGTTCTCGATGGCCGAAATGGGCAGCCGCTGGCTGACGCCCGACCGCTTGTCGATCTTCTTGTCGTCGCGCGCCGCGAAAGCGATGCGCTCGATCACTTCCTGCACATACTTCGGAATATGCAGCGGTGAGCCGTCGCGCTCATTCTTGCGATCAAGCCATGCTTCCTGCGCGGTAATCGCCATCCCTTCTTCCACCGTGGCCGGGTAATGTGTGCGGATCTCCGACCCGATGCGATCCTTCAGCGGCGTAATGATCTTGCCGCGCGCAGTGTAGTCCTCCGGGTTGGCGCTGAACACAAGCGCGACATCCAGCGGCAGCCGGATCGGATAGCCCTTAATCTGCACGTCGCCTTCCTGCATGATGTTGAAGAGTCCGACCTGAATCTTGCCGGCGAGATCCGGCAACTCGTTAATGGCAAAAATTCCACGATTGGCGCGAGGCAGCAGGCCGTAGTGCACGGTGAACTCGCTGGATAGCTCGTGCCCACCACGCGCCGCCTTGATCGGATCGATATCGCCGATCAGGTCCGCGATGGTGACATCCGGCGTGGCCAGCTTCTCTACATAGCGGTGGTCGGGCGTCAGCCAGGCAATGGGCGAGGCGTCTGCTTCTTTCGCAACCAGTTCGCGGCATCGCCGGCAGATGGGAGCATACGGGTTATCGTGAATTTCGCAGCCCGCCAGGTATGGCATTTGCGGATCAAGCAGCGCGGTCAGCGCCCTTAGAATCCGGCTCTTCGCCTGTCCACGCAATCCGAGGAGAATAAAATTATGCCGCGAGAGGATCGCGTTCACAATCTGGGGCACCACCGTGTCGTCGTATCCCACGATGCCCGGAAATATCGGGCTGCCTTCGCGCAGCCGCGCCATCAGGTTCTCGCGCAGCTCATCTTTGACCCGCCGCGAACCGAGACGCTGTTCAGTGAAAGGACTTTGGCGCAACTCGCCGAGAGTCCGGGCAACACTCATGGTGGGAACCCCCCAAAGAAAACAGCCTCACGCGGATTATACCGCCGCATCGGTAGCTGGTTGGTCAGATGAGCGGCGGAAAAGATACTTTGTCGCGCTACGGAAGTCTGCAGGCTGGTGTGAAAAAGCCGGGGTTGAGGGGAGGCCGACTCAGGGCTTTACCACAGGGGCACAGAGGGACACAGAGGGACACAGAAGAAACCGTACCGCACTTTTCTCGAATTTCCTCTGTGGATTTCCTCTTTAGTTTTCCGCGCCCGGCAACGCTCTCTGTTCGTTTCGCTAAAGCCACCGCAAAAGCAGTTCAGTTCCAGCGCGCCTTCGCCGCTCGGCGCAGACCGGGCAGAATCGCTTCGAGATAGCCGATTACCGCCTCCAGACGTTTTGCTTCCGACAGAGTCGAGAGCAGGCTCTGCTTGAAGTCGAGGTCGAGCGGAAGCGATCCGGCCAGCAAGAAAGAAAGATTGCGGGCGTGCTGGTCGGGCCCGGAGGACTCTGCTCCGGCCAGTTTCGATATCTCCGCGTGCAAGCGCACGGCCTGCGTCACCATCTGCGCTGCCGGCTTTTCGGGCTCGTCTTCAACCACCGCAATCTCGGCCTGCAAGAACTCTCGATCTTCGTTGACCTGGATCACTTCAAAGCGCTCGACCCCGCGCGTCAGGATGTCCATGCGCCCATCGTCATATTTCTTAGTCACTGACATGATCTCCGCCGTGCAACCGATGTCGGCGACTCCATCGGAAGACGCCCGCACCACGCCAAATGGTTTGTTCTGTTCCAGGCATTCCGCGATCATCTTCTTATACCGCGGTTCAAAGATGTGCAGCGGCAGTGGCACGCCGGGCAGCAGCACCAGATCGAGCGGGAAGATGGGCAACAGCGAATTCACGGCAGCTCCAGTGCAGACGATTTTACGCTAGCGCGGCGGTGCTGGGCGCTGTGGTACCAGTCGAGCGGCGCAATTGTACAGGCACCCGCCCCTTGCAACGAACGCAAGGAACGGGGCACCCCAAAAACTTTGGAATTGGTGCATTGACTTGCCTGCTTCAAGGCGATACAAGAGTCGCCATGGATATGGCAGGGAAAGTCGTGGTGGTGACCGGGGCTTCCATGGGGATTGGGGAAGCGATTGCCAAAGTGTTTGCCGACGAAGGCGCCAGCGTGGTGTTGCTGTCGCGCGATGCCGGTCGCGCCGAGACGGCTCGCCACCGCGTTGGCCACACGGACCGCACGCTCGCCCTGGCCTGCGATGTTCGCAATCGCGAAGAAATCGGCCGCGCGCTGGCACTGACGCTGCACCACTTTGACCGCGTGGATGTGTGGGTGAACAACGCGGGCGTGGGCATCCGCGAATCGGTCGCTGACATGGAGACGCCGGTATTGCGCGAATTGTTCGAGACCAATTTTTTCGGCGCGATTGCCTGCATGCAAGCGGTGGTACCCGCCATGCGCGAGGAAGGCGGCGGGACCATCATCAACATTTCGAGCGTTGCCGGACATATTCCGGTGCCGTTTATGGCTTTGTACTCCGCCAGCAAGTTCGCCATGAACGCTATCGGCAAAGGCGCGCGGCTTGAATTGAAACGCGACAACATCCAGGTGCTGACCGTCTGCCCCGGCTACGTGCGCACCGAATTCGGCGAGCACGTGGTTGCCAACCGTCAAGGCAACATCCGCCCGCAATCGGTGCGCGGCATTACGGCGGAACGAGTGGCGCACGCGGCCTATCGCGGCTATCGCAAGAAAAAGCGCGAGGTCGTCGTGCCTTGGACCATGATTCCAGTCATCAAGCTGTACCAGCTATTTCCAGGATTGGTCGAGTGGGGAATGGCGAAGGCCATGCGGAATGTGCCCGCAGGTAAAGAAAAGTAAATGCTGCAAACCTTGCGAAGCCTGCCGCATCCAATGAAATAGGCAGAACTGCAGTCTTCCACCCCCTCCAACGGGCTGTTTGCACGGCGGCTTTGGGGGTGGAGGCTGCGGTTAATGTTTCCGGGTTTTTTTCGTTAGAATGAGGTTTATGAGATTCCTGTCCCGACCTGCGCGGTTGACGTTCCCCTTGCTTCTTTCCCTGGCCGCACTGTTTAGCGCCCTGTTGCCTATCATCATGGTGCCCCAGGTGGCACGCGCGCAGGAAGGCACGCTCGACAAGTCCGAGCCTAAGGGAATCACGGTCGAGCAAATCATCAAGCGCTTCTCCATCAAGGAGAAAGAGTTCAAGGAGGCGCGCGATCAATACACCTACCGGCAGGACGTCAAGGTCATGACACTCGACGGCGACACGCCGGACGGCAACTACCAGCAAGTATTCGACGTGACCTTCGACGACAAGGGACGCAAGATCAAGAACGTGGTTTTCGCGCCACAGCCCACCTTGCAGCGCCTGCAGATGACCGAAGAAGATTTTGATGACATTGAGAACCGCCTCCCGTTTGTTTTGACGTCGGATGAAATCGGGGAGTACGACATTCTGTATGTCGGCCAGCAAAAACAGGACGAACTGAACACCTATGTTTTCGATATTGCCCCCAAGCAGATTGTCGGCAAGAAGCGCTATTTCCAGGGCCGAATCTGGGTGGACAATAAGGATTTTCAGATCGTGGAAACTTTCGGCAAAACCGTACCCGACATCCGGAAGAAGAAGGGCAACGAGAACCTGTTCCCCAAATTCACCACCTGGCGCGAACAGATTGACGGCCAGTACTGGTTCCCCACCTACACGCGCGCCGAGGATACGCTGAAGTTCTCCATGGGCGACATCAAGATCCGCGAGATCATCAAGTACACGAACTACAAGCGCTTTGGATCAAAATCGAAGATCACCTACGAAGGACAAGAAGTGCAGAAGGCTGAGCCGAAACCTGAAGATCAGAAGCCGCTTGAACCGCGGAAGCCGCAATAAGGCCAGGCTTCAGAGTTTCGTGGAGCGGAAGCAGGTATCGTCCGCTCCGACGGAGCAATTGGCATTTGAGGGCCCGTGGTTCATTGAAACCTTAAACTTTTAATAAAATAAATACTTCCTCCACTTATCATCCGAGTGCCCCATCAGGCGCATGATGTGGCGGCTGGTGTGGAGATTGAAGGAGCGCGGTTCGCGCGAGGGCTTCATGTTGGCTTCGTGCGGGAGTTGGTTACCTTTGCGGCGGTTGCAGGGGTGGCAGCAGGCAACGAGGTTCTCCCAGGTGGAGAGGCCGCCGCGCGAGCGCGGAATCACATGGTCGAGCGTGAGCTCGCCAGCGGGAATAGTAACGCTGCAATACTGGCAGGTGTTGCGGTCGCGCAAGAGAATGTTTTTCCGGGACAGCGCGCGCGACTGATGCGGGATGCGGCGATACTCCAGCAAGCGGATCACCGAGGGCACGCGCAGGGCGATGCGGGCGGCGTGCAGGAAGTGTCCGTTTTCTTCTTCGGTCATGGCAACACCCTTCAGCACCAGCACAATCGCCCGGCGCGCGGCACAGACATTGATCGGCTCGTAGGATGCGTTCAACACCAGGACCGGCTGATGCAGCGCATGGCCATCACTTCCGGAATGCATGCCGGAGGCAAGCATCGCCGCCGGAAGGTGCGGCCGCATGCTTCCACCGAAGTCGTGTAATCGCAACGACATAATTTCTAGCCGTGAGCCGCCTCGTCCAGGCGATCTTCACTTCCCTCCTCCGACCGATCCTCGGGCAAAACGATGACATCGGAAGTTGTCACCTTCAACGCCCGCGCCACTATCGCCACCCACACCCGGGCTGCGCCCGCGCGGAGAAGTACCCGCGCGCACTCCGAGGCCGTGGTTCCCGTAGTGAGGACATCGTCTATGAGTAAGATGTCGCGTTTCAAGATTCGCGTTGGATCGCTCACCGCGAAAGCGCCGCGCACGTTCTCGCGCCGTTGATGGCGACTCAGGCCAATCTGGCTCCCAGTCTCGCGCTGGCGCACCAGGACTGCCGTGCACAGCTCAAACCTTTTTGGACGCAACAGTTGTTTCAGCGCGTGCCGCGCAATGATCTCCGCCTGATTGAATCCGCGTTGCGCCTGCTTGCGCGTATGCAGAGGAACGGGAACTACCATGATCGTCCCAACGGGCATCGCCCGCTCCAGGTTGGCAACCGTCTCTGCCAGCATGCGCCCAAGAACCGCGGCCGCCGGACGAACTTGCTGGAACTTGAGCAAATGGATCAGGTCGCGCAATCCACTGTCATAGCTGCCATACGCGACCGCCCGCTCGAACGGAGGATCGATGCGCTGACAGAGCATGCACCGGGTCTCGCCGACGACGACGGAGGCCGGGACGTGCAAGGCTTCTCCGCAAACGCTGCAGTACAACCCCTTCAGCGGTCGCAGCGCGATTAAACAAGTTTGACAAACGGGAAGCCGGGAAACTCTAAGCAGTGGGGAACCACAAATACGGCAATCGGCGGGGAAAAACGTGAAAAATAAAGTCGCAGCCGCGCGCTCGGCAAAGCCCGCGAACCCATGCTCTGCCAACCTATGGTCAGCCAAATCATGGTCCGCCGCTTCGCCCTGGGCAGCGCGTATTCGAAACCCAGTGCTGCTACTGCTGAAGACAGCCTCCCGCACCCGGCAAGCCGACGCCGCTTCGCCGGGCTACACTGGGCCAGTATAGCCGCGGTGTACTCCCTATGCAACGCGGCGATCGGACTTCGAGCCGGCTTGCGCTTGACTCTGTGACTCCTCGCGCTCCGGCTGAACCCGTTCGAGCCCTGGAATCGTGCGCAAGACGCAGGCCCGTTGATCGCAGCGCCCACAGCGGACCGTTTGCAGCAACAAAAACGGAAGCACATGTTTTTCAAAGAAACCGCGAGGGTGGGAGCGATATGCTTCCTGCGCGCCACATCCCCGGCAGCGGAATTTTTTGAAAAACCGGCCCCAAGAGGGTCTGGCAAAGGGAGTCACGAGATACCTCCTGAACGGAATTCTCTAACCCTGGTTGAGATGCAAAGTTGCGAACAAGAAGTTGCGCACAAAAGTTGCGAATAAAGGACGCGGCCCACGCTCCCTTACCTTTTTCTGCGTGAGGGCTGCACTTGTAAAGCTGCCTTTCGGCATGTTAAGGTGCGCGGTCTCTGCTAATGTGAATCGGCAATCAAATTCCTGGTGACCACGAGGACCCTATGAGCACCCCTGCGGCGAATACCGAAGGCCCCCGCAAGCATCGTCCCTACGTTCCGGAAACCATGGAAATGAAGGAGTTGACGTTCCGGGCCATTTTCCTCGGATTGATTCTGACCGTCGTTCTGGGCGCGGCCAATGCCTATCTCGGTCTGCGCGCCGGTATCACCATCGCTGCAACCTATCCGGCGGCGGTCATCGCCATGGCCGTGTTGCGAGCCTGGAAGGGAACGCTGCTCGAAGAAAATATCGCGCGAACCGCCGGCTCGATCGGAGAAGGCATTGCCGCCGGTGCGATCTTCACCCTCCCTGCTTTCGTGCTCGCGGGAGCATGGCCGAACTTCTGGTCCTTCGATTCCTACTGGAAATCGACGGCTTTGATCATGGTGGGCAGCGTTCTCGGCGTCCTCTTTATTTCGCTGGTGCGACGCGTCATGGTGGAAGATCCCGAACTTCCGTTCCCCGAATCGGTGGCGGCGTCAGAGATTCACAAGGCCGGGCAACGCGGCGCGCAGGCTGCCAAATATCTCTTCTGGAACATTGGTGTGGGCGGAATCGTTTACATCCTCGGAAGCTTCGGGCTGTTCGCCGCCGGCAAAGATTTTTATTTTGCGGTGGGAACTCTTGGGCGCAGCCAGGTCCGGCTTGGCCTTGCCGGAAGCAAGAATATCGTGGCGACCGGCGCCGTCAGCACCTTCGCCGCTCCGAGCGTCAGCCCCGCATACTTGGGAGTTGGTTACATCATCGGGTTGCGGCTCGCTTCCATCCAATTCGCGGGCGGCGTGCTTGCCTGGGGATTGATGGTCCCGCTGCTGATGTATTTTATGGGCCCGCAGCTCAAACAATATCTCCCAGCAGACACGCCCGACAACTGGACGACCATGGCGATTTCGGTGTGGAAGTTCGTGGTGCGTCCGATCGCCGTGGGCGGAATGCTCGTCGGAGCGGCTTTCACTCTGTTCAAAATGGGCAAGAGCCTGACAGCGGGGCTGGGCAAGGCGCTTGGCGACTTGCGTCAGACGGCGGCACAGCGCGCGCAACTCTCGCGAACCGAGCAATATATGGGATCGAAAGCGGTCTTCGGCTTGATTGCGATCACGTTTGTGGTCATGTGCGTGTTATATGTGCGCCTCACCGGATTGTTCTGGCCGGCTATTCTTGCGGCGGTCGTGATGCTTTTAGTCGGCTTCTTCTTCGCCACGGTTTCTGGAAATCTGGTCGGTTTCATTGGCTCGTCGAACAATCCGATTTCAGGATTGACTCTCTCGACGCTGCTGATCGCCGCCTTGCTCATGGTCTCGCTGGGAGTCTCTGGAAAATCTGGCGTGCTTGCGGTGCTGAGCGTCGCGGCTGTAGTTTGCGTTTCCTCAGCGGTCGCGGGTGAGTTGTTACAGGACTTCAAAGTCGGTTACATTCTCGGCGGCACGCCGCGCAAGATTCAGGTGGCCGAGTTGATCGCTGTGGTTGTGGCGAGCCTGGTCATGTACTTTCCCCTCGCACTCTTGAACAACTCTTTTGGCTTTGGCAGCCGTGAACTCGCGGCGCCGCAGGCCGGATTGATGGCCACGCTGGCGGTGGGTGTGGTGGGCGGCGATATGCCGTGGCCTCTCGTTGTCGTCGGCATCTTCATGGGCATTGGCATGATCATGATGCAGGTACGCAGCCCCATGCTGGTGGCGGTAGGAATGTACTTGCCCTTCGAGACGACATTTGCAATTTTCCTCGGCGGAGTTTTCCGCGCTCTCGGAGATTCGCTCGCCAATCGCCGTGGTTTCAATCCCGCGCAGAGGGCGCGAGTGGAGAACGCCGGAGTGCTCACGGCTTCAGGACTGATCGTGGGTGAATCTTTGATGGGCCTGGTCTGGGCCGGAATCGTGGCTATTGCCAAGGTTAAGAACTGGACGATCCCGCAGATATTCAATCATCCTTCGTATTTTGCGGGACTCGCTGTGATGGTGGGACTGGCGCTGCTGATGATTCGGATCCCACTTTCCAGCGCAGGCGATCCGAGCGAACCAGCTCCGCCAGTTGGAATGATGTAAGAAAAAGCGAATGGATGGAGGGACGGGCGTCCTCGCCCGTCCAAGCCGAGCTCGGCCCCGCTACCAACGACATCGCTGTTCCCAAAACAGCCAATGATTCTCCTTCGTGATACTTTGTGTCCTTCGTGGTTTTTGCTTTATGTCGATTGCGGAAAATATCGCCCAGGTGCGGGAACGGATTGCGGCAGCGGCGCGGCGGGCAGGCCGCAATGCAGATGAAATCACACTGATGGGTGTGAGCAAAACCTTTCCAGTCGAGAGCATCCGCGAAGCGTACGCGGCGGGGCTGCGCGTTTTCGGCGAGAACCGGGTGCAGGAGTTTGCCGGCAAGGCGGATGCCCTGCACGACCTGCCTGATGCCGAATGGCATTTGATCGGACATCTGCAAACAAATAAAGCTGCGAAGGCGACGGAGTTGTTTGACGCGGTCGATTCGGTTGACTCCATGCGGATGGCGGAAAAGCTGAACGCGTTCGCGGAGAGCGCGGGCAAAACTTTGTCAGTCCTGATCGAAGTCAACCTCGGTGGCGAGACGGCAAAGAGCGGAGTCGGGCCCGGTTCCGACGAGCTTGAGCAGATCCTGCAAGGCGCGCCGCGATGGTCGCATCTCACAATTCAGGGCCTGATGACCGTCCCCCCTTATACGGAAGATCCGGAGGGCGCGCGTAAATACTTCCGCCATCTCCGTCAGATTCGAGATGGTATCGCCGCTCGCGGGCTGCCTCACGTCGGGCTGAACGTCCTTTCCATGGGCATGTCGCATGATTTTGAAGTCGCAATTGAAGAGGGAGCAACGTGGGTGCGCGTGGGCACGGCGATCTTCGGGGAAAGAGCAAAAGCTTAACCACAGGGGGCACAGGGAAACACAGAGAAAAATCTATGCAATGTTTTCGTCTTTCCCTGCGGTTTTCTATGCCCCCTGTGGTAAAGATTTTCGATGGCAGCAATTCAAAATTCGCCTACCGGAGCCACCTTCGCCGTCAAAGTCCATCCACGCGCAAAGAAAAATGCCATCACCGGCGAAGTGGGCGACGCGCTGAAAGTCTCGCTTACCGCCCCTCCCGCCGACGGCAAGGCCAACGAGGCCTGCATCGAATTTTTCGCAAAACTTTTGAACCTGCCGCGTTCCTCCGTTACTATTGCAGCCGGCCAGACCAGCCGGAATAAAGTGATCAGGGTGGCTGGTCTCTCGGACGAAGAAGTACGGCGGCGGCTAAATGTTTGACGTTCGCATGATCGGTATAAATAGGCACTGTCATCCTGAGCGGAGCGAAGGACCTAGGCAATTGGCCGCAGAATACACAGGTCCTTCGCTTCGCTCAGGATGACAAACTATATTTTGTGTCGATATTTGCGACGTACCACGATTAAGAGCCCATCATGACCTTTTCCGAACGATTCGACGAAATCCGCACCGGCTTTGAGCGGCCCTTCTGGGTTGCGAACATCAGCGAGCTTTTTGAGCGGCTTTCCTACTACGCCGCGTTCGCTTCGCTGGCACGCTATCTGCATGAGACGCTCAACTTTGGAGTCGAGCGGGCCAGCAGCCTCACCGGGCTCTTCGGCGGCTTGGTGTGGTTTCTTGCCGCCTTCGGCGGAACGCTCGCCGACCGTCTCGGCTTTCGGCGGTCTCTCTCACTAGCCTACCTGATCCTGAGTTGCTCGTACTTCTTGATCGGGTCGATTGCATCTCCCTGGTTCAGTCCCGTGCGAGGCGCGGTGCCGCTGGTTGCGCTGGTCACTGTCCTGCTCATGCTGCCGGCGCTTGGTGTAGCGCTGGTGAAGCCTTGCGTAGTCGGCACGACGGCGCGAGCTTCGAAGGAGAATGTCCGCTCCATCGGCTACTCCATTTACTACACGCTGGTGAATATCGGCGGCGCCGCTGGACCTTACGTCGCTTCTTACGTACACCGCCACATGAGCGTGGAGAACGTCTTCCGCGTCGCCGCTATCAGTGTGTTTGCGATGTTCTTCGGAGTATTGCTGTTTTTCAAAGAGCCGCGCCGCGCCGACGAACCGACCGTGAGCCTGGCACAAGCCGTAAAGAATTTCGGGACCGTGCTCTCCAACCCGCGCTTCATGCTGTTTCTTCTGATTTTTTCCGGATACTGGGTGGTTTACTGGCAGGAATTCATCATTCTGCCCTTATACATTCACGACTACATCAATCCGAAAACTGATACCGAACTGATTCTCGTGACCGGACCGCTGACCGTCATCGCGTTGCAAATGGTCGTTAGTCTGTTCTCGCAAAAGATGCCGGCGTTTCGCGCGATCACGCTGGGCACCCTGATTTCGGGCCTGGCGTGGATCATTCTCATCGTGCATCCGACGGTTCCGATGGCGATCCTTACATTGTTTGCGGTTTCTCTCGGCGAGATTACGCAGTCCCCACGTTATTACGAATATGTTTCCCGCCTCGCGCCTCCGGGACAGCAAGGCACGTACATGGGCTTCGCGTTTCTCCCCATCGGAATTGGCTCGCTGATCGCCGGCAAGTTTGGAGGCATGCTCATCCACCACTTTGGCGAGGTGCAGCATCGGCCGGAGCGGATCTGGTGGGCGGTGAGCGGAGTGGGCGTGGCTACGGCGGCGCTGCTTTGGATTTATGACAAGACGTTAAGGACGGGCGGCACGGTTGCGGCAAAGTGAAGATCAAAGTCCTAACCACAGAGGGCACAGAGCAGAATCAAGAACGGGGTTTCCTCTTTGTACCTCTGTGACCCCTGTGGTTAGGCACTTCTACAGCTCGCATTCAAAAACACCTCGCCCTCAGTGCCCTTCTTCTTCCAGGAATTTCTCGACTTCCAGCGCAGCCATGCAGCCGGAACCGGCGGCGGTGATGGCTTGGCGGTAGCGGCGGTCCTGCACGTCGCCGCAGGCGAAGACGCCCGGCACTTTCGTAAACACATTCTTCTGCGTAACCAGGTAGCCATCGGCATCGGTTTCGAGTTGGCCTTCGAAGACCTTGGCGTTCGGGATGTGGCCGATGCCAAGAAACATTGCACTCGCCGGAAAATCCCAGCTTTCGCCGCTCTTCAGATTGCGCAGACGCAGCGCCGTGACTTCCTTTTTGCCGACATCGAGAACGTCGTCCACCACGGTATCGGTGAGAAACGCGATCTTTGGATTTGCCCGGGCGCGATCGAGCATGATTTTCGAAGCGCGAAACTGCTCGCGACGATGGATGAGCGTTACCTTGGTCGCGAAGCGCGTCAGAAATGTCGCTTCTTCCATGGCGGAGTCGCCGCCGCCAATCACCGCAATTTCCTTGCCCGAGAAAAAAAAGCCATCGCACGTAGCGCAGGAAGAAACACCGTGGCCGATCAGTGCCTGCTCGTTCGGCAGGCCGAGCCAGCGCGCCGATGCACCGCTGGCGATGATAAGCGTACGGGTCTGAATGATCTCTTTGCCGAAGCTCAGCTCGAACGGACGTTTGCTCAAATCGGCTTTGACCACGTGACCCATGCGATAGTCGGCGCCGAAGCGTTCGGCCTGCTTGCGCATGTTCTCGATCAGTTCCGGCCCCTGGATGCCTTCCGGAAAACCGGGAAAGTTTTCCACCAACGTGGTCAGCGATAATTGTCCGCCAGGTTCATGGCCTTCGATGACGAGCGGCTTGAGGTTGGCGCGGGCGCTGTAGAGGGCGGCGGTGTGACCCGCGCATCCGGAACCCATGATCACAACATTGCGTATGTCCATAGTGGGAAGAAACCGTGTTAAAAAAACAGTGCTAATAGATAGATTCTGAAAAACAGATTTCGCTTCAAGCTCGAAAGCTGGCGGAACAACTACGGATTTTTCTTGCTGCCGGCGCCCGCCTTGGTCGATGTTCCGATCGAAGTTCCCACGCCCAGGCGAGCCAGTTCCTGGGGTATCAGTTTGCTGGCGCCGAGAGCGTCGCGATAGCGCTCCATAATCGAAGAAGCGGCATGGAAGATAGGCTCGTACGCGCTCTGATCTGTTGCCGGATTTCCTTCTGCGCCCGCGCACCGCGCCAGCACTACCGACGCTTTTCCAAAGCGCTCCAGCTTGACGCGCGAAACTGGCGTACTGGAAGACAGCATCGCGGTCGCGGAAGCAACCGTTGAAGCACTGTCCTCGATCGAAATTTGCATCAGGTCTTTGGGGTCGCGGACGTGCAGCACGAGCGTCTCCACCATATTCCTCGAATCCACACTGAACGAGTACTGGGCATTGCTGAAGAGGGCGGCGTCGGGGAATTCGCGCCGCACCCGAACCCAGTCGGCCGCGGAGGCCGCACCGGGAGGCAAGGGTTGCATACCTGGGATCGGAGCGCTCTGGTCGAGTGTGGAATGCCCGCGAGACACCTCGTAATCCTTGCTGAACAACGGCTTGCCCGGCGCCTTGGCCAGCGCCGACGACAATTCCTTTTGCTCGCCGGATGATGGCGCACACACGTTGAGGACGTTCACTTTCACCGGAGGCTGCTGTGCGAAAGCGATTTCGGCCATGGCGATGGCCAACGTGGTGATCAGAATTTTGTGAGCGAACACGGCGAAATTGTATCAGGCTCGGGCAGCTTGCACGTCGCCGACATTTCACCCGGCCAGCTATTGCGGCCGCGTGATCGTTACTGCTGTCGATCCAAGCTTGCTAGTGGAGAGCCAGGCGTCCCCGCCCCATAAACCACCGTATGACTCAGCACTCGGTCACTGTACTAGTCGGCGGCCCCGGAATCGGTCTCGACGGCGCCATGGCGGCGGAGCAACTGCGGCAGATTCTGCGAGAACGCCGAGCGCGGCAGCACCATGTCACAGCCCACTTCGTGCGCTTTCTGCTTCAGGTCGCCCTGCACGTGCGAGAGAAATCCAATGATCGACGTCCCCTTCTTCAGCTTGCTTTTCAGTTTCGGGATAAGTGTCAAAGGCTTGGCGTTGACATTGTTCAAGTCGAAGATGATCAGGGAAGGATTTCCTTCGCCGTTGCTCTTCATCCGCTCGGTGAGTTCCTTCTCGTTCTTCACGAACTCCACCTTCACATTCATCTTGCGGCCCGTGTCCTGAATCTTACTCAGGAAGAACAGGTCTTCGACAAACGCGAAGACGCGCGAAGCCGCATCCACTGGTGGAGCGGGCAGAGGCTCGGGATCGGCCACGGGGTAGGACGCGGAAAAACCGGGCCGCCGCGGCGCTCTGCTGCCATTGCCGTTGTCGCCGCCCATGTTGGCGCGGTAGCTGTGATCCATGGGAGCGGTAAAAATGCCCTGATGCTCCTGGCGGTCGCGGCCCATGGGGCCACTCACGCCTCGTCTTGGCGGACGCCGTCCACGGCGCCGTTTGTTTTTTCCTCCACCTGGGGAGGAATGTCCGGGTCCTGCATTCATATTTTTGTTAATCCCCGGCCTGGATCACAGGCCTGATTGTTTCGTCTTCCCTTGCGGTCGGAACATTCAATGTGTGGCGTAACGCATGGCTCACTGCGCGTGGTCGCTGCACACCGGCTACCGGCAGACCAAACCCCACATCGACTGGATGCTATTCGAGACCGTTGTTTAAACTATGTTTAAACTATGTTTAAAGTATCGATGTTCAAACTATCTTGGCGCCTGGAGTTTTGTTTGGCGCGAACGGCCAGCCTGGAAGCATGGCCATTTGGGAACACTCTGATGTTACTCATGAAACCGCCGCCAGCGCAAGGGGGGAGTGCCCTAAGTTTTCCACACCTGGGCATTACCAAAGTGGGCGCAGGAAAGTCCCTCACCGTGTGAAGGAGTTGCATTCGTTCATGTCGCCGGTGCTGAAGGGGCGTCTGATTTCCCCCAGAGACCGGGCGGAAGTGCTGACGGGAAGCCGGGCTTTTCGCAACTTCCTCGACCCACTAGCGCCGGATTGGTAAATTTCTTATTTTCCCAGGATACCGATTCTGCCAATTCCCCTGAAGTTCCTCCCGGGCTACGCCGATATACAAGGAGTGAAACCCGCCGCCGCCAAAGAGAAAACCTCTGCCTCGAACTCGCTTGCGCTGCCCGGGCAGCGCTTCGTTGCCCGCCAGCCAGTCTTTGACCGCTCGCAGAATGTGTTCGGGTACGAGATTCTTTTCCGCAACGGTGTCGAAGACTACTTCAACGCCGATCCGGAGCTTGCGGCCCGCTCCACGCTCGACAGCTCCCTGCTTTACGGTATCAACACGCTTTGCGATAACAAGCGCGCCTTCGTGAATTGCACGCGTGAGGTTCTGTTCAAAGATCTGATCACGTTGCTTCCCCCCAGCCAGACCGTGGCCGAGATTTTGGAGACGGTGGAGCCCGAAGAGCGCGTCATCGCTGCCTGCAAACGGCTGAAAGCGGCTGGCTATCTCATCGCTCTCGATGACTTCGCACCCAACGATCCGCGCCTGCCGCTATGCGAGTTTGCCGACATCATAAAAATCGACGTGCGCGCGACCCGGCCGGAGGAGCGGGCTGGCATGGTGCGCCGATTTGCGTCCCCGCAGTGCAAAATGCTGGCCGAGAAACTCGAAACGCCCCACGAGTTTCACCAGGCCCGCGATATGGGATTCGTCTATTTCCAGGGATATTTTTTCTGCCGGCCCGAACTCGTCATCGGCCGCGAAGTTCCGGCCAACCGCTTGCACTACATACGATTGCTGGAAATGGTCTCCCGAACGGAAATCGAAATGCGCGAACTCGAGAAGATGCTCAAACAGGAAGCCTCGATTTCTTACCGCTTGCTCCGGTATCTGAATTCCCCGGTGTTTGGATTTTCCCTCGAGATCAAGTCCATCCGCCACGCCATGGCGGTTCTGGGAGAACGGGAAATACGGCGTTGGGTCAGGCTCGTCGTCGCCGTGGGCGCGGCCGAGCAGAGGTGCAGCGAACTGGTGCTGATGGGGTTGGCTCGCGCCCGTTTTTGCGAACTGCTCTCCAATCGGCTGCAATCGAACACTGACTTGTTCCTGATGGGACTGCTCTCCATCATGGACGCCATCCTTGAGGTCACCATGGACGTGCTTCTGGAACAGCTGCCCGTGGACCGCGAAACCAAGGCGGCGCTGCTCGGCCAGAACAGCAGCCTCCGGCCCGTGTACCAGCTCATGCTGGCCCAGGAGTCGGGTGAGTGGGCCAAGTCGAGCGAACTGGCCACACAACTGAAACTGCGCGACGAGGAAGTTGCCTTAATCTGGTGGCAGGCGCTGCAGTGGGCACAAACGGCAACCAGCGGCGTGTGAGAAGAACAATCGGGTCATCTGGTCATCCGGCCATCGAAAGTCAAAGGCATTTGAGCTTAGATGATGCGATGACCCGATTTTCTACGGAGCTTCGATCAACTCCATTTTGCCTTCGCGGGTGCGGTGCAGAATTATCAACTTGCCCTTGAAATCGCGGAATACGAAAACATCTTTGTCGCGGAAGTGCGCCTCCTTGATGGCTTCCTCCAGCGTCATCGGGTGAAGCGCAACCGAGTCCCGGGCATGCACCAAATGCACTTCGGTGGTTCCTGCAACCGAGGGAAATTTATGAACGAGAACGGAGACGGCAGGATTCTCCGCCAGTCCGAGCGCCGCCTCAATGTTGTCTTCCAGCGACTGGCCGTCGAACTTCTTGACCGCCTTGCGCTTCTTGCTCAGCCAATTCGTTTTGTACTTGAGCGCCTGCTTGTGCAGGTGGTCGAGAGCTTCACTAACGGCCGACGACATGTCGGCGGTCTCGGCCAGGCCAACAATCGGACCATTGGGCGGAGTAATCGTGATTTCCGCTTTGTGCTGGCGCTTTTCAACGGCCAGAATCACTTTGGTCTCGAATCGGTCGCCGAGAATTTTGCGGATCTTGTCGAGGCCGGTTTCAACTTCCTTGCGGATGGTGGGAGTAATTTTGTACTTTCTCGCGGTATATTCCACGTTCATCAAACACCTTCCTGAAAATTAAAAGGTCGGAAGTCACTCTAATTCCGGCGTTGCTGGCTGCGAACCGCGAGCCGCGAGCAAACTATTCCACCGCAGCTCGTAGCTCGCGGCCCGCAACTATTTCTTCACTCTTCTCTGATGGGTGCTGGGAATCTTCATGTCTTCCCGATATTTTGCGACAGTTCGGCGAGTGACTTGGATGCCCTGCGATTGCAGAATGCGGGTAATCTGTTCGTCGGTCAGCGGACGGCTGGGATCTTCTTCTTCGATCAGCTTCTTGACGCGGCGTTTCAAAATCAGGAGCGAAGTGCCGCCGCCCTCCGGTCCCTGCACACTCTCAGAGAAGAAATAGCGCAATTCGAAAACGCCCTGCTGCGTGTGAACGTACTTGTTGGCGACCGCGCGGCTTACGGTAGAAGGATGCACACCGATCTCTTCAGCCACTTCTTTGATCATCATCGGCTTTAGCTGATCGATTCCCAGCTCCAGAAAATCCTGCTGGCGCGCCACAATCGAGTAGCAGACCTTGGTGATCGTCTGCTTGCGCTGTTCGATGTTCTTGATCAGCTGGATGGCGGACTTGTAGCGATCTTTGACGTAGTTGCGCGTGTCGCGGTCATTGCCCTCGCGGGTCAGCAGGCGCTTGTATGCGGGATTCAAGCGCAACTGCGGCATGTCTTCGTCATTCATGATGACCAGCCACTCGTCGCCATGCTTCACGAAAGCGACATCGGGCTCAATCAGACGGGCCGGAACTTTGTTGTAGCGCAAACCAAGCCGGGGATCGAGCGTGCGGACATACTCGAGCGCTGCCTGCACCGCTTCGACTGGACGCCCGATGGCGCGCGCAATTTCCTTGAACTGCTTCAGCGTCACCGCTTTCAAATGCTGATCGACAACTGCAATCGCGTCTCTCACCGTTTGCTCGGTCAGGACATTGCCGTTGTTGTGCAGGTGCAACTGCTCCAGATGGTAGCGCAACTGATAGAGCAGGGATTCGCGCAGGTCGCGACAGGCGATGCCCTGCGGATCGAACTGGCGCACAACTTCCAGCGCTTCGTGCAGATCGGTGCGAGTAAAATTTACGGACGCTATCCGAGCTGGCGCTGTCGCCGCTCCCGCGGTCGCTGTTGCGGTGGCTCTGGTCTCGTGGCTCGCCACGCTGGGCAGAGGAACCTCGGCTGCCATCTCTGCGTGAACATCCGGCGCCACATCCGGTGCCAACTCTGAAAGGCCGGTGTCTTCCGCGGCGAAATCTTCAAGAGCGAGAACGGAAGCTTCGAGGTCGGAAGTCTCCAGGCTAAAACTTTCAAAGTCAGAAGTTTCGGGCAGGCCCTCGGCGACAGCCAGCCCCAGGGCCTCCGCTTCCCCGACGATCTTGGCCGCCGCTTCCACATCGGCCTCGGGAGTTGCGACCGGAGCGATTCCCAGCAGTTCTTCGTCGCTGGCAATCAGGTATCCTTCTTCGTTCAGATTCCCAATGATCAGCTCAGCGGCCTGGTGCACCGGCGGCCGCACAGAGATGGCGCCCAGTTGCCATAGCAAGTGGTCGCTCAAGTTCCCCGGCTTCGACAGAAAGTTCTCGAACGAAGGCTTCTCGATCTCTTCCATTTCCCCCGAACTGCGATAACCGGGGTCCAGATAATCCTGGAAGAACGAGCCAAAATCGATCTCCTCGAAAGGATCCTTCTTCTCATCCGCAACGGCCGGAGCATCTTCCGAGGTCGCCTTGGCGGCTAGCCGGTCGCGTTCTTCCTCCTGGCGTCCGACATCATCGAGCAGTGGGATCGCGTCTTCCAGCTCTTCCAGCACCGGGTTCTCGACCATCTCGGCATTGATCATGTCCTTAAGCTCAAGCTTGTTGAGCGCGAGCACGGAGACCATTTGCACAAGACCCGGCGTCAGTATCTGCCGCTGGGACAACTTGACGTTCAGTTTGTGCTGAAGAAGCACCGTTTCTCCCTAAAATTTATGATTGCCCACCCACCCGCGGCTGCACCGTGACGTCTTGCACTTCCGAGTGTGGAAAATTTAGCTTCTCATGCATCGAGGTAGATCGTGTGGGCACGAAAGGTCATTGCGCCCACGCCTTGGTAACTAGCAACAGTTCTCAGTTCTCAAAAGAGCCGGGTTGACTGAGAACTGGGACCTCACACCAGCGAGAAGCTTTCTCCCAAATAAACCCTCCGTACCTCCGGGTCACTTCCTAACTCCTCCGGTGTACCGGAGCGGAAAATCCGGCCCTCATTAATGATGTACGCCCGATCCGTCACCGACAACGTCTCGCGGACATTGTGGTCGGTGATCAGGATTCCGATCCCGCTGGCCCGCAAATCGGAAATGATCTTCTGCAAATCCAACACGGCGATCGGGTCGATGCCCGAAAAAGGCTCGTCGAGCAAAATAAATGTGGGGTTGATGCACAGCGACCGCGCGATTTCCACTCGCCGCCGCTCCCCACCCGACAACGCATCGCCGCGATTCTGACGAATATGCTCCAGTCCGAGCTGGTCAATCAGCTTCTCCGCCTTTTCCCGGCGTTCATGCCAGGAAATAGGCTGGACTTCCAGCACCGCCAGGATGTTCTCCTCGACCGTTAGTTTTCGGAAAATCGAGGCTTCCTGAGGGAGATAGCTGATGCCGTACTGGCGCGCCCGTAAGTACATGGGAACGCTAGTGATATCTTCGCCGTCGTACAGCACCCTGCCTGTGTCGGGAGGAACCAGACCTACGATTGCATAGAATGTAGTGGTTTTTCCGGCGCCATTCGGTCCCAGGAGGCCCACCACTTCGCCCTGAAGAACCTGAAGGCTGACTCCGCTTACTACGCGTCGGCCACGATAGGATTTCCAAATTTCGTCGGTGGCCAGCGTATGCATTTATCGTGCCACTTGCGTCCTGGTGACCGTCGGGGACGTTTCTCTACCTTCTACGAGCACCCTATCATCGTGTCTGTAGAAAGTCAACGAATCGCCCGTAATTTTGCCTCGTTCGGCATCAAAAATGCTGGGAGTTCCGCCGGTCAGGACGAACTTGTCCTCGGCCGCCGTGTACACCAACCGTTCGCCGGTCGCATGCCGCGTCGGCTGCGTGATCACAACCTTGTCTTCGACCACGATCCGCTCCACTTGCCCAGGCGTGCCCGGGCCCGTCGCTGTCCTTGCTTGCGCCTGGCTCCGCGCCAGCAGAAATACCGTCATCTCCCGTCCCGTCAACGTAGTGTCGGACCCCTTCGCGGTCACCCCGCCATCCAGCAAAATTTTTCGTTCCGCGTCGGCGTAGTTCAAACGCGCGGATGTGATGTGGACCGGAGTCGCCTTTCCGCTCTTGTCTATTTGCACCAGCAGGGTTGAAACCGGTTGAGCCAAGGTCTGTTGCGCCGTCCCCTGCGCGATCAAGGATCGGTGGTCACGATCAAATTGCAGGGTGGGAGCCTCCACGACATTCGCGTTTTGCCACAAGCGGGCGTCGCCCGTGTACACCGCAATCGCCGGTGAACGATGTGCGGTCATGCTGCGGCTCGTCACGTGGATCGGGTCGGACGAGGCGAGCATGGCGCCGTCGGGTTGCGCCTTCAGATCGGAGTACGTGCTCTTGACGTTGCCCTCGGCAATGGCGTCACCGGTCGTCCGGTTCATACGAATCGTCTGGGCGGTCGTCGTCATGCCGTTGTCCACCACTCGAGGCGATCCGCTCAGCACCAGCAGTTGATCGGCAGCCGTGTACTCTCCCCGCTGCGCCCACGCCTTGATCGTGCCATCGGCGTAGGAAATGCCACCGGACTGCGCGATCGACGCGATGCCGCCTTCTGGCCGGAAGACGACGTCAATCATCTGACTGGTCGAAACTCGATCGGACTGTCCCGGCGCGGCGATCTTGCTGCCGTCGATCCTGCTGCTGACAATCTTCGCGTCCGGTTCTCCATGCAGCGTGGCCAGGCGATTGTTCTGGGTGAATTTCGCAATGAACTTAGCGGCGGTAACCACTGTTTTCTGATTCGCGCCCGGCTGCGTGATTATGATCTGCGGCGGTCCGCTCGTCTCGGCACGCTCCAGCAGACGGCCGTTTTTTACGATGAAGTCCATCGCGGGGGCGGTCATTTCGATGTCTTGATCTTGTGCATCGGCCTTTCTCGACGAGATCACCACGGCTCCCGCCCCGCTCTGGCTCTTTTTCTGGGACAGCCGCACGCCGTCTTCGGCATGAACGGTCCGCAGCATCTGCTGCCCGGCAAAGTGCAGCGTCACGCGTCCGGCGGCAGCCTCGGCAAGCTGCGCACCATGGTTTTGCGCTTCAGTAGAAACGCGGCTTGCCGCGGCTCCGGTAGCAAGCCGCACATTGCCGCTGAGAATGGCGGTGGTGAGCTGATTCCGGGTTCCGGTCAGCAACAGTTCGGCGCGATCGGAGCGCGCGTGCGCATCCGCACGGCCATGAAACTCGCTCTCCACATCGCCCTCGGCAAGAATGCGGTCCACCGTGTTGTCATCACGCAGGAAGAACGTCGCGCGGTCGGACTGTAGTTGCTGCCGCTCTCGCGTCAGGCGCACGCCGGTGAGCACGACCTGCCGGGGCTGCTTCGAAATTACTCCGCGATCTGCATTCAGACGAACCGCTTGCGGCCTGCTGACGACAACCACCACTGCCGACTGCAAGTTCATCGTGCCCGTCTTGGCCACATATTCAATGCCCACCGCCGAGCCGGATGCCTGCGGCGTCTGAAACACCACCTTCCCGCTGGCGGAAGCGTTTCCCGTATTCTTGTTAAAGACGAGACCGTTGGTTTCAAGATGAATCGGGTCTTTCGTTTGCTCGGGAGGCGTCTGGTCGGAATGACGCATCCCCTCGGGATTCGCCTCCAGGTCAATCAGCACCGTACCCTTTGCGCTCACGTTGCCCGACGCGGGGTCGTACTCGAAGTCATCTCCGGTAATCTGGTCGAAGCGGCCGGCATCCTTGCCATAGATGACGATCTTGACGTTGTGCAACTCCGCGCGCCCGCCGCCTTTGAACTGAACCGCCTTGGCGGCGCTGACCGTAAACAGAGTGCGGCCTTGTGCAGACTTGGAGATGGAAAAGCCCTCGGCGGTCTGCTGAATATCGAGGCCGATTTTCGCCGGCATGTCGTGAACGGCCTTGCGCACACGAATTCGCGCGTAGAAATACATCCCGGCGACCATCACAGTGATCAGAATCGCGCCCAAGGCGAACCAGCGGCGCAGCCATGAAACCGGAAGGGCCATCAGAGGCTAGTGTAACTCGCGAGTTCGTGTAGGGACGGGCGCCCTCGCCCGTCCAAGCCGAGCGCAGCTCGGCAACTGCCCGCGGCCGCAGCACCTCTGGATTCGCTGTAGCTGCCCGTTGTGCAAGTGCGGTTCGTATGAGGGCATTGCTTCGGCAGCGCCGGATGTTCTTCCGCCCGTAGAGACGGGGCAACCCGCGTTTCTACGGGGAATCAGACACCCCCCGATACTGACTTCTTTTCGTTTGCATTTCCGGGAATCCTTTGTTAGTCTCCGCCGTTAACTTCCCCAGGGTGCTGTCTTGAGATATTCCGCCATCGTATCGATTAACAGTCCGCCTGATTTCGATTCTAGAAAGCTCTAGGAGCGTCCTATGCAGCTTTTCGCCCTCTCCATCCCGAGGTTATCGTCGTCGATCGCGGTAGCCGCTATAGCCATGTTGCAGCGAGACAACGGGAATCCAGCAGCGGCATGCGGCTGTCTCGGATTCTTCGGCTTCGTCATCATCGCATTCATCGCTCTCAACATTGCGCTCTTGATCTGGGTAGCGCGCGATGCCAAGGCACGAGGAATGGACAGCGCCATCCTGTGGATGATTCTGGTGATGTTTACCGGCATTATTGGCCTGGTGATCTACCTGTTCTCCAGACCGCAGGGCAACGTTATCCAGTGCAGCCATTGTGGCAACAAACGTCTCCAAGTGAGTGCCAAATGTCCGCACTGCGGCAACGCCTGAAGCAGCCGGGAACCTATCTGGCGCTGCTTGCGGTAGCTGCGGCACTCGCGTTAGCGGATACTTACCGCCCGCCGCATCATCAGCTGACAGCCCACGCTTACGTCGCCGTTGTGGTCATCTACCAGCGAGTAGGGCGGCCCATTCTTGGGAGCTTGGTGCAGTGTCGCTACCAGCCCACTTGTTCGCGCTATTCGATTGAAGCTGTACAGGCGTTTGGATTCCGCAAAGGGATCGTTCTTACGGCCGAACGGCTGTGGCGCTGTAAGAGCAGTGTTGCCCTTGGTACCGCCGATCCGGTGCCCTATCCAACAAGATGACAATCGGACTGCCGCGCGCGTTCAAACCTTTTCTTATGCCGGCGTTTTCTGGATGTCCTTCAAAGTAAGCTCCAGTCCGCCGAACTCAGGATGGTCGTTCATGCCGAGCGAGTAGGCGATGTCCAGGCGGTCGCCGGTCAGCAACTGCAAGCGGTCGCAGGACTCCTTCAGTCCCCAGCCCATCGCTTTGAACGCGATGTTGTCACGCCAGGACGCTTGAGGCTGTGAAGACGGCGGGGCGGTGGGGCTTTGCACCGTCCCTACACCATCTCGTTTCGGGATCGCCGCCGCGTCGGGATGGCAGCGGGGAGTGAAGCCTTGCGCCGAGGCTCCCGTGCCATTGACGGCTGGCGCCAACCGCAGTTTCACATGCTTGTCTTTCACCGCCTGCGGAGGAGCCATCAGCCGCACCGCCCGCGCCGCAAAAATGGGCTCGCGATTGTCCATCCCGAAAGGTTCCAGCAAAAGCAGCGCCTGATGAAGTTCCGGCGTGATTTCTCCGAGGGGCAGCTCGCGATCGAATGCAAGTTGCGGTTCAAAATCCGCGGGAGTAAGCCGGGCGCGCGCATAGGCATCCAGATGCTGGCGCAGTTTTTCCACGTTGGCGCTGGGCAAGGCAAAGCCAACCGCGTGCGCGTGTCCGCCAAGGCGCGAAAACAGCTCGTGGCACGATTCGATCGCGTGCAGCAGATGGAACGCCGGAATCGAGCGCCCCGAGCCGTGCGCTTCGGCACCCTCACGTGAAATGATGAGCGTCGGCCGCCCGTGGCGTTCCACGACGCGCGACGCGGTGATGCCAATCACGCCGCGATGCCAGCCTTCGCCATCCACCACCACGCAGTATGCTTCGCGCAGCGCGGGCTCGTCATCAAGCCGGCGCAAAATACTGTCCATGATGCGCCGCTCTTCTTCCTGACGCTCGGCGTTCCACTGATCGAGCCGGCTGGCAATCTTCCTGGCGCGATCCATATCTTTCTCGTTGAAAAGTTCCACCACGTCGCGGGCCGCGTCCATGCGTCCGGCGGCGTTCAGGCGAGGCGCGATGCGGAACCCAACTTCTTTCGCCGTGAGCGCGCGCCCGTCGCCGAGCTTCGCAACTTCAAGCAGCGCCTTCAATCCGACGTTCACCGGACGGCGCAGCCCCTGCAATCCCAGCTTCGCGAATACGCGATTCTCGCCCCGCAAGGGGACGACATCGGCGATGGTCGCGATGGCCACGACTTTCATGAACGACATCAGCAGGCGCGACTGGTCTTTTGCATCCAGCCGCCGCTGCATCAATCCCTGGGCCAGCTTGAACGCCACGCCCGCGCCGCACAGATGCTTGCAGGGATAATCGCATCCCTCCTGATTGGGATTGACCACGGCCAGCGCCCGCGGAACGCCGTCCATCCCCGGCAGGTGATGGTCGGTGACGATCAAGTCCACTCCGGTGCGCCGCGCGGTATCGGCGGCGGCGAAGGCGCGGATGCCGTTGTCAACGCTGATGATCAGCCGCACACCTTCGGCGGCGGCGCGCTCGATCACCTCGTCGCGCATGCCATAGCCTTCGCGGATGCGATGCGGCACATGAAAGTCAGCTGCCCCGCCGCAAAGCTCGATGGCCGTCTTGAGAATAACGATCGCCGTCGTGCCGTCCACGTCGTAGTCGCCGTAAATCAGAACTTTCTCTTTGCGCTCCAACGCCGCTTCCAGCCGGTCAAGCGCGGCTTTCATCCCGCTCATCAGAAGCGGGTCGTGGAGATCGGCAAGTGCAGGCGAAAGAAAACGGGCAGCAGCCTCCGGCTCTTCAATCCCACGGCCGACGAGCAGATCGGCAAGCACAGGCAAAGCAGAAGGAGCGATTTTCAGTTTGCAATCATGCAGCGCCGCCTCGAGGACTCTGGCTTTCGGAGAATTCAGCGAATTGGCAATCCATCGCATGAGCGGCTTTCGAGAAGGAACCAGATTAGCAGCTTGCTCCACATCGCCAAAAGTGGGCACACCAGCACCATTCACGAAACCCACCCAGATTGCCGATACAAATAATGCGGGGCAACCTGGAGTCATTTACCTCAGCGGGCCGCAAACGCTTGCGGTGGTGGAGTACCAGACCTTTCGACAGCAGGAATATTATGACGATGGCAACGGGCACATCCAAAGCGGCGGAACCGTTGGAACTACGGTGGGATCCGGACAGTATCCCACCCTTCCCGGCAATCGCGCTGAAGGCACTGAAGATGATGGCGGGCACGGACACGTCCTTGCTTGAACTTTGCAATCTGATCCGTTCCGATCCCGCATTTTCGACTGCGGTTCTCAGGATCGCCAATTCTCCCATGGTTGCCTTTTCCAAGGACATCACCAGCGTGCTGCAGGCGTCGATGCTGCTCGGCTTCCGGCGCCTGAGGGGCGTGGTAATCACGGTTGGCCTAAGGGCGTATCTGGAAAAAACGCTCACACCGCTCATGCAGTCGTGCTGGCGTCACAGCGTCGCCTGCGCGATCATCGCCGAGCGGAGCGCAAAGTGGAGCTCGTTAGACAAGGATTTTGCCTACACGGCTGGGATTCTGCATGACATCGGCAGGGTGGCTCTGGCCACGGCCATGCCAGGGCCATACGCTCTGGTCATCGAGCGCGGGGCAGACCAATCCGCGGATCTCCTCCAGAGCGAACGTGAGTTCTGCGGAATCGATCACTGCCATGCAGGACGTTCGCTGGTCAAACTCTGGAATCTTCCCGATGCTTTCCTCGGGATCGCGGCCTGCCATCACGACCAGGAAGCACACCCGGCGGGCACAGCTTCATTGATCCCGCCCAGCTGTGAGTTGGCGGATGCACTCGGGTTCGCGGTAATCCGCTGCCGATTCCCTCGCAGCTATGCCGAGATTCTCGGCGCGTTCCCCGAGCCCGCGCGAAAGCGCTTCCCCGCCGATGCCAAAGGGCTCGCCTCCGAAATCCTAAATGAGATCGACGTGATTGAGTCGGCGTAGGAAAAGCTCCGCTCGCTGGACTTCTACCGTTCCTCGTCCTGGTCCGGCTCATCGATCATGAACCCGCCCGCATCATCCGCCAGTTCGAGCAGGTGTTGATAATTTTCGTACCATTCGGTGCCCGCTTCGTAGACGAAGACGCATCCCTGGTACGCCCATCCGAGCTGCACGAACCCGGTCTTCCCGACGTAGGTCTTCAGCCAGCGGCTTTCTTCCAGATCTTCTTCGCTTCTGTAGTCTCCGTCGGCGAGCAACCGGGATAAGCGGTCCAACTCTTCGCGGTCGAGCGCCCAGGAATGCATGGTCAGGAAGGGCGCACCTGTGGACTTAGCCAGTTCCACGAAATCTTTCCAGCCATCCGCATTCTGTCCCGAGTCCCACAGCACGCTCGGAACCTCTTCGCACTCGACATAGCCGAAGAAACGGCGCATGCCCAGACCTTCAATGAAGGCCGTCATATCGTCTTTCATGCCCGTCAGGTCGTCTGGATGTGGAGACATGGAGTCTCATCATTGTAAAGCTTTGGAGCAGTCAGCCGCTAATGCCGGGTGCCGAGTAAACACGCTTCAAGCTTCGAGCTGCGGGCTGCGAGGATCCCGTTTGCTGGCAGCTCGCGGCCCGAAGCGCACGGAATTGGATCACCACCCAAGCCCGCGCAAGGAAGACACCGCCCGGCCAGAGCCATCTTTGTGTTAAACTTTCTGCTTACAAAACAGCGCTTTAATCATGCTCTTTTCCAAAGAATATGTGGGCTATCTGGCCCGCGAAGTTTCCAAAAAACTGGTGGCGAGCGGTCTCATTGAGACCAAGGCGATGCCTGCTCTTTCCGAGAAGGTACACGCCGCTTTGCTCGACGAACTGGCGCTCGAGGACCGCATTAACGATGAGGTGCGCGTCATCCTCGAGGCGTATTCGGACGAAATGCAGAAGAGCGGCGCCAATTACCAGGAAATGTTCCGTAAAGTGAAGACCGAGCTGGTGAAAAAATACAAGGCTGTTCTCTGAGGACGCCCCTGCCGTGCGATTGAACCGCGACAAAGTCAACAAACTCGCCCACACCGTCACCGACGCCGTCGCCGAGTTGGATGAGGTCGACTTCATCGAGGACCGCAACACCATCCGCCTCGAAGTCCGCAAGATTCTCGAAGGTCTCCTCATGCAGGAAGCCCGTATCGATCAGGCTGCCCGCCAGAAAATCGAGAGCCAGCGTCGGACCATCATCGAGGGCTCCGAGGAATGGTCGATCCTCTACCGCAAGTATTACAACGATGAAGTGAAGAAGTTGGGACTGTAGTTCTCAGGTGCCAGTACCCAGTCTCAGGGAGGTTGTAACTGGCTACTGGGTACTGGACACTGGATTCATCCGCAGCACATCATCCTGATCCCTATCCTTGCCCTTGATCCCAACCGCATCAAGCTGGCGCGCCACCGGCTGCACCACTTCCAGAATTCGCGCGAGCGTTTGCCCTATGGCTTCCTTGTCGCTGTTATCCGCGCCGCGGCGCTCAATCACGCTCTCGAAAAAAGTCTTGGGCCGCGGATAGACCACGATCTTGACGTCGTCACCTTCGGGAATTCCGGCTGCTTTCTTCGCCAGTTTCAGAGCCGTATCGTAGCCGCCGAGCTCATCCACCAAGCCGAGATTTTTCGCATCCTGCCCGGACCAGACCCGCCCCTTCGCAATCTCCAGCACCTTTTCTTTTGGCAGCTTGCGCCCATCGGCAACCTTACTGGTGAAATCCACATAGACACGGTCGAGCCACGCCTGGAATCGTCCCCATTCGGCGGGCGTGTAATCGCGCGTCCCGGTGAACATGGTCGCGTTTTCGCCCTGGTGTATCTCGTCCCACGAAAGCCCAACTTTGTCCCACAAGCCGCTGGTCAGCATCTTTCCGCCCAGCACCCCGATTGAGGCCGTAATGGTTCCCGGCTCGGCGACAATTTTGTCGGCTGCCATGGCCACAAAGTATCCGCCCGACCCCGCCAGATTTCCCATTGAAACAATCACCGGTTTGCCCGCCTGGCGAGCTCGCACCACTTCGCGCCAGATGCTATCGGAGGCGACATACGAACCGCCCGGACTGTCCACGCGGAACAGGATCGCCTTCACGTTGTTGTCTTCCGCAGCCGCTCGAATCGCGCCCGCCACCGTATCCGAGCCCATACTCTGGCTGCCTTGCACGGGATCGTAATCGCTCTTGCCGCGGGTGACGCCGCCCACGCCGAACACCAGTGCAACCGTCTTTCCGCGATCGTGCGGACGTCCGGCGCGGTGCAAGTATTTATCCAGATAGAGCAGCTCCGCTCCATCGCCCGCCTTGCTCTTTACGTCGCTGTAGACCTCGTCTCGATACGCAATGGCGTCAACCAGTTTCGCCGCCACCGCTTCTTTGCCCAGATAAGGCCCCGCGTCCACCAGCGACTGAAATTTTTCCGGCGCAATCTGCCGCGCCTGGCAGATGCCGTCCTTCATCTGGTTGAACCACGAAGTCATGATCGCGGTCATCGCTTCTTTGTGCGGCCCGGTGAACTTGGTCTCGGTGAAAAAATTGAGCGCGTTCTTGTACTCGTAGCGGTGATCGCCATGAAAAGTCACGCCCAGTTTGCCCAACGTCCCTTTCACGAATGGCGACTCCATGATGATGCCGGTTAGTCCAACGTCGCCTGAGGGCTGCAGATAGATATGGTCGAACGCCGTCGCGAGATAGTAAGCGCCGTTGCCCGGACCAAACTCACCGAACGTTTCCGCGTAGGCGACGGCAAATTTTTTGTGCCCGCGAAATCTTTGGACAGCATCGCGAATCTCCTGGGTCTGCGCCATGCCCATCGGAACGGCGCCGATCCGGGCAATCATGCCGACGACGCGATCGTCACTCGCTCCACGATCAATCGCGTCCACCACGTCGCGCAGCGTCTGTCGCTCGGTCAACAGCAACCGCGCTGTCGGTGTGTCGGGCACGTCCTCCATCAACGTCTGCTCGAAGTTGGCTTCGAGAATCGTCTTGGATGGGACTTTCCCCTTCACGCCGATCACAGCCACCATCACGATGACCATTCCGATCAGCCACAGGGCGCCTAAGATGGCGAGGAACCGTACGATTGCCTTGGACATTTATCTTCTCCTTGGAAAGGTAAAGACCAGGAAAGAAGAGTCTAACCCCAACCGCGCGCCCAGGGTGAACGTCCCAAGTTCATTTACCACAAAGGACACGAAGGTACGCGAAGGTGGTAAATCGCCCGGGGTTCCTTCGTGATCGCTCGTGTCCTTTGTGGTTGAGGGTTTGCTTGAAATCTATAAGTGACGCGGCGTGGTGATCGCCCCCTCCGCCGCCGACCTCACCAGCGCCGCGTACTTCGCGAATACACCGGTTTTATACCGCGGCGCCGGAGCTTTCCACTCGGCCATGCGGCGCGCAATCTCGGCGTCGGAAATCTCCAGCTCCAGCTTTCGGATCCTGGTGTCAATCGTGATCTTGTCGCCCTCGCGGATCGCGGCAATCGGCCCGCCCAGCGCCGCTTCTGGCGCCACGTGGCCGACCATCAACCCTCGGGTCGCGCCGCTGAAGCGTCCGTCTGTAATCAGCGCTACGCTCTCTCCCAAACCTTCGCCCACAATCGCCGCAGTGACGCTCAACATTTCCCGCATACCGGGTCCGCCCTTTGGACCTTCATAGCGAATCACCACCACATCTCCAGCCTTGATCTGCTTGCTGGTCACAGCCTGCATTGCCGCTTCTTCGGAATCGAACACACGCGCGGGGCCGGTGTGGGACTGGCGTTCGTGGCCGCTCATCTTTATAACTCCGCCGCCGGGAGCGAGGTTTCCCTTCAAAATCACCAGACCACCTGTCGCCTTCAGCGGCTTGCTCAAGGGAGCGATCACCATCTGTCCCGGAGTTTCTTTCGCGGCGTTGGCTTCTTCAGCAAATGTTTTTCCGGTTACGGTCATGGTGGAACCATCGACGTGCTTGCCGTCGAGCAGCCTCTTGGCGATCAACTGAATTCCGCCGGCAGCGTCCACATCCGCTGCCACGTATTTTCCCGTAGGCTTTAAATCCGCCAGCAGCGGCGTGCGTTCACTGACCCGTTGAAAATCGTCGATCTCCAGCGGCAGTCCCATTTCGCGCGAAATCGCTAACAAA
Organism: Acidobacteriaceae bacterium; assembly: GCA_025355505.1. Taxonomy (GTDB): domain Bacteria; phylum Acidobacteriota; class Terriglobia; order Terriglobales; family Acidobacteriaceae; genus Acidiflorens. Next base: position 71,380 of record JANXZM010000077.1, on the reverse strand, counting down.
TGGAGCACGGCGTTGGTGGAGCCGCCCGTCGTAGCCACGCCCGCAATCGCGTTTTCGAACGCCGCGTGTGTCAAAATATCGCTTGGACGAATCCCGCGCTTCAGAAGATTCATCACCACTTCGCCGCAGCGGAACGCGACTTCATCCTTGCGCGGGTCCATCGCCGGAATTCCGTTGAATCCCATTGGCGATAGCCCAATCAATTCCATCACCGTGCTCATCGTGTTCGCCGTGTACTGCCCGCCACATGCGCCCGCACCTGGACAAGCCACGTTCTCCAGCGCCAGCAGATCGGCGTCGCTCATCTTGCCCGCCGCATTCGCACCCACGGCCTCGAACACATCCTGAATGGTGACGTCTTTGCCGCGAAACTTCCCGGCGGCAATCGTTCCGCCGTAAAGCACCAGACCGGGCAGGTTCATCCGCGCCAGCGCCATGGCGGCCGCGGGGATCGTCTTGTCGCAACCGACAACGCAAACCGCCGCGTCAAACATCTGTCCGCGGCAGACCAGTTCGATGGAGTCGGCAATCACCTCGCGGCTCACAAGCGACGCCTTCATGCCCTCGGTTCCCATGGTCTCGCCGTCGGAAATCGCAATCGTGTTGAACTCCATCGGAGTGCCACCCGCTGCGCGAATCCCTTCTTTCACCTTGGCCGAAAGCCGCCGCAGATGGAAGTTGCACGGCATGGTCTCGATCCAGGTATTGGCAACGGCTATCAGCGGCTTCGCAAGATCGGCATCGGTGAAGCCGATGGCTTTGTACATGGCGCGCGCCGGAGCCTGGTCCCGCCCGTCCGTAATACTGCGACTGCGATGTTTGAGGTCCATGGGTTATGTGATGCAGACAGTGGCTGAAGGGAGAGAAGTTCTCAGTTCCCGGTTCCCGGTTCTCAGTGAGAACCGGAGATTTTCCTGAGAACTGAGAACCAGGAACTTTCTTCTAGACGTTGACCACTTTCGACTCCGCCAGCTTGGCTTCGGGTGCCTTCTTCTTGTCGGAAGGCAGCCACGACATCATGGCCCGCAACTGCTCTCCTACTTTTTCAATCGGGTGCTGCTTGGCGCGTTCACGCAGCGCGGCAAAGTTCCTTCCGCCGTTCTTGGTCTCCTCGATCCATTCCTTCGCGAAGGTGCCGTCCTGGATTCGCGCCAGCGTTTCCTTCATCGCCTTGCGCGTTTCGTCTCCCACAACGACTTCGCCGCGGGTCAGGTCGCCATACTCTGCCGTATTCGAAATCGAATAGCGCATCCGGCTCAACCCGCCTTCGTAGATCAAATCGACGATCAGCTTCATCTCATGCACGCACTCGAAGTAGGCAATCTCAGGAGCGTAACCGGCCTCCACCAGCGTTTCAAAACCTTTCTGCATCAGCGAAGTCAACCCGCCGCAGAGCACCGCCTGTTCGCCGAATAGATCGCTCTCGGTTTCTTCTTTGAAGGTCGTCTGCAACACGCCGGCACGCGTCGAACCGATGCCGTGCGCGTAGCTGAGCGCGTATTCATGGGCGCGTCCGCTGGCATCCTGGTGGATGGCCAGCAACGAGGGCACGCCGCCGCCCTGCGCATACACTCGCCGCAGCAAATGGCCCGGGCTTTTCGGCGCTATCATGACCACGTCCACATCTTTCGGAGGCTCGATGGTCTTGAAGTGAATCGCGAACCCGTGCGAGAAGCCGAGAATTTTTCCCTTGTGCAGATGCGGTTGGATGGCCGATTCGTAGAAGTCGGCCTGGGTCTCGTCCGGCGTGAGAATCTGAATCCAGTCGGCGCGCTTCGCTGCCTCTGCCGGAGCGACCACGTTCATTCCATCCGCGCGCGCCTGCTTGGCCGAACCGCGCTCGGGATCGAGCCCGATAATCACGTCGTATCCGCTGTCACGCAAATTCTGCGCCTGCGCGTGTCCCTGCGATCCGTACCCGAAAACGGCAATGATTTTGCCCTTCAACGCGGAAGGATTGGCATCGTTTTGATAGAAAACTGTGGCCACTGGAAAACTCCTTATCTGTGTTGGCTGAAATACTGAATCATGTTCGACGGCGAAAACCGACCGATCGGTCGGTTTAAAGAATGCTACCTAGCTCAGCCTCCCGGTGTCAAACGAATTTCCGCATCCGGGCCAATTCCGTGCACAATCCTGCCTGCCGCCGAAGAGTGCGTGCGGTTTCAGGCGATGCGCTAGTAGAGCGCAAACCCCATTCCGCGATACCATCTCTGGTGATGATTCGAGAAGCTGCCATCGAACCTCGTCAGGAACCACGCCAGGAAATCCTGCGCACCGCCGCCCGCCTCTTTCAACAGCAGGGATACGATGCCACCTCCGTGAACGATGTCGCCGCCGCCCTCAAGCTTTCCAAGGGCGGCCTCTATCACCACTTCCAGTCGAAAGATGAAATCCTGTTTCACATCATGTCGCACGCCATGGAGATCACCGAGGAACGGGTGATCAATGTGGTGCGTCGCATTGACGGAGTCAGCATTGACGGAGCCGAAGAGCGCCTGCGCACGCTGATCCGGCTGCACATTCAGATTGTGCTCAGTCCGGAAGACCGTGAGATTACCGTCATGCTGCACGAGAACCATCCGCTGCCGCCCGCGCTCCGCCGCAAGATCAACGGGCGCAAGAAGGATTACCTGCACTTCGTCGAGAACCTCATCGCCGACGTCCAGCGCAAGCGTAGTTCCACGTCGCCGGTTACGCCGCGCGCCGCCGCCTTTGCCCTGGTCGGCATGATCAACTGGATCTATCAGTGGTACAAGCCCGAGGGACCGCTAACTGGAGACGCTCTGGTGCGGCAGTACACGGATATTTTTTTCAACGGCGCGGTGGGGTGAAACAGCAGTCAAGAGTAGAGACGCAGCTTGCCACGGCTTTTCGCGAACCCATGACAGTTGGCGTTCCGTATCACGGCCTCGCGTCAGCGATGCCGGAATCGGCGCGAGAGCGATGCACGCCGGTCGAAGGAACTGGGAACTGCCCTACCCGCCAGCCGCCTTCGCCGGCACCCAATACACTTCTTCCTTGAAGTTCTCTTTGTTAAAACCGATCCGCTTCAGGATGCCCTTCCCGTGCTCGATCATCTCCGGATGCCCGCACAGGTACCCGATGCTATTCGCCGCGGTACATCCCCACAGGTCGGCGTATTTGCGAATCAATTCATCCACGCGTCCGACCTCGCCCTTCCATCTCTCGTCCTCCCACGGACGGCTCACCGCAAAAACACAGCGAAACCAGGGCGCTTGTTTGGCGAAGTTTTCCAGTTCCTCGCGATAACCGAATTCCCACGACCGGCTGGCGCCGCTCAGCAGAAATAGTTTATGGTCGCCCGCAAACCTGCCTTCTTTCCAGTCCTTGAACAGGGTTCGCACATAGCTGACAAAAGGCGCGACTCCGGTTACGGTGCTCACCATCAAGTGGTTCGTGCGCTGCGGTTGCGTGGCGTCGAGTGTGAAGCGCCCTTTCGCAACTTTGCGCACCAGAACTTCATCGCCCAACTGAAGGTCATAGAGTGGCGGCGTTGTCTCGCCCTGCGGCACCAGTTCAAAAAAGAATTCCAGTTCTTTTTCGTAAGGAGAAGAAACGATCGAGTAGGGACGCTCCCGTCGCCGTGTGTCTTTTTCTACGCCCAGTGTGGCGTATTGGCCCGGGGCAAAGGAAAATTCCGCACCGGGGTCGACGCGGATCATCCAGAGATCGGGCGCAAAATCCGCGCGCTTGGTAATACGGGCCCGGTAGTGCTTGTCATCCATGACGTTCAGGTTCCCCTCACAAGATCCAAGCCTCAGGACGCCAAAAATATCTGCCCCCGGCGCGGCAGTGAATTCGAAAGCCTTGCCAGTCGATCCTGCAAATCTCGCCCGAATCAAATAACCGATCGGTCGGTTACCGGTGCTATAGACTACCGCAATTCGCCAAAAATGTGAGTCTCTCTCTTGATTTCTCCCCCCTAAAAAAGAACAGCCCGCAAGCTTTTCAGCCTGCGGGCTGCGCGGTGGACTGTTTGGGATTGACTGAGGTGGTCACTCTCGTGGCCCCCCGCTCACTCCGGTGCCCGGCACAGCCTGTGCCCGGCGGATCAGCCCATACTCACGGATTGTTTGCGAGAGATTGTTCCCGATTCCCCCGACCAAAGGTTCCTCGAGAACTCCGCTTAGAGCAACCGCCCTAAGACTCAGCCACCTCACCTGGTCTGGTACTTCTACTGTGACTTTCAGAACTTGTCATCCGACCACCTCCTCTCCGGTGTAAGCGCAGAGTAGTACACAAGGAACTTGGAATCAAGCGCGTCGAACGCCGGAACCAGCCAGGGCACGGGACTGGGCATGGACATTGGGGAACGATGCCTGCGGGAGTAGAATGGCACTGCTTCTCTGGCCACGATATGCAAGCATCCGGACCCCCGCCTCTTCGCGCCGCCGCATTGACGGGCACGGTTGCCGGCCGGTTCGTCATTCTGAAGTTGCTGGGTGCCGGCGGCATGGGCCAGGTCTATCAGGCGGAGGATACGAAGTTGAAACGCGTGGTGGCCATCAAGCGCATGGCTCCACGTCTGCAGCAGGACGAGCATGACCGGCGCAGATTCCTTCGCGAGGCACAGCAGGCGTCAGCCCTCAATCACCCCAACATTGCCAGCATTTACGACGTGATTGAGGAGCAGGGCGAGATCTTGCTCATCATGGAGTACGTCGAAGGCATGCCGCTGCGAGCAGAGCTGCGGGCGCACAAGGACTTCAGCACGGACGAATTTTTCAAAATAGCGGCGCAGGGCTTGGAAGGTCTCAACGCCGCCCACGAAAAGGGCATCCTTCACGGCGACATCAAACCGGAAAACATCATGCTGACGCCGGAGGGAAGAGTTAAGGTGCTAGATTTCGGCGTGGCCCGGCGGTTCTCGCTGGGCGATGCCAACGAAGCGACACTTACGGTTGCGACTCTTTCCGGCGCTATGAGCGGCACACCCGCTTACATGGCGCCAGAAGTGCTGATGCAGAAACCTTACGATGGGCGCGCGGACCTCTTCTCCATGGGTCTGGTGTACTACGAGATGCTGGGCGGCCAGCAGCCGTTTGAGACCGACAGCATTGCGGGCACGTTGGCTTCGGTGTTGCACAAAGACCCGCCACCGATCGAGCAGCTCAATCCAAAAGTTTCTCCTTCGGTGTCGGCGGTGGTGCGGACCATGCTGGCGAAGAATCCGGCCCAGCGCTATTCCACGGCGAGAGATGTTCTGGTGGACTTGCGCCGCGCGCAGCAGGGTGAAGATCCCGTCTTTGCGCACGGCGCGGTGACCCGGAAGAAAGCGAAATTCACGTTTTCCAAAAAGATTGCGGCTGCGGTTGTGGCGACGGCGCTCATCGTCATCGTAGGCGCGGCTTTTTTCCTGGGAAGGGTGCTGCGGCACGGCGCGCGCGAGGCCGGATCGAACTCGGCGCAGAGCGCTGACGAGAAATCCGCCACTCTGGTTGTTCTCCCATTCGATGCGGTGCCCGATGACGCCAAGCTCACCGCCTTCGGCAATGGTCTGGTGGACACACTCACCGCGAAGCTGATGCAACTGAGCGAAAACCATCCATTGCAAGTTGTGTCTGCGGGTGAACTTCGCCAGAAGAGCGTAACGGGTTTGGCCCAGGCGCGCCAGGAATTCGGGGCTGATAAAGGACTTCAGGTTGCACTACAACGATCAGGGGACCTGGTGCGGGTCACCTATTCGCTCACTGAGGCGAAGAGTGGGAAAGTGGTCAAAGCGGGAACGGTCGACGCGCCAGTCACGGATCCGTTCGCCATTGAGGATGAAGTCACCAAAGCCGTGGCCGGAGCACTCGGGTTTTCGCTGAAAGCCGACGAAACTCGCGAACTCGGTTTTCACGGGACGAGCATGCCCGATGCTTACAACTATTACACGCAGGCTCGCGGCTATCTGGAAGACGCCAGCAAAGCCGCCAATGTGGACAGCACCATCATCCTGCTCGGAGAGGCGCTCAAAGGCGATCCGAATTACGGACGAGCGGAAGCGGACTTGGGCAGCGCCTACTGGGAGAAATACACCGCGAGCAAAGATAAGAACCTGATCGCGAAATCCCGGCAAGCTTGTTCGAAAGCCATTGATCTCGGCAATGCCGGAGCCGCCGGCCATGTTTGCCTGGGAGTGATCGAGAGCGGCACGGGGAAATACGAAGAAGCGGTTGACCAGTTTCAGCGCGCGGTCCAGCTCGAGCCATCGAACGAAGACGCCTACATCGGCCTGGGCGGAGCTTACGAACGGCTTGGGAAGACGCAGGACGCGGAAAACACGTATAAGAAGATCGTCCAATTGCGTCCGAACTACTGGCGCGGCTACAACCTTTTGGGCGCGTTCTATCTGCGGCAGGCGCAGTATGACGATGCCGCCAGGATGTTCCAGGAAGTCATCGAGCACACACCGGAGAGCTTCCGCGGATACGCGAATCTCGGCGCAACCTATTTATACGAGGCCAAATATGCTGAGGCGATCAAGCCGCTGCAGCAGTCGTTGGCGATCCATCCAACCGCTGACACGTATTCGAACCTCGGGACGGCTTATTACTATCAGCACCGGTTCAACGACGCTGCACAAACCTATGCGAAGGCTGTTCAACTGAACGATAAGGACTATACGAACTGGGGCAATCTGGGGGAAGCGTACTATCTGAACGGGGAGCGTCTGAAGGCCAGTGCCGCATTTCGACGGGGAATCGCGATTGCCAAGAGAGACTTGGCCGTTAACGATCGCGATCCCGTGTTGCTGAGAGACCTGGCGAATTATCATGTAATGGTGGATGATCGTGCCTACGCGCTCAAGTACATCGCTCAGGCATTGGGACAGAGCAAGTCCGACAAAGACGCACTTTTTTCCGCCGCCTTGATATACAACCATTTGGGCGATAAAGGCTCAACCCTTGAATGGCTGGGGAAGGCCTTGCGCGCTGGGTATTCGCCGGAAATGGTCAGGCAACAACCAGATTTGGACAATCTACACGGAGATGCGCGTTTTGAAGATCTGTTAAAGTCGAATAACTCGGGGCGGAATCCAGCGAAGTAGTCAGCAGTTCGAATGTGCTCAGCAACGCGTTACCCTATCTTGAATAGGAACCTCGGGACGATTCGTATTAGGGCATGGCCTTCAGCCATGCCGTAGTTGAAACACATCGACTGAACGGAGCACCTAAGACCTGTGCCCTGATTTGACATGAACAACCAGTGGCAATATTTGCCCAAGGAGGAGAAGAAATGGATGTCTGTGCTGGAGGTAAGGTTAGTCCTGGTGCAACGTCGATTACTTTTACCAATAACCACCCTGAGCAATGCACGATTACAAGCTGCGATATGCCGGGCTGGCCCACAACCGATCCCGTAATTTCGGGAAGACAAAACTCAAACCCTGGCACCGGAACTGTGGATCTCACCCAACCTGCGTCGGTTGGCACGTATACCTACATTCCCAACTGCTGCAGGAAGAAGACGAACCCAACGATCAAAGTCCAATAAGGCCGAACCCAGGGAAGTAGTCAGTAGTAGTTCAAATGTTCCTTAAGGAGGAACTTTTATGGACGTATGTGCTGGAGGCACGATCAGCATTGGGGCGACATCAATCACCTTTACCAACAACCACCCTGAGCCCTGTAACATCACAAGTTGCGACCTGCCCGGATTCCCGCCAATACCTCCGGACGTGCAGGTGCCAGCAAGGGTAGGCTCACAACCGGGGACCATAACTGTCCCGCTCAATCCACCGCCCTCTGTTGTGAACCCTAAGGGTTACCCATACACGCCCGCTTGCTGCGATGAGGATACGAACCCCACGATCAAAGTTCAATAGGGCTGAAGTTGCGGTTTTTATTTGACAATTCTCGCCCGGGGGGGGGTAGAGTAATCGCGTTCCCCGGGTCCTAACTCAAGTAAGGAGAATTGCAAAATGAAGAAAGTCCTGCTGTTGCTCGCCGTAGGTACGATCCTGATGTCGGCCGTCCCGAGCCTTTGGGCTACCCCTCCGGAGATTAAGGTGCAGACGCCGGCGCCGGCCCCCAGTTGGTTCACGTACCTGCTGGGGATATTCCGATAACCGCGACTCGTTGACAGAGAAGCCCTGCCGCAATGCAGGGCTTTTTTTTCGCGATAATACGAAAAATGTCATCCTGAGCGGAGCATGGCGGCTCGCTCGCGGCCTTCAAGGGAGTTCTTCCCGCGCGTCGTGAGGGGCGTGTACCGTTGTGCGAACAGACTGCCACCCACCCTTCGCGAAAAGAAAAGCGCGCGAAGGATGGGGGCACCCCGCGTGGTGGTGCGGATGTCTGGGCCACCCGCCTTCCGGCGTTGAAAATGGAGGAGGGATTCAGCTCCTGGACTCGCCCGGCACTCGCAGTACATGCCCGCCAGATACCTACCTTCGTTACTGCCCCTTCCATAGACTGAAAAGACTCCTGCAAAGCAGGCGGGGCTTCCCCCGAAGTCATCGATCTTTCAATAAGTTCCGAACTGAGAACTGAGAACTGGGAACTGGGAACTGCTTCAGCCCTTCCACTGGTATGCATTTTGTTGGGCTAGTCCTATATGCGCAAGCACCCGGTTCGCGAATTCCTGCGCCATCGCATCGGCGCTCGGCGGATGGTTATAAAACGTCGGGATCAGCGGGAAGATCGTCGCGCCCGCGTCCGCCGCCAACGACATGTTGCGGATGTGGATCTTGTTCAGCGGCGTCTCGCGAACGCACAGCACGAGCGGTCGACGTTCTTTGAGACTCACGTCGGCGGCGCGCTCAATCAGGCGCGAAGCCGTACCGTTGGCAATGCGGCCCAGCGTACCGACGCTGCACGGGATCACGACCATCGCGTCCGAAGGATATGACCCGCTGGCCACGTTTGCCCCGATGTCGCTGTTTGACTGCTGCTGAATCTTTACCGAAGGCGCGCCGATGATTTGACGTAGGAGATCGGATCGGCCTTCGATACCAAGTTCCTCGGCCATGACCCGCAGGCCGCTGTCAGAAGCGATGAAGTTCACCGTCTTCACCCGCGGATCGCGTTCCACGGTGAGCAGAAAGTGCTTTAGGAATAACGACCCACTGGCGCCGGTAGTGGCAACAGTCAGGTTTTCCGGCGCAAGAAGAGGCAAAGTTGGCGCTCCACGAGGCGTAAATTATTTCGCAGCCTCGAAAAACTGAGGATAGGGACGCGCGAAAAGCAAGTCAAGGCGGCAGCAAGTAGCGGGTCGTGCGCAGCCGTTAACCACCAAGGCCTCCAAGGTACACGAAGGAACCGCCTGAGGCCAAAAGCCTTCGTGATACTTCGTGTCCCTGGTGGTTCAGGGTTTTGCTGGGCGCGGAAATAATTCGATGGCAACCACCGGCATCTTACGATCGCGGCGCAGTGCCGCCCAACTCCACGCCATCGCCGGCGTCGAGCGTGAGATTCGCGCCATCGATCCCGTCGCCGGACGCAAATATCTTCGCGACTTTCGCGAGGCCTTCCGCTCCTACGAAAAAGTTCTCGCCGCAAGCGACGTCCGCCGCCAAATCGCAAAAGCTGGAATCGTTTTCGTCGGCGACTACCACGCCCTGCCCAACTCGCAGCGCTACTTGGCATCGCTCCTCCGCGATCCCCAACTCCACCAACGCCCCGTCGTGCTGGGAGTGGAAACTATTTTTTCTCGCGACCAGCACATTCTCGACGAATGGTTCCGCGGCGAGATTGACGAAGACGAACTGCGCCAGCGCATACGGTTTGAACTCGACTGGGGATACGACTGGCTCCCATTTTACGAACTACTCTCCGCCGCCCGCGACCACGGCGCTTCCATCTACGGCCTGGATTGCATGCCTCGCGAAGATCTGCGCAAAATCGGGGCCCGCGACCGCCACGCCGCCGGCAAGATTGCCGAAATCCGCCGCCGCCATTCCGACGCGCTGGTCCTTGTTCTGTTCGGCGAGTCGCATCTCGCGCCCCAGCATTTGCCGGCTCTGCTCCAGCAGCGGCTCCCCGCGGAACCCATGCTTACCGTTCTGCAAAACGTCGACGCCCTCTACTGGCGCGCCGCCGGAGAAGCCCACGATCAGGTCGAAGCCGTCGAAGTCCGCGAAAATGTTCTCTGCGTCTTCAACGCCACGCCGCTCGAAAAATGCGCACACTACCGCCTTTGCCTCGACCGCTGGGGACGCAGTGATAGTGATAGTGATAATGACCACGGCGCACCCGACCTCGGCCCCACCCTCTACAACCTGATCGACGGCATGGTGCGTTTTCTCGGCATCAACCAGTACTCCCCGCACAACACGACGCAGCCCATGCTTTTGGTCGACCTCATGCCCGAAGTCTATTCGCGCAGCTCTGACGCGCTCCTGCGCCGCCTGTTATCCCGCAAAGGATTCACTGCCGAACACCGGCGATCGTTGCTTCGCCAGGTCCGCGAGCGCGGCAGCGTTTACCTCACCCCGATCAATGCCGTGTACGTGCGCCAGTTCCGCATGACCTCCTCCGCCGAGGACGCCACGCGCTTTCTTCATCAGGCTTGTCGCGGACTGCCGAATCTTTCGAACGGCAAGGCTTTAGCACAGCACACCGCGCCAGTCGCTCAGTCGCTGGACAAAAACGACGCGTTTTACATGACCGTCTTCGAGCACGCACTCGCCTTTTTCGGATCGCGCATCTTACACCCCGCGCGCCCCGCTCTCCGCGATGCCGATATAGCGGACTTGTTCGACGTGACGCGTGAAGACCTCGAACAGCAGACATCGCTTCCTTTCGCCGACGCCGTCGAAGCTCTCGACTATCTGACCCAGCACCGCGAACACGATTTTCGCGGCAACCAGCGCTCTCAGCGCCAGCCGTCCGAATCCTTCGCGCAAGCTCCAGCCTTCACCGGCCGCAAGTACGAATACGCCGCCGAGCAACTCGGATATCTCGCCGGCAACGATCTCTACGACGCCTACCTGGAAGGCCGCCTCACCACCGCCGCTTTGCGCAAGCTTTTCCTCACCCACATCGAACTGCCCGGCGTGGCCCGCGAAACCTACATCCAGTTAAGAGCGCGGCTACGCCCCGGGCAGCGGGCATAGTTTCTTGAAGTTCTTAAAGTTTCAAGATCTTGATTTCCCCTGTGCTCCCCGGTGTCCCCCGTGGTTCAAGGTTTAGCTTTTCGCGGCGTTCTCCGCGTCTCACCGGTTCAAGGTTTCAGATTTTGCAGCCGCTGCGGTATCCTCACCTCTCCAATGCCTGACGACTTCCAACTCCAGTCCCAGACGCCCGATGCGCTCATGCTCTTCGGCTTCTGGTACCGTGCGCTCCCGGCAAATCAACTCCGTCGCGGACAACTAGCCAAAACCACGCTGCTGGAACAGCCGCTAGTCATCGGACGCGACCGCCAAGGCCAAGCCTTTGCCCTGCGCGACGCCTGCCCTCATCGCGGCATGCCGCTTTCCTGCGGACACTTCGACGGCGGACAAATCGAATGCTCCTACCACGGCTGGAAATTTGACGCCCACTCCGGCCAGTGCAAGTTGATCCCGTCGCTTGTCCCCGATCAAACGTTGAGAATCGACCGCATCTACGCCGGCAGCTATCCCTGCGAAGAGCGCGACGATTTCATCTGGGTCTTCATTCCCGATCCCGGTCCCGCCGGCGCCGGATTCTCGAAGCCCGCGCCCGCGCCCACTCCCGTCCCCGAGATTCCAAAATTCAGCGAGCATTACAAACTCGCCTATCTCACCGCCGATCTGCCCTGCTCCGTCGACCACGGCATCATCGGCCTGATGGATCCCGCGCACGGCCCCTTCGTCCACCAGGCATGGTGGTGGCGCACGCAAAAGTCGATTCACGAGAAGCACAAGAACTTCGAACCCATCCCCTGCGGGTTTCGCATGAGCGCGCACACGCCCAGCTCCAACAGCGCTCCCTACAAGCTTCTGCGCCTTTACGCCGACGCCGATTCGATCACCACGACCATCGATTTCGTCCTGCCCAACCTGCGCTCGGAAATCATTCGCGCCGGCAAATACTGGTTTTCAAGCCTGACCACCGTCACTCCCATCACGCGCAACCAGTGCCGCATCGACGTAGTGGCCGCCTGGAACCTGTTCCGCTGGATCCCCTTCGGCCCCGAGCTGCTGAAATTCGTCTTCGCAAAATTCGTGGAGCAGGATCGCCGCACCATGGAACTCCAATCCGAGGGCCTGAAACATAACCCGCACCTAATGCTGATCGACGACGCCGACCGCCCCGCCAAGTGGTATTTCGGTTTGAAGAACGCCATGCTGGAAATGAAGAAGAACGGCGGCGATTTCCGGCATCCGATGAGCGGGCCGGTGACGCTTAAGTGGAGAAGCTGAAGGAAAGGTCTTGGTTCCCGGCTCTCAGTTCTCAGAAACACCCGGCAACCTAAACCACATTAAATCGAATCGCCAAGAAGTGAGAACTGTCAAAGCCCATCACCAGATGATTTTGACTCCGCTATACAACCTGAATTTCTCGTCAGGCGTCACCACTGGAATCTTCTCGGACAATGCCTGAGCGATGATCTGGCGATCAAAGGGATCGCCGTGATGAAGTGGCAGTTCGAATAATCGCAAGGCATGCTCGCCGGTGTACGGCAATATCCGAATATCCAGGTCCTGAACCGCCTGACGCGCCATTGCGGTTGTGACCCTCAGCTTACCCAAAGATGTTTTGATTGCGATTTCTGTTATGGAAATTACGCTTAACTCGAGGACGTTTTCCCGGTTCTCCAAAGCGGCGGCCGCGCGTTTGCTGAGCCGCTCCGGGGCCTCGACCGCATAAATCAGAATTGCGGTGTCGAGAAGCAGGCGCACCTTACCCGCGTCCTGCCAGGAAATCTTCCACCTCATCCCCGGTCGTCGGCTTCCACCAGTCCGGATCGAGCACCTGGATTTTTCCCTTCAGTGTCCCCAGCGCCCGCTTCTTACGAGTCGGCTTTTCCGTGCGCACAATGTCCACCACGGGCACACCCCGGCGGCAGATGGTCACCGGCTGTCCATCCTCGACCGCCTTAATCAATTCCGGCAGCTTGTTCTTGGCATCGGCTACGCTGACTTGCATGTTTCCATTATAGCCATTTGAGATAGCTATGTATATAGATTTGGTTCACTGAGAACCGGAAACCGGGGACTACTCTCCCACCAGCCAGTCCAGCGCCTCTTCCCGCGTCTTGAACGTCACAATCTCGCGCTGGGAAAAAGTGTGGAAGCTTTCCATCAAGGCGTGCGGGATACTTTCACTGCCAACCCAAGCCGTTTTCTTCACAAACGGCCGGTCGAGCGTCAGCACTTCTTTAATCTTGGTGGCAACTGTGTGATCCACTGTGGAGCCGGTGAAGTCGGCCAGGGTGACCAAAGACTAGCGAGTGTGCTGCGCCACCGTGACCCGCACCTCCTCGATCAGAAGCAGCATCTCGTGTGCATTGGCGTGCGAAAGGTCCAGCAGCAAAATCTGCTTGCCCTTGTGCTCGATGAATCGTATGGGTTCATCCATAAGCGCACTTGAAGCGTACCCTGAACACGTACCCCCGGACGCCCTCGTCCGGGGACCGCGCAAAACTCGGCAGGCGGGCAGAAACGCCCACCTCACAGGGTTACCCTAACAGCGACTCCACGATCTTGTACACTGCGGCCAGCGCCGAGTCCAGCGCCGCTGCATCCTTACCGCCCGCTTCGGCCAAATCCGGACGCCCGCCGCCTTTGCCCCCAACTTTCTCGGCCACCGCACCCACCACTTTGCCCGCCTGGATGCGGCTGGTCAAATCCTTGGTGACGCCCGCAATCAGCGAAACGTTTCCATCCGCAACCGATCCGACCACCACCACGCCCGAGCCAAGTTTGTCGCGCAGCTGATCGACCAGCGTCCGCAACTGCGCGCGTTCGAGATTATCCACGCGATGCGCGAGGACTTTGACGCCGCGAACTTCTTTTACTTTGTCGGCCGCCGAAGCAGCCGAAGACGAAGCCGACTTCATCCGCGCCTGGTCAAGTTCGCGTGTGAGCCGCTTGATTTCCGAATCGCGCTTTTCCAGTTCCGCGCGCAGCGCCTCGGCGGGAGACGCCGGATCTTCTCCCGTCGAGGGTGCCCCATCCTTTCGCGTTTTTTGCGAAAGGGTGGGCCCAACAAAGCTTGCCACCACGCCTTCCAGTTCGTAATCTTTGCGGAAGTGGCGCAGCGAGCCTTCGCCGGTCACGGCCTCGATGCGCCGCACGCCCGATGAAACGCTTCCCTCTTTCAAAATCTTGATCAGCCCAATCTCGCCCGTAGCGCCAGTGTGCGTGCCGCCGCACAGTTCCGTCGAAAAATCGCCGATCTTGATGACCCGCACCTTGTCGCCGTATTTCTCGCCAAACAGCGCCATCGCGTGATATTCGTTGACCGCGACATCAATCGGAACGTTCTCAATGATCTCGACCCGCTCGTTGCGCAGGACTTCTTTGTTGATGATGTCTTCGATGTCTTGCAGCTCTTCTTCGGCAACTCCGGTGAAGTGCGAGAAATCAAAGCGCAGATGATTGGGATCGACCAGCGATCCCGCCTGCTTCACATGCTTACCCAAAACCTCGCGCAGCCCAGCCTGCAGTAGATGCGTAGCCGTGTGATTGCGCATGGTGGCCTCGCGAATCGCGGCGTCGACAACGGCATCCACTTTCTGCCCAACGCGAATTGCCTGCTTGGCTCTGACCTGATGCGCGCGAACGCCCTGCACCGGGTAGTAGCATCCCGTAACTTCGGCAACAACCGTATTGTGATCGTCGGAGTAGAGCCATCCGCGATCGCCAACCTGCCCGCCAGATTCGGCGTAAAAGGGTGTGTGGTCGAGAATAACTTCCCCCTCCTCGCCCGGTTGCAGTTCGCAAGTCACAGGAGAGTTCGGCTTGAAAATTCCTAGCACCAGACAGTTTGAAGAACGCGTCTGCTGATAGCCCTCGAACCTTGAAACTGGGAGTTTCTGATATTCGGGATCTGCAGTTTGCCTTGCACCGCCTTTCCAGGAGGCGCGAGCACGCTCGCGCTGCTCGGCCATGGCGCGATGAAAACCATCTACATCGACCTCGACCAGAGAGTCTCTGGCCGCGTCTTGCACAAAGTCCAGGGGCAATCCAAAGGTGTCGTAGAACTTGAAGGCGACGTCGCCCGGAATAACCAGCTTGAAATTCTTGATTCCCGCTGGATCCTCGTTCTTCTGAATCGAAAATCTTTCCTGATCGATGTACTTATCCAGTTCGTCAAGGCCGCGGGTCAGGATATGGGAGAATCTCCTTTCTTCCGCCAAAACAACAGCAGATACACGGTCGGCTTGCGACTCGATTTCAGGGTAGGCCTCCTTCATGTGATCACGAATGACGTAGACCATTTTGTGCAAAAAGTTAGGATCACCAGTTCCTAATTGGCGTGCATGTCGAGCCGCACGGCGAATAATTTTGCGCAGGACATAACCTCTACCTTCGTTAGCGGGCATTACCCCGTCGCTAATCAGAAAAGTGGCGGCGCGGGAATGATCCGCGATGATCCGCAGCGATGGCTGTTTGTTGAAAGACTGTACTCCCTTTTCCGTGAGGTTGCCAAAGCCCCTGGCAGCTGCGATCAGCGGCGCGAATAAATCCGTTTCGTAATTCGAGATCACCCCTTGCAGCACGGACGCCAGCCGCTCAAGTCCTGCGCCTGTATCAATCGACGGTTTGGGCAATGGATTCAGCTTGCCGCTGGCATCACGGTCGAATTGCATGAACACCAGATTCCAGAGTTCAACATAGCGTCCGCAATCGCAGCCGAAAGTGCAGTCCGTATGCCCATGATCGCTCGCCACAACGCCCATGTCGTAGTGAATCTCGCTGCACGGCCCGCATGGCCCGGTGTCGCCCATCTGCCAGAAATTATCTTTCATCCCCATCGGGAAGATGCGCTCTTGCGGTACGCCAACGCTGATCCACGCTTCCCGTGCTTCGCCATCGAGAGGGATCAACCCGCCTTCGGGACCGACACCTTCAAAGATCGTGACGTAAAGTTTCTTCTTATCAATCCCAAACCACTCCGCCGAAGTAATCAGCTCCCACGCGTAGGCGATGGCATCTTTCTTGAAGTAGTCGCCAAACGAAAAATTCCCCAGCATCTCAAAAAACGTGTGGTGGCGATTGGTGAAGCCTACGTTTTCCAGATCGTTGTGCTTGCCGCCCGCGCGCACGCATTTCTGCGACGTCGTCGCCCGCGCGTAGTCGCGCTTTTCGAGGCCGAGGAAGACGTCCTTGAACTGGTTCATGCCGGCGTTGGTAAAGAGCAGCGTCGGGTCGTTTGCCGGGACGAGCGACGAGGAGTGCACCTCGCGGTGTCCTTTTTGAATGAAGAAGTCCAGGAACTTGCGGCGGATTTCGTTGCCTGTGGGCATGGCTGATTAAATTCTAAACGATAAACAATAATCGGCTTCGCTTGGTGGGCGGGATCGGCGGAAAGCCAGCCAGCAGGTCTGAAGGAAGAAATGACGCATCCACTCGCGGCTTCACGAGCGGCGCGAACAGGACGGGCGAGGACGCCCGTCCCTCCACGAACCGATGCAACTACTACTTCACTACGTCTTCGGTTTTCTCGGCGCCCTTCTTCACGCCGTGGCCAACCGCCTTGGCGCCTTTTTTCACACCGTGCCCGGTTTTCTTGGCAGCGGTCGCAGTGGCGTCGCCGGTTTTGTCGGCGGCCTTTTCCGTGGCTTCGCCGGTCTTCACGGCTGCTTTTTTGGTGGCGTGCCCCGTCTTCTTCGCGGCTGCCTCCGTGGCATCTTCGGTTTTGTCGGCAACCTTTTCAGTGGCCTCGCCAGTCTTCACGGCTGCTTTCTTGGTGGCGTGGCCCGTCTTCACCGCGGCTTTCTTGGTTGCTTTGCCGGTATCTTCGGCCGCGTTCTTCACGTCGGTTCCGGCTTGACCATACGAGAACGCAGTCAGAGCCAGTAGCGCGGTTGCAATCATTAAAGAGAACTTCGTTTTCATAGTTCCTCCAAAGGGATTAAAGAGTTCTTCAGTTGCAGAGTTTTATCAGATATGAAGGATGCGCGCAACCAGTGTAGAACTTGATTAAGTCCTAATTTCAGTGGGATGCCTCGGAGGTCTCGCTCTCCAGTTCGGTGAGAGTTTCTTCGTCCACATCCCATTTTTTCAGAATGGTGAAGATGGTTTTCGATCCGAATCCTGCGCGCATCAGCCGGCGGAAGATGCGCGCCGCCTGTTTCTGATCCTTGGGTTTCTGCAGGCGCTTGCGGCGTAGATAGTCGCGAGCCAGACTTTCTTCCTTCACGTCGTCATAGACGGAAGACACCGCTTTCTCGATGACCTCGCCGTGCACACCCTTCGCCTTCAGGTCATTGACGACGCGGATGCGCCCGAACTTCTCGTTGTCGCGGCGATAGGACGAAAAAGCCGCCGCGTACTTGGCGTCGTTCAAATAGCCCTGGTCTTTCAGGCGGACGACAATCAGTTCCACCAGCGTCTTACCGATCTCCGTATCGGCTTCCACGCGGTTCCGCAGCAGGCGCTTCAGTTCCGCGACCGAGCGCATGCGGCGCCCCAGCGCACCTACGGCGTAGTCGTAAAGCTCCGCTTCGGTGTAAAGTTTTCTGGGACGGCCAAACGCCATGCCTACACGATAGCGCGAGAGGGGGCTTGGGAGTTAGCGCTCACTGGCTTCGCTTGCCGGACGACGCAGTTCTTGAATTCCGGGTCCGGCTTATTTTGGCGGCGGCACCGGGCTCGGCACCGAACTCGGAAAGACCGGTGCGCTCGTCGCGGATGGCGTGCTTGCCGCGGGCGCAGGCGCCACCAGCGCCACCTTTGCCGACGGAGGCAGTTTGTCGGCGTTGGCTAACAGCAGCGCCAATTGCCACATCTGAGTTTCAGAAAGCGACTTGCTGAAGCCGGGCATGCCGGTCAGGCGAATGCCGTTGAAAATCTTCCAGTAGCTTTCGCCCGCCTCGTCGTCGGTCACGCCTTTGCCCTCCAACAGCAGCGGCGGCTTCGGGTACATCCCCACCGCAATCGCCGTCTTCGGCGTCAGCGGCAAGCCATGGCAAACGGCGCAATGCTGCTTGTAAAGCTCGGCACCGGCCACGTAGTTGGCTTCGTTCGGTTGAATTGGGATATTCTTCGGCATGTCTTTGGCGATACGCGCATGCAAAGCCTTCTTCGCGAAGAATGTTTCGAAGGGCATGTCCGAGTCGGTGGTGGCAACGGGAGCGCTGCCGCCGGTGAAATACAGATAAGCCCCGAAGGGCACGACGAGGAGACCGAAGAGTAGCCCGACGACGAATTTCACTGGTTCATCCTTATGTTCTTTACTAAATCTTTACAAATTTAACATTACCATCCGCATCTAATTTCTTCTAATCGGCATACAATTTTGGGTAGCCTGGCGAGATTGGCCCAGGTTTTCCGAGACGGAACAAACATGCGAATTGTTAGCGCAGCGAGCGCGTTTCCACAGCATTACTACTCCCAGGAGATGTTGCTGGAGGCCCTGCAGGAATACTGGGGCGATCAGATCAAAAACCCGCACGTGCTGCGGCGTCTGCATCGTCACGTCGGCGTCGACGGACGATTCCTCTCCCTGCCCAAAGAAGAATACCTGAAGATGAGAACCTGGGGCGAGGCCAACCATCACTGGATTCGCACGGCCAAGGAGTTGGGTGAGAAGGCGGTTACCGGCGCGTTGGCGGACGCGGGTTTGAATGGCCAAAATCTGGGCGCGTTCTTTTTTGTTTCGGTGACTGGTATTTGCAGTCCATCGATTGACGCGCTGCTGATCAACCAGATGGGCTTGTGCCGAAACATTCGCCGCGTTCCAATTTTTGGACTCGGCTGTGTGGCAGGCGCGGCGGCCATTTCGCGCGCGGCAGATTATGTGCGCGCGTATCCGGATCAGGTCGCGGTGGTGCTCTCGGTCGAACTTTGCTCGCTCACGCTGCAGCGCGAGGATGTCTCCATGGCTAACATGATTTCAGCGGGGCTATTCGGAGACGGCGCGGCCGCGGTGATCGTGGCTGGCGCGGATTGCGGACTTTCCGGCCCCCGCATCCTCGCAACCCGCTCCGTGTTCTATCCCAACACCGAAGAGATGATGGGCTGGGACGTATCGGAAAAGGGCTTTCGCATTGTTCTCTCTCGCGAAATTCCGAACCTGGTTCGAAAAAACCTCGCGCTCGATCTCGACGATTTTCTTGCCGAGCGCGGATTGACTCGCGCTGACATCGGCAGCTGGGTGCTGCACACCGGCGGGCCGAAGATCCTGGAAGCAACCGCCGATGCGCTCGGATTGAAGAATGGTGAACTCGACGTTTCCTGGCAATGCTTGCGCCGGACTGGCAATTTGTCCTCCGCCTCCGTCCTGGTCGTGCTCGAAGAAGTTATGAAAAATCGCCGCCCCGAACCCGGCACGCTGGGTTTGCTGGCCGCCATGGGCCCGGGCTTCTGCTCGGAATTCGTGTTACTGGAATGGTAAGAGGGTCGCTGAACGATCGAAAGCAAGAAGTTCGTTGATAAAGAATTTATGGTTGCCCGTTTTCCAAATCCGTGGGATGTATTCGTAGTCGGCGGCGGACCTGCCGGTCTGGCGACGGCCATCGCGGCGCGCCGCCACGGTTTGAGCGTGGTGCTGGCGGATGGCGCGGTTCCGCCCATCGACAAACCCTGCGGCGAAGGACTGATGCCGGACGGAGTGGAGGCTCTGCACCAGCTCGGCATCACCATTCCCGAGGGCCAGGCGTATCCTTTCCGCGGCATTCGTTTTGTGAGCGACGGCGTAAAAGCCGAAGCCGCGTTTCCCCGTGGAACCGCGTACGGAATCCGGCGTATCCATCTGCATCGCGTCATGGCGGATCATGCGGAGGCCCGCGGTGTTCACATGTTGTGGCAGGCAGCGGTCACCGGGCTTCATCCAGAAGGCGTGCTGGTCGCGGGAAAATTGGTGCGTGCGCGCTGGGTGGTGGGCGCCGACGGAACCAGTTCCCGCGTCCGTAGCTGGGCCAAGCTGGACCAACACGAGTTGGATACGCCTCAGAAAAAAAATCTGCGCTTCGCGTTCCGGAGCCATTATCGCGTCGCGCCCTGGACCGGATTCATGGAACTACACTGGGGCCGTCATAGTCAGGTTTACGTCACGCCCGTCAGCCGCGAAGAAGTTTGTGTGGCGCTGATCTCGTCTGGCCCAAAGTTGCGGCTGGAAGACGGGCTCGCGGAATTCCCGGAACTTTGCACGCGCCTCAAAAATGCGGAACACGCTTCCAGCGAACGCGGCGCGATCACCGTCACCCGAAGACTGCGGCGCGTGTATCGTAACCGCGCGGTGTTGGTAGGCGACGCCTCGGGCGGAGTGGACGCCATCACCGGGGAAGGTCTTTGCCTGGCCTTTCGGCAAGCCACGCTACTAGGCGATTGCCTGGCGAGCGGTGACCTCGGTCGCTATCAAAACGCTCATCGCGCGCTGATCCGTCGTCCCGCCCTGATGGCCCACATGATGCTGTTTATGGCCAAACACACCCATCTGCGGCAGCGCACCATGCAGGTTTTCCAGTCGAGCCCCCGCTCTTTTGCCGGAATGTTGGCCATGCACGTCGGCCAAGGCTCCACGCGGGATCATATCTCGAACGGAATTGCCTTGGGGTGGCAACTGCTGACGGCCTGACGCATTGCGCGCCCCGGTCGGAACCATCTCTGGCATCTACATCGCCATGGTTACTTCCTTACGGTTACCAGAAGTTACTGAACATCGTTACCAACTCCGATTGACTTCCACGCAGCGACGAGACATCTGCAACTCTTTTCACTTTCCCATCTCCGCAATCTGCAAGTGCTTGCATCGGCGAGCATAGACTTCCGCGCTTATTGGCATCGTGGTTGCACTTCTATGTAGCGTCCCTCTCAGTAGAAAAGTTCGCCCAGAACGAGAGTAATCGAATCCGAATTTGTTTTTGGAGAACCTATACGTGCTTAGTCGCCGCTTTCTCCTGTCGCTGGTTGTAGCCCTGTCCCTCTCGACGCTGGCCTCGGCCAATTCCGCCACTGTCAATATGACGTTTCTTCACCCGGGCACCAACGCCTACGGTGGTTACTACACTTATCCCTACTATTTTTCGATCAATGGTGGGAAGGCCACGCCCATGATGTGTGACGCGTTCAACAACCATATTTCGATGGGCGAAAACTGGAATGCTCGCGTCAGCGGGCTGCTTTCCGGCAAAGGCATGTTCGGCAACGACAGCAGGGACTACAAAGCGGCGGGCATTATTTTCATGGGTGTGATGAATGGGACGATTAGCGCCACCATCGGCAACTTTGCGGTTTGGAACCTGTTCACCAAAGGCATCACGACAAACGCTGCGGTCCTGGTTCTCGACAAGAACGCTTTGTTGCTGGCACAGCACGCTCCGTCGAGCGAGTTTAAAGGGCTGGTGCTGTACACGCCTGTCGGCGGAAGCCCGGGCCACGGACCGCAGGAATTCATCGGCTATCGAGGAGCAGGGCTGACTACCCCGGAACCGGGTAGCCTGATGCTGCTCTCGACGGGCCTGATCGGGATTGCAGGAATGATGCGGCGCAAGCTGCTTCGCGGCTAACTCGAGTTTGGTTATTCACGTTTTCGCAAATCAAGTTTTCCTCGTGCTCCTTTGATCGCCGCCATCAGCGCAAATCTGATGGCGGCTTTTTTCTGTCTTATCGGGTTCCGGCTGCAAGAGGCCTGTAACTTCCCCCCGCTCGCCGCATCTCATGTCTGGCCCTGCGAAATCAGGGCGACAATCCCACGGACAAATTCAAACACAGGAGATGTAAGTTCATGAAAACTACGTTTGTAAAACTGATGTCCACCGTTATGCTTTTCGGCGCCATGGCCTTTGCGCAGTCGGGCGATGCCATGAAGCAGGACGACATGAAAAAAGATGAAATGAAGCACGACCAAATGAAGAGCAGCGACAACATAACGAAGGACGATATGGCGAAAGACTCATCCAAGCAACAGAAGAAGTCCAAGAAAGCAAAGAAAGACGCCATGCAGAAAGACGGAATGAAGCATGACGACGCTATGCAGCACTAAGGTGTACTGGACGGCTTGCCCTGGAGAATTCCGCCGTAAAATTGCGGCATGGGACGGGCGCTACGGCGCCCGTCGCTGTTTCAGCGAACAAGGAATGCTGTTACTCCTGATACTCAGGCTCGCGTTTCCATCCTGAAAGCATTGCGAAGAAATTTGCCCAGCCGTGCAGCACAACCATAATCAGGTGGCCGGGAATAAACGCAAGGAATCCGCACATCGCAGCGAAATGCCACACGCGCGCCAGATGAAAACCACCGAATAGAAATGCCAGCCATGAAAACTGGGTGGGTTTATAGAGGACGATTCCAGTGAGCAGCGACAGCACGCCGAAACCGACGGTGGACGTGTAAGCCAGTTTTTGCAGCGGGTTGTACTGCCCCATCGCCGGGGGCCTGGGACCAAAGAAAAAATAGTGTCGCGCCATCGGCCACACGCCTGAAATGTCGCGGGGCATGAACAGCACTGTGCGGTAGTGGCCGCTGATGACTTGATACGCGAGATAAAGAACGCCGCTCGCGGCAAAGAACCACATGAATGTGAAATGCCACTGCAAGGCCCCGCCAAGCCATCCGCCGAGCGTGAGCGACTTCGGTATATCGAGCAGAACCTTCTCTGGAATCTTCGGGCCAAAACTGGGAAACGCGCGGAAAATGCGCAGCCCGCTGGTTACCATCACGAACAAGCTGATGGCATGGACCCAGTGGGTGATCCTGATCGGCAGAGGATGTTCATAGGCGGCGCGGACTAGTGCCGGCTCTTCTGCTTTCGCCAGCGGCTGAGTCGGCACGGGCTCGGCGACAACCGTCTCCGGTTTCACCTCCGGGCCTTCGACCGCGCCGGACTTTGCCATCGGCAGTGGTTCCGGCTGCGGCGCCGCTGCATCTTTCTTGTCTTCGTTTTTCTCCTCGCGCTCCATCACAGTCCTCCGAACCAGCTATAGCCCTGGTCTTCCCAGTAGCCGGTCTTGCCGGGCTTCAGAACATTGGTCACGCGGATGCTGTCCAGATACTTGGCCTGCTTGTATCCCAGCTTTGTCGGCATCTGCAGGCGCAGCGGCGCGCCGTGCCCGCGATCGAGCGGCTGCCCATACATCTCGTAACAGAGCAGTGACTGCAAATGCTGCGCCGAAGCCATATCGATCGACTCGTAGTAATCGTCAGCGCACTCGATTTCCAGAAAGCGCGCGCCGGTGTTCGCTCCCACCAGCGTGAGGAAGTCCGAGATGCGCGAGCCGCCAAACGAGCCCACAACGTCCCAGCCTTCCACGCAGACATGCCGCGTGTTCTGGCTGATCTTCGGCAGCGCCTGGATCTGCTCCAGCGTGTATCCGCCCGGGTGCTGCACGTCGCCCTCGACCGTCAGCGTCCACTTCTCCAGATCGATTTCGGGGTCAAGTACGTCGTAACCGTTGTAAGGAAATTTCGCGAACGGGACGACGTCGGAATCCGAAAACATCTGGGCAAGGTGCTGTGGACGAAATAGCCCGCCGGACGCCCAGTCGCTGAAACGAACCCCGGCCGCAACCAGCCGGTCGCTCACTTTGGGAAACGCAAAAACACCCAACGCGGCAACGGGCGCCAGTTTGAGCAGTTGACGCCGACTCTGCCGTTTGAGGTCCTTGTCTTCGAGTCTAGTGATCATGGTGGCCCTTCTAGAGAACAGACCTTAGCACAGGATGGGATGCGGAAGTGGGGACTAAGTTTCAGACTCGTCGTTGGTCGTCTGCCGTTCGGCATTGGCAAATAGAAGGGGACGCAGCGGCAAATTCCGGCAAAATTTATTTCACCGCGTCTTCGTCTTCCCCCTGCGCCTGCCCCCGTTGCGCAAACGCCGCGAAGATATCCCGGCTCTGATCGAACACTTTGTTCTGCAGCTCAGCGCCACCAACAGATGGAAGCCCATGCACTTCACCGGAGACGCGATGGCCGCGCTGCAAGAACATCCGTGGCCGGGCAACTTCCGATGAAGTGACTGCCTAAACCCTGGCGCTGCCCGCTTCCGTGACCGCGCCCGATTCTGTATCGGCCGGTACCGGCCCGTTAGCCGATCGCGTGCGCGCCTTCAAGAAACAAACCATCCTGGCGGAGTTGAAACGCAATCACCACCACATCTCAAACACCGCGCGGGCACTGGGATTGGAGCGATCTTAATCTTTATAAAAAAGCCGAACAGGCAGGGATTGATCTGAAAGCCACGCGGAACGAGAGTGATCGCTGAGAGCTCACCGCCGGCTCCCACCCCGCCCGCCCGTTTGCAATTTCTATCTCCCACAGACGACAATCACATTGTGCCCAGCACTAGCTTTTATCAGGACCCCCAAGCTGTCAGCCCCTTCCGTCCCGGCGCGCTCGTGATCGCGACGTTGACCAACCCGCGCGAAAAATTCTGGGGCGCGATTCTCCATCTTGCAGGCGAAGGTCTCAGCCTGCGCGGTGTTGATGTTGCGTCTTTCGACGATCTGGCCTCGCAGATCAAGAGCGGCGAGCCCTTCACCTCCGGCGTCGTCTTTTTTCCCATGCACCGCGTGGAGCGAATGGAACTCGATCTTCCCGAGGGAAACCTCCTCTCGCTCTCCCAGCGCTTCGCCGAAAAGACCGGGCAGGATCCCGCCCCGCTGCTGGTGAGCGAGTTTCTTGCGAGTTCTGGAAGAGATGCCGGAGAAAAAACCGGAGGAGAGAAATAGCGGTGAACTTTCGGCAGATCCTGACCGCGCCCAACCAGCTCACGCTGCTGCGGATGATTTTTCTGCCGTTCATCGTCATCAATCTGGTCAAGCACGATTTCAAATGGGCGCTGGCGCTGTTCATTCTCGCCGGATTGAGCGACGGCCTCGACGGCCTCCTCGCCCGCACCCTGCATCAGCAAACCCTGCTCGGCCAGTATCTCGACCCCATCGCCGACAAGCTGCTGATGAGCACCATGTTCCTGGTGCTCTCCATCGAGCGGATGGTTCCCTGGAAGTTCACGGTCATGGTGTTCAGCCGCGACATCTCCATCCTGCTGATCAGCGGCGTGCTGTTCATGATTGCCGGCCTGCGCGATTTTCGTCCCAGCATTTTCGGCAAAGCCAACACCTTCGCCCAAGTGGCCGCGATTTTCTTCGCGCTGCTGCTGCTCGTCGAGCCTGTACGCTGGGTCTGGATCGCGCGCACCACTTTCCTGCGCGCCACGTTTATTTTCACCATCGTCTCCGCCGTACACTATGCATTTCTGGTGCAGCACCGATTGCGCCTGCCCCCGCCACCCCCCGCTATCGAGTCTTAGCCAGCGGGATCAAGGCGGGGCGTTTTTCGTTTTCTTCTCCACCAACACCTCAGGGCATCGCGAGTTATACTTACCCGCCGGAGATATGCGCCACCCGCCGAGGTTGGGGTTTGCGTGAATCATGCCGCTATCTTCGCCGTGAGGCGAGGAGCGCATCCGGAGGCGGTAACTGGCTCCGATTCTTGCATCCAATCGCGAAGCCCGGTTTGGAAAGGTAAAAGAGTGGCGTGGTTTTTTGTGTTTTTCTTTGTCTCTGGATTTTGTAGCGTTCTCTACGAACTCATATGGTTGCGCCTGTCAATGGCGCAGTTTGGCGTGACCACGGCCCTGACCTCGATCGTCCTTTCCGTGTTCATGGCGGGACTTGGGGTGGGATCGTGGTTCGCGGGCGCGATGGTGCGGCGCTATGGAGACCGCATCCGATTCCATCCCCTGCGACTGTACGCCGTGCTTGAACTCCTGATCGGGTTGTCGGCTCTGGTGGTTCCGGCGGAACTGGTTTGGGGGCATCGCCTGCTGGAGGGGCTTGCGGATCGCGCAGCCGTGTCTTCGGCAGCCTACTACTTGATCTCTGGAGTGTGGTTGGCGGCGACCATGGTTCCGTTTTGCGCTTGCATGGGCGCGACCATTCCAGTGGCCATGTTCGCGATCCGCCGCCGCCAGCAAGAAGCCGATCGCCGCTCGTTCAGTTTTCTCTATCTTGCGAATGTGCTGGGCGCGGTGCTTGGTTCGTTCCTGCCGCTGCTCCTCATCGAGCCTTACGGATTTCATAGGACCCTGCGGATTGGGGCGGTTCTGAATGTCGCCATCGCCGTTTCAGCCTTCGTGGTAACCCTCGCATCTCGTCCGCTTCAGCCGCGCACCTCAAGCTCTTCCGGCACTGCCTATGGCCCAACCGGCAGCCACAGAAGTGCGCTGGTCCTGCTGTTCACCACCGGACTGGCCACCATGGGCATGGAGTTGATCTGGATTCGGGTCTTCACCCCCTGGGTCGGCCCGGTGGTCTATTCTTTTGGCATGATTCTGGTGGCTTACCTGTTGGCCACCTTTGCCGGATCGCAGATTTACCGCTACTGGAGCCGCAACCGATCCCAGGAAAGCCGGCTTACCTGGATATCGCTGGCACTGCTCGGCATGCTGCCGCTGCTTACCGCGGATGCTCGCGTCCCTTTGCATCTGGTGGCGCGTGTTTTCCTGGGCGTCATGCCATTCGCGGGAATGATCGGATTCCTTACTCCGATGCTGGTGGACCGGTGGTCGGGAGGCGATCCCGACCGGGCGGGTCGCGCCTATGCCGTCAACGTGATGGGCTGCATCGTGGGTCCGCTGGTTTGCGGATTCCTGCTGCTACCTCTGGTAGGCGAGCACTGGTCCGTGCTTCTGCTTGCTCTGCCGTGGTTCGCCATGGCCTTTCCCATCCGGCGCGCACCCGGCTTCCGGCCTTTCAGCCGCGCCTCGGCTTACGGCATTCTGATGCTCGCGCTGGTTGTGCTGCTGGCAACTAAGGATTTCGAGACCCAGTTCCCTGACCGGAAGGTCCGGCGCGACTCGACTGCAACCGTGGTTGCCTACGGAGAAGGCATGCAGCGGCGGCTGCTGGTGAATGGGATGGGGATGACCAAGCTGACCCCCATCACCAAAATGATGGCACACCTGACGCTGGCCTCGCTCGACCACACGCCCCACAGTGCCTTGATCATCTGTTTCGGCATGGGAACCACGTTCCGTTCGGTGGTGTCGTGGAATATCTCCGGCACGGCGGTCGAGCTTGTCCCCAGCGTCCCGAAGCTCTTCAGCTATTTCCACGCGGATGCACCGCAGTTAATGGCGTCGCCGCTCGCGCATGTGGTCATCGACGATGGCCGGCGCTTCCTCGAACGTTCGCCCGCCAAATACGACGCCATCATTGTGGACCCTCCTCCGCCGGTGCAGACGGCAGGTTCGAGCCTGCTCTATTCGCAGGAGTTCTACACCGTTGCCAGGCAGCGACTGGAGCCGGGTGGAATCTTGCAGCAATGGCTGCCCGAGGCTGACCATCCCACGCAAGCCGCGGTAGCGCGGGCGATCGAAAGTTCCTTTCCTTACGTTCGCGTGTTTCGCGGCATCGAAGGGTGGGGCTGGCATTTCCTGGCGAGTGAACGTCCCATTCCCATTCGGACCGCGGCGGAACTGGTGGCACGGATGCTCCCCGGCGCGGTGACCGACATGATGGAATGGGGGCCAGCGCCGACCCCTGAACAGCAGGTGAATCGGGTCCTTTCCTACCAGACGTCCATCGATAAGATCATCGCACTCTCGCCGGCTACTCCTGCGCTTACGGACGATCGCCCGATCAACGAATATTTCCTGCTGCGAACACCCTTTGGTGAGTTGATGGCGATGCAATGAACGGGCACCGGATGACGTTCCTCGCGAGCGCTCAAGCGCTCTGACATCCTCAACCACCTGGAAAACCCTTCCTTTAGCGATGTGGGTGGCACGCCGGGCGGGCTTGGCCACTTCCCGCTCGGTTTCTTCATCACTTGTATTGGCGGATATCTCATCGCCAATCCGGTGAAGGTGGTTGGTTCGTACTGGACCTTCTACGGCGCAAACACTTTTGGCATTACGCTTTTGCCCATGCTGTCTGGAATCGGAATTTTGTTCTAGGGTTTTCATTTGTCCGTCTCGCGACTTTCGTCTACAGACTCATCCACCTCCGAAGCCGGGCCCATGTCGCTAGCCCTGATCGGAATCGCCGGGTGCCGCTCACTCTCCCACCATGCGCAAATTACGCCTTCCCGCGCACCCGATGCCAGCCCAGAGGCGCAGGGGTGGCAGTTTTCCCGTTTGTATCGCTACCCCGCACCCCATTTGACCCCTTTTCCAGCGCGCACCTAGAATGAAAGTTCATACTGCGCTCGCGAACTCATCCATGGCACTGCGTCTCTATAACACTCTTTCCGGGAAGATCGAAGACTTCCATCCGCTCGATGGCAACCGCGTCCGCATGTATGCCTGCGGGCCGACCGTCTATGACTACGGCCACATCGGCAATTTCCGCACATTTATCGCCGTCGATCTTCTCTATCGCTTTCTGCGTCAGAGCGGATACGACGTCCGCTACGTCATGAACATCACCGACGTGGACGACAAGATCATCCGCAACTCCGCGCGTGACGGCGTGACCGTGCAGCAGTACACTGCGAAGTTTACCCAGGCCTTTCTGGAAGATTCGGCTACTTTGAGCATTGAGCCACCGGTTCTGGTGCGCGCTACCGAACACATCGATGCGATGGCCGGCTTCATTGCCGAACTGGTGAAGAAAGGTTTCGCGTACCGCACCGACGACGGTTCTTACTATTTCCGCATCGCGAAATTTCCCGAGTACGGCAAGCTTTCAAAAAAAGATTTTGCCGGCATGACCGACGGCGCGCGCGTCGATCTGGACGAATATGAAAAAGACAGCGCCCGCGACTTCGCGCTCTGGAAGGCTCCGAAGCCGGGCGAGGCCTCGTGGAACACTTCGATTGGGCCGGGGCGTCCGGGTTGGCACATCGAGTGCTCGGTGATGTCGATGGAGCAACTGGGGCCGAGTTTTGATTTGCACGCTGGCGGCGAAGACCTGATTTTTCCGCATCACGAAAATGAAATCGCGCAGTCGGAA
Organism: Acidobacteriaceae bacterium; assembly: GCA_025355505.1. Lineage (GTDB taxonomy): Bacteria > Acidobacteriota > Terriglobia > Terriglobales > Acidobacteriaceae > Acidiflorens. The sequence continues at coordinate 42,403 of JANXZM010000077.1, read as the reverse complement.
GCGCTTAGCGGAAAGCAGCTTGCGCGCTATTGGTTTCATTCGCGCTTTCTGCTGGTCGAGGGCCAGAAGATGTCAAAAAGTCTCGGGAACTTTTTCACCATCCGGGATCTTGTGCTGCGCGGGCACAAGCCGTCATCGATCCGCTGGCTGCTGACCCAGGTGCCCTATCGTAATCAGCTCAACTTCACTTTCGATGGCTTGAAGTCCGCGGCAAGTTCGGTGGAAAAATTGCGCAACTTCCGCTTCCGCCTGACGAGCACGCCGTTCCTCGCTGGCGCGACCCAGCCCATGGCGCAACTGGCGGACGAAACCATCGCGCAGATAAAAAGCGCGCTCGACGATGACTTGAACACCGCCGAAGCGCAAGCCGCCATGTTCGACATGTTGCGCAAAGCCAACACCGCCCTCGATGCGACAGAGGTTCGCCAGGACGACGTGAAGCCGCTGCTCGGTGCGCTCGAAAAGTTCGACGAGATATTCGGCGTGCTGCAAGACGACGACCAGCCCAAGATGAAAGCCATCCTCGACTGGGCCCGCGCCGAAGGGCGGGAAAAAGAAATCAGCCCGGAATTGATGGAGGTCGCCGGCTCCGCGCAACTCGCCGACGAACAAGTCAATCGGATGCTGGCCGAAATGGAAGCTGCGAGAAAAACTCGAAACTTCAAAGCCTCCGACGCGCTGCGAGCCGAACTGACCGCTGCCGGCATCATCGTGGAGAACACCAAAGACGGAGTGCGGTGGCGAAGAAAATGAAGGAAATTTCGTAATTGTGTAATCAGGCGACCTGAAGAGTCCCAGGTGGCAGTTCAAACAGATGGCAGTTCAAACAGATGGCAGTTCAAACAGATGGCAGTTCAAACAGGTGGCAGTTCAAACAGGTGGCAGTTCAAAAAATGTCATCCTGAGCGAAGCGAAGGACCTACGCATTTGCTCGCAGCGTAGGAATGCGTAGGTCCTTCGCTTCGCTCAGGATGACAAACTTTACCAACTTTACAGAATTACAAAATTACAATATCCCATGCTGTCCTTAGACGACTACCTTCTCGAAGCCGAGCAAGCCCACGGCCATCTTTGCGCGGGCCAGGTACTGGGCGTGCGCCTGGCCATGTTGGGGCTAGAGAAGCTGAGCATCGACGATCCTCGCGGAAAAGATCGCAAGCGTCTGGTCACCTTCGTCGAAATCGACCGCTGCGCCACCGACGCCATCGCCGTGGTCACCGGATGCCGTCTCGGAAAGCGCGCCCTGAAATTTCGCGACTGGGGAAAAATGGCCGCGACCTTCGTGGACGTGAGCACCGGCAAAGCCATCCGCATCGCCGCCAAAGAATCGTCCAAGGCACTGGCGCGCTCAATGCACCCCGAAATCGAAAGCAAGAACCAGCAGCAGATGCTGGCCTATCGCGAAATGCCGGAGGACGACTTATTTACCAAGCAGTGGGTGAAGGTCGATCTCCCGGCGGAAGAGTTCCCCGGATACAAAGGCGACCGCATAGTCTGCGCCGAATGCGGCGAAGGCATCAACTTCCGCCGCGAAGTTCTGCGCGACGGGCGCGTGCTTTGCAGAGCGTGCGCGGGCGAGCGGTATTACAAGGTGCTGTAAGTTAAGAGGATCGGCGAACACCCCGCTCAAGCGGAGCTTGAGCGGGACACCCGGCAGCGTCCATTCGTGTGCAGGGTTACGCTATAGTCTCGCCGATGGTGGGTTATACTTGCCAAAATAGAGATGCCTCCGCTCGCAAAGTTTGCCCTTAATTACGCGCACAAGACCGTTGGCGAATCCCTCATCGTCCACGCCGATTGCTTAGAGTGGATGGGGCGTACCCCGGAGAATTCAATCCACGGGATTGTCACCGACCCGCCCTATGGCTTGAAGGAGTATGAGTTCGACCAGCTTGAAAAGCGGGCCAACGGCAATGGCGGCATCTGGCGCATCCCACCGTCTTTCGATGGCTCCGTGCGCCAGCCGCTTCCCCGATTTACGGCGCTGAACGCCAAAGAGCGCGCACAGGTTTGCCGGTTCTTCACCGAATGGGCCAAGGTTGCCACGCATGTGCTTAGGCCGGGCGGTCACGTTTTCATCGCTTGCAATTCCTTCATGTGCCAAATGGTCTACAGCGCGCTTGTGGCTGGCGGCCTGGAATTTCGCGGGCAGCTAATCCGCGTGGTGCAGACGCTGCGCGGCGGCGACCGGCCAAAGAATGCGGAGGAGGAATTTCCGGACGTGTGCTCCTTGCCGCGCGGCTGCTATGAGCCATGGGGCATACTGCGCAAACCGCTGCTCGCCGGCATGAAGGTGAGCGATTGCCTGCGCCAATTTGAAACGGGCGGCTTGCGACGGCTGCCGGAAGGGTTGCCGTTTTCAGATTTAGTGAAAGGGGGGCGCACGCCACGAGAGGAACGCAAACTTGCGGCGCACCCAAGTCTGAAACCCCAAGCACTGTTGCGCGACTTGGTTTTTGCCGTGCTGCCGCTGGGGAAAGGCACCGTGCTCGACCCGTTTATGGGTTCCGGCTCCACGGTGGCGGCTGCAGAGGCATTGGGCGTGAGTTGTATCGGTGTTGAGAAATGTCAGAATTACTTTGAACTCGCAGCAACCGCGATCAAGCACCTGTCACGGGTCAGTGTCGATGCTGGTGTATGTGTCTAAACCCCGTGCCTCTCCAAGACGGTGACTAATGCTTTATGTCGTGCTGACCTTCGGCTCTTGTCGTTAACGCCCTTTTCGATGGCGCGCGCATATTGTATTGCCGGGTCACTAATCTGTGCCTTGGGGTTACTTAACCGTTTGTCTACCGCATCTGAAAAACCCACGAGAGCCTGTCGGAGGTTGGTTAAGCCTTTTCCATTGTTAGGAAATTCGATGCCCTCCCGGTTCAAAGCGGCGATTGACACAAACAGCGAGTAGAAATCGGCTAGGTTCTTAAATCTGCCCGCCTTTTTCAACTCTGGAAAAATTGCCTTTATCGTTTCGATCGCGCTCTCATAACGCTCCTTAATGTCCTCTTCATTGGGAATCTCGTCTTTATAGTCCTCGAAGTTGCTGTAATAGTCGTCTATGACACTGGTAGATCCTCCCTGAGGACCGGAAGCGACACCGATAACTAATTCGCTGACATATTGGACATCTTTCATCCGTCTTATATGTGAGGTCCTGAACACGCCCTGCTCTGTCCAAAACTTGTTGTCCGCTAATGCTTCAACGAGACGGACAAATGGACCCGAATAGGTCGCGTTGCGGAGTTCTTGATCGTTAAGCTTGGTGAGATATTGGTTGATCCGCTTGAAGGTGTCACGCACTTCCAGGTCACTCGGATTGTATAGTGTCCGTATACTAAATTTGTAGCTGAAGAAGGTTTTACGCTCGGCGGGGCTCAAGTTTTTGAAGTTTTTGTCTTTGTAAGGCGAATCACTGTCGAGGGTGCCTAATTCGAAATCATTGTACTCCTGCTCCAGTGGGTCACGATCCAGACCCAAGAACTGCAGCACGGCTCGAGTACGCTGCTGACCGTCAATAATGGCAAATCGAGTCTTGCCCTCATCGTCGGTGGTTTCGTCAAGGAACAGTTCTGGGATCGGCAGCTCTAGCAAAACGGATTCGATCAGCTTCGCCTTCTGACGCAAACCCCAAACAGGTCGACGCTGGTAGGGCGGCTTGATAGTGAGGGTCTCCTCGTTGTAGCGATCTTTAAACCAGCTCAACGAGTAAGACGTTACGTCGAATTTCATCAGCGCTCTCCCATCTTCGATGACGTAATTAGCCTAATGCCAAACCTGTGATAACTCTTCGCATGTTCCCAAGTTCGGTACACGCGTGCCTTGACGGGTCTTCCTGCCGCAGCGCGGAAAAATCCTAAACTGGCGACCATCGGAAACCAGACCCTCCGGTACACCGAAAGCGCCGTCTTGAGATTGTAGGGTTCGAGATAGCCCCAGAATACATGGTTTCTGTGATGATCCCAAAGCGATTGTGAGACGTCACGATCGAATGTGAGGGATTTGAAATCGTAACGGATGAGTTCCAGCCATGCCGAGTCGAAGAAATTGGGGTCAACGATAACGACATCAATATCTGAGCGGTCATTGAACGGACGGCCAAACTTATGAGGTGCGAGGCTGAACCCAAATCTTCCACTGCCCACTACGGCGACATTTGCGACATCACACTTCAATGCACCCGCAATCTGACCAAGGAACTTCGGGTAGTCGGTGGGTCGGTCGTTGAAAGCGGACGGGACCCCTGAGAAAAGCTGTCCGATGATTTCCTCGATCTGGCCTCTGCTTGCTAACGCGGACAATTCTTTCGCGGTCATACCGGGTGCCCGTTGTGGTAAAGGTTCTTAACCACCGTTGGGCAGTGCTTGGGAATGCGCGCGCCCATGATTTCGCCAACCAAGCTGCTGAAGTTCGCTTGCATCATTGTATTTTCCAGGCTGGCCATTTCCTTGGCGTAAAGCTGCGTGTCAACCGCGGTCGCAAAGTCGATGAAATCCTGCATTGCCGCGTGTATGTGAGCGGTGGTGACGCCGAATGGAATCCTCGCTTTGGGATTGAAGCCGTCTTTCTCCAGAGGCTCGGGCAGATTAATTTGTGACATTCCGTTTTGCTCGCAGTGTAACGCAAAAGAATATCTCGAGGCAGGTTTCTTGAACAGCCGGGGTGGTGCGCACGCCCAGCTGTCTCTACGCAGCCTTTCTCGCTTGCTCGTACGCATGCGCCACCCGCAGCAGCGTCGCCTCATCGAAGTGCCGCGCAAACAGCTGCAACCCAATCGGCAGCTTCTCGTGATTCTCCCCGCACGGCACTGAGATTCCGGGAATGCCCGCCAGGTTCGCAGTCACCGTGTAGATATCGGCAAGATACATCGCCAGCGGATCGTTCACCTTCTCGCCCAGCCGGAACGCAGGCGTTGGACAGGTTGGTGTGGCGATCACATCCACTTTCTTAAATGCCTCGTCGAAGTCGCGCGTCAGCAGCGTGCGCACTTTCTGTGCCTTCAGGTAGTAGGCGTCGTAGTATCCAGCGCTCAGCGCGTACGTGCCGAGCATGATGCGGCGTTTCACTTCCATGCCGAATCCGCCATCGCGGCTCAAGCGGTACATTTCAGAAAGATTGCTTGCCTTGGCCCGGAAGCCGTAGCGCACACCGTCATAGCGCGCCAGATTCGACGACGCTTCCGCCGTGGCCACGATGTAATACGTGGGAATCGCATACTCGGTGTGCGGCAAACTTACCGGCACAACCTCGCATCCTAACTCAGCCAGCTTCTGAATCGCAGCCTCAACCGCCGCCCGCACTTCAGGGTCGAGCCCCGAGCCGAAGTATTCTTTGGCCACGCCGATCTTCAACGCTTCGCCCGAACCTTTCAGCGGCTTCTCAAGTTCCGCCACATAGTCGGGCACGGGCACCTCGGCGGAGGTTGCATCCATGGGATCGCGGCCCGCAATCGTGCGCAGCACCAGCGCGACTTCCTTCACCGTTTTCGCAAACGGGCCGACGTGATCAAGCGATGACGCAAACGCAATCAGCCCATAGCGCGACACCCGTCCATAGGTCGGCTTCAGACCGACCACGCCGCAGAACGACGCAGGCTGGCGAATCGATCCCCCCGTATCGGAGCCAAGCGTTGCCACCGCCAGCTCCGCGGCAACCGCTGCCGCCGATCCACCCGACGAGCCGCCCGGCACGCGGCTCTTATCGCGCGGATTGTGCACGGCGTGATACGCCGAGTTCTCATTGGACGAGCCCATGGCAAACTCATCGCAGTTAAGCTTGCCCAAAATCACCGCGCCCGCTGCTTCCAGGCGAGCCACCGCCGTGCAGTCATACGGCGGAATAAAATTCTCGAGAATTTTCGAACCAGCGGTGGTACGCACGCCACTCGTCACCATGACGTCTTTAATCGCAACCGGAACTCCCGCCAGCGGAGGCAAGGGCTTGCCCTCCGCGGCCATCTGGTCGATGCGCCCAGCCTGCGCCAGCGCGCGCTCTTCGCACAACGTCAGAAACGCGCCAATCTCGGAATCTTCCTGCCGGATGCGCCTGTAGAATTCGCGAGCCAGCGCGGCCGCCGTCGTCTGCCCCGCTTCGATCGCATTCCTGACATCGTCAATTGTCAATGCGGACACCATCTATCTCTCAATCACCTTCGGCACCTCGAAAAACGTCCCGTCCGTGTCCGGCGCATTTTTCACGGCGGCGTCATGCGCCAGCGATTCCCGCAGACCGTCCTTCACGTCCTCCCGGATGGCGTACGCGAACCGGTCGCTCCCCTGCCGCGATTCGTCCACGCCGTAGCGGTCGGAGACCTGGGCCATAGGCGCAACTTTGTCGGTCTCCAGCTCGCTGAGTCGCTCGACATATTCAAGAATGGAATTCAAATCGCGGAGCATGTGAGCGCGCTCTTCCTCGGTTAACTCGAGGTTGGCAAGATCGGCCACGTAGGCGACGTCTTGGTCGGTAACTTTCATAAGTCTACGGGGCGGCCTTCACCACGAATTCAATCCGCTTCACCGGAGTCCCGGAGTATTTGTTGATCAAGGCCAAATAACGCGGTGCCAGGCTTGCCAGTTCCCGCCGCCATCCCGCGTCAGCAACTTCCACTCGCAGAATACCGTCGGAAAAACTCAGGGCCCGAGTCCGATCGGCCACCGCACTGCCACACACGATCGGCCAGGCCAGCAGCGCGCTCTCGCCCGGCGGCGCGCGATGAAGAGCTTTGGCGATGATGGTTTCCAAGCCGGCGGAAGCACGGTTCAAAACATGACTCCAGAGTCGCGAGCGCGATCAGAATGAAAATAATTGTAGCATCGGAAAATGTTGCGTCTCTTTTACGAAACCGCCGCCGCCGCCTTAGCGCGCTTTTTGGCGAGCTTGCGCAGGTGCGTCGCCGAATACAGACTTCCCCGGCAGCGCCCTGTCCCGCATAAACAGGGCGCATCATCCTCGCCATCGAAGAGGTTGTAGTCGTATGTCAATTCTTCCCCAGCCTCAATATCGCGCAGCGCAATGATCCACATCTTGCCCCGAATCTGATCGGTCTCGCAGTTCGGTTTGCAGGAATGATTGACGAAGGCGGCCACCCCGTAGCCGTCAATAATGCGTTTGCCGCCATCCAGTCCGAACAGATACGTGTTCGGATAGTCGTCGTAAAGATCGTCGGCCTGTTCGTAGGTCAGGTACTCGCCCACGTATTCCACGATCAACGTCTTTTTGCGAATCGGCCGCGTGGAGTAGCAGCCGTAGGAGTGAATGCGAGACTGGCGAATGATGAGCGTCATGGATCGCGATTGATATAAAGCGTCATTCGATTTTATCTGCAGCAGAGGTCTTTCGCACACCCGCCACGGGATCGGCATCGAGCAACAGGAGACATTCTCCGGCCGCCTGCTATCATTCTTGGGAGTAAACAAGAAGACCAACCAGTGGGAGACCAGCGGCCATGGCTCATCAGCATCCACCGCGCTTTCTGAAGATTGTCGAAGACGCCAAGCAGCGCGTCCGCGAAACTAATGTTGACGAAGTCAAAGCCCGGCTTGATCGCGGCGAGAAATTTGTTCTGGTCGACGTCCGCGAAGACCGCGAATTCGACTCCGATCACCTGCCACGAGCCGTCCATCTGGGCAGGGGCATCATCGAGCGAGACATTGAGGGCAAGTATCCCGACCTGCACACCGAACTTGTACTTTATTGTGGCGGCGGCTTCCGCTCCGCGCTGGCAGCCGATAACCTGCAAAAAATGGGATACACCAATGTCATCTCCATGGACGGCGGAATCCGCGATTGGCGCGAACGGGGCTACCCGCTGGAGAAACCACGCTAAGCAGCGCCTTGCCAGCGGCGCCCGGCACGCCACCGGCATCTCTGGATTCCTGTACGAAACTGCACTTCCGCGGCGTCCGCCGGATTGCATACCACGCGCTTCTCTGAAAAAATACTGTTAAAGATACCGAGGGGTCCCTGCGATGTCTCAAATCGGAAGCTTTGCGCTCCTCCTGGCGCTCGGCCTGAGTGCGTACTCTTTCCTGGCAGGCCTTTTGGCATTATTCGGTAAGGATGCCGTTTCGGCTCGCGTCGGTGAGACCGCGCGCCGCGCCGGTATCGCCACTTTCGGCGCTGTGCTGCTGGCTGGCATCGTTCTTGTAGTGTCCGCGTTCAACGACGACTTCTCCATCGCCTACATCTTCCATCACAGTAACCGCGACTTGCCCGCCGCCTATAAGTTTGCCGTGCTGTGGTCCGGGCAGGAAGGCTCGCTGCTGTTCTGGTCGCTGCTCCTGGCCGGCTACGGATTCGTTCTCCGCTTGCGCTACAAGACCGATCAGCGCCTGTTTGCGTACGCTTCGGTGGTGATCGCTTCGGTGCAGGTTTTCTTTCTGCTGATTCTAAATTTTGCGGCGCACCCCTTTGCCATCATGCAGGGCTCGCTCCCCCAGGATGGCAGCGGACTCAATCCTCTTCTGCAATATCCCGAGATGGTCATCCATCCGCCCATGCTGTACCTCGGATACGTCGGCTTCACCGTTCCCTTCGCCTTCGCCCTGGGCGCGCTCATCATGAAATACCCCGGCGAGAAATGGATTCAGATCACGCGCCGCTGGACCATGGTGACCTGGTGCTTCCTCACGGTCGGCGTTTTCCTCGGCGCCCACTGGGCTTACGCTGTCCTCGGATGGGGCGGCTACTGGGGATGGGACCCCGTCGAAAATGCCTCGCTCATGCCATGGCTCACCGGCACGGCGTTTCTCCATTCCGTCATGATGCAGGAAAAACGCGGCATGCTGAAAGTCTGGAACATGGCGCTCATTTTCGCGACCTTCCTGCTCTCGATGCTCGGAACCTTCCTCACGCGTTCGGGTGTGATCAGTTCGGTGCACGCTTTCGCGCAATCCTCCATCGGCACCTGGTTCCTGGTTTTCATAGGGTTGACCCTCGCGGTCTGTACCTTTTTCCTGGTGGCAAACCGGTCGCACCTCAAGACCGAACACAAGCTGGAAGCGGTGGTTTCGCGCGAATCCAGTTTCCTGTTCAACAATGTCCTCTTATTGGCCGTTTGTTTCACGATACTGTGGGGCACTTTCTTCCCCATCATTTCTGAATTTGTTCAGGGACACAAAGTCACCGTCGGGCCGCCCTTTTTCAACCGCGTTATTGTTCCGGTAGCCTTGCTGCTGATGTTGCTCACCGCCGTCGGACCGCTGCTGGCCTGGCGTAAGACTTCCATCGAAAGCCTCAAACGAAATTTCCTGTTCCCCGCAATCGGCGCCGTTTCCATTGGCGTGATGATGATTGTATTCGGCGTCCGCCCCTGGGAAGATCCTTCTTATTTTTACGCCTCGTTGGCCGCGGTTCTGTCGGCACTGGTGATCTTTACCGTCATTTCCGAGTTCCTCCGCGGAGGCCGCGTCATCGCCGCCAAGACCCGGCAAAACCTGTTCGCCGCCATGGCTCACCTCTGTCACAGAAATACTCGCCGTTACGGCGGCTACATCGTCCACTTCGGCGTCGCGTTAGTCGTCATTGGCATCCTCGGGACCCCTTTCAATAAAGAAGTTGAAAAAGAAATGGGCTTCGGCGACAAAATCTCCATCGGCCCCTACACTCTGGTCTGCCAGTCCTTCACGCAGGACGACAATCCCAACTATGGCAACGAATGGGCGATCATCAACGTGTTCCGCGGCGGCAAGCAGATTACCACCATGTATCCCGAGCGCCGCTTCTATAAAGCCAGCCAACAGCCGCAGACACTGCCCCGCATTTACCCCAGCTTCCGCGAAGATTTTTTTCTGGTCGGCGACCTCTATCTGGTCTATGAAGGCAAGAACGACACCACCGGACGGCCCATCATTAAGGCACACGTGAACCCGCTGGTACCCTGGATTTGGATTGGCCTGATCATCATGGTCTTCGGCACCATCGTCGCGCTCGTGCCGAATGCCGTGCCCGTCCAAGTGGCCGCTACGGTGCCCACTCGGACTCCGGCGCAGGTGGGAGCAGTGGACTGAAATGAAATACAGCGAAAGAAATCACGGACATCACAGTGAACGTTTACATCGCCGTGGAAGAGCGGCCCTTCAGGGCCGCGTTGGTCGTATTAAATTCCTGCGGGCTTCAGCCCCAGCGGTCCGCCGAATGCTCCACGCCCTCATCCTCACCGCCGCCGTCTTCCTCTTCATGGGCGCCGGCGACGATTCCGCGCGCTTCAAGGACCTCGGCCACCGCATGATGTGCACCTGCGGATGCAGCCAGGTATTGCTCGAATGCAATCATGTCGGCTGCCAGTCCTCCGACAAAATGCGCAACCAACTCCTGGCCGCGCTCGATAAAGGCGACAATAATAACGACGACCTCATTCTGCAAGGCTTCGTGCAGGAATACGGACCGACCGTGATGGCCGCGCCCACCGCCACCGGCTTCAATCGTGTGGCTTGGATCATGCCCTTCGTCGCGTTGGCGTTCGGCATCACCTTCGTCGTTTACGTCGTGCACTCGTGGAAGAACCGGCCCGCACCCGCTCTCGCCGATGGCATCGCCATCCCGCAAGGCAGCGAACTCGACGAACTCCGCCAGAAGGCCCGCAAGGAGACCGACCTATGACGATTCAGTGTAGCGCGGACACTCTTGTCCGCGAAAAGCCGCGATCTGATAATGACGTTAGGGATAAGGAGACCGGCCGATGATTCTCTTCGTCTGCTCCATCGTCACCGCCGCCGCTCTTTATTACGTCTTCTTCTTTCCCGGCGAAGTCTACGCCGGAGAGGAAAAAACGCGCCTCGGCTATCTCCGCGAGCGCAAGGAAGCGGTCTACGAAAACCTGCGCGATCTGAATTTTGAATACAAAGCCGGCAAGGTGGCTGACGTGGACTATCAATCCATGCGCGCCTCGCTCGAAGACGAAGCGGCCGCCATCATGGCCGAGATCACGCGATTGGAGCAGGCCGCCGGGCAGATCGCGTAGGTTGCGGAAGTCTGCCAGGAAGCGAGATGTGACAAGTGACAATGGACACTTTACAGTGTACCCTTAATGATCAGGAGTTTTAAGCATCGCGGCCTTAAACGGCTTTACGAGCGCGACCACCGCGGCGGAATAAGGCCCGACATGGTCGAGACGCTTGAAGACATTCTCGCCCGGCTGGACGAAGCGGAAACGCCGCAAGCCATGAACCTTCCCGGTTATCGCTTGCACCCGCTGAAAGGCGCCCTGAAGGGTTTTTGGTCGGTCACCGTGCGAGCCAATTGGCGCATTGTTTTCCGCTTTGAGGGTGTGGATGCGTTGGACGTTGAACTGACGGATTACCATTGAGCAAGAATAATTAGGAGTGCAACACCATGCCGATGAAGAACCCACCACACCCCGGACGCAGTATTCGAACCGCGTGCCTTGAGGCTTTGGGCTTGTCCGTAACCGAGGGAGCGGAGGTTCTCGGCGTCAGCCGGCAAACGCTCAACAACGTCATTCATGGCAAGTCGGGTATCAGCCCCGAGATGGCAATTCGGCTCTCGAAGGCCTTTGGCAGCACGCCCGAGACCTGGTTACGGATGCAGCTTGCTTACGATCTCGCACGGGCCCGCAAGGACGAGAGCAAAATCAAGGTCCGACGCCAGCACATGCTCCACGAACTCCACGCACAGTGAGGCAGCCACGCGTGTCAACATGCGAAAGTCTTCTCATGTTCCTCTCCGCTACAAACACCGATCGAGGACCTGCATGACAAAGGGCGTGGCCTTTTTTCTAATGTTCGTCAGTTGCTGGCCGGGAGCCGTAACAGCTCAGAGCTCTTCCAGTTCGGCTCGGCGGCCACGCTGCTCACGGGCAGGTATCGGAATGTCTATCTCGCCAATAAGGACGGTATTCGCGTGAAGACCAGAGAAGTTCTCGACAGGAAACTCGATGGTACGGCCAGCGAGTGGATGACAAGACCCTCGGGGACTGATGCATGCTGGGATTAGATCGGTACGAAATAAGGAGTTCTTTTGACCAAACTAGCAAATTCCGCCTTACTAGCCGCGGTCTTCGCGCTGACCCTCGGCTCAGCCATCGCGCAGGATTCCACCCTCTCCGGCACCGTCACCAACGGCACCACCAACAAACCCGCCGCCGGCGATGAAGTCATTCTCATCAACCTCAGCAACGGCATGGACGTGGCCGCCAGCGCCAAGGTCGACAGCAGCGGAAAATTCAGCTTCAATCTCACCGATGGTCCCGGGCCCCACCTCATCCGCGCCGTCCATCAGGGAGTTACTTATCATCAGATGGCGCCTCCCGGCACCAACTCGGTCGACGTCAAGGTGTATGACGTGGCCACCAAAGTCGCCGGCCTCAACGTGACCGCCGACGTCATTCGCATCCAGGCTGACAGCGGAACTATGCAGGGCGTGCGCCTGTTCGTCGTCAATAACACCTCGTCCCCAGCGAAGACGCAGATGAACGATCACAACTTCGAATTCTTCCTGCCTCCTGGCGCAAAGATTGAACAAGTACAGGCCCGCGCCCCGAACGGCAAGCCGATTGCCGCCGAAGCCGCGCCCCAGGCCGAGAAAAACCGCTACGCCATCGCCTTCCCGCTCCGTCCCGGAGAAACGCAGTTTCAGCTGGAGTTCACCCTGCCCTACCCCGGCGAGATCAAGATCGATCCCAAGCCGCTCTATGCCTCCGAGCACCTGGTCGTCGTTCTTCCCAAGACAATGCAGTTCACGGCCGCGAATCCCGCCAGCTTCCAGCCGGTTCAGAATCCCGGACAGGGCGACTCCAACGTGCAAGTCGCGCAACAGACCAAGGCCGGCCAGTCGCTCGCCTTCACCCTTAAGGGCAACGGAGTGATCACCGAGTCGCCCGGAGAAACCGCCTCGGGCGCGGCCCAACAGCAGGATCAGCAGCAGCGAGGCGACACTCGCCCCGGCGGCGGACTCGGCGTCCCCATCGACGCTCCCGATGCTCTGCAGCAATACCGCTGGCCCATCCTCGTCGGATTTGCCGTGCTGCTCGCCATCGGCGGATGGATAGTGACGAAACGGCCACCCGTTGTACCAGGCGCCGCGACCTCCGCTGCCAGGCCTGTTGCCGCCACCGCCGGCTACGGTGCAGCCCTCCATCCAACCGGGCCAACCGCGACGGTGCCCGCAACCAGCGCTCCGGTGGCAAAATCATCGATGCTGCTCGAAGTACTCAAAGAAGAAATGTTCCAACTCGAGGTGGAACGAAAACAAGGCAAGATCGCTCCCGCGGACTACGAAAAGGCCAGAGCCGCCCTCGACCAAACACTGGAGCGGGCGCTGAAGCGGCAGGGATAGCCCAGAGTTGCTTTGACCACTAGCAAGGTGCCGAGCCGTGAGCGGCTTGGACGCGCGAGGACGCCCGTCCCTCCACCAGCGGCTACGCCCCAGAACCCAAATGCCGGCGTCCGGCATCTAATCGATCGAACCAACAACACTGAGGCAACACCATGAGCAATATATTCAAAACCACGCTCCTGCTCACCGTCATGACGCTGCTGCTCATGCTGGCCGGCCGTGCTTTCGGCGGCCAGCGCGGAATGCTGATGGCGCTTGCCTTCGCCGCCCTCATGAATTTCGTTTCCTATTTCTTTTCCGATAAGATCGCGCTCGCCACCTACCGCGCCCAGCCCGTCGGCCGCGACGATCTGCCGCGCGTTTTCAACATCGTCGAGCGCCTGGCTCAAAAAGTCAGCCTGCCCATGCCCAAGGTTTACCTCATCCCGAGCGATTCGCCCAACGCCTTCGCCACCGGACGCAATCCGAACCACGCCTCCGTCGCCGTAACCCAAGGCATTCTCGGACTGCTCACCGACGACGAACTCGAAGGCGTGCTGGCCCATGAACTTGGCCACGTCCGCAATCGCGACATCCTCATCAGTTCGATCGCCGCCACCTTAGCCGGCGCTATCACCTATCTCGCGTCCATCGCGAAGTGGGGCATGATCTTTGGCGGCATGCGAGGCAACCGCGAAGATCGCGACGGTGGTGGTGGCATCGCAGCCATTGCCATGATCTTCCTCGCCCCATTCGCAGCCATGCTCATACAGCTCGCCGTTTCGCGCTCCCGCGAATACGGCGCCGACGACACCGGAGCCCACTGGACCGGCAATCCCTACGCGCTCGCCAGCGCTCTGGCAAAAATCGACGCCTATTCCCGCCAGCGTCCGCTGGTAGCGACACCATCCACCGCGCATCTTTTCATCATCGCGCCGTTCCTTGGCAGAGCTAGTTTCGGCAACCTGTTCTCGACCCATCCGCCGACCGCGAAACGAATCGAGCGGCTGACGGGAAGGCCGGCGGAGTTTACCCAGTAAGTTCCCGGTTCTCAGTAAAACCGAACAGTCTGTTCGGTTGCAGGTCACAGTTTTTTTGCCATGACAGTTCCACAATGTGCTTCTTTGGAGGCACTATGGGCCGTTCTTATCGTGATCTGATCGCGTGGCAGAAAGCCATGAAATTCGTCACCGAAATCTACGATTCGACTCAGCGGTTTCCGAGCGAGGAACGATACGGACTTACCAATCAATTGCGGCGAGCCTCCGTTTCTGTACCAAGTAACATTGCGGAAGGGCAGGCTCGTTTCTCGCAAAAGGAGTTTCATCACTTTCTGAGTCAGGCACGCGGCTCTCTGGTTGAAATCGAGACTCAGCTTCTCATCGCCAGAAACCTGAAATACATCCAACCGGCCAAGGCGGACGAACTGCTGGCAACAGCCGACGAACTAGGCAGAGTCCTGAATGGACTCATCGCCTCAATCAAAAGCCGCGCGGCGTAAGCAGGTTTGTTCTTACTGAGAACTGAGAACCGGGAACTGAGAACTTTCCTGTGACATTGGTAACCGCTAACTCCGGCAAGCGCATAGTAGAATCGGCAACAATGGCTCCCGAAACTCTGGTAGCAACCTCTCGCCGCGCCGCGGAACTCGAGAACAGTCTGCGCCGCGTCATCCGCGGTAAAGACGACGTCCTCCGCCTGGCCCTGGTTTCCATTTTCGCCAAGGGCCATTTGCTGATCGAGGGCGTCCCCGGCGTCGGCAAGACCACGCTTGGCCAGGCCCTGGCCCGCGCCATCGACTGCACCTTCCAGCGCATCCAGTTCACCAGCGACATGTTGCCCTCCGACGTGCTGGGCATCTCGATCTACTCCGCCATCGATCAAAAATTTGAATTCAAGCGTGGGCCAGTCTTTGCCAACGTTCTGCTAGCCGACGAAATTAACCGCACCACTCCGAAAACGCAGTCCGCCCTGCTCGAAGCCATGAACGAGGGCCAAGTCACCATCGACGCGCATTCCTACGCGCTGCCGCAACCTTTTCTAGTCATCGCCACGCAGAATCCCATCGAGCACCACGGCACTTATCCTTTGCCCGAGTCCCAACTCGATCGTTTCCTGATGCGAATTCGCATGGGATATCCCGAAGGCAACGCCGAGCGCGAGATCCTGCGCTCCGAAGCCGGCGCCGCCCAACTCGACAACCTGCGCCCCGTACTCAACGCCGCCGACGTAGTCGAAATTCAGCAAGCCGTGGCCCAAGTTCACGTGGATGAATCGCTCATCACCTACATGCTCAACATCGTCGCAAAGACCCGCGAGTCCGAGTATCTCTCCCTCGGAGTTTCTCCCCGAGGCTCGCAAATGCTCTACCGCGCAGCCCAGGCTATGGCGTTTCTCGAAGGCCGCGATTACTGCACGCCCGAAGATTTCAAGCCCCTGGTCGTCTCCGTCTTCGCTCACCGCGTAGTAGTAAGTTCGCTCTACACTTCCACCCTGAAAAAATCCGAGCAGGCCGAGCAAGTGCTCCGCGAGATCGTAGAGAGCCTACCGGTGCCGGTCTAGTTCCCGGTTTTCAGTTCTCAGTTCTCGGTAGGGGCGGACGCCATCGTCCGCCCAGCGGAGCGAAGCTCAGCAGTTTCACCTCCAGGCTGTCAATCATGCTCGGCACCAAAACAAAGGCGGGACCGAAGTCCCGCCCTTGCTGTTCTGGGGGTTGATGCAACTGGCGCCTAACCTCCGATGCCAGTGAGTGTCGCGGTTGCAATGCTTCCGCCACCATTATTCCCCACGTTGAACCTAGCGTTCCGTCTCCCAGTCACCGTCGGCTTGAAAGCGATGCTGACCGAGCAGTTGGCGCCCGGAGCAATCGTCGCACCGCAGGTGTTGGCCGAGATGTTGTAGTCGAGCGGGGCCGTCCCGCTGAACGTGAACCCGCTAAAGGTGACGGTGGCCGGGCCCACATTGCTCACCGTGATGGGCTGCGGCGAACTGGTCTGGCCGACGGTTACGGTCCCGTAGTTCAAGGCCGTGGGGTTCAGCACGATTGAGACACCGACGCCGGTCAAGGCTACGATTTGCGGGCTGCCCGGAGCATCGTCGGTAAAGCTCAGGTTGCCCGTGCGGGTTCCCTTCGCGTTGGGCCTGAAGGTTACGCCGACAACGCAGTTGGCGCCTGCTGCCACCTGAGAGACGCAAGTGTTGCTGGCGATGGTGTAATCGCCAGTGGCCGCGACGCTGGAGATGTGCAGCGTTGCAGTGCCGGTGTTGGTCAGCGTAACAGTCTTAGGTGCGCTGGTAGAGCCGATCGGGACCTTCCTGAAGTTCAGCTTGGCCGTGGACAACGACACAATCGGGCCTCCGCTGCCACTGCAGCCGCTGAAGACGAACGACCCCATGTGCGTGCTCCAATCGAACGTGCCATTTACTTTCTGATATTGGTTTGTGTACCAGAATGTGCAATCGTCGCTCGGGTCAACTTGCAGCGCGGTGTAGTCGCCCCACCGGCTCAGCCCGGTAGTTTGCGATCCGGTACCTTCGAGCATGCTGGCTTCGGTTTCCAGCGTTCCGAGTGGATCGCTGGGCACGCGGCCGGTAAAGCGAATCGCGGGATTAATCGTGCTGCTGGAGGCGCTGTAGCCGATGGCGATGTCGTTGTTCTTATCCATGGCCGCGCTCGCCATCCAGCGGTAGGTTGTATCTGGGGCGAAGGTGCCTTGCTGATTCACGGTTACCGCGCCGCTCAGGTCCAAGATTTCGTACCAGCGGATAGCCACCTGACTCCCGCTGCCGACGGCGTGGTTCACCACCACGCGCTCGTGATCGGAAAACTTCCGGTAGGCCATACGGTACATGAGCCGGTCGCCGAGCGTGTCCAACGTTTCCGTTGTACCTTTTTGTGGAACGCACGCGCCGCCGTTACCACAGGCCAGGCTGGAGTTAGCTACCGCAATCGTAGTCGGCGCCGACAGAGAACCCGTGCCCGCGCCGAAGTTCAGCGTGAGCTTGCGCAGGAACAACTGGCCAGGATTGTTGTTTTGCCAGGTCAGGAAGAGTCCGGGCGTGCCGTCTGTGGGAGGAGTGGCGCCATCCAGGTCCGATGGCAGGTATCCGCCCTCGGTGTTGGGCGTGATGACGCAGATCTGGGCCGCCGTCGCGTTACCGGCAAGCATTTTTGTACGGTCAAATCCGCAGAGGTCAGCACCACCGAAATTCTGGGCATTCAGGAAAATGTTGTAGGTGGCGAGGTAGGCGCTGTTGCTGGTGGTGGGCCAAACGCCTAGTTTCGGATAGTCGTTTAGATTGACGCCAAAGGAATAGCTGTAAAGAGTATAGGCCCCGGTCGGATCGTTGGTCTTCGACACCGCAACGCACTCCGAGAAGGTGTTCGCGATACCGATGTCGCTGATGACCCAGCGGTCCGCCAGCCGGTCATAGTTCACCACCGGATCGCTTGCCCCGGCCGCGCAGTTGCCGCCGAGCGCGCCAAAGAAGGTGGTGATATTGGTTGGACCCGAAAGCAGCGTGCCGCTCTTGCTGTACACCGCCAGCCGCACATTCACCGTCTGGACAATGTGGTTAGGCCCGATGGCAAGATTCACGTCCGAAGGCGCGAAGCCTTGCGCCCCGATGCCATCGAAATCAATACCTTTCGTGGCCGAAACGAAGGGCCGTACCTCTTTCTGCAACACGGGGTCCTTCGTGGTGGGAGCGCCGGCGCGAGATCGCAGTGGAATCGGCATGGGGCGGGCAGCTTCCTTTCCTTCGACGGCCAGTGAGTCGATCGGCATTTCCGACAACGGCCGCGAGATCGCATGCGCAGACGGGTATTTTACGGTTGCCTTCGTGTTGACGCCTTGGGCGAATGCCAGCGCTGCTGTAAGCGCGAAGACAGACGCAATACTAACCCTGGTGAACGTTCGAAGCATTGATTTCTCCTGATGAGACTGGGATGCGGTCGGACCGGGGGCGAGTCCTGACCTTTGGCCTGCCTTTGCAGGGTGTGTCGAGCACGCCAGCCCACACGCCAGCTCGCGCAATACACCTACCAAATTCTCCGTAGCATACAACACCGGGAAGGAATACCCAAGGAGAAACGGCTACCAGCGCCGGAACCCAGCCTGCAATGGAAGTGGCAAAGTTTTGCGCTAGTCTGACACAAGCCGTGCCCTAACCTGGAACCATTGTGGATGAATCGCTCATCACCTACATGCTCAACATCGTCGTAAAGACCCGCGAGTCCGAGTATCTCTCCCTCGGAGTTTCTCCCCGAGGCTCGCAAATGCTCTACCGTGCCGCCCAAGCGATGGCCTTTCTCGAAGGCCGCGATTACTGCACGCCCGAAGATTTTAAGCCGCTGGTTGTCTCCGTCTTTGCTCACCGCGCAGTAGTAAGTTCGCTCTACACTTCCACTCTGAAAAAATCCGAGCAAGCCGAGCAAGTGCTCCGCGAGATCGTGGAGAGCGTTCCGGTGCCGGTGTAGGTAGTTCCCGGTTCTCAGTGCAACCCGAGTGCTGAGCGGCACGCACTAAGAACTGAGAACCGGGAACTGAGCACTGGTTTTGTTGACTTGCCCGGCAGCCCAGCCTACCATTGCACGCTTGGGGGGGACCGCTCGGGAATGATCGGCAAGACTATCGGCCACTACCGCATCCTGGAGAAACTAGGCGGTGGCGGCATGGGTGTCGTGTACGAGGCCGAGGATCTTAGCCTCGGACGCCGCGTCGCGCTGAAATTTCTTCCCCCAGAGTTAGCTCGCGATCCCCAGACCCTGGAGCGTTTTCGCCGTGAAGCCCGCGCTGCGTCGGCTTTGAACCATCCCAACATCTGCACCATCCACGAGATTGCCGAGGATCAAGGCGAGCATTTCATCGTGATGGAAATGCTGAGCGGGCAAACCCTCAAGCACCGCCTGGGAACCGGCGCGCTCCCGCTGGAACAACTGCTCGAAAACGCCGTCCAGATCGCGGATGCGCTCGACGCCGCGCACAGCGAGGGTATCGTCCATCGCGACATCAAGCCCGCCAACATCTTCATCACCAAGCGCGGTACGGCAAAGGTGCTCGATTTCGGCCTGGCCAAACTGACCGGCAAGCCCGAAGCCTCGTTAGGCGAGGGAGCGACGATTGAGCAGAACCTCACCAGTCCCGGCAGCACCGTCGGCACAATTGCCTATATGTCGCCCGAGCAGGCGCGCGGCGAGACCCTCGACCGCCGCAGCGATCTTTTCTCCTTCGGGGCCGTGCTCTACGAGATGTCCACCGCCCGCATGGCGTTCAGCGGAAACACGTCGGCGCTGGTCTTCGATGCCATCCTGCACAAGGCCCCGGCGTCGCCAGCGCGCATCAACCCCGACCTGCCGTCCGAACTGGAACACATTGTCAACAAGGCTCTGGAAAAAGATCCGGCCCTGCGTTACCAAACGGCCGCCGACATTCTGGCGGATCTGAGGCGTCTGCGCCGCGACTCCAGTTCCGCGCAGGTAAAGGCCGTAATCGATACGCAGCCCGCCCGACGCAGCCGGAGGATGCTTTTCGCCGGAGTGGGCGCCGCCGCGCTGCTGGCGATCCTCGCCGCCGCCGCCTTCTTCATCATCCGCGGCCAGAGCGAGCCTAAGGAAATTTCCTCCATCGCCGTCCTGCCCTTCGTCAACAGCGGAAACGACCCGAACACCGAATACCTGAGCGACGGAATCACGGAAAGCCTCATCAACAGCCTGTCCCAGTTGCCGAACCTGGCAGTCATGGCGCGGTCTTCCGTATTTCGCTACAAGGGACGCGACATTGATCCGCAGACGGTTGCCAAAGATTTGAAGGTACAGGCGGTGGTCACCGGACGCATCGTCCAGCGCGGCGACCAGATCATCGTCAGCTCAGAATTGATCGATGCGCGCACCAACCACAACCTCTGGGGAGACCAGTACGACCGCAAGATGTCGGACCTGCTTACGGTGCAGCAGGACATCACCGGCGCCATTGCCGCCCATCTGCGCGAGCGCCTGTCCGCCGACCCCAAGAAGGAAGTTGCCCCGGGAGGCACTCGCGATCCCGAGGCTTACCAACTCTATCTGAAGGGCCGCTATTACTGGGGAAAACGCACCCAGGAGTCGCTGAAAAAGTCGAAAGAATATTTCGACCAAGCGATCCAGCGAGATCCGAATTACGCCCAAGCCTATGTCGGTCTGGCCGACTACTACAACGTAGTGTCCGACTATAGCCCCATACCGAATAGCGAATCCGGACCCGCAGGCCGGGCCGCCGCCGAGAAGGCGTTGGCCATTGATGGCTCCTTGGCGGAAGCTCACACGGCCCTGGCTGGGGCCCACTGGTCGTTGCAGGAGTTTGCCGACGCCGAGCTGGAATTCCGCCGTGCCCTGGAACTGAATCCGAATTATGCCAACGCGCACCATTGGTACGGAGAATTCCTTTCGTGGGATGCGCGTCCCACCGAAGCCATTTCTCATCTTCGCCGCGCCGTCGAACTTGATCCTTTGAATATGCAATACAACACCAACCTCGGCCAGGCGTTCGGGAATGCCCGCCAATACGATGCCAGCGTGGAGCAGCTCAAGAAGACTCTGGAGATGGATCCCAATTACCCGCAAGCCATCAGCCAGTTGGAGCACGAATATTTTGAGATGGGCAAATACGATTTGTGGCTGGAGTTGAATACGAAAGCAGCGACTCTGTTTCAGCTCCCCGATGAATTGGCGATCGCGGAAGAAGTTTCCAAAGTCTATTCCAAATCTGGCCTGAAGCCCGCGCTTCTGCGACAGATCGAGCTGCGCAAAGAACTGGCCAAGCACCGCTATGTGGACCCCGCCGACATCGCTTACGAATACGCTTCCCTGGGCGACAAGGAGCAAACGTTCGCCTGGCTCGACAAGGCAGCGGCGGAAAAATCTGGGGGGCTGGAGCGCATCAAAATCGTCGCTTCTTTGGACCCGTGGCGCAAAGACCCGCGCTACCTCGATCTGCTCAAGCGCATGGGCCTGAAACCGTAACGATTGCGCAATGGCCCCAAGCTGCCGCTGGTATCAAAGTCTTCCGCCAAAGCTCGTGGGGTGGAGGCGTCTGGCGAACGAATCGACGACCAGATTCACGGGCGCCGTATAATCCACCGCGATGTAGAGCGCGGGGTTCTCCGGCGCTCCGCCGCACCGTCCCCTGCGCGGAATCGAGCGTGATCTCGTGTTTTTCCGCCTTACGAATCACGAGATTGCGAAGCACTCCGTCTGAGGGCGGCGCCACCAGCCCGATGTGGGCGCCGGCTTGCGCTGCCATATCATGCACCTCATCTTGAAACACAATGTTGGTGACTTCGGGCGCGAGAATTTCCCAGCCCGCCATGACCGCCGCCACAACCAGCGCGATCCCGAAGAAATACTTCATCGGAATCACCCTTCCGACGCCCAAAGGCAGACGGGGCAAGCCCTGTCTCCACTAAGCCGTGAATTTCCTGAGACGAGTTTACTCGCCCGCCGCCACCGGCGGCGCCGGCTGCAAACTGGAAAGGCGCGAAATTGTCGCCACCATCATTCCGGAGAGGAACTGCATGGTGGCCACATCGTTGTTGTCAAACGCGTTGGGCGTTGACGACAAAACTTCAAAAACTCCCAGCGTCCGCTGGAAGTGGCGCAGCGGAGCCACCAGGATTGAGCGCACGCCCATCCGCCGGCAACTCGCCCCATCCACTCGCGGGTTCGACTCGGCGTCGTTGCACAGCAGCACTTCGCCCGTGCGCACGCAATCGGCGGAGAGTCCGCTATCGGTTTGCAGACGTACTCCAATATCTGGAGCGGTCCGCCCGGTGCGCGCCCGGCAAACAATTTCGTTGCCCCGGCGCAGCGCGATGGCAGCCCCCGTAGCGCCGGTCAAAGCTTGCGCCTTTTCCGCAATGATGCTGATGCAAGGCTCAAGGTCCATCTCTCCCGCGTTAATCAGCGGATGCGGGGCCGGAGCTGGGCCGTGATGGCGAGGCCGCATCCGATGGCGACTGGAAAAACCAGCCGCCGCGGAAAGCTCAATCTCATTTGAGCCGATTCGATACTTGTCTAGATTCTCGCCGCCCTCCGCAACCTGCGGAACCGTATAGAGCAGCGACCGCACCAGCCGGTCCAGTTCCGCGTCCGCGATGAGATGCGCCGTCTGCTGTCCGCGAAGCGATCCGCCCAGCACGCGCGCAAGGCTCAGCACCGCCGCACTCCCGCACGCCAGACACCGCGGCGTGTTGTTGTCACTGAGCATTTCACACTGCGCGCAAAATACCGCCGTCTGCAATGAAACAAAATTCACGTCGGCGATCGTCAGCGAGCGCTCCATCTTGGATGATTCTCTCCGGACATTGAGGAAGGTCGAGGGTAAACACTTGCACGCACACCAGTAAGTGACGGCGCTGGTTCCGCCTGTGGATAACTGGTCGCACGGATCGCGTCGATGCCGCGAAACCCCAGCCGCGCCGCGGAGGCGCGATTCGTATCAGGGCATGCCGTCACAGCTTGCGGAAAAACTCGCCGTAGCATTTGATTTTGGGTGGCGCAGCGCTTCAGCGCTGCGATAAATGGCGTATTTGCAACGTCGGCTTCAGCCGCCGAGGTCACGCCTCTGCGCAAATAATATTTTTCCGAGCCTGTTCAGGCATGCCAAGAATTGCTCAAAGAAATGCGCCTTCAGGCGCTGCCCGCTCCCATCTATAATTCCGCTCATGTCCTTTCTCCGCTTCCTCATGCTCTTGTCCCTCGTAGTCTGGCTCGGCGGCCTGATCTTCCTGGCATTCGTACTCGCGCCCACTGCCTTTTCCTCCGGCCTTCTCCCCACCCGCCACATGGCTGGATCCCTCGTAGGCCGCTCGCTCGATTTACTGCACTACATGGCCATCGTCTCTGGAATTGTTTTTCTGATCGCCTCCATGCTTTACAGCCGGATGACTACAGGAAATGCGCGGCCGCTGGCGCTGCGGCACCTTCTGATCGTGCTCATGCTGCTGCTCACCCTGATCTCGCAGTTCGCCATCTCCCCCAAGATGCACGCCCTTCGCGCCGAGGTAGCCGTGATCGATAACGTGCCTCTCGACAGTCCGCCACGCATGGAGTTCAACCGTCTGCATGTCTGGTCGGAAAAGTTCGAGGAGGCGGTACTCTTGCTAGGATTGGTAGCGTTATACTCGACCGCGCAAGCCTTCCGGTAACCTGCCAGTGGAGAGCCGGGCGTCCCCGCCCGGCCACGATGATGTTGGCGCGTGCAAGACCGGCAGGGACGCCCGTCGCTCCACCGTAAGGCGCGTTTGCGTACCGACCACAATGATTTATTCTTTTGATTCAACTGAGAACCGAGAACTGGGAACTGGGAACTGAGAACTCATCATGAAAACTGGCATCATCGGTCTGCCGCAGGTCGGCAAGACATCTCTATTTGGCATCCTGACAAAACTACGCCTTTCCGAGCAGGCCTATTCCAACCCGCGCGAAGCGCACATCGGCGTCGCGAAGGTCCCCGACGAGCGCCTCGACAAACTCGCCGCGCTCTACAACCCGAAGAAGCTGACGCACGCCTCGGTCGAGTATGTGGACGTAGGCGCCATCGGCCAGGATGCGCTGAAAGAGACCGCCTACATTGGCCATCTGCGCCAGGTGGACGCGCTCATTCACGTTCTCCGGGCGTTTGAAAACGACGCCATTCCGCACGTCGGCCCCATCGATCCCCTGCGCGACATCAAGAACGTCGAGTTCGATCTCATGGTCAGCGACCTTGGCCAGATCGAAAAGCGGCTGGAGCGCCTCGAAAAAGACCTGAAGAAGATGAAGACGCCGGAACTCGAAAGAGAGAACGAGCTGCTCATCAAGGCCAACGCTCATCTCGGAACCGAAAAGCCCCTGCGCGAAATGGAAATGACGCCCGAGGACAAGAAGCGTATCCGAGGCTTCATGTTTCTGAGCGAGAAGCCGATCCTCTACGTGCTCAATATCGGCGAGAGCACGCAACTGGGCAAGGATCTCGAAGCGGCGGTTGCGAAATACAACCTCCCCGAAGTGGCCGCGCGTCCCAATGCCGGAGCCAGCGCGATCTGCGGCAAAGTGGAAGCCGAACTCGCAGAAATGACCGACGAAGACGCCGCGGAATTTCTAGGCAGCTACGGACTGACCGACAGCGGACTCTCGCGCCTGATCCGTAAGAGCTATCACCTGCTGGGTCTGATCTCGTTTTTCACCGCCGGCGAAGATGAATGCCGCGCCTGGACGATCCCGCTAAATACGCGAGCGCAGAACGGCGCCGGAGCCATTCACTCCGACCTGGAAAAGCACTTCATCCGCGCGGAAACGATTCGCTGGGATCAACTATTAGAAGCAGGCTCCGAAGCAAACGCCCGAGCCAAAGGCACACTGCGATTGGAAGGCAAGGATTACATCGTGCAGGATGGAGATGTCATGCACATCAGGCACAGTGGATAGATCGAAAGCTCAATGGCCTGACTGAAAGCTGACGGCTGAAAGCCTCGTTCAATGCACATGGAAAAACCGATCCAGCACAAACATGCACGCCGCCCCGACGAAGACCAGTAGTGCCATCTTCACGCCCGGCTCCTTATTCACCTCTGGAATCAAATCCGAAGCAGCGACATAAATCGTAACGCCCGCCGACAACGGCAACCCGAAACTCACCTCGTGCCGGAAAAGCGCCATAGTCATCACCCCAGCCACGGTCGCCACGCCCAGCGCCACGGAAGCTCCCCAGGCAAACCCCCGGCTCCGCCCGCTGGCCAGCATCACCGATGAGACCGTGAATCCTTCCGGAATCTTGTGCAGAAAAACCGCCACAAAAATAATCCACCCCAGCGCCGGAGAAACCAGAAACCCGGAGGCAATCGCAATCCCATCGAAAAACGTGTGAATCAGCAACCCGATCAGAACCGAATATCCCTTGTGAGCATGCACGAACTGGTCAGCGTGCGTCTCTTCTCCAAAGTGGAAATGCGGCGTGACCGTATGCTCAAAGAAATGCACGAGCAGGTATCCAAGCAGGATGAGAAATCCGGCATACCCGCCACGCAACTCAATGCTGGCCGGCACCATTTCGACCAGCGCCGTCGCCAGCATGAAACCTGCTCCAAGCGCGATGAAGTAGCGCAGGTAGGAGCGCTCCCAATGCTTTTGAACGATGATGGCGCCGCCGAACACGTTCGCGCCCGCCGCGGTCAACCCCAGCAGCAAACTGGTCAGAATGGGAGACATGCGGGAAAAGAATAGCAGGAAGTTGCCAGTACTCAGCGGGTGCCCCATCCTAACGTCGCGCTTTTTGCGACGTTAGGGTGGGATTCCACGGCCGCCGACTTTAAGGGGTCTGCCCAAATTCCGCCAAAATCGCCCGTCCCACTGCTAATATCTCGTCAACAATCATGCGGCAGTACCTCGAACTCGTCGGATGGCTGGCCTGCATCGTCTACTCCACCATCCCCGCCTTCTGGCTGATGATTCATCCGTTTGCCGAGCGCTGGCGTGCGCGGCATCGCTCTCCATACATGGTGCTGTTGCCTGCGTGGATGGCGATGTGGGTAGTGGTCGCGCTGGTCACTCGGCCCTGGCAGGGCATCTTGCTCTATCGAACAGACTGGGCGTGGGGGGCGGCGGCTCTGCTGTTCGTCTGCGGCCTATATGTCTATTCGCAATCCGGAAAGAATTTCAGCGCCAGGCAACTCGGCGGTCTGCCGGAAATTCACGGCGCGAATCGCGATCAGCGGTTGGTGACCGATGGAATCCGTTCGCGAGTGCGGCATCCGGTGTACCTGGCACATCTCTGCGAGATGCTGGCATGGAGCGTAGCGACCGGCCTCGCGGTCTGCTGGGGGCTGACAGCCTTTGCAGTAGTCACGGGCGCGGTGATGATCCGAATGGAGGACGCGGAGTTGGAAAAGAGGTTTGGCGATACTTACCGCGCTTATCGCCAATCCGTACCTGCGGTTCTGCCGCGAGTGTTTGCGCAGCGCCAGCTATAATCCGCAGTAACTGAAAGCGGATAGCTGACAGCCGCCCTCATGCGCTTCGAACTCTTCATCGCGACTCGCTATCTTCGCGCCAAGCGCCGCCAGGCCTTCATCGGCGTCATCACGGGAATCTCCATCCTGGGAGTGGCGGCGGGAGTCGCTTCACTGATCGTCGCGCTGGCCATCAACAACGGCTTTCGGCAGGACTTGCAGGCGCGGCTGCTGGGTTCGACCGCGCACATCAGTCTGCTGCGCGTCGAAAGTGACGGCATGCGCGATTGGCGTCCGCTGCTCGATAAGTTGTCGAAGCAGCCGCACGTGGTGGCCGCCGCTCCCGCGATCTACGAGCAGGTGCTGATTTCGCGCGGTCCGCGGGCGCGCGGCGCGGTGCTCAAGGGAATGCTGCCGCAATATGAGCGCAAGGTCAGCGATCTGCTGAAAACGGTGACGCTCGGGTCGGCGGCGGCGCTGGAGGAAGCTCCTGCGGGCGCCGCTGGCAAGTCCGATATAACAAGTTCAAAAACAAATGCGAGTGCAACGACAGCGGACAAGAGTGTCCGCTCCACACAACCCCAATCGCCCGACGACTTGACTGGCGTGCGGCAGCGCGTCGCGGCGATGCCTCCGATTATTCTCGGCAAGGACCTGGCCGAGGAAATCGGCGCGACCGTCGGCTCGGTGGTGCTCGTCACTTCTCCGCAGGGCGAACTCACTCCGTTTGGAATGGTGCCGAAATACATCCGCTTTCATGTCGCCGGAATCTTCAACTCCGGCTTTTTCGACTATGACTCTTCCTGGGCATTCATCCGCCTCTCCGACGCGCAGCAGTTGTTTGGCTTGGGCGACGTGATCTCGGTCATCCAATTCAAGCTCGACGATATCTACCTGGCGGGCGGCGTTGCACGACAACTCGAACAGGTCGCCGGACACGGCTTTATGGCCACCAGTTGGATGGAACAGAACAAGCCTCTATTCCGCGCCCTCCGCCTCGAACGCGTAGTCACCTTCATCACCATCGGCCTGATCGTGTTCGTGGCCGCGCTCAACATCTTGATCTCGCTGATCATGATGGTCATGGAAAAGACGAAAGATATTGCCGTGCTCATGTCCCTGGGGACCAGGAAGGCGCAGATCCGCCGCGTCTTCATAGCCCAGGGCGTGCTGATTGGCGTGATTGGAACCGCGATCGGCCTCGTGCTCGGCTACGCCATCTCATGGGCCGGCGGACACTATCACTTTATTTCGCTCTCGCCCGAGGTCTATTCGATTGACTACGTGCCGTTCGCGCCGCGGCTCATGGATGGAGTGATCGTGGCCCTGGTTTCCATCGGGGTTTCGTTTGTCGCCACCATTTATCCGTCGTGGTCAGCGGCCCGGATTTTGCCGGCCGAGGCGCTTAGGTATGAATAGGGTTCCCGCCTCCCCCTCTGTGACCACGGTCACATTGCAATTATTTTCCAGAGGTATACAGTCTTTCGCATACCTCATTCCCGCTAGCGTAATCCCGGGAACGGGTTGTTCCTCCTCATGCTCTCACCGATCATGCTCTCACCGATCATGGTCTAATGGATCAGGGGCCGTTTTCTACTGCGTTGCAGCGGCAGTCGGCCAGGTGGCTTGATACTTAGGAGGGCGTGCTTGCATCCAATAGCTCAAGATCCTCTGTTGAGGGTCGAAGGGTTAAGCAAGAGGTTCCGCTCAGGCGAAGCCGAACTCGTGCTCTTTGAGAATCTGTGTTTCCATGTCGACAAAGGAACCATGCTGGCGATCGTGGGGCAATCGGGTGCCGGAAAGAGTACCTTGTTGCACATCCTGGCGGCGCTTGATCGTCCTTCTGCCGGTGCCGTATACTGCGCCAACTCCCACGTGAATGCGCTTTCCGAGGACGACGCCGCCGAGTTTCGTAACCGCGAGATCGGCTACGTCTGGCAATTCCATTACCTGCTGCCGGAATTCACCGCATTGGAGAATGTCGCCATGCCCCTGCTGACGCGCGGGCTGGCGCTGTCCTCGGCAGAACAGCAAGCTTCGCGGTGGTTGCGCGAGGTCGGACTGGAGCAACGCGCCCATCATCGTTCGGGCGAGCTTTCCGGCGGCGAGCAGCAACGTCTGGCGCTGGCTCGGGCGCTCATCACCCAGCCGCAAGTGCTGCTGGCCGATGAGCCTACCGGCGATCTCGACGGCCGCACCGGGGAATTAGTTTTTGAACTGGTCGCGCGTTTGCACCGGGATCACCAGTTGACCTCTGTAATTGCAACGCACAACCTGGCTTTTGCACGACGGTGCCATCGCGTTTTACGGTTGCATCAGGGCAAAATGGAAGAAGTCGAGCCGGAGTCGCTCCCGGCGTAACCAAAGGCAGAACAGAAACACGTTTCTAGAGTGGACGTTGAGAATCGAGAGTACCCGAAGGTAAAACTAGACGGGTTACTACAAGGCGGATATCGCTTGGGAGATTAGGCGATATAAATGCATAATTAAGGGTTAGGTTTGGCGGAGGGCGGGGCGCTCCGCAGGAAGTTCGGGGGAGTCGGTTTATGTTCGAACGCTACACGGAGAAAGCCAGACGCGTTATTTTCTTTGCGCGATACGAGGCCAGCCAGTTCGGTTCTCCTTATATTGAGACCGAACACCTTCTGCTCGGACTGCTGCGCGAAGACAAGGCCCTGACGAATCGCTTCCTGCGCTCTCATGCATCGGTGGAATCGATTCGGAAACAGATCGAGGGTCACACCACCATCCGGGAAAAGGTTTCCACCTCGGTCGATCTTCCCCTCAGCAACGAATGCAAGCGTGTGCTGGCGTATGCCGCGGAAGAGGCAGAGCGCCTTTCCCACAAACACATTGGGACCGAACACCTGCTGCTGGGCCTGTTGCGCGAAGAAAAGTGTTTTGCGGCTGAGATTTTGCACGAGCGCGGATTGCGCCTTTCGACCATCCGCGAGGAACTGGCCCGAACCAGTCAGGAAAAAACGCCACCGCAACGCGGACAGCGCGAGTCTTCTTTATTGAGTGAGTTTTCCCGCGACCTGACCCAATCCGCCATGGACAGCCAGCTTGATCCGCTGGTCGGCCGCGACGGCGAACTCGAACGCGTAGTGCAGATTCTCTGCCGCCGCACCAAGAATAATCCGGTGCTTATCGGCGAGCCGGGCGTTGGCAAGACCGCTATCGTAGAAGGCCTGGCGCAGCGCATCGCCGACGGCGAAGTTCCTTCATTCCTCGCCGACAAACGCATTCTGGCCCTTGATCTTTCTCTGATCGTCGCCGGCACCAAGTATCGCGGCCAGTTTGAAGAGCGCCTCAAGACCATCATGAAAGAGCTGATGGAGTCGCAAAATTCCATCATCTTCATTGACGAACTGCACACCCTGGTGGGCGCGGGATCGGCCGAAGGCTCGCTCGACGCCGCCAACATCCTGAAGCCCGCCCTGTCGCGCGGCGAGATTCAGTGCATCGGCGCGACCACGCCCTCTGAATACCGCAAGTCCATTGAGAAAGACCGGTCGCTCGAGCGGCGCTTTCAGGCCGTGAAAGTTCCGCCGCCAAACGAAGTCGACGCCATAAAAATTCTGTTCGGCATAAAAGAACGCTACGAAAAATTCCACGCCGTCACCTACACCGACGAAGCCATCAATTTTTCGGTGTCGCATTCCAGTCGCTATATTCCCGACCGTTTCCTGCCGGATAAGGCAATTGACCTGATCGACGAAGCAGGCGCGCGCGTGAAACTGCGCCAGACCACGCTGCCGGAAGAATTGACGGAAGTCCAGAAGCGGATCAAGTTCATCGTCCATCGCATGGAGAACGCCATCGCCAACCACGAGTTCGAGAAGGCGCGCTTCTACTCCGACGAAGAACGCAAGGAGCGCGAGAACCTGCGCGGCCTTCGCGAAAAATACCACCTCGATGAATCCTCCACCGGCGTTGTCGGGCGGGAGGACATCGAGGACGTCGTATCGCGCTGGACCGGCGTTCCCATCACTTCCATTAAAGAAGAAGAAACGCAGAAGCTGCTGCGCATTGAAGAAGAGTTGCACAAGCGCATCATCTCGCAGGACAAAGCCATCAGCGCACTGGCTCGCGCCATCCGCCGTTCGCGTGCCGGGTTGAAGAGCCCGAACCGCCCGATCGGGTCGTTCCTGTTCTTAGGACCAACCGGCGTTGGCAAAACTGAAGTCGCGCGCACCCTGGCGCATTTTATGTTTGGCAGCGACAAGGCGCTAGTCCGTTTCGATATGTCGGAGTTCATGGAGAAGCACTCCGTATCAAAGCTGATCGGCTCGCCTCCGGGATACGTGGGCTATGAAGAAGGTGGCCAGCTGACAGAACGCGTCAAGCGGGCGCCATATTCGGTCGTTCTGCTAGACGAAATCGAGAAGGCGCACCCGGATGTGTTCAACATCCTGCTGCAGGTTTTTGAAGACGGCCAACTAACCGACGGCCTTGGCAACACGGTTGATTTCAAGAACGTTATCATTATCATGACGTCGAACATCGGCGCCCGGCACCTGATGAAGCGCGAGGGCCTGGGCTTCCAGTCGTCGAAAGGCGAAATGGTTTCCGAGAAGGTCGAGGACCTGGTGAAGAGCGAGGTCAAGCGCACTTTCAATCCGGAATTTCTCAACCGCGTGGATGAAATCATCCTGTTCATGGCGCTCAGCGAAGTGGACCTGATCCAGATTCTGGAACTCATGGTCAACCAACTGAACCAGAACCTGGCCCAGCGTTCGATCACCGTGTCGGTGGCCGACGAGGCGAAGAAGTGGATTCTGAACCAGACGCTGACCGACCGCAACTACGGCGCGCGCCCGCTGCGGCGAGCGTTGCAGAAGTACATCGAAGATCCGCTGTCGGAGGCCCTGATCCAGGGCACCATCACCACGAGGCCGGCGTTTATCGAGGTTTTCCTGGAGTCGAACAAACTCTACTACCGTCCAGTAGATGCGGAGAAGGCCGAGGGTGTGCTGCTGTACGAAAGCTAGTCTTACGTAGGGACGGACGCCTTCGTCCGTCCCAAGCCGAGCAAAGCTCGGCAGGTTTTCTCATCGGTCAAAAAGAAGCTAGCGGTTGGAAACTCGCGTGAACGTATACAATGTAGAGTCCTTCCATCCAGATAAGGTTCATCAGTCGTGGGATATTGCCGATACTAGCTAATGGACCGGAGAGTTTTACATGACACCCGCCGCCAGAGATATTTCCGACGCGGAACTCAAAGAAGTATTCCCCGCTAATCCAATCCGGGAGGTCGACTTTGAGATCAGGTTTACACCCCGACTCCGCATTGATGCGGAGATGTGGCGATTCCAGGAAGAGCTAGTTCAAGATTACCCGGACGTGGGACGAGAAACAGCGATCCTTCCGAACGGGACCACGCTTAACGTCACTGTTTTTCAAAATCCGCGTGCAGCGAGGGTCATAAAGGTGTCCTCTCACAATATGGCCTTGGCATTTTCCTCATATGCCAATTTCGAGGAATTCAAAGACGAGGTTCAGCGGAGAACCGCCAACTTCTGCGGCACCTTTGAGGTTTCGTCCCTGACGCGAATCGGGCTCAGGTATGTCAATGAAATCCCATTACCTACCCAAAGCCCGGAATCAATCACCAGATACGTGACGCCGCTCGTCGAATTCGACCGCATTCCTCTCAATTCAGTTCAACAGTTCGCCATGCAGGTGGTTGCAAGCCACAACGATCACATGATCTTGGTTCGTACTGCAATGCTTGCTGGTCCTATACGAACGTACATCTTGGACATCGACGCCTATACTGAGGTAGTAAACTCAGCAAGTGAGGTCCCACTGTTGATGGAGCGGTTTCACGATTCTGCGCAACGCGTGTTTCTCGAACACGTAACCGACGAATATCGGGAAGTAATGCGGGGCAAACAATGAACTTGGCATCACAATCCGCGACCTACTCTTCTCCGGTTTATGCTGATCCCGCCGCAACAATGAGTGGGGGCACGCCCTTGATCGTAGCTGTATCGCGAGAGGGAAGAGCTGACGACTACCAAGTGACTGTTAAGCTACAACTGTTGCAAGCTTACGAGCGTGTTATATTCGAATTGCAGCAGCAAGTTGTCCATTACAGAGCTCTCGTCGATGATCTTCTCCCAAGGCCCCCGCAGCCAGAGGAGTTAAGACTGGAAACGTCAACGCTTAATAATGCTAGCGTCCGCTTGCTCGATAGCATTGTAAGTTCGAGAGTGACCGCGGCCCAACTAAGCGGGCACAGCGAACCAAGCGAGGACTGATTCATGTATGTTGATCCTGCCGTGATGGATGTGGATTGCTTCCGGCAGGGTGACATATTAAGAGCCGTTCCGTTCCCTATAATAGACGGCGAAATGTCGGTCTTGAGCAGGATCGACTACGAGGGCGACGTTCAAACCCCTCACCCAAAGGTCTTGGTCATTCCCACCGAGCATCGCAATACGGTAGATTGCATCGTTGCTCAGATTAAAGTGCGCCTTTCCCTGGGCGTGGTTCTCGCACATTGTTGCGAATTGGAACTCAGGCATGGAAAATGCTTGCTTCCAGCGATTCCCATAGCACGACTTGTGCCGGTAAAGCCATCAATCTCTAACGACGAGGCTAAGATCGAAAGCCTAAGGGGAAACAAGGATCCACGTAACACAAACAGCCCAGGTTACATCGACTATTTCTACCTTGCGGCCCATGAACGACTAAACAACAAGGAGTGGGTCGCTGACTACTGCCAGATATCGTCAGTGCCTGGCACTGAGTACGCTACGCTGCTACGGCGAAAGATTCTACAGCTCTCAGACCGTGATCGCGTCAAGTTTAAGATCAAGCTTGCGGCCTATCTGGGGAGTCGGCTGACTGATGAGGAACTAGAACAAGGACTCGAAAATCCCTGGTCGGACCCAACCTAAGGACTCGCTGGCGGGCGTGAGGTTACCGAGTCTCACTCCCTAATCCCCCGCCGCAGCTCCCCTCCGTCTTGGCCGCCCGCCCTTCAGCCCATTCGCCCGCGATGCCGCTTTCTTAGCCCGGCTTCGCGATTGACCGCCCGCCTGCCCAAGACGTGCCGCCATCCATCTCTTCGATCCCATAAACCCTTCCAGTAGCCCCGGAATATACAGGTCCGCGTCAAGTTTCGGAAAGTGCACTCCAATTCCTGACGGACTCAACTCAATTTCCTCGAGCTGTGCCGGCGTGGCATTTTCCAGGCCCTGCGCATCCTGCGGCGAAAAACTCAATGTCAGTTTTGAACTCAGGTCAACCACGACCTTCCCGCTGGCCCGGTCGTATCGGGCCGAGACAGCGCGAGGGAATTCCCTCTGCAACTGCTCTCCTTTTTTGTTTGCCAACTCGATGCTACTGCGCGATACCATGAATCTCCTCCCACGCTCGACAGAGTTCGTTTACGTTCCCGTTGATCAGGCGTTCGACTGCCGCCAGTGCCCGCCCCTTGAATCCATAATTCTCCCGCAGCTCACATGGACCCGCCGGGCAGTGGAGATTGAAGACAGCCTCGCCGTCCGGTCCGATTGCGTGGACGTGCGCTGGCCGGTGATCGGCCGGATAAATCACGATACGCAGCCGCCCACGCCTGAGCACTGTCGGCATGACATCATCCTAGCATAAACCTAATCGCTTGGGTTAATTCCATTCCTGGTTAATATGACAGAATGGTTCCCGCCGCTATGACTACTCCCCACACCCTGATCGACCTCAGCCACACCGTCACCCACGGCCTCGTCACCTACAAAGGCCTGCCCGCTCCCATCATCTGCGACTACCTGAGCCGCGAAGCCTCCCGCAAGCACTACGCGCCCGGAACCGAATTTCAGATCGGCAAGATCGAGATGGTGGCGAATACCGGCACCTATCTGGACTCTCCCTTTCACCGCTATGCCGACGGCAAGGACCTGTCGCAACTCGAACTGCAAAAACTGGCAAACCTGCCCGCGATCAAAATATCTGCTCAGCAAAAACAGGCAATCGATATCTCGCTCTTTCCACTTGGAGAGACTCTGGCGGGCAAGGCCGTGCTCGTAGAAACCGGATGGTCCCAACACTGGAACACTCCCCAGTACTACGAAGGGCATCCGTTCCTCACCGAAGACGCGGCGCGGTTCCTGTCCGACTCCGGCGCCGCGCTCGTAGGCATCGATTCGCACAACATCGACGACATCCAGGATTTGCGCCGCCCCGTCCACACCATTCTCCTGAAAAACGAAATTTCCATTGTCGAGCACATGACGAACCTGTCAACTCTCCCGCAGTCGGACTTCAAGTTCTTCGCCGTCCCCGTAAAAGTAAAGGGATTCGGCACGTTTCCGGTCCGAGCTTTCGCGATCGCCTAGCGCGCCCTTTCATTTTTTTCATCACAATCGTCCGTGTTCGCCATCACAGACACTCGCATGCGCCCAATGCAATAATGATCCCCTGATGGGGCAGTGCCGAGGTGCGACCGTCTCCCAAGACGGCCCTCGAATCTGCCCCAAACCCATTTTCGGCGCTCTTTTGGAGGCTAAGTCCTTATTCCGGAATACTTTAATGTAAGTCCTTTCGATTCAAAGACCGAGTGGAAAAATTCCCGCTAATCCCTTGATTCCAGTAGACAGGGGGGGAGGGGGGTGGGGTATTAAAGTAGTAAACTCGATTCCCCTCCCCAAAATCGAAATCCTTCCGCGAGCCCTCCGCGGTCAAAGAGCAGGCAAGAGCACGGAGACGCCCAGCGGAAGACGACCAGCTCAAACTGAGAACCGGGAACTGAGAACCAACCGCAGTCCACAATTGACCGCGAGACAGACTTATGTTTTACTCGTTGCAATCGGGGCTGGCTCATCGCAGTTGCTTGGGAATAGGTACCAGAAATTCCGGGGCGTGAGACCGAGGTGACGTCATGAAGTCCAGCTCGTATGCAGTCCTGGCAGTATCCCTTCTAAGCTTGACCCTGAGTGCCAGTGCGCGGGAAATGGTCCTGCCCGCCGGCACCCTTTTGAAGTGCACCATGAACGAACCCAACCTTTCTTCTTCGACCGTTGCGGTCGGCGATCCCGTGCTCTGTCATCTGCACTCGGTGACGGAATTCGGCCAGCAGGCGTTTCCCCGCGGCAGCTACCTGGTCGGACATCTGGAATCAGCCCAGGACCCAGGACATTTCTGGGGCAAGGGCAACATGAAACTGATGTTCGATCGCATCGGAATGCCGAATGGCGATATGCCTTTGGACGCCAAGGTGATCGCGACGCGCGGTTACAAAGTCGATAAAGACGGCAACATCCGAGGCAAAGGTCACGCCCGGCGCGACATCGTCGAATGGATGCTGCCGCCGCTCTGGCCGTGGAAAATCATCATGCTCCCCGCGCGCGGTCCGCGTCCCACGCTCAAAAGCGAGAGCATGCTAACGCTGCGCCTCATGGACGATGTGCAGATCCCGCAGGTTCAGGCCACCAACGGCCCCGACTGGCATTTCTTCGGACGCCCGGAGGTGCAGACAGACTCGTACTACCAGGGCTCGTACCAGGGCGCGAGCGCGCAGTCGGGCGACAACGCTATTCCTCAACTGGCAGTACGCAACGTAAAAATCACAGCCAGTGAACCGCCGATGGTCGAGGAAATCCCGCAAGTCACCTACGCCAGCTACATTTCCAAAAATGCGGTGGGCGGAGGCGGCACATCGTCAGGAGTGCCGGTGTTTGTGCTGAAGACCGGCATGCTTCTGGAGGTGGGCAATTACACCTATCAGGAAGGCCGCATCCACTACGCACTCGCCAGTGGCGGCAACGGAGTGATCAGCACCGACGAAGTCGACTGGAGCACGACCACTCGTGTGAATAGCCAACGCGGCCTGCGGGTAACTCTGCGCGGAGGACATCCGAGCGCGGCGATCACAGGGTTCTAGGAAGCCGTCAGCAATCAGCCGCCGGCGC
Organism: Acidobacteriaceae bacterium; assembly: GCA_025355505.1. GTDB lineage: Bacteria > Acidobacteriota > Terriglobia > Terriglobales > Acidobacteriaceae > Acidiflorens. The sequence goes on along the minus strand of JANXZM010000077.1, from coordinate 6,257 downwards.
GAGCTGGCGGTTTTTGCTTTTGCCGATGGAGCGACGGGCGTCCTCGCCCGTCCAACCATCACTGCGGCCGAAAGGTATTCACGAATCAGTTCTTCAAAAACCATCCCGCGATCAGCAGCAAACCCATCGTCGCCAGCGCTTCTTTTGCGACTTCCGTGGCTGTTGCGAATCCTAAACAGCACACCGCCGCCGAGCTTGCAATGTCCAAAGTCAACATCGCTGAGAAGTTCGCCAAAATCACCGAATACTACAAGCCGCGTATCGCTGCCGAGCTCAACGGACAGCACGTCAAGTTCGTCAAGCTGAACAGCGAGTTTGTATTTCACCATCACCAGTACGAAGACGAAATGTTTCCGGTGGTGAAGGGCCGCTTCCGCATGGATTTTCGCGACCGGCATGAGTGGATCGAAGAGCGCGAGTTTATCGTGGTGCCGCGCGGGGTGGAGCACCGTCCCGCGGCAAACGAAGAGTGCTGGATCGTCCTGTTTGAACCTGCCACCACCCTGAACCCGGGCAATGTCGAAAACGAGTGGACGGTGCGCGAACTGGAGCCAGTGTAGTCTCTGGTATTGGCGTAGCTTGTCGCGTCTCTCGGTTGGATGTCCAGGAATGAGGCGATCCGTCGCGCTACGCCCGGTTTGAGAGACCGCCGGACGAGAGGATCGGGTTGCAGAAGTGAAAGGCGCCCTCTGATTTCGAACAAACTTTCGATCATCCTGAGCGGATACCCGCTGCGACCGCTAGATTTTCCTCAGCCTGCTAAACTTCAAAGCGCCAAAGCTAACAGAATCTGACCTCATGGAAATCACCGTCTACTCCGCCCCCTGGTGCCCAGATTGCCGCGAGGCCAAGCGCTTCCTCGACCGGCACCAGCTTCCTTACACCGAAATCAACATCGAGACCGCTCCTGGAGCCGCCGACGAGGTCGTGAAACGGACCGGCAAGCGTGCTATCCCGCAGTTTGTGATTGATGGAGAATGGGTACAACCTTACCGTCCCGGCCAGGGCTTTCTCTATGAAGCCATGGCCAAGCGCCTGGGGGTTGAGCAGTAGATCGTGTAGATACGGGGCTTGCCCCCTATTCCGCGCCGAGTCCTGCAGCGGCTAGGCCTCGCCGCAAGTCTTCTTCAGTTACCTTCGTCCGCCGCCACACGACTTCTGTACCCTACTCGCCCTGCCCTGAATGCGTCAGGATAGTGGTTGCTGCCCGGGAACCTCCCTTCTTGCCGGGCCTGACGGATCATGTTTAATTCCGATCGTGGAGAAATCGAAGTGGTCGAGACCTGGCAGCGGTTTGTGCAGGGGCTGCTGGGCGTGCTGGCGCTGGTGGGTGCCTTGGTCATGGCGCACTATTACGCTCCCCCGGAGACGATCGGACTGGAGCAGCAGGTTCACCAACTGTCACGCCAGGTCGCGGATCTGGAGCGGGAGCAATCGTTTTCGGCGGCGGCAGTGGACGACGCGCGGGAGTCGGTGGCTTATATCTACGGGATTTATCACATGTCCGGCAATGTGCACAGTTTTCGCGCTCGCGTGGCCGGGACGGGCTTTGTGGTAGCGCCGGGCCTCTTGGCCACCAATCGCCATGTGGCTGAACCCTGGTACGGTGACCGGGACGTCGCAGTGGCATTGCGGCAGGGCGGGTTGCCAGTGCTGGAAGAGCTAGAGGCATATTTCCCAGGCTCGCCGCTACCCGTAAAACTTGAAATTGTGGTCGTGGCCACCCACGGAGATCTGGCCGTGCTGCGCCTCGAAGCCACCGCCTTCACCAGGAATCTGCGCCCGTTGACTCTGTCCCAAACGTTGCCGCATGTAGGCGAATCGGTGAGCGTCCTGGCTTATCCCATGGGAGTGACGGGCATGGTGGCAAAGTCGCCCGCAATCGTGTATGAGCGCCTATCCTCGCATCCGGATGATGCCAACACCGCGGGCGAGTTGGCCGCGCTGTCGCTGATCAGGCCTTCCGCGACGTTCGGGCACATCGGCGATGTAACCGGCGACAAGCTGATCTACGACGCGCCCACCGCTCGCGGAGGCAGCGGCGGACCGGTGCTGAACCTGCGCGGCGAAGTCGTGGGCATCAACTCCGCCTACATTGACGGCTTCTCGGGAGGCACGCTGGGGATCACCGCCGCCACGCTGCGTCCGCTGCTGGAAACCGCTAAGCAAGCTGCTTTGGAAACAGCCGCAGTCGTCCAGTAAAAACCCGCTCAAAATCTGCGGCGACCAATGCCGCGTCCCAACGCAAACTTCAGCCCCTCGCCGAGCGCGCCCGCTACCAGTTAAGCTTCCATTCCAGTCGAACGTGCGTTTCCTGAGATCGCAGATTCTCGATTGGATCAACGACAACAATTATCGACCCAAGTCCACATCCCCCAGAAGACAAAGGCCTTAGCAACGCTGCCCTCGGCAAGCCCTCCCGACGGGTAATCCACCGAAATAGGCGAGAACCAGCCCGAGGTTTTGTGCCTCTTCCATCTCCTGTGTTAAAGGACATTTCTCGTGAATGCTTAACGTAAGTATATAAACGGTATAAATACGCCTCTACTAACGAGTCGAATGCTTTAATAGGATTATTTATGCCTATACTATCTATTTAATACACATACAATTAAATGGTTAATATATGCTGTTTAGTATTATAATCGTCGTTAAATGGTATAATTTTACCGTATGAATGAACTTATATTTAACACTTCCAGCGAATTGCAGGTTGCTCTCGGCCAACGTGTGCGCAGGTTGCGCCTCTCGCGCAACATCGACCAGCGCACAACTGCTGAGAAGGCGGGTGTTTCCGAAAAGGCACTGCGCAATCTCGAAGCAGGCCGCGGTTCTACCGTTGGGACCCTCCTACGAACGCTCAAGGCGCTGGACTATTTGCAAGGCATAGAGATGCTGGCACCAGAGGTCACAATTGATCCAATCGCGCTATTGCACAGGTTGAAACCGCCGCAGCGTGTCCGACGCCCGCGCGGACCGCGAAAGGCAAATCCGTGAATACCCCGGCCATTGAAGTTCTAGCCTGGGGACGGCGGGTAGGCGCAGTGGCACCCGATCCGCGCCTCGGTTGCTATGCATTTGCCTACGACCCGGCGTGGCGGCGTACCGGAATCGAGTTGGCTCCACTGACTTTGCCGCTCGATAATCGAGGTGACGCATTCGTCTTCCCCAACCTGCCGGAGGCGACTTTTCACCGTTTGCCGGGCATGCTGGCAGACGCATTGCCCGATGAGTTCGGGAATGCACTCATCGATGCCTGGATGGCGGAACATGGTGTGCCGAAGAACGACATAACCATCCTTGACCGCTTGGCATACATGGGCAAGCGCGGCATGGGAGCACTTGAATTCAAACCCGCACGCGGATCCCACAAGCAGAGCGCCGCTCCCCTTCAGATGAAATCGCTCGTGGAAGGTGCGCGAAAACTGATCGAGGGGAAGCTCTCCCTGGATACACATGCCAAGGCTGCGCTTGCCAACATCATTAGGGTCGGTACCTCGGCTGGTGGTGCCCGTGCAAAGGCGGTGATCGCCTGGAATCCAGAGACGGACCAAATTCGGAGTGGGCAATTCGATGCCGCAGAAGGCTTTGAGCATTGGCTTCTGAAGTTCGACGGTGTAGGTAAGGACCCGGACCTGGGGACCGGTGCCGATTACGGCCGTATCGAGTACGCCTACTACCGGATGGCAACGCAGGCTGGTATCGAGATGTCTCCATGCCGGTTGCTGGAAGAGAATGGGCGTGCCCACTTCATGACGCGCCGCTTTGACCGCGAAGTAGTGAATGGTCGCACCATCAAGCACCATGTGCAGACTCTCTGCGCGATGGACCACCTGGACTTCAAGCAGCGGGGCACCCACGCCTACGCTCAGCTTTTTATTCTGATCTCCCGGCTGAGACTTGGAGATGAGGCCATGGGACAAATTTTTCGCCGGATGGTCTTCAACGTGATGGCCCGCAACTGCGACGACCACACGAAGAACTCCGCCTTCCGCATGAAACAAGGTGGAAGCTGGGAACTCGCTCCGGCATACGACCTGACGCACGCCTACAACCCCACAGGCCAATGGACGTATCAGCACCTGATGAGTGTGAATGGCAAGTTCGATCACATCACGCGCGAGGACCTTCTGATGGAGGCAGACCGCTTCGGGGTCCGGCGACCGAACGACTTGCTAGCCGATGTGCGCACAGCACTGGAGAACTGGTCCGGTTTCGCCAAAGAAGCGGGTCTCAGCGATTCGTCATCCGCACGCGTGGCTGCGGACTTCTGCACGCTGTAAGTTTTCCTACCCACAAGCGATCCCCCGCCTAGCCGAGCAAACGACAATGAGACGCGTACTCGACAGCGTCCGCTTTCACAATACGAACGAAGTTTGGGACACCCGAACTTCCACGAGCCAAAAGCTGAGGAGGAGGAGGATCGCGTTCTCGTCTGCTCTCGCCGGAAATGAGAACCGGACCTCCTCACCCCTTGTGGTGTCCATGACTGCCGGGTACGAGAGCGAAATACGGGAACAGGAGAGACTAAAAAAACTGCCCAATCAGCGGAAACATGCCGTAGACACTGGGCATCTGAGCTAAGTGGAGAGTTTGGTAGCGCTAACGGTCGTGAGATGGAACCGAATCGTGTCGTGGTTGCAGGAAGTTGACTTGGTTCGACGTAACGGGGGCCTTCGTGCTGCTTAGTTTTGTCACAAGTGTCGCTCAACGGGGAAATTTCGGCACCGTAGCACTCCCAAGGCCGTATGGAACCCGTCAGACACTTTGGTGCCAGTACCACTGCCGATCGCTGTAAGCCTGCCAGGTGCCTTCTCCAGTGAGCACGCTCAAGATCAACGTAGTTGTTCGCAGCGGGGAAGAGGTCTGGGGAAGGGGGCGGCGTTTGAGTCCCCTTCCCCAGCAGCACTGTAGAAGTGGCATTCTCTGGCGAACGCGAAATATGCGGAGATTGAAACCGACTTTAGAAGTGGGATAAGACTGCAAGACCCCTGTGGGGGCACCCCCCCTACTTAGGTAGGTAAAGACTCATGGGAAACAAATGTCGATTTCGTAAGAAGAACGGGTCAAGGTGTGACGCAGACGCCCAGACAGGAAAAGAGGTCTGTGTCTTTCATGACCCCGAACAATCGGAAACCGTTGGTCGGGCCCGACGCGCTGGCGGCATCAATCGGAGTCGCCCTGCCGCTGTACTCCCACCCGACACTCCGAGTGTAACTCTTGAAGACGCCTCTGACGTGTCGGCACTCATCACTGACTCGATCAATCAGCTTCGCCGAGGCCAGCTTGACCCCCGAGTTGCCAATGGCGTCGGCTTCTTAGCGAGCACCCTGCTGCGCTCAATGGAACAGGGCCTCATGGAACAGCGCATATCAAAACTGGAAGGGTCACTCGGGTTGATTCGAATCCCAATGTTAAGAAGTGATTCACAAGAGCAGGCAACGCGGAGCGACGATGACGACAACTAGGAATCGAATCGAAAGGCTGGAAGCAGAAGTGCGGTTCAGGATCTGGGTCCGTCACAAACGATTCCTTGACTCACTTTCAATGGACGACCTCGAAATGTGGTCCGCAACCGGCCAGTGTCCCGAGCGGCCAGAACCTTTACCGGGGATGAGTCCAATTGACAACATGGAGCGAGGAGATCTGCAAAAGCTGCGGAAAGAAGACGAACAGTGTTGGGTCGGCCGCAGTCGCGAGGACCTGGCCTTCTTCTGCCTGCACGGGCACTGGCAAGAGCAGGGGTGCAGTGACTACTGCACTAGAAGCAAGAATGGTCAATGAACGTAAAAGGCAAATTCATCTCGGAGGAAGCAATGTCTTGCAAAAAGAGCAGTGGCGACTGTTATGACACCTCAAGTCCCGCTTTTAAGGAACTGAGGGATTTGGCAGAGCTGGAAGTCAGGAAGAGACGACTTTGTAGTGCGCCCCAGTAGAACTGGACAGGGAAGTTAGTTAGGCTTGGGGCCTCCGCCAGGAGGCGAGAATGTCGAGAAAGCCGAGAGTCCAGAGAACCCCGGAAGAGAATACGGCAGATTGTGTTGGAAGGTCTGAAGAGCGGCAACGTGGCTGAGACTTGCCGTAAGTACGAGATCGCTCCCAACCTCTATTACCGTTGGAAAGACGAAGTGGAAGCGGGAGCCAAGGCTGCGCTGGGGGGAGAAGCGCAGCCGCGCGGCCCGATGCCGAGCAGGAGAAGCGGATCAAGCAACTGGAGCGGGCGCTGGGGCGATCGCATTTGCAGATCGAGATCTTAA
>JANXZM010000017.1 GCA_025355505.1 Acidobacteriaceae bacterium | reverse complement strand
CCTGCGGTGTTTTGGCGAAGAGGACGATGCCGGTGGTGGCTCGGCCCAACCGGTGGACAGGGTTTGCGTTGGGGGTTTGCTTTTGCACCAAGCGCAGGAGGGTGTTTTCCATGAAGCCGCCGCCGGGGAGGGTGGGCAGCCCGCTGGGTTTGTTAACGGCCAACAGATGGCAGTCTTCAAACAGGACTTCGAAGTGCTGAGGGGAGTCTGGTTCGATCCAGGGTGGACGGTTCCAGACAAGGGTTTGGCCTAAAGTGACCGATTCGCTTCCGGTGGCGGTGACGCGGTTGAGGGTGACTTCGCCGTTGTTCAGTTTTTGTTGCCAGGCTTGTGGTGTTGAGTGGGGGTAAAGGCTTGCCAAGTGGGAGAGCAGGGGTTGTCCATGGTATTTGCTGCTGATGATTGTGGTATAGGCATAGCCCCGGTTGAGCATGTAGTTTGAGTGTAAGCTATGGCATCTGCGGCGCGGCGGCCAGAAGGCTTTGTGCGATCCAATCGGCGCGAGGGAGCGATGCACCAAGCGGGCTAGAAGTCGGCTTGTGGGAATTGCAAACTCCATTGGCGCTTGCCACCAATTGCGGGCGAATGACGACCCACTACCCCGCGTTCAGGCCCCAACCACCTGCAGCAGGCGCGCGACACCTTCGCGAAAATTGGCTGGCTCCGTAATCAGGCTTAACACGAGATGGCCTTCGTTTGGAAAATCGTAGAAGTGGCCGGGATGCACCATGACACCCATCTTGCGCAGCAGATTGATGGCGAGATCTTCGTCCGTTCCAAGTACAGGAATGCGCAGGACAACGTACCATCCGCCTTCGACCTGCAGTCGTGTGCAGGACGGACGGCCTGCGAGTTGGCGATCCAGTTCCGCGAGATTCTCACGCAGACGATCCAGCAGAATGGGCTGGATCTGCCTACGCTGATCGAGCAGTACCGGCGCAGCAAGTTGGACGGGAGCGCCCATGGAGAGAAAAGTATCGGCGATGATCTCGAGGCGCGCTCCTGCTTCCGCGACCATTTCTTCCGGGCCGCTGGTGGCCACCCATGCAAGTTTCATCTGCGGGAGCGCGGAGATTTTGGAAACTCCGCTGAGGGTGAAGGTCAGAGCATCGGCATGGCCGACAAAGCTGCGCCGCGGTGCGCCGTCGTGCGCATAATCGAGGAATACCTCATCCACGATCAGTGCCAAACTATAGTCGCGGCAGAAATCGTTGAGCGCTGAAGTTTCTGCCGCAGAAACATAGGACCCAGTTGGGTTATTGGGATGAACCAGAATCACCGCCCGCGACCGAGGCGACGCTGCCTTGTACAGCGAATCAAAGTCAATTTGCCAACCGTGATCGTAGAGCAGTGGATACGGAACAAGTTTAACGTCGGCGAGATCGGCGAGAAACTCGAACAGCGGGTAGCTCGGTTTAGGAACGAGAACCTCGTCGCCGGGATTGCAGAGCAGACGGAAGACGTAGGAGTAAGCCTCACTGGTGCTGGTGGTGAGAAGCAGCCGCTCGGGATCGAGATCGAAAACCTCGTGCGCCTCGCGATAGTAGCGGCACACCGCCCGGCGCGCTTCGAGCAGACCGCGCGGCTGCGGGTCGTAATGCATCGCCTGAGGATTCACCAGCGCCGCGAGCACGATTTCAGGATCGGGGCGGACGCCCGCTTCCGTCGGGTTCGAGACCGTGAGATCCAGAAGTTTATGTCCCGCGGTGCGCGCTTCCTCGATCGCGCGCGTAAGAGCGTTCGGACTGAGCCGCCAGTTTGTGCGGTGGGAGAACATAAAATCCAGCGGTGACTACTTCAGGAAAAATCCCAACTGCTCCGGAGCGGGCAGCGTTTTGGTACTCCAATACTGACGTTGCGCTGCTTGAACCGCAACAATCTTCGCTTGCACCTCCGCCGCCAGATTGTCGTAGCGCACCAGAACATTGCCCAGCCAGTACGGATGGTTCTCGCGCGCCCAGCCTTCTGCGTACATCTTGCGCATCTCGGTGATTGCGTCGCGCAGGCTCTCTAACCGCCCGTTGATGTCCACGATTTCGTCGAGGTCCTGTTGCGCTCGCGTGACGTCCGTCTGATTCTGATAAGCGTCCCAGTAGTAGCGGCTGATTTCGGATGTGAACTGGATCTTCAAGCCCAGCGTGTCCAGATGCCAGGCGGCAAGCAGCATGCCGTCGAGTGTTTCAGCGTGGAGGTGTGCCTTGGCTCGATTGAGCATCAGCGATTCGGCGGCATGTTCGGCGCTGATGCGCAGGTCGTGGGCAACAGGCAGCGCTCTGGCAGCCGTGTTGGCGCCAGCTTCGTTGAATGGATCGGACCAGAAAAGTTCATGGCTCGCGTTGTCCAGTTTCACTCCGGCGAGGAGCGCATGAGGCCGGTCGAGATTCTCGATCACCTCAGCAAAAGTTCTGTCGTCATCATTATTGCGGTAAAAGGCCCAGTCATAGCTACTCTTGAAGTCATCGATACTGGACTCGCCGGGCTGCCAACTGGCGGCTGCGCCAAAAACTAAAGCTGGCCAGGTCATATCGACAAGAGATTCACCGTCGTCGTTCCAAGTCGTGTTGAGCGCGCCGATGGCCTGATACTTCTGGCCGTCGCGAACAAAGTTTCGGATGTTCACGAACGCGCTGTCGAGGTCAGGCCAGATCACGCGCCAGTTGCCCGCTCCGGGCGCGACGACTACGCGCAGGCCGGCGTTGGTGTATGGAGTAATGATGTTTTGGTAGCTGGGCTTTGGGTCGTAGTCCCAGGGAACGGCGATCATGTCTTTGGGCAGGATGGTAAGCAGTTCGGGATACTTGACCGCGATGTCGCCCCAGAACATGAGTTGCTTGTGATAGGGCTGCATGATCTCGAAAACTTTCTGGAGGTGTTCAAGATAAACGCGGCCTAGTCCCTGCTGCGCAGCGAGCGCTTTTGTTTGGCCGAGGCCAAGTTCGAAAGTTTCGTCGGAGCCGATGTGAAAGAACGGGCCGGGAAACAAAGGAACCACCTCTCCATAAATCTGGCGAATGAAATCGTAGGTTTTGGGATTGGTGGGCGTGAGCACATGGCCGTGCGGCATTTCGGCGAGATCGGAATAGATTTCATACTTCAGAAATTGGTGAAGATGCCCGAAGGCCTGCTGCTCGGGCAGGAGGGTGATGTAGTACTTGCCGGCGTAGGCGACGAGTTCTTTGATCTCGGCGGGAGTTAACGCCGCTGCTTTGGACGCATCCTTCGCAGCGTCTCTCGGCGCAACTAGCGGCTGGGTCTGGAAGTCGAAAACGTGCTCCATGTTGAACCCGAGCAGGTTGATCTTGTACTCCGCCAACGTGCGGATCTGCATCTTCAGGTAATCGAGAGTAGGGATGGGACCGCGGCTGATGTCATCGCTCACGCCCCGCCATTCCATGCTGGGCCAGTCACGGATGACTAGAGCCGGGATCGCTAGCGTCTTCCCTTCCGGGCGCAGCAACTGGCAAAGCGTCTGCACGCCGTAGAACAGGCCTTGCGCGGTGCGAGCGGCGACCAGCACTCCGGAGTCGGTCACGCGAATCACGTAGCCTTGTTTGTCAAGATCATGACTACCAAGGTCGTCGGTGGCTCTCACTCCCTGCGATTCGAGATATATCCGCAAGCCGCGGTCGGTCAAGCGGCCGAGCGAAATGTGCCCCGTCGTTTTCGGAGCGGCGGTCACGAATTCGATGGACAGCTTCAGGCCGGTGCGGTCGTGAATCTCTTTTTGCAGCGTTTCCGCTGCGGTCCGGTCTTCAGCATTGCTGATGAGGATGGTGGTCGAAGGCTTGATCACGATCTTGCCTTCGGCCATCCGAACTTCCTTCGGAGCCGGCAGAAGCTTGAGCTGGCGGACAGCGTCGTTGACCTGAGCGTGAGAAGCCAGCGGCAAACAGACGAAGCAGGCGAAAATCCACTTAACAATCTTCATGACGTGAGTGAATGGCGAGAGTAACAGGTGAGATTGGGCGGCGACAAGTATTGGGAACAGCAGTTTTGGAACAGCGCCGCCATGGATGCTGACAAGGGGAAATGACATTATAATCGCGCCATGGCTGACCATGTGATACACATCTCAGAAGCGGAAGCGGCCGGTGACTTCGCCGGACTGCTGGCGCGCGTGCGCGCGGGTGCGGGAGTCGTGATCGAAAGCGGTAAGTTTCCAGTGGCCGTGATTCATGCTCCAGTTCCGCCACGCCGTTCCATCTCCGAGTGCATCGCGCTGTTGCCGGAAGACTCGACAGCGATTATGGATGCCGACTTCGCCAAGGATGTAGAGGCGGCCATCGAGAGCCACCGCGAGCCGCTAGAGCCGCCCGCATGGGACTGATTCTCGATTCCAGAAGGGACTCCCAGATGTTCGGCTTCTTGAAACCGAAGGTCACGATTCCTGATCTTGCCGAGCGGATGTTCAATTGAACGCTCAATTCCAACGCCGAAAGTGACGGCGGAGTCCTCGAAAAGGCCAAGAACTCTGGTTATGACGGGGAGTGCTTTTCTTTTGAATATCTCTGCCTTCGAATGTTTTCCACAGTGGCGTGTGTTAGTAGCAGTCTGCCGGAACCACTCCGAGATGAATTCCTCGATAACTGGTTCGCACGCGTTGGGCTTTATACCGATTCCTTGGGCCTCAAGCAAATAATCCAAACAACGCCCGATGGTGAAATTAAAGCAATGCATGAGCGGGTTACGGAACGCGTCTTTACATATTGGAAGATTGTGATTGACAATCCTCAGGGCCATGTACCGAGAATCGCCGAAAGGTTCTCAGAGCTTTGTTCGGGAAACCCGAAGGACACTATTTTCGTTGTGAGGATGTCATATTCGTAAAAAGGATGGCACTCCGTAATCAGAACCCCGTTTCGAACCGGTACTACTTTGCACCCACTTTGCGCACCCCGACTTGCTTTTATGACCAGCGTATCTTATGGTATGAATTATTCCTACCATAGCGAGGAGCCTAGTCCATGCCGAATGTCGAGAAGATCAGCATCGCCTTGCCGCCGGAGATGGTGGCTGTTGTGCGCCAGGCCGTCGAGACCGGAGAATACGCCTCCAGCAGCGAGGTGGTACGCGATGCACTGCGGGACTGGACGCAGAAGCGCAGCTTGCGGCAGCAGGGCATCGACGAATTGCGCCAGGTGTGGAGGCAAGCGATGGAAGGCAAGACCCCCGGTGTTCCGGTCAAGGAAGTTCTGGATAGGCTGGAGCGGAAATACAAGGCTTTGGCGGATGCGGTCAAGTAATGCCGGTTGAACTTTCCAGGTTTGTCGAAGGCGACCTCGACGCTATCGCCGACTACATCGCCCAAGACAATCCTACGCGGGCGGTGACATTTATCCAGGAGATCAGCGCGCAAATTCACGCCGTTGGAAAGAATCCTCTGATCTATCAGTTGCGGCCCGAGATCGGCGAGGGCGCACGCATGGCAATTGTGGGGCGATATGTGATTTTGTTTCGTATCTTGGCAGAGGCTGTCAGGATCGAACGCGTGGTATATGGAGGCCGTGACCTTCTGGCGTTGTTGCAGCAAGAGGAATAAACCACGGGCCTTGCCGTCTGTGACGTCTTATACCGATGTCAATACACTGCTCCAGCCCCTCTACTTCCCGAACGCTTCTTTATTCACCACGTACGGCATCTTGGTAACGTCGCCGCCGTAGTTCCCTTCCAGCACGTCGATCAGTCCCTGCACGCAGCGGCCGGCCATGCCTTTATTGGGATCGGGAGACAAGCGGGTGATGCGCGCGGCGCTGGCGAAGTGGGGCAGGAGGCGGCAGCGGTCGGCGATGGCGGGATCGCGCAGCGGCGAATCGGCGGGCAGCGGCTCTTTCTCGTACACATCGAGAGCGGCGCCGGCGATCCAGTTCTCGCGCAAAGCGCGGGCCAGGGCGGTCTCGTCCACCACCGGACCACGCGATGTGTTGACAATCATGGCGGTGGGCTTCATCATGCGCAACGTGGTTTCGTCGATCAGGTGATAGGTCGGCGTGGTGCTCTCACCCTCGCGCAGCAGCGGTACGTGCAGGCTGATGAAATCCGCGGTACTCAACGCTTCGTGCAATGTGGTGTAACGAATGGAAGTCTGCTCGCGGCTGATCCCCTTCTGGTAGCGCAGATCGTTCGTCTCCTGAATGGCTTGGATATAGTCGTGATTCTCATAGGCGGGATCAAAGCACAGGATGTTCATGTCGAAACCGGCGCACTTTTTAATCAAGGCGAGGCCGATGCGGCCGGTGCCTATGATGGCAACGGTTTTTCCGGTGACTTCGTCGCCTAGAAATGGCAGGTAAGGATGCCAATAGCTCCAGCGATTTTCGCGGCACAGATGTTCAGCGGACCAGAGTTTGCGGGCGAGCGCGCCCATTAAAAAGAAGGCAAACTCCGCCGTCGCTTCCGTCAGGACGTCGGCGGTATGGGTGAACGGAACTTTGTACTTGTTGGCATCGGCTCGGTTGATGTTGTCAAATCCCACGGCGATTTGCGCGACCACTTTGAGCGTACCTTCTCCGGCAGCGAACACCTCGGCGTCGATCGGATCGCGCAGCGTGGTGATCAGGCCGTTTACGCCGGACTTTACCTTTTCGATGATCAAGCTTTTCGGCGGCGCTTCGGGCTGGGGATAAACTTCCAGTTCGTATCCCTGTTGGTGAAGAAGGTTGACGGCGTCTCCGATGTCGCAGGTGGCAAAAACGCGAATTCTCTGGCTCATGGGTCCGAACAGTGTATCGCAGCGTCGGATGCTCAGCTAAGGAACTTCTTTACCACTAAGAACCCTAAGCCGCACAAAGAAAAAAACACGATGGAAATCCTTGGGTAAACACCTTCGTGTTATTGAGTGTCCTTGGTGGTTGTTGAATTTGGTCCGCCGCACAAATCGATTCTTCGCGTCTGCTCGCGTCTACTATTCTCGTCTCTCCGGCTGCGGAGCGGCGGACGCTGCCTGCGCATGATGACGGACATCGGCTCCCAACACCCAGAAGATAACGTCCTCGGAAATGTTGGTGGCGTGGTCCGCGACGCGTTCAAGATTGCGCGCCACCAAGAGAACATCTAGAGCCTGCTGCGTGACTTGCGGCTCTTCATTCATCTTTCGCACGAGCACAATAAAAACTTCGTCCCGCATGCGGTCGACGACGTGATCCATTTCGAGCACGGCCTGGGCTAGCTCGGCCTTGCCTTCCACGAAAGACTCGAGTGCGCGCCGCACCATGGCGCTGACCGCGGCCGCCATGCGGGCGATATCGACCGGCAACTCGACGGCTGGCAATTCAATCAAGTCCATCACGCGTTCGGCGATGTTTACGGCCTGATCGCCCACGCGCTCGAGGTCGGCGTTGATCTTGGTTACCGCGAGAATGAAGCGCAGATCCCCGGCCGCCGGTTGCTGCGTGGCCAGAATATCGAAGGCCATTTCATCGATCTCGCGCTCCGCGGCGTTGATGAGGCTCTCGTTTTCAAGCACCAACTGGCAGCGGGTGAGATCGCGATCGGTGTAGGCCTGGCAGGCGCGATCAACCGCCAGTTCCGCGAGACCGCCCATGCGGAGCAGTTTCTCCCGGAGGTCCTCCATCTGCTGCTGAAAGCGCGTGCGCATTATCCGAACCTGCCTGTGACGTAGTCTTCCGTCCGTTTGTCGGAGGGATTGGTGAATATTTTTTCCGTCTTATCGAACTCGATCATTTTACCGAGCAGGAAAAATCCGGTGAACTCCGCCACACGGGCGGCCTGCTGCATATTATGCGTCACAATCACGATGGTGTATTGCTCTTTTAATTGGAAAATCAGCTCTTCGATCTTGCCGGTGGAGATGGGGTCGAGCGCCGAGCAGGGTTCATCCATGAGCAGAACTTCCGGTTGGACGGCGAGGGCGCGGGCGATGCACAAACGTTGCTGCTGACCGCCGGAGAGGCTGGCGCCGGACTTCTTGTGGAGCCAGTCTTTTACTTCGTCCCACAGCGCGGCGCTGTGCAATGATTTCTGGACCACCTCGTCCAGTTGTTTGCGGTTGCGAAAGCCGTTCAGCTTGAGCCCGGCGGCCACGTTGTCATAGATGGACATGGTCGGGAACGGATTCGCCTTCTGAAACACCATGCCCACACGGCGGCGCAGTTGGGTAGCCGAGGTTCCGTTATAAACACTGAGGTCGCCGATGTGCACTTTGCCTTCGACCCGCGCCTCGGGTATGGTTTCGTGCATGCGGTTCAAGCAGCGAATAAACGTGGATTTTCCGCAGCCCGAAGGACCGATCAGCGCGGTCGCGCGGTTGGCCAGTACGGTGATGTTGATGTCGAACAATGCCTGAGTCTTGCCGTAAAACGCATTGAGTTGCTCGACTGTAATTCCGACGCCCATAACGGGTTAAGCTCCTGCCAAAGTTCCGTGCTTTACCGCAATGCGAACCGCAGCGACCGCGCTGACGATAAGCACAATCAAAACCAGCGCGCCCGCCCATGCCTGGCGGTGCCATTCATCGAAGGGTGAGATGGCGTAGGTAAAGATTTGCAGGGAAAGGGCGGCGGTCGGCTGTCCCGAATCCCAATTCCAGTACTGGTTTCCAAATGCGGTGAACAGCAGCGGCGCGGTTTCTCCGGCCACGCGGGCGAAGGCGAGCATGACGCCGGTGATGACGCCGGAAGTGGCCGTGCGCAGCGTAATCGAAAGCGTGGTGCGCCAGCGGGAAACCCCCAGACCGTAAGCGGCTTCGCGGATAGCCTGCGGAACCAGCAGCAGCATCTGTTCGGTGGTGCGCGCAATCGTCGGAATCATCATGATGGCCAACGCAACGCCACCGGCCAGCGCCGAGAAGTGTTTCTGGCGCATGACAACCAGGCCGTACGCCACAATGCCGATCACGATGGAAGGCACACCGTTCAGGACATCGGAAACAAAGCGCACGATATCGCCATAGCGGTTTCGCCCGTACTCGGAGAGAAAGATTCCCGCGCCGATTCCGAGCGGCACGCCGAGCAGGCTGGCGATGCCAAGAATGACCATCGAGCCGACGATGGCATTCGCCATTCCGCCGCCGGGCTCGCCTACCGGCTTCGGAGTCTGGGTCAGGAAGGCAAGATTGATCGAGCCGATGCCCTTATAGACCAGATAGGCAAAGATGGCGAACAGCGGCAAGAGCACGACAAGGACGGTGAGCACGGCGACGCCGGTCATAGCTTGGTCCGTCACTCGCCGCCGCAAGCTAATCGGCGGTACGCTGAACTCAGGAACCAAGCCCGCTGCCGAATTGAAGTTGTTGTCAGGCATTGCTTCTCGCCGGTTGGCCTCGAGTCACGCTCCACACCATGAGCCGTGCAAGCCCATTCACCGCTATGGTCACAAAGAACAGCGCCAAGCCAATCTCGATTAGCGCTGAAAGATAGAGATCTCCGGTCGCTTCGGTGAATTCGTTGGCCAGTACGCTGGCCATGGTGTATCCGGGAGCAAACAGCGACTTGGCAATTTCGGCACGGTTGCCGATCACCATGGTGACCGCCATGGTTTCGCCGAGTGCGCGGCCCAGGCCCAGAATGATGGCGCCCACGATTCCGGCCCGCGCATTGCGCAGTACCCCCATGCGGATCATTTCCCAGCGCGTTGCTCCCAGCGCCAGCACGGCTTCCCGCTGGTGCTGCGGAACCACGGTGAGCACTTCGCGCGTGATGGACGAAATGATGGGAATGATCATGATCGCCAGAATCACGCCCGCGGCGAGCATGCCGATGCCGTAGGGCGGTCCGCTGAACAGGCCGGTCCAACCAAGCGTCTTAGCTAGAAACGGTTGGACGTATTCGCGAAGGATCGGCACCATAACGAAGATTGCCCAGAGTCCGTAAACAACGCTGGGGATGGCGGCCAGGAGTTCGGTGGTAAAGGAAACAATTCCGCGCAGCCCGACCGGACACATCTCGGTGATGAAGACCGCCACGCCGATCGACAGCGGCACAGCGATGACCAGCGACAGCACCGAGGACACGATCGTGCCGTACATGAACGGCAGTGCGCCATACTGATCCGACACCGGATTCCAATCGGATTGGCCAAAGAACTTCCAGCCAAACGCGTGCCAGGAGAGCTGCGATCCCACCACCAGTTGGTAAACGATCAAACCGAGCAGCGCGACTACCGACAGGCCGCAAAGGCGCATCGTCCAGCCAAAAACAATGTCGGGGATTTCGCTGACTTTCCCCTGCAACAGCGGCGTTGTTCTGGCTTCGACTTTCAGGGCGGCCTTCGATCCCCGCTCCGGTTCGGGAGCGTTGAAACGCGGCCGGGGCAGGGCTTGATTGGACATTCCTGGTCAAGGCTAGCAGAGGGTTGTTACAAATCGGTTAAAAAACGGAATCGGGCATTTTTTAAGTTTTCAGCGCTAGTCTGCCGCAACACTGTGGGGTCAACACCAAAATCGTCAACCACCAAGGACACGAAGGTAAAAATCAACTGCGGCTTTCCTTGGTGATCCTCCGTGTCCTTTGTGGTTAAGACCCTCATGGCTTGCGCTATGCGCCCGGTTGTGAGAAGACTGATCGTCACACCTATGCCCACCTTTGCCGCCATCGACATCGGATCGAATTCTGTCCGCCTGAAAATCTCGCGCCTGCAAGCCGGGCGGCTGAAAGAAATCCACGAAGACCGCGAAGTCACCCGCCTGGGCGATGGCGTGTTCCGAAGCGGGCTGCTTTCGCCGGAGGCGATGTCGGAGACAGTGCGCGTGTTGCGGCGTTTCCATCGGGCCATGCAGGAATGCGGGGCAGATTCGGTGAAGGTGGTGGCAACGGCGGCGCTGCGCGATGCCCGTAATTCACGCGCATTTCTGGAGTGGGTGCGCTCGACGACAGGCTGGACGATCGAAATCATATCCGGACTCGAAGAGGCGCGCCTGATTCATTTGGGCCTCGTCTCCGCTGGCCGGCTGGGCGCGCACAGCGTCCTGCTGGTGGACCTGGGTGGCGGCAGTTGCGAGCTCACGCTTTCGCGCGAGGGACAAATCCGGGATACGGTGAGCTTACCGCTCGGGGCGGTCCGCCTGACTGGCGAATTCCTGCAGCACGATCCGCCGCGCAAGAGCGAACTGAAACGGCTCCAGGGATTTGTGGCGCGGGAGATTACGCGCATTCAAGATCGGATCAAGTCCGCACGTGTGGGAGCAGTGATTGCCACCTCCGGCACAGCCGCCGCACTGGTGGGCATCGCCAGCCACCTGGCGCGCCCCAGGACCAGCCGGCCGGCGACTTACACCACTCGCGAAATGATGCGCCGCATTGCCAAAGAGATTACATGCCAATCCCTGGAGCAGCGACGGAAGGTGCCCGGGATCGGTCCGCGCCGCGCTGAAATCATTTGCGCCGGCGCAGTGGTGTATGCCGAATTGCTGGAACGCTGTCATCTCGCCGGTTTTCGCTACTCCGCCTTGGGGCTGCGCGATGGCATCCTGGCCCAGATGGCGGCGGAATACGATCGCAGCACCCGATCCGGCCGTGCGATTGAATCGGAACGCTGGGAGTCGATCAAGCGGGCCGTGGAACATTACCGCGTCGACCTGCATCATGCTTTGCACGTGCGCGACTCGGCCTTGCTGCTATTTTCCTCGCTGAAATCGGTCCACCAGCTTCCGGTGGAGTACCGCGAATGGCTTTCGGCCGCGGCCATGCTCTACGAGGTGGGCGACTACGTGAACCGCAACGGACACCACCGCCACACCTACTACATCATCGCGAACTCCGAAATTCTGGGGTACACGCCGCAACAGCGGCGGATCATTGGCTCCATCGCGCGTTACCTGGGAAAATCGCGGCCCACACCGGGAGATGGCCCGATGAGCACGTTGCGCCCTGAGGAGCAGGAAAATGTGGAGAAAGCATCGGTACTGCTCCGCATCGCGCGTGCTTTGAACATGGGCAGGAGCCAGTCTGTGGGGAAGGTTGCAGTCTCGGCGCGCAGCGGCAGGGTCTCGATGAAACTGACTCCCCGTGGAAAGGCGAGCGTGGACCTGGAAGTTTGGGCGATTGAGAAGGACCGAGATTACTTCCGCGAAGTCTTCGGACGCGAGCTTTCTGTAGCCGCCGTGTAAAGCGTGCGCAGGATACGGGGCGTGATACACCAGCTCAGGGACCCGGTATTGCGTCGCATTTCGACCTTGGCCACCGCCCCTTTCTTGAGGTCAACCACGGCTTCACATCCACTGTCGCTGATGGCTCGTCCAAGAAATTCGCGCAGATTCGGGTTGTGCCCCACCAGCAGCACGGAATCTTGGCGAGCATACTTTTCCAGCATCTTCTGAAAATCCGTGAATACTGCCTGGGGACGCAGCGCGTTCTCAATCACGAGTTTGCCTTCGTGCCCCATTTCGTTGCCCACCAATGCCGCGGTTTGTGTGGATCGTTTTAGCGGGCTGGAGACGATGATTTCCACCTGCACGCCGAGCGCGGCCAGGGCGCGGCCGATATATCCGCATTGCTCGATACCATCTTTATCGAGGCCGCGCTTTTCGTCCTTCTTCGCGGTGCTCAACTGTTGCCCGGCACTGGCGTGGCGCAAAAAATAGAGAAACATTTGGGAGTGACTATTCCTTTCCGATCACAGCTCGTCAAATCACAGCTCGTCAAATCGATGCTCGTCAAATCACAGCGCGCCCGACCGAGGCCCGAGCGGAGCGCCGCGGAACAGCCACGGGAATTTCCTCCGGCGTCCTCGTGCCTTCCGCAAGTCCAATGAGAAAATCCTGGGCGCTGAAGGCGGCAGCGCCGCGAGGAGGTCTCTTGCTGCGTCCGCGCGGCGATTGCCATGAGCGCAGGTAGCGGCCGTCCTTTTGCAGGAATCTCGACTTTACATTGTCGGCCAGCAATGCCGCCAGAATCTCATGCACCACGCGGTCGCGCAGCAACGGGTTCTTGAGCGGGAACAGAACTTCCACGCGCTCGTGCAGATTACGCGGCATCCAGTCGGCGCTGCCCAGGTAAACTTCAGGCTCGCCGGCGTTCTCGAAGTAATAGATGCGGCTGTGCTCGAGGAACCGGCCTACGATGCTGCGCACGCGTATGCGGTCGCTGAGACCACGGATGCCTGGTCGCAGCGAGCAAATGCCGCGCACGAGCAGATCAATCTCCACTCCTGCCTGCGAAGCGCGGTACAGAGACTCCACCATATTTTTGTCGAGCAGCGAGTTGACCTTGACAATCATGCGCGCCGGACGCCCGAGGCGGGCATGCTCGGCCTCCCGCTCAATCAGCCTCATGCACTTTTCGGCCAAATCCAGCGGCGCCACCAGCAGCGGCCCGTAGCTGGGGTGCTCCGCGTAGGCAGTCAAAAAACTGAAAAGCTTGTGAACCGCGCTGGTAATCTCCGGGTCGGCGGTGAGCAGGCTGAGATCGGTATAGATTCGGGCCGTGGTCGCGTTGTAATTTCCGGTACCCAGATGCGCGTATTGGCGGGTTACACCGTCGGGATCGCGCCGCACCAGGAGAGAAAGCTTGCAGTGCGTCTTCAGACCAACCAGTCCGTGGAAGACCTGCACGCCGGCATCTTCCAGATCGCGTGCCCAGCGGATATTCGACGCTTCATCGAAGCGCGCTTTCAGTTCCACAACGGCGGTCACTTCCTTGTGAGCCGCGGCGGCCATCAGAGACGGAACAATCAGCGAACGCTCGCTAGTCCGGTAAAGAGTCTGCTTGATGGAGAGAACGCGTTCGTCTTCGGCGGCCGACTGAATAAA
Organism: Acidobacteriaceae bacterium; assembly: GCA_025355505.1. Taxonomy (GTDB): domain Bacteria; phylum Acidobacteriota; class Terriglobia; order Terriglobales; family Acidobacteriaceae; genus Acidiflorens. The sequence goes on along the minus strand of JANXZM010000017.1, from coordinate 172,435 downwards.
GGATATGACTGCGTCGTAAGAATCGTAGGGATGATGCAGCAAGATGTCGTGGCGGCGCAACTCTTCAAACAGGTCGTGGGATTTCGCGGTAAGGCGCAACTCCCGCGGCACAAAGGTGCGAAACTTCAAGTCCGGCCGCGCGGCTTCGTCGTAAATATTGAACAGGCGCGAGAGATTCACCGGGCCGTTGACCGGAAAAATCTGCCAGCGATCGAGTTCGAACACCGTGCCCAGGCGCTCGATGATCTCGGGCTCGGCCTCGGCCTCGATCTCCATGCGCACCGCGTCTCCCTTGCGGCGGTTGTGCAATTCAGCGCGCACCGATTCCAGCAGATTGCGCGATTCTTCTTCCTGCAGGTAGAGGTTACTGTTGCGGGTGACGCGGAAGGCGGCGGAAGAAACGATGTCGTAGCCCTGATACATCCGCGCGGCATGATGGACGACGAGGTCGGCAAGAAAAATGAAATCAATGGTTCCCTGCGATGGCAGGCGGACCAGACGCGGAAGCGACCGCGGAACGGCTACGACTCCGGTGTAGGTGAGCGAGGAGCGACGGCGGCGCCGCAGCAACAGCGCCACGCACAGCGCCTTGTTGATCACACGAGGAAAGGGATGCGCCGGGTCCACCGTTACCGGGGTAAGCAGCGGATCGAGTTCCCGTTCGCAGTAGTCGTCCGCGAAGGCCAATGCCGCGTCATCCAGTTCGTCAATGCCAAGCACGCGAATGCCCTGTTCCGCCAGTTCCGGCCGCAGGCGCTCGTTCCAGCATGAGTACTGTTCTTCGACGAACTCGTGAGTCGCGTTGTTGATCAGTTCCCGCTCCTCCACCATGCTGCGCCCGTCGGGAGTGGTGGAGTTGTGGCCGTCTTCGAGTTGCTGCAACAGGCCGCCTACCCGGACCTCAAAGAATTCGTCCAGATTGCTGGCGGAGATGGCCAGAAATTTCACGCGTTCAAGCAGCGGATTGCGGAGATCCCCGGCTTCTTCCAGCACGCGCCAATTAAATTTCAGCCACGAGGATTCACGGTTCAGGAGTGTGGCGCGATTGTTCAGAGTTGGTCGAACCATCTTTATCGAGCCCTATCGTCAAGGTGGAGTGCTGGTGACTCAGCACGTGGTCACGGGGTCACGTACTCGTGCTACTCGGGAGATGTTTTCGCGCGGCGGGTAATGATGAACCGCATTTCAGTCCCGTTGGGCCGCCGTAGAAACAAATGATGCCTGTCAACGCGCCCTTGAACTACCGCGCCGGGCTTCCAGCCTTCCGGCAGCGTCTCATGTGCGTTGCGCGGCTCGCGTTCCCCCACGACCACGGTTCCGGCCGCTCGGACCGCAACTTCGAAGTATGGGTCTTCATGGTAGATGGGGGTGTTTACTACCCAGTATACGACCCGATCACGCGTCTTAAGCTCGGCCCGGACGATGGTCAGTGCGAAATAACCGCTTTCGACCGCAAAGGAGCCCGCTCCCGGGCCCAGAAACAACACCAGCGCAACCAAAACCCTGCAACGCATGCGACGCAAAACAGTATACCAAGGCGGCTTCGGGCTGCGGGCAAACCCCAGCATTTGTTTACTCGCAGACCGTAACTCGTCGCTCAAAGCTCATCGCTTGCAGTTCATAGTTAAAGGGCGCCGGTTTGCAGCCGGCGCCCGATGGTTGAGACCTCGAACCGCATACGTAATGCGATTAGAAGGTGTAGATCAAGTCAAACTGCAGGCGGTTAAGCCAAGGTTCCTGCGCCCCGGAACCCGGCACCAGCACGCCCGTCCCAGGGGTGGTGGATACTTTCACCCCGGAAGCGAGAACGGCGTTCTCAAGGTACGGGTCTAAAGTGCGGCCGTGCCACCAGGTGAACGACGCAGTAGTGTTGGGAGCGACGCGCCACAGGCCGTAGAAGCGGTGCTGCAGCACGTTGGTCGGTGCCCGCTGGTCGCTCTCAGCCCAGGACGCAATCACCGCGTCCTGCTCTTCACGCAAGAACGCATATCCCAACTGGAAGTCATTCTTTTTCTTTTGCTGGCCGATGCTTATATCCGCCAGGTATGCGTGCGACTGCTTGCCGAGAGACGCATTTGGCGTTGACGTGGACCCCACACCGGTGGCGGTGTAGTCAAATGGATGAGCCGCAGCGTTCAGGTTGTTTTCATATTCAAGCAACAAGTTGATGGGCAGACGGGCCAGCCCGGTCTTGAACTGGTTGTTCAGGATCAGGTCGGCATAGAGGAAGCTGGACAGGAAGCGCGCATTGCCGTTGGCATCGATGTAGGTTGAATTGGTCATGCCATTGGCCGAGAAGGCGCAACCCCCAACGAGAAGCCCGCTGCCTGGTTGCGGCGAGGTTTGCCCGCCCTTAATCTTTGCGCAACCCGGTCCTTCCCCCGGAGCCGTTACGACGATCGGGTAGGTGGTTCCGCTGATGGTGACCGAACCGCCGGCATTTGTTGCCCCTAGTGCGAAAGCACTCGAATTCAGGATGGCGTCTGGATAGCGGAAGTTCAGGATGCTGAACGACGGTGTCAAGGTCCAGAATTTCAAAGGTTGTAGACGGCCACCAATCTGGCCACCCACTGCGAACGAATCACGGCCGCTGTACAGACCGTTTTTGCCGCTGGCCTCGTTGTAGAGCAGGCTCATGAACTGCAGGTTGAGGTTCTTAACCATAGGCACGCTCTCGAAGTCCTTCGAGAACTTCGCCACAAATCCTTCGGGGTTGATATCTGGATCGAAGGTCACAGAGGTGCGAGCCCAGGTGTAGGCGAATTTGCCGCCGGTCAGCGACAGCCACTTGTGCGCCACCGGGTTGTAGGTGATGTAGCCGCGATCGAGGGCGATCGTCTTTCGGTCGAAGTTGTTGGTCAGCGTTTCGTTGGTGGTCGTGGGATCCCCAAGCGTTCCCGTCGCCAGCGCCACACCCGCGATGAAGTCATCGTTCAGTTTGCCTTCGAATCCGAAACGAACACGGACGCGGGCGCGGTTGCGGTCGTTGCAGGCGGCGCATCCGCTGTACTTTTGGGAGAGACTCTCGCCGCGCACGCGAACGTCGCCGTTCCAGCGAAAATGACCCAGGGAGTCTTCGAGGCCGGAGAAGCGCTTCTGCTGCTCCTGCGCGGTGAGCGCGTTATTGGTTAGCGTGGTTTGGACATCGGCATATTCCGAGTTGAGTTTATCTACGGCATCCTTTGGGGCCGACGACTCCGCAACCGCGTTCGCTTTCTGCTGGGCATCCGCCGCAGCCTGCTGCGCCTGCTGCAGTTGTTGTTGCGTTTGCTGGAACTGCTGGTTCGTCTGTTGCAGTTGATGGTTGGTCTGCTGCAGCTGGTCCGACAGGGCCTTGATTTGTTCCTGTTGCGCCGCCACGGCGTCTTTCAAAGCTTGCACGTCCGCGTTCACGGGCTTGCTCACTTTTTTCTTGGGTGTGGCCGTCTGCCCGTGCAGCACCGACGCCAATAGCAGGACGACACTTAGTGGAATGATCGCTTTCATGTTTTCTCCTTGATAACCAAAATCTGCGCCCCGTGCTGACTGGCCCGAGTGCGCGCAGCTTGCGTCTCAGTTTCGATTTTCTCTGGACTTGCAGCTGCTTCAAAACTCTCGTTCCCGATCGCTTCCCACCAGCCATTTGGGAGCGTCGGATACAGCGTTCGCGACTATGTTCCATCCGGGGTTTGCCCCTTAATCCCTATGACGCGACGAAACTCACTTGTGTTTGCGAGCGATGGTCTTGCCCGTGTTTTCCCCTCACGAAATAGCACCGATAGCCAAGCATTTTCTCTGCCCGTTCCCGGCGCACACCTTCCCCGGAAGGCAACAGCCTCCCGAACCTTCCATCGACATTTAGTGGATCTGCTTAATAGCCGCCTTCACTTTCTCGACCACGCTTTCCGGCAAAGGGGCGTAGCTGAGTTGGCTCGTCATCTTCTGTCCGTCGTTGACCATCCAGTCCAGAAAATCGGCGATGATCTTTCCTCTCTTCGCGTCCTTGGCCTGCACCGGAATCAATAGCCAGGTAAAGCTGGAGATGGGGTAGGCCGTCTTGCCGGGCGCATTCGTGATGGAAACGCGAAAATCGACGGGCATGGCTTTCGCCGATGCAGCCGCTTCAGTCACTCCATCCAGCGTAGCTTTCACGAAATTGCCGGCGGCATTCTTCACCGATCCGTACGAGATTTTGTTCTGCGCGGCATAGATCAGTTCGACGTAGCCGATCGATCCCTGTAACTGCCGGACCTGTCCCGCAACCCCTTCGTTACCCTTGCCGCCCATACCGACCTTCCACTTTACCGACGTTCCTTTCCCGACCGTATTGCTCCACTCTTTGCTGATTTTGGACAGATAGTCGGTGAAGATGAAAGTAGTTCCGCTGCCGTCGGAGCGGTATATCACGATGATCGGCTGGTTCGGAAAGCTCACGCCAGGATTGACCTTAGTAATGGCGGGATCGTTCCAGTTCTGTATATTCCCGAGAAAAATGCCCGCCAGAGCTTCGGGGGTGAACTTGACCTCTCCGCTGATTCCCGGAACGTTGTAGGCGGGCACGACCGCACCCATCACGGTGGGAATGTGCAGGATCCTGGTTTTGGACTGACTCAGTTGTTCGTCGGACATGGGGCCGTCGCTGGCTCCGAAATCGACGGTGCCGTTCAACACCTGGCGGATACCGCCGCCGCTGCCGATCGATTGGTAGTTGATCTGGACGTCCGGGTGTAGCTTATTATATTCGCTGAACCATTTGGAATACATGGGATACGGGAAGGTGGCGCCCGCTCCGTTCAGGGTGGTCTGCCCCATGAGTGGCAGCGCCAGTGCGAGACCTGCCAACAGCAGCAGCAAGGTACGATGTGTCAGACGTATCACTAGACGAGTCCTCCTCGTACTTAATTTAAGTGTGCAATTTTGTTTTATGGGGAAAGTATTAAAGGAAGGTTACAACGGGGTGAATTTCTGATGAACGCGCTTGTTTCTCCAAGTACTTAGCGGCTGCCGTTCTTATCAAGTCGAGTCAGTTCCCGGCCAAAAAGCGTGTTGTTGGGGAAGTCTCGTTGCAGCGACAACAGGAGTTCGCGAGCACGCGGCAACTCTTTCTCGCGGACGTAGGCGATGGCCAGCAGGATACGCGCGAATGGGGCGAGCAAATGGCCTTGCGCTGCCGTCGTCTGGAGTTCGGCAATGCCGCCAGCCTTATCGCCGGAAACGCCCCCGATGCGCAGAATCCAGCGCACCGGAGCGGCCATCGAACCAATGATGTAACGGCTGACGCCGCCGGCCAGGTGAGCGTCGTAGCAGGTAGGATCGGCCGCGAGAAGTTTCTGGGCCCACGCCGTTGCCTCTTTGGTGTAGTGAAGCGACGTCAAATTCCGTTTTTCGATGAGCGCGGCGAAATCGGACCGCAAGCCATTGGCAAGCGTCATCGCCAAAAGCGCGTCAACCTCCCGAGCGTCTCGGCTCAGCCTGGCCTTTGCCAAGGTTTCAGCGCGGCCGAGCTGCTGCTCGAAATGCGTGCGCTTCTGCGGGTCGGCTTCATACTTCTTGCGCGCCGCGAAGATCGAGTCGTCCTCATAGAACTGGGCTTCGAGCACGCCCAGCCGATCGAACTCGGAAAACAAGATGCCCGCTGCTTCGCTCACCGGCCCCATGGGATTGTCTGGGTTTACTTTTTCCCACAACTCGAATTCTTTTTGCGCGCCCGTAAAATCCAGATCGTAGAGCCGGCGGAATCCAGGATTGAGTCCCGCCGAGGGCAGCTCGGCAACCGCTTGGGGAGCCGCCATCATCAGCACTACCGTGGCCAAGAGCGCGGCAACGATCCCTTTCGCACCAGGGCCAAGCCGTAGTAAAACGGTAATGAGGCGGCGTCCTGACATGTGTCCGGTTCGATGCGTCTTGCCCGCGCTTTGGTGGAAGTTGTGCACAAATCCGTTTCTTCTGGCAAACTGCTTGACGATGCGGTAGTGGGTCAGTTTCAGGATAGAACAGAAAACACCAACGAACCACGAAGTATCACGAAGGTTTTTAGTCTTGGGGATTTCCTTAGGGAGAGATTTCTTCGCGTGACTTCGTGCCCTTGGTGTTTAAGGTTTTGCAAATTGACCCACAACCGACGGTGAGGACGAGCTTCTGTGAACGATGATTTTCGTTATGCGCCGGGCTGGCCCGGAATTGGACCCCGCTGGACTTCGAGCGCCAAGACCGGCGTTGGCACTGCCCTGAATCTCCACAGCAGGGTTTGGTTCACGCTGAGTCATGGCATTCTCAATGAAATCTATTTTCCCAGGGTGGACCAAGCCTGCACCCGCGACTTCGGCCTGATTGTCACCAACGGCCAGGATTTTTTCTCCGAAGAGAAACGACATTGTACCTTCCGCAGCCTTCCCATTGAGCCGGGCGTGCCGGCCTATGAACTCACCAATACCTGCATGCAGGGCCGGTATCGGATCGAAAAGGAAGTGCTGACCGATCCCTGGCGAAACGTGGTGTTGCAGAAAATTCAGTTTGTGCCGCTTCAGGGTAATCTCGGCGACTACCGCCTGTATGCACTCCTGGCGTCGCACCTGGCTAATTTCGGATATGGCAATTCCGGCTGGGCGGGCGAGTACAAGGGAAAGCCGATGCTTTTTGCCCAGCGCGATTCCTGCGCCCTCGCCTTGGCCTGCTCCGCGCCGTTGCTAAAACGTTCGGTTGGATTTGCCGGCGTATCGGATGGCTGGCAGGACCTGTCGCAACATTTCCAGATGACGTGGGAATACGACCGCGCGGAAAACGGAAACGTTGCGCTGACCGCTGAAATTGACCTCGCCGCCTGCAACGGCGAGTTTATCCTCGCCCTCGGCTTTGGCGGAATCTGGGCGGAAGCCGGTCAGCAGGCGATCTCTTCCCTGCTCACTTCCTATGAAACGACTCGCAAAGATTACGTTTTTCACTGGCAGAACTGGCAGCGGACCTTGAAGAAGCTCGACGAGAAGCCGCGCCAAAAAGATTTGTACCGGGCCAGCGCGGCGGTTCTGCGAACGCACGAATCCAAGGACTTCCTCGGCGGAATCATCGCCAGCCTCTCTATTCCATGGGGCTTCAACAAGGGCGACGAAGATCTCGGTGGCTATCACCTTGTCTGGCCCCGCGATCTGGTCGAAAGTGCCGGCGGATTGCTGGCAGCCGGCGCTCACGATGACGCTCTCCGCGTGTTGCACTATCTCGAGGCCACTCAGGAAGCCGATGGACACTGGGCGCAGAACATGTGGTTGGATGGGCGTCCCTACTGGAACGGCTTGCAGATGGATGAGACTTCCTTTCCGATTCTGCTCGTCGATCTGCTGCGTCGCGAATCACCCCGCTGCTTCGGGGACTGCCGTCGCTGGTGGCCGATGGTGCGCAAAGCCGCGACATTCATTGTGGCCAACGGTCCCGTCACCCAGCAGGACCGCTGGGAAGAGGACGGCGGCTATTCGCCGTTCACGCTCGCCGCTGAAGTCTCCGCCCTCCTGATTGCCGCCGACCTCGCGCAGTCCATGGGCCAGATTCAGCCCGCTGACTTTCTGCGCCAGATGGCTGACACCTGGAACGACAACATCGAACGCTGGACCTACGCGGTGAATAGCGATCTCGCCAGACAGGTCGGCGTCGAAGGCTACTACGTGCGCATCACGCCTGCGGATGGAGACGGAGCCGCTTCGCCCTTGCAGGGATTCGTTCCCATCAAAAATCGAGCCATCAGCGTTGCGAATGCGCCGGCCGTGGAGATCGTAAGCCCAGATGCGCTGGCGCTGGTGCGCTTCGGCCTGCGCGCACCCGACGATCCCCGAATGCTGAACACCATCAAAGTCATCGACGAACTGCTGCGCGTGAAACTTCCCCAAGGCCCGGTGTGGTACCGCTACAACTGCGACGGATACGGCGAGCACGAAGACGGATCTCCGTTCGACGGCACCGGGATTGGCCGCCCATGGCCGCTGCTGGCGGGTGAACGCGCCCATTACGAACTGGCCGCTGGGCGCGCCGCTTCCGCCGAGGCCCTGTTGGGCGTCATGGAAAATTCCACCGGAGCGAGCCGCCTGATCCCCGAACAAGTATGGGATACCACCGACATCCCGGTGCGCGAGTTGTTCGCGGGAAAAGCCTCGGGATCGGCGTGCCCCCTGGTGTGGGCTCATTCCGAATACATCAAGCTGCGCCGGTCGCTCGTCGACGGCAAGATTTTTGATCAGCCTCCGCAAACAGTGGACCGTTATTTAACGAAAAAGATAGCGGCGCAGTACTTCAACTGGCGCTTCAATAACAAACCGCGCACACTACCGTGCGGAAAGAAGATGCGCCTTCTGATGATGGAACCAGCCATGGTGCACTGGAGCTTCGACAACTGGCAAAACAGTCAGGACAGCAACTCCGGCGACAGCGGATGGAATCTTCAGCACGTCGATCTGCCGACAGAAACTCTTGCCGTAGGGCGCCAGATCACCTTCACGTTCTTCTGGAAAAATAGCGAGCGCTGGGAGGGACGCGACTACCAGGTAACCGTCGAGTAACTTGAAGCTATCGCCTGCAGACCCGGCTTGCCGCATCTGCTCCAGTGGACAGCGTAGCTGCGTGCGCTGGAGAATATTGGGTAAAGGCGCGGTCGCGATAACATGGATTTCTCCAGTGCTCCACGTGCGACGCCAAAAGGCATAGGCGAAAAAGCTCCAGAATCTCCAGAGAACAACCCAAGAATTTGAGGCACTATGCGCATTCTTATCCCGTTTGTTATCGTCGTACTCATGAGCACCCTGACGACATCCCAGACTCTGCCTGCACCACAGGCCATCACTGACCCAAAACAGATTGCGTCCTTGCCCAATGCGCGGGTGGAGAAGAGTCTCTCCATCGAGAAGCTTTACATGACGCGCCAGGTAGGCGGTTCGACTTGGTCGCCGGACGCGAAGACGGTTGCTTTCGTCAGCAACCTGAGCGGGCGCAATAATCTTTGGCTGGTGCCGTCCGAAGGGGGATGGCCGATGCAACTCACGGTGAGCGATCAGCGCCAGACCAGTCCGACGTGGTCGCCGGACGGCAAGTGGATCGCCTACATGTCCGATTACGACGGCGACGAGCAGTGGGACATCTTTCTCGCGTCGCCGAAAACTGGACAGGTGGTGAACCTGACCAACACGCGCGAGATCGCCGAGGAGAGTCCCACGTGGTCGCCTGACGGCCGCTATCTGGCTTACATGGTCAAGCCCAAGACTTCGTCGGCATTCGAGATTGACGTTTACGACACGGTCCTGCGCGACGTGAAGCACCTCACGACCGGGACCGCCAAAGACCGCATGAACGTTGCGCCCATCTGGTCGGCGGATGGCAAGTTCATCGTCTACACGCAGGAGCAGTCGAAGGGCACGGACTCGAATGTGTTTCTCGTTGAAGTGGCGAGCGCGCAAAGTACACTGCTGACGCCGCACGACGGCGAACACACATACTCGGCCAACGATGTTTCGCCCGACGGCAAGAACGTTCTGATCACCTCCAATGCCGGCGACGGCTACGACAACGTCGGATTGCTCGACCTCGCGAGCAAGAAGATCCGCTGGCTCACGCAGGACAAGTGGGAAATTTCCGGTGAGAGCTTTTCTCCCGACGGTAAATCTCTGACCTACAACGCGAACGTGGATGGCAACACCGACGTCTACCTGTACGACATCGCCGCGGCCAAGGCGCAAGCACTTCCCTTGCCCAAAGGGGTGAACTTCGTTGCCGGCAGAACTTCGCCCTTCACGCGCGACAATTCGCGCCTGCTCTACTACCACACCGGACCAACCGCTCCTGGCGACTTGTGGATCTATCACGTCGCCGATGGCAAGTCGCATCAGCTCACACACTCGCTCGTCGGAGGCGTGCTCTCCGAGGACATGGTCGAACCTCACCTCGTTCACTATCCCAGCAAAGATGGCAAGTGGACGATCTCCGCGTTCGTCTATCTGCCCTATAACCTGCCGCGCAACCGCGAACATCCCGCCATTGTCTATGTTCACGGCGGTCCCACGGCGCAGACGATGAATACGTTCAATCGCTTCGTGCAGTACATGGCGAATCAGGGCTACATTGTGATCGCTCCCAACTATCGCGGATCGACTGGGTACGGAAAACAATTCCAGCAGGCGAATCTTTTCGATATGGGCGGCGGCGATTTGCAGGATGTCCTCGCAGCCGCCGACTGGATCAAACAGACCGGCTACGTCGATCCCAAAAAGCTCATTTTGATGGGCGGCAGCTACGGCGGCTACATGACCATGATGGGCGTCACCAAGGCTCCGGAGCTGTGGGCCGCGGGCGTTCCCATCGTGCCGTTTGTGAACTGGTTCACCGAGATTCAGAATGAAGACCCCGTGCTGCAACAGAGTGACCTTGCCACCATGGGCGATCTCGATAAAAATAAAGCGCTCTACGAAGATCGCTCGCCCATCAACTTCGTGGATAAGATCAAAGCGCCACTGTATCTGTTGGCGGGCGGCAACGATCCGCATTGCCCGAAGACCGAAGCGCAGCAGGTAGTCGATGCGGTCAAGAAACGCGGCGGCGTGGTCGAATACAAAGTCTACGAAAACGAAGGCCACGGCTTCGCCAAAGTCGAAAACCAGATCGACGCCTACAAACGCGTGGCGGACTTCCTGAAGGCGCATGTTCCGCCGGCGGATTGCAGCTGCTCGTTGTAGAGAGGCTCGGGTTGGAATGTCTGTGAAGTCCCTGGCCTAGCGCGTCGAAACTACTCTCGAGGGTGCCCCGTCCAAGCTCCGCTTGGGCGGGGGTTTTTTGCTGGCGGGCGGACGCGCACTGTCGGAAAGATCTCGGCTCGCTCCCTGTTTCGCGTTGTCCACTGCGACTCAATCTCCACCAGGCCCGGTTCCCCGCTCAGATAATGGCGGAAACTGCTCCAAGCCCAATCCTCCGGGCTTGCAACGAATCCACGGGCCACCGGATTGCGGTGAATGTAGCGAAGCTTCTCCACAAACTTGTTCTCACTCCAAAGATTGAAATCGTAGTACCTTGCTTGCCAGAAGGGATCGGGCGCCCGCAACGCCAGCCTGCGGGCGCCCGATTGCTTCAGCGATTGCAACCCTTGCGCCAGCGTTCCACGCTCCGGTTCGTTGACAAGCATGTGGACATGTTCCGGTATCACTACGTATCCGTAGACGCAAAGATCGTACTTTTGACGAACCTGTTCGAGCGCTAATTCAAAAGTTCGGCGGGACGCGGGGGTTCTAAGCTTCGGCTGCCGGTGATAACAACTGAACGTTAGGAAGTGAAGCTGACGGGTTTGTTGGAAATGCTTCAGTCCCCAGGGGTGGCCCGTCCAAGCTCCGCTTGGGCTGGGGTTTTTTGCTGGCGGGCGGACGCGCACTGTCGGAAAGATCTCGGCTCGCTCCCTGTTTCGCGCTGTCCACTGCGACTCAATCTCCACCAGGCCCGGTTCCCCGCTCAATGGCCGGGTGAGCAGACAGAACGTTTCCGCTAAAATCGGAAGCCCCCTGATCCCCGTTTTTCATCACACCCAACCCGTGATCACCATCACAGACATCCAACCCAACCGGCGCGATAATGTCATCTGACCTGCAGCAGTACCGCCGTGTGCCATCCACTAGGACGGCCCTCGAACCTGCTCCAGCCCCATACGGGGATAGTGACTCTTTGATAATCAAACTTCGTCCGATGAGAGGTGTCAGCCCCCGCCCAATTATATGGAGTTTCATATAATATGGTCAAAAACAGAGCTAACTCCTTATTCCGGAATACTTTCCATGTAAGTCATTTAGAATCAAAGACCCAGCGGAATTTTCTCTCTAAACCAATGATTTCAATAAGCAGGGGGGGAGGGGGGCAGTAAACAGGATTAATATCTCATCAGTAACTAGCGCGCCCCAAGCAAAACTCTTCCCTACCCCGATTCCGACTAGATATTGGCGGCGTGACGCTTCTTCGCTGCCTCCAGGCGCAGCATCAGCATGTAAAGCACGATCCCTACGTTGACGGCCACAACCAGCAAGCGAATCCAGTCGGGGCGTCGCAGCAGATCGGCTATCTCGAAGGGGATGTAGAGGGAGCCGGAGGCAATCGCTAGCCATTCCGCCCAGGGGCGGATGTACCACAATCCGTAGGCCTCGATGAAGCGAAGGACCACGTAAACGGCGGCCACCACGGCAATCTTCCACAAGCGGATGTCGCTAACGCGGTACACGAGGTCGATGAAGAACCCGGCGAAACGGTGATGGGGATTGACGTGGAAAAACTCCAGGAAGCTCTCGGCCACTCCCCAGATATCTTTGTGGCGCATGGAGAACGCCCCCACGCCGGCAAGAAGGACTAGCATACCTTTTGCAAATTCGACGGTGGCGACGGTGCGCACGCCTTTGATGTGGGCGGGATCGGGAATTTTAGGATGCGGGAATATGCGATGCATGGCTGAGCCTGGGAGAGAGCGATGGTTTCAAGTCTGCCGGCGAATGCCGGCGCGCAGCTCCTCGACAATTTCGAGAGCGGCTTTGTGGGCGGCGTCGCTTTGGGTGACGTCGAACGAGATGGCACCGACGCGGGCATGACCGCCGCCGCCGTAGCGTTCGCAGACCCGGGCTAAATTGACGGTGGGCTCGCGTTTCGACCAGGGGTTCGAGCCGACAGAGACCTTCACGCGGAATGAACTCTTGCTCACCCCGATGCTGTAGATGGAATCGGGATGCAGGTAATAGGGGATGAATTTGTTGTAGCCTTCCTGGTCGAGGTCGGAGATGTCGAAAAAGATGGTGCCGTCTTTTTCTTGGGTGCGTTTTCGCAAAATATCGACCGAGCGCTCATGGCGTTCGAGCAGCGGAGGCAAAACGGCGGCGACGAATGGCTCCTCAAGAATTTTGGCTAGCGGGTGGTAGGCGAGGAGCGGGATCATGGTTTTGACGAAGTTACGATCCGTGGAGGCCTCGATGGCCATGGTGAGCTTCATGGCGGGAGCTTTCATCTCTACCGCTGACTTCGCGTTTTGGTACATGGCCCCGTCAACGATGTCGGCCCATTGGACAAGTTCCGCCACCGGAGCGCGATCGAAGCCGAAGTGCTTTTCCGCGATCATGGCGATGAAACTGGTGCAGGACTTGAAAGCCGGATCGTAGAACTTGCGGCCGCTCTTATCCTGCTCGAAGTGGGCGGCATCGGCGGGTGAAAGAAAAGCGCTTTCGTGGTGATCGAACCACCAGGTGATGTTGGGCGAACTGGAATACTTGAAATCCACGATGGCATTCTCGTCGCCGTCGAACTGCTTTTCGTCGAAAAGAGCGCCCGCGCGATGGAGCAGACCGGAGAAAACGAAGTCCGCATCGCCGTGGATTCGTTCCCGGTAGAAACGGGAGAACAGGGCGGCCGAGCATGCCCCGTCAAAACACTTGTCGTGATAGAACACCCGCACTCGCAAATTGGCTTCCTTACCCCTCTTCTGGGAACATGTGGTGAAAACCTAATAGAGTTGCTGGTTTGGAGACTTATGTCAAGCCGGATATTGCGGCAAATCCAAAAATTAACCGCTCAGCGACGCCTCAAACTAGCGCAACTTCAGGCAAAGTCTCGTGCGGAGTTGTGCCTTAGAGTGAATCGGCATGCGGGAAAACCTGAACCACAGAGGTACACAGGGAAACACCGGGGAAAGTTTTTTGATGCGAAGCGCTGGTGTGGGCATCGCCAGTAACTTCCTTGGGGAGACGCCAAACTGCGGTATTTATGAAAAGGGCATCAGGAGACGAAGGAAGAGCTCGGCGGGGATGCGCGCCTGCGATCACTTTTTGTGGCGGCGTATTCTGAAGTCGAAACTGACTACACCGTTCTGATCGCGGAGCGCCACGATCGAAATATTGCGGGTTACGTTGTACTCCACCTGGATGACCTGCTGGGTAGAAACGGAGACGTTGGTGCTGTAGGTCAGGGTGAGATTGCTGGCTACTTGCTGCTCGATGGTGACCTGCGGCCCTCGAACCACGTTGGTTTCATTGGCGAGTCCCTGGGGATCGATCTTGACGCGGCTGGCTCCGAACAAACGCTGCAAGCGGCTGTTGACGGTGCTGTTGAGCGCTTCGTTGATGAGGAGGTTGGAGGCTTCTCCGCCAAAGCCGAAAGAACCACTTGATCCGGCGGCAGCCGACTCTTCCCGGGTGCGGCCCAGAGCCAACAGGGCGATGACGTCGGCTTCGGGAAGCTGAGGCTCGGACTGCCAGGTAACTTTCAAGCCGTTGGGAACGCTGGCGTCACCGCGGAACTGCACCGTGATGTCGTAGTCGCGCACTCGCGTGGTGGCGGTCATGTCGATGATGGGCTGGGTCTTGGCCGGATTCGGGAAGGTAACCTCGCCGCGCTCGAGCTTGTACTTATTCCCGTTGAAAGAGATTTCACCTTCCAGAACCTCAACTCTTCCAAGAATAGCCGGACGGTCGGCGGTGCCGCGGACCCTGAGGTCGGCGTTACCGGAGAGCCTGGCGATGGCCGTCTGCATTTGCAGCTCAGGAGTGGTCACGACGTGAACATCAAGCTTCAGGCGGCTCGGCAGACTATCGCTCTGGGTGAGGACGACCGCCTGCTTGCTCTTCTCGATATAGGCGGCGAAGTCAAAACCTGGAGTAACGGCTAGCTTGGTGACCAGCACATCGCCGCTTAGTAGAGCGGAATTGGTGGTGCCGGTGAGCCGGAGATCCGCGTTCGCGGTGGAACTTACGCCTGGGGGATAACGGAGGCGAACACCCTTGGCGGTTGCACCGAAATCGAGGAGAAGCGCGCCGCCGGTCTGGTAGGTGGCGGAGCCGGTCAAGGCGACGGCGCCGCCGCCGGTGGCGCCGCTGAGACTCTCGATCTGGATGCGGTTGCGATCAAACAGCAAGACGCCGTTCAGGTCGCTAAGGCCGCTGGGAAAGTCGTTGTGACTGACGAAGGTGTTCTTCACTTCCAAGCGTCCCTGGAACACGGGGTGCTTGAGGGAGCCGCTGGCGTTAAGGTTGACGCCCAAAGTGCCACGCGCCAGAATCCTGGGATTGAGCGACTGCAAGAGCGTCATATTGACCGAGCCGTCGAGACGGAAGTCGATCTCTTGAGCACCGGTGAAATGTGCCCGGCCGTGGGCGGTGAACTCGGTTCCGCTGCCTGCGAGGTGGAGGTTTTCGAGTAACACGACTTGATCCGCAACCTCGAAGCGAATGGGATCGACACTTTGCACCTGCACGTGCTCGACCTCGACACTGAAAGACTGAAGCTCAGCGACCGCTTTTAAATCGCGTGGAGTGCGCAGGGGGCCGCGAACGTGGAGCGTTCCGTCCAGAGGAGAGTGAGCCGTGATCTTTCCCGGCAAGTAAATGCGCAGAAGCGAATCGGCGTCGAGATGATGGAAAGCCAGGTTCAGGTCAGCGGGAAAGTCATGCTCGAGGCCGACGGTCCCGAGAATGGTCAAGTCAGCTTTAGGGAAGTCCGAGTGGGCTTTGAGATCGAGCAGTCGTCCATGGGTGACGGCATCCACGTAGAAATCTCCGGCGCGCTCTTTGTCCACGGCGAGATCCTTGAGATGAATGTGGGCTTCGAGGGAAGGGTGCTCGGGAGTGCCGCTGAGTCGGACCGTGAAATCGGCGATGCCGTCGGCCGTGAGCCGTCCGGTCTGGAAGAGCGGGAAACGGGCGAGATCGAGATTGCGTCCGGAAAGATTCAGGCGAAACTCGCTCTTGGACCAATCGTGATTGGAGGTACTGACGGCGGCGCTCCCGGAAAGTGGAGCATCGTAGGCACTGGCATCGATGTTGTTGAACTGAAGCTCGCCGCCGGTGAAGTGGAGATCGCTGTTCAACAAGGGAGCGGCCACTGCGTAGGCCACGCCATTGCGAATCTCCATGTGTCCATCGCCGTGAGGATTGAAGCGTGTGCCGGAGACGGTGGCTGACAAATCGAGAGTGCCTGAAAACGGCTGGTGAACTCCGGCCAACTGAACAAGCTCAGTCACGTCAGCGTTGCGAAGGTCGAAGTGCAAAGTAAAAAAATCGTCCGCCTGAAGCGCACCTTCCGTAAGAGCGGCACTGGTGTCGAAGTGCGCGGTGGTGTGGCCATGAATGAGCGAGCCATTGTGCGCGGCAAAATGATTGCTGGAGTACTGGAGGGCGGTAGAAAGAGCGTCCCAGTGAACGACTCGAGAGGAAACTGTTTCGGTTGCGGGCAAGGTAGTGTCAAAGTCATAGACTTCGAGATTTCCGGTGACGGCAAGGGCAGAGAGTCTGCCGCTGGCGTTGCCAGTCAGGCTCGCCCAGCCATGAACGGCAAAGGGCAAATCCCGTGATCCGTAGGCGGCTTCGAGCAGCGGTGTCCATTCCTTCAGGTTGTGGCTGGTGAACGAGAAGCGGAGCGATGAGGTCTCGGCCAGACTGCCAGTGGCTGTGATTTCAGAGGCAGTGGTGGTCAGGTGAAGTTGGCTCACTTCCAATTCGTCGCGCGAGCCGCGATAGATGGCCTCAATCTGGCCGCGCACGGGGATCTGGTTCGGAGCCGGCTTTGGCGGTGGGGCAATGGCAAGGTTCAGGCGAGTCTCGGCGTCAGGGATCGAGCCCACCCAGAGCGTCTCGATATTACCGCTCGCACTTCCGGAAAGATCGAGGCGATCGAGCGGGAGTTTTTTTGAGCTCAGCATCTCCAGGGCCGGAAGCAGCGGGAAGCCCACCAATTGGAGGCGGACCGAGCCGCGCTGAAGAGTTTCGGGCGGGACTCGTCCGATCCCATGACGCTGCCGTGGAACCGGCGACGGTTCGAGCGAATTTTGCCAGTTGGTAACATCGGCGTCGCCCAGCAGATCGCCGCCGAGCAGGTTGGCCTTGATCGAGGAAACGCGTAGGCGATCCGGGGTGATGGAGAAGCCCGCGGTGATGCGGCCATTCCGCATGAAAACCTTGCCGTTGGACCAATCGATGTCTTTGGCCTGCACGGTTCCCTGGGTGGAAAAAGTCTGGAGGCTCCAGGAACCTTTGCCTTCGAACTGGGCAGTGCCTTTGCGAACCTGCGGCTGGCGTGACAGGGATGCGAGTGGGCCGAGATCCGCGAGGCCGTGATAATCACCGGTGAGGTGTGGGTTGTGAAAATCCAGCAGACGGCCTGCGAAGTGAATTTCAGATTTTCCGGAAGTTACCGTCAAGCTGCTGATGTCGGCGCGTCCGCGAGCCAGAACCAGGGCTGCATCGGCCCGCCACGCAAACGAGGGATACCGCTGAAAGCGCGTGGCGACGCTTCCCGCGACAACATGCGCTTCGTATTGCCTCCGCAGGAGGGAGTAGTTCAAACCCAGTGCCAGGTCTTTGGCGGAAAAATCGAACGGCACGTTCTTGTCTTCCCACAGAAACTCGCCCCGCTGGACATCGATATGCGAAACCGAAAGCGAGATGAGTTGCTCCAGCGGCCCCTGGCCGGAGGAACGGCTCGCCTGGGGCACGGGCGCGTTGGTGGTGCCATCGGGATAGTCGATGATGTGGAGGACGGGATGATCGAGCTCGAGCGAATGCAAACCGACGGTGGTGCTGAGGAGCGAAATGATTTTCATTTCCGCCTGCAGGCGGTCGACGTGCAGAAAGGGGATCTGATCCGGAGCTTCGCTACCGTGGATGGTAAGGTTGCGAGCGTCCACGCGCAGGCGGAAAGGGATGGTGTGGAGTTCTCCGAGTTCGACGCGGCCGCCGGTGAGTTTCTCGACCGACGCGACCACCCGGCGGCGGACCATGCGCTGAAAGGAATCGGTAGTGACGTACCAGGCAAGCAGGCCGAATGCAATCAGGCTGAAAACGCAGAAGAGGAGAAAGAGGCGCCACAGAATGCGCCGGCGCTCGGGAGGGGCAGGCGCGGTCGGTTGCCGGGTCAACGGTTGCGCTCTCCGGCGCTGGATTCAGGCGTCAGGATATGGCTCCCGGAGCGCAGACTCGCCAGCCATCCAGAGAGCAGCTCGTTCATTTTTTGCTCAGCCAGCAAGTCTTTGATTCGGCCAAAGACTTCGGTCAGGGGCGTGGCGCGGTTGCCGGCCCGTTTCATGTTCGGCAGCAACTGATCGTTGTAGTAGGACTCGACCGCCCGCTGATCGATCTGAATCGAGGGCCGCAGGCGGTCTTCGACGAGCTTCATGAGCTGGATCTGGTCGCCCAGACGCTTCTCCAGCGAGTTTGTGGTGAGGCCGTAGCGTTGCAACTTGGCGTGCCAGGCTTCGTCAGTGGCGCAATCCGGATGAAGCTTGCGGACTTCGGCAAGGCGGGTGGCTACCGGCTCGGCGGGAGGGGGTTGGGAGGGGCGAAGCTGTTCCCGGAGCAGTTCCCGATCAATCAGGCGATCAAGGGCGGCGTTGCGCTCAGCTGCGGTAAACGAGTCCGGATCACGGGCATTCGAAAAGGCCTCTACGGCCAGCTCCTGTTCCCAGTCGCTCTGTAGGACGACGTGGCCGTTCACGTTGGCGACTATGCGATCGACGACCGGACCGGCCAGGGCTGAGATCGCCAGCGCCAGAGTCAGGGCCATGACGATGGCGCAATGTTTTCCGAAATTGATCGTTTCGAGTCTGATCGTTTCGACTTTGATCATTAGGAGTTTCATCAGAATGACTGCCCAACGCTAAACGAAAAGTTAAAGTGTCCGGCGCGTTGGAACCCAAACTGCCCGACCGAGTGCCCAGTTGTCGTGTTGGTCGTGATATTCGTAAAGCTGGGAAAGGCTGGCGGATTCAAATTGTATCCGAAGTCGAAGCGCAACGGTCCGATCGGCGTTTGATAGCGCACCCCGATGCCCAAGGCGTGCGAAACATAGTTGTAATTGCATTTGGTATGGGTGTCGTTATGAAAGCAGAGCGCCTGGTCGGGCTGGTGAAAGCGTCCCAGGCTGGGGAGCATTTCCTGAGGGCGCGCGAACACGTTACCCATGTCGTGAAAAATCGTAAAGCCGATGTTCTCCAGAAGGTAAGGCACAGTAACGTTTGGGAAACGCATCTCCAGATTATTGAGGAACAGAGCGCTGCCGCCGACGGGAAATCCGGTGAACGGGTCGCGTGGTCCTGCCTGATTTAACCCAAACCCGCGATGGGAGTTGCCCCCGCCGCTGAAGAAACGCTCGGGCAGCGGAACGAAAGTTTGGCCGGCTCTCGCGGTTTGCGACGGATCCAGCAGAACCGTGCTGCCGAAAGGGTTCTCAATCCCAATGCTGGTGGAGCGGGCGAAGACGAATCCGCGTCCTGTGCTGCGATTTCGAAACAAGGTGTGATAACTGGCGTTTTTGACCAGCAAGCGGCTGAAGTCGGCTTCGGAGCCAAAATAGCTGGCGGCTACACCACCTTCGACGGTGGTGTAGTTTCCGCGGGTGCTTTCCAGATCGTTATCGCGCCGGTTGCGAACGTAGAAAAAATTAGGAGTCCCTACGCGTGTTGGTTTTGAAAGGAGCGGAATGAGGTTGTCGGTGACCTGAATGCTGCTGGCCTTAACGCGACGGTAACTGAAGCGGTAGGAGAGCGTTGTCAGTTCGCGGTCGGGCACCTTGTAGAGCACTTGTAAGGCCTGCAAAGTTCCCTCGATGCGTTCCGAAGTAAAGGTGGAGACGTCCACGGTGTTGTCGTAAAACCCGGTGGCGGAGAAACGAAGGTCGCGGTTCAGCAATTTGGGAACGTCGAAATTGATGAGACCTCGCTGCTGGAGACGGCTGACGTTGGTCTTCATGGTGAGGGTCTGATGGCGGCCGCCGACGTTGATGCGGCTGACGCCGAAGGACACTCTGGGGCTGACGCCGGTCCGGCCGAGCGGTTGGTTGGTCCCGAATGAGGGCTGTCCGGTTTGGAACTCGAAACCGATGCCGTAATCGAAGGTGTATCGATCGGCCTCGCGTGTGGTGACGAGCACGTTTTTGCGCGACTCGGTGCCCTCGGGGTTCTGGATGGCGGTATCGACCTGCTTGAAAAGGCCGAGGTCGTAGAGACCGTGCTGGCTCTCCAAAATGCCCTGCTGGCTGAGGGGCGCGCCCGGTTGCACGCGCATTTCCCGGCGGGCGACTCCGGGGCGGGTGTGGTGGAGCCCATCGAGAAAAACTCGATTGACAAAAAATTGCTCGCCTTCGTGAATCGAGAAGGTGACACCAACCCGCGGCAAATTGTCGGGCGGCGGCGGCACGGAAACATAGGCGACGTCAACGGTGGCATTGGGAAAACCATTATCGAAATACTTTCCCAGAATCGTGTCGCGGTCATCGGCCAGACTGGATTCATCAAAGCCCTGTCCTTCAGCAGTGGAAATTTCGGGAAGCTGTTCCTGGGGAAGGGTATAGCTGCCGTCGATGCGGACCCATGCAACGCGCGTCTGCGGGCCTTCCTTGACGACAATCTCGATGGCTAGCTGCGAGGGATCCCCGAGGTACTTGCTGACCAGTTTGCTGCCGACTTCGGCCTGCCGGAAACCGCTCGCCCGATAGAGATCCTTGATACTCCGCGCATCTTCTTCGAGCAGCACTTCGCTGTAGCGCCCGTGACTGAACAGGCGTCCGGCGGATTGGTTCTGCATGCGGGAGCGGATCAGGTCGTCGGGAAAAAATCGGTTGCCGGAAATGCGGATGGCTGTGAGTTTGTGGCGGTCCCCGGGATTGATGGCGTAAACCACCTGCAAATTCTTGGCGTCCAGCGCGTTGTGCCGGCTCACACTAACGGTGACTTGGAAATAGCCAAGCGTCTGAAGATGGTTCTGGATGTTGCGCCGGCCTTCGTTGAGCAGGTCATCGTCGACCGCGCCTTCTTCATAGATGGGCACGAGCCTCCGGAGCAGGCGCTGGCTGAGATTAAAGCCGTCCGCGGCAATGTGGACCACCGGACCGCGGTCTGCTTTAAAGACGTAGTCCACGGTGTTGCGCTCGGAATGGTAGGTGCGGTTCGCGATTGAGACCTGGGCAAGCAGACGGTCCTGCTTCTGATAGCGACTGCGAATTCGTTGCAGGGCGCGTGTAATGCGATTGGAGACGACAGGATCGCCGGAATGCAGGTTGGCGATCTCTTCGATCTCTTGCTTGGAATAGCCGGCATCCCCTTCCAGAGCGATCTCTCCGACTACGGCGCGCGGGCCAGGGACGACATGGAAGGTCATGTTGGCCTGGTGTTGCCGCTCGTCGCGCTGCTCGGAGATCGTCACCTTCGATTGATGGAATCCATTTTCTTCCAGCACTCGCTGGATGCCAGCCAGAGCACGATCGAGTTTCTCGCGAGAGTAGAGTTCGCCGAGTTGTAAACGGGTGGCGCTTGCCAGTTGGTTGGCCGATGGATTGGTGGAAATGCCTTCGATCGCCACCATGCCCACGAAATAATTGGCGACTGTCAGAAAGCGCAACCGAACGGCGGCGGTGGTGGTGCGATCCGCTTCGACCTGGATGTCGGAGAACCGTCCGGTGGCAAAAAGAGCCAGCATCGCGTCGTGCAGGTTTTGGCGGGTGAGCGGTTCGCCAATCTTGAGGGGCGTGGCCGACAGCAGTGAAGCCGCTTCTTCCGGCGAAACTCCGGGCAACTCGATCTGGTCAATCGCTAAGCCAAGATAGGGCGTGATGGTTCCGAATTGGGAGGACAATTCGGCGGGTTGCTGCGGGGCGGGGGGTGGACTCTGCGCCCAACTTGCTTGGTGCGTCAGCAGGAGAAGTGCGAGCACAAACCGGGTGGCGCCACTTATCGCGAATCCAGAGTTGCTGTGATCGTGGCAAGCCGCCGAGTTGCGCTCGGCTTGGACGGGCGAGGGCGCCCGTCCCCCCACGATCAAAATCTCTTCCCGAAATTCAGACTGGTTAACCATGAAACCTGTCAGGTTCGATGAATCGCGAAACGGCACACGTTGCTCGCAAGAACAAGTTTGACGACCGGAATCTATAATACTGGTTGGAAAGGCTGGCGAAAGTAATCGCTGAGGTAAGCGCTTTGGAAATGGACGACCGCTACTCGCGGCAGGTGTTGTTTAAGGAGATCGGAGCAGAGGGCCAGAAAAAGTTGTCGCAGTCTTGCGTGGTCATCGTGGGATGCGGCGCCACCGGTTCTGCGATGGCCTCGCTGCTGGCGCGATCGGGGGTTGGGAAGCTGCGGATTGTTGACCGGGACTACGTCGAGCCGAGCAATCTGCAACGGCAATCGCTGTTCGATGAAAATGATGCGCGCGAATCGGTGCCCAAGGCGATCGCGGCGGCGCGTCAAATGGCGCGGTTCAACTCGCAGATCGTGGTTGAGCCCCATGTTGCCGACCTGATTCCGGCGAATGTCGATTCCCTGCTGGGCGGCTGCGACCTGATCCTGGATGGTACCGACAATTTCGAAACCCGCTACCTGGTCAACGACTATGCGGTGAAGAATTCCGTGGCCTGGATTTACGCAGCGGCGGTCGGCAGTTATGCGGTGACCATGAACATCCTACCCGGCGAAACAGCTTGCCTGGCCTGCATTTTTCCAGAATCTCCTCGCGGGACGGTGGAGACCTGCGAGACGGCGGGCATTCTGAATTCCGCCGTGAACCTGGTGGCGTCGATTGCGGCTACGGAAGCGTTGAAGTTTCTGGTGGGCGCACGCGCGAAAATGCGGCGGACACTGCTTTCATGGGATGTGTGGAGCAACGAGCGGGCGGAGTTGGCGGCGGTCGCCATCCATCGGCGGGCGGGATGCCGGGCTTGCCTGGGAGAGTTCGTTCATCTGGCGGGCGAAGGGCGGCCTCACATTACGATGTGCGGGCGGAATTCGGTGCAGATCCACGAGCGGCAGCGCCCGGTGGATTTTGCAGAGCTGAGCATACGGCTGCAGCCTCATGGCAAGGTTCGGCATAACGAGTTTGTGTTGAAGTTCTGGCGCGAGCCGTACGAGATGACGCTGTTTCCCGACGGCCGGGCGATCATTAAGGGAACGACGGACACGGCCATTGCGCGCAGTCTTTATGCGCGGTACGTTGGCAGTTAGTATCGTGGCCGGGCGAGGACGCCCGGCGCTCCATCGGAAGCTGCGGCAATCGATTGCAGGTTGTGCGCATCAAATTTCACCAGCCTTGTGCCCAGTTGCCTTCCGAATCTCAGTTGTTTGGCCGAGAGTGCCGCGAATCTCCGAACATCGTGGCTGTGTTCAAGTGGCACGGCAACTGGCCAGCAACCTGCACTTGAACGAGGGATGTGTTAGTCCCCAGTGGAGGAAGTATGCGACCCTATTTGGTATTGATGGCGGTAGTTTTTCTGGCAGTAGCGGCATTTGGGCAACACCCCTTTCCTCACCCCGGTCCGTGCGTTTATGGATGCGGCCCGTTTATTCCGCTTGTAACTACTCCGATGGTGTCTCTGCAAACGGTTTCGCCGAATCCGGTGGGCGCGAGCAATGCCACCACGGGATTGATCGCGGGCGCGACCAACGCGACGCTTTCGGAGATTGAGGAATCGACGAGCTCGGTTTACACGGTGCCGGTGTGGTACCAGGGCGGCGGCGCTCCGCTGATGACGCCGGGGGTCGAGCTATGGCCCGCGCCGGCAGGGCGCGAAGGTCGCTGGATGAACGACTCGATGCACGAACGTTTGCATGAAGACCGTGGCGCACGCGAAGAAGTGCGCGGAGGCTGGACGTATTACACGGGGCGGGAACACAGCGCGGACGCGGCGCTGGCGGCGAGTGAAGCGAAGAGCTTCAGGAAGGCCGGGCACGTCTATAAGAACGACGACGTGACGCGCCAGAACGATAAGAATGGCACGGTGAAACACGACGGGAAGACGGAAAAGATGTAAGCGGCTTTTAGCTTTTAGCTTTTGGCTCTCGGTCACCACGTTAGGTGGAGGCCGAGGGCCTTTTCATTTGAGGGAAGAGATGGCGGCATCGCGAGTAACGGTTGGAAAGTCATCGAGAAACTCGTCTAGCGTCCGCCCCCTTCCAGGTAGTCGAGCAACGCTTGAAATGGGACGCGGGTGCCGCGAAAGATGGGTGTCCCGCCGAACACTTCCGGACCTCTTGCAATGACTTCGTTGGCGGTAAGCATCGCCTGATTATCCTGGACTTCGAAAGGGATTCTGCTCCGCGTCACCCGCCGACACAAAGCACGGTTAGGTTAACGAAGTTAACCCAACCCCTTCTTTTGATGAGTCACTGGCTTCCCCAATCTGCTATGTTCTTGCGGTTGATCTTCTTCCGAAATGAACGGCAGGCGCCGCGGAGCGCCGAGGATGAGTGTCTCGATGGTTGATGGTGCTGGGGTGGACGCAGTTCGACCGGAACCGTCTCGTCTTTATCGCTGGGCGGTGCTGTTGTTCGTCAGCCTGGCGATGGGCGGCAACTACTACATCTACGACAGTATCAACCCGCTGGAACGCATTTTTATCGACAAGCTGGGTTTTTCCGCGACGGCGTTCGGGTGGTTGAACTCGGCCTACAGCGTGGCTGCGGTTGCAACCCTGCTGATCGGCGGCATCATCATTGACCGAATTGGCACCAAGAAGGCGATTACGTTCTTCGCCGTACTTTGCCTGCTGGGAGCCGCGTTGACCGCAGCGCGGGGGCGTCCCGGCGTAATGATCGCTGGCCGCACCGTCCTTGGTTTGGGCGCCGAGTCCATGATCGTGGCGGTCACGACCGTG
Source organism: Acidobacteriaceae bacterium (assembly GCA_025355505.1). Lineage (GTDB taxonomy): Bacteria > Acidobacteriota > Terriglobia > Terriglobales > Acidobacteriaceae > Acidiflorens. Next base: position 147,847 of record JANXZM010000017.1, on the reverse strand, counting down.
CTCGCCAAATGGTTTAAGGGCAAAGAGCTGAGCTTCGCCTTCGGGATCAACCTGACCATCGCCCGTCTGGCTTCGGTGGCGGCTGACAACTCGCCGACATGGGCACATCGAGTGTTTTATCCTAGTGGGCCATCTGGCGAGCCGAGTTGGCAGGGGCCGCTTATGCTCGCCGTGGGCGCCGGGGTGCTGGCCGTGGTCTGCTCCGCCATCTACTGGGCGCTGGAAAACCGTGCAGAAGGACGGTACGAACTGGGGCAGGCCGGTTCCATTGACAAGCTGGAGTTCGGGCAGATTTTTCGATTTAACTCCTCGTATTGGTTGGTGGTTGGGCTCTGTTTCACTTTCTACTCGGCGATCTTTCCCTTCCGTACATTTGCCATCGACTTCTTCACCAATAAGGTTCTGGCGACCCACGGCGGCATAAGCGCTTCGGAAGCGATGCGGATACTGGCGCATGAGCGGGCGGGAATGTTCAACAGCCTGCTTCCGCTTTCGGCGATGATCGCGACGCCTCTGTTCGGGCTGCTCGCCGACAAGATTGGGAAGCGCGCGTTTTTGATGATGTTCGGCTCGATCCTGCTGATGCCGGTTTACTTGATGATGGGCTACACCAACGTTTCGCTCTTCGTACCGATCTGCATGATGGGGGTGGCATTCTCGCTGATTCCGGCGGTGATGTGGCCATCGGTGGCCTATATCGTGGACCAGAAGCGGCTGGGGACCGCTTACGCGTTGATGACGCTGATTCAGCAGATCGGCTTCTTCATCATGAACCTGCTGATTGGCAAGGCCAACGACTATACCCACGCCGGACTGGATAACCCGGGAGGATACGGGCTTGGTATGTGGATTTTCTCGATCCTCGGATTCGTCGGGCTGGCGTTCGCTATTTTGTTGCGGATACGCGAGACTGGTCGGCACGGGCATGGGCTGGAGACGATCACGGCAAAGGGGTAGATATCGATACTTCGTGTAGAGACGGGGCTTGCCGCGTCTCTACAGGAACAACAGGCGTTACGAAAGTGATGTCTTGGGCATGCTTAGCTGGGCAGTTTGGGGGGATAGAGCATCCGGCAGGCTACGGTTTTTGGTATTCTGACGACTTAGAAACGGTCGAGAGTGCTTCCGCAAGTCCCTCGGCAAATTTGTACAACGAAAAGAGTTCGACGCCGCATCTGAACGAGTAGCGGCCGGAAAAGGCGACTTGACCGACCCGAAGCAAGGCATCACCGAAGCAGAAGCTATCGAGCAGGCGAAGCAGGGCCACGAAGCAGCGTTTGAAGCCTTGTATCACCTGCACAAACGCCGCGTGTACTCGCTATGTTTGCGCATGGTCTCCAATCCCGTGCAGGCCGAAGATCTGGCCCAGGAAGCATTTCTTCAGCTATTTCGCAAGATCAGCACGTTTCGCGGCGAGTCCGCCTTCTCAACCTGGCTGCACCGGATGACGGTGAACGTGGTGCTGATGCAACTGCGCAAGAAGGGACTGCCGGTGGTGTCGCTGGAAGAGACGCTGGAAGCGGACGACGAAGCTCCTAGAAAGGAATTCGGGGCCAAGGATTTGAGGCTGACGGGTGCCATCGATCGCTTGCAATTGCAGCGGGCGATTGATCGGCTGCCTCCGGGCTATCGAACGATTTTTGTGTTGCACGATGTGGAAGGATTCGAGCACAACGAAATAGCCCAAATGGTGGGCTGCTCGGTTGGCAACAGCAAGTCGCAGCTGCACAAGGCACGCTTGAAGCTGCGGGGTTATTTGAAGTTTATGAGAGCCGAAAAGGCCAAGACTGGATAGCGGAAGTTGCGGTATTGGGGAGAGAGTCGGCTATGACGTGTTCAGAGGTAGAGCGAGTTCTGCCGGAGATGCTCGACGGCGCTCCGGGCGGCGGGTTAAACGCTGATTTTGAGAGTCATGTAAGGGGCTGCCCAGGTTGCTCGGATCTGGTCTCGGAGCTGAAGCTGATCTCGATTGAAGCGCGACAACTGGCAGCAAGGGACGAACCGGCGCCGAGGGTGTGGGTGCGAATAGCAACGGAATTACGGGCCGAAGGGCTTATTCGCGAGCCGGAACCTCAGTCGGCGCCCACCCGGCCCATGCTTGTTTCAACATTTTCACGGTGGCGATGGAGTGCGTGGTGGCTGGCACCGGTGGCGGCAGCGCTGCTGGCGGCAGGCTCTTACGTGGTAAGCCATACGCCAGCCCCGCAAGTGGCGAAGCAGCAGGCTCCAGCAACTTCGGTGACGGCCACGGCGGCAGAGACTCCCTCGGCTTCGACGCCAACCCAGGCTCGTCAGCAAATGGCGCCGAAGTCCGGTACACCAAGGGATATGACGGCAACGGCGGTGGCAACCGCCGTAGAAGCAGCGCCGAGCGCGGAAGATCAACAGTTTCTTAGTGCAGTTTCCACGCTTGTCCCTTCGATGCGGGCCACGTATGAAAGTGAATTGCAGGCCGTGAATGCCGACATTCGGGAATCGCAGGCCTACTTGGATCGAAATCCTGGGGATGGGGAAGCCCGGCAGCATCTGATGGATGCTTATCAACAGAAAGCACTTCTTTACCAGATCGCGTTGGATCGCATTCAATAGCGGAAGGGCGGACCGGCGTTGCCGGCCGCAGGGGCTGAGTTTTATGGCAAGTCTTTACACAGCGAGTCTTCAGCAGACGAGTGCTCGGCACACCGCGGTCGTAACTCTGGTTCTGGCAAGCTGTCTGGCATCGGCGGCGGTCGCGGAGAGCAAGAAGGAATACCGTTTCACGGTCGGTCCCAACGCGAATGTTACCGTGGATGCAGAGTACGGGGCGATTTCGGTAAAGCCTGGGAGCCGCAATCAGGTGGTGGTGACGGCCACGCTCAAGTCGGACAAAGTGGAAGTGGACAAACTGCAAAATGGGAATCGGATTGAAATCGCGTCCCATCTACTGCAGGGCGCGGACCAGCAAACGGGCCAGGTTGACTACGAACTGCTGATTCCGCCCGACGCTACGCTTAATCTCCGTTCTTCGACCGGTCCGCTGTCGGTGGAGCACTTGCAGGGCGACTTGACGCTGGAAGGCACGGATGCGGTGGTGAATATTCGGAATGTAAATAACGGCCATGTGCACGTCCGGACGATGGGCGGGCCGATCACGCTGACCGATGTTCGCAACGGCCACGTTGAGATCGCTTCGATCAGCGGCGACGTCCATTTGAAAGCGGTGACTGGACCGCTGGTTCAGGCGAATTCCGGCAGCGGCAAGATTTTCTACGATGGTGATTTCGGTTCCGGCGGCGACTATAAGTTCACCACGCACACCGGTGATATCGAAGCCCTGGCGCCTGGGGATGTCTCGGCGGATTTCAGTGCGCACTCGGTGCTGGGACAGGTGCAAAACGATTTTCCTCTCAACCCCAAGCACTCCCGATTTTCGGTGGAAGCGGGACGTTCCTTCTTTGGCACGGTGGGCAAGGCAGCATCGGAAGTGGTGCTGCGCACTTTCAGTGGTAAAATCCGCCTCAAGCAACGCTGAACTACAGAAAACCAATTGGGAGCAGATGGGCACGGACCCGGGGTAACAACATCGTCCTTTTCCGTGCCGTGGAGCGCCATGGAAGTGCGCGCGGTGTTTCTTGTGGGATTCATGGCTTCCGGCAAAAGCAGCGTGGGGCAGGAGCTTGCCCGGCGGCTGAACTGGGAGTTTGTGGATCTGGATGCCAGAATCGAGTGGCGCGAGGGGCAAACCATTCCCGAGATTTTTCGGGACAAAGGGGAGCCTGGGTTTCGGCTCGCCGAAACCAGCGCGCTAGGCGAACTGACGGAATCGCTTGAGCACGACACGGTGGTCGCACTCGGGGGCGGAACGTTCGCGCAGTCAAAGAACCGGGAGTTGCTGCGGCATTGGCCGTCTTTATTTCTGGATACTCCGCTTGAGGAACTCTGGCGGCGCAGTCTGGAGGACGCTACGAAACGGCCTTTGGGAAAAGATCACACCGAGTTCGCCCGTCTATATGAGTACCGGCTGCCGTTCTACCGTGAGGCAACCTTGACGATCGTAACCTCAGGTAAAGATCCAGCCTCCATTTGCACTGAGATCGAGCGTAGGTTGCAGCTTTGGGGGAGGACCGAGGGCGCAGGTTCATTCCAGCCCCCCGCTCGTTTGGGAACAGGAGAATCACAGTGAAGTTGTCTTATCGTCTGCTTGCTTTCATGATGGCCCTGGTTTGGGGCATAGCGGCATCGGCCGCACCCATGCCAAAAGAAAAAGAGAAGGAACACGAGGGGAAGAACATCGATTCGGGTTCTTTCGGCGTGTTTCAGAATGGCCATCGGGTAGGAACCGAGACGTTTTCGATCTATCAGACGGGCAACGGCAGCGTCATCCAGTCCGAGTTCAAGACGGAGAATTCTCCCACCTCGGCCGTGCAAACTTCCGAGATGCATCTGACCGCGAGCGGGGAAATCCGGCGCTACGAGTGGAAGGAACTGAGTCCGGAAAAAGCGGAATCGGTGGTGCTTCCTAATGCCGATTTTCTGACTCAGAAGTGGAGCGCCGGACCCAACGAGAAAGAAGGGGAACAGCCCTACCTGCTGCCGGCGTCGACCAGCATCCTGGACGATTACTTCTTCATCCACCGCGAGGTGCTGGCCTGGAAGTTTCTAAGCGCAGCCTGCAAGCAGGAAAAAGGGCAAGTGCAGTGCCCGCTGAAGCAGCGGGCCCAGTTCGGAACCATGAACCCGCACCAACATTCATCGGCGCAGCTGGGTGCGGAGTTCCTCGGCCGGGAAAAGGTGAGCCTGAAGAGCGGGCAACAGGACTTGCTGAAGCTGGAGCTGAAGAACGACTCGGGGACGTGGCAACTCTGGCTCGACGATCAATACAAGGTTATGCGGATGTCGGTTGCGGGAGAGCATACCGAAGTGGTCCGCGATTAACCGGGGGCAAGCAAAACAGCGGTCGGCTGAAGGTTAACCCCTTTCGGAAGTGGATAGTTGTCAATATCAAGCGCTACGATAGGGTGGGGGCTTGCGAAGAAGTGGTTGGCATGCGGGACAGGCGGGGTTGGGATAACTCTTGACGATTCTTGATTCACGGACGTCGCGCGTTTTGTTTACGGCTTTCCTGTTCGCCGTGGGGCTGGGCTTTCTCTATGCGGCGCGGCGAACGCTGATTCTGTTCCTGTTCGCCATTTTTTTTGCGTACCTGATTAATCCCGCCGTTGGGCGACTGGCGAAACTGGTTCGCCGCCGCGTCTGGGCGATCACGATCATTTACCTTCTGCTTCTTGTTGGTCTGGGCCTGGTCGGTTTTCTTGTGGGCCCGAGAATCGCCCGGCAAAGTGCGCGCCTGGGGGCGTCTTTGCCCGGCCTTATGGACAAGGCCAGCTCCGGCCAGATCTCGGGCCAGATCGGCCAGATCGCCGAACGGATCGGAAACGAGCACCACTGGAGCGACGAGACCCAGAAACGTATTCAGAATTTCCTGGTAAGTCGCCGGGAATACTTGTTTCGGCTGGCGCAGCACATTGGGGTTCGCGCGGCCGAAGCGGCGCAGCAAGTGTGGGTGCTATTTCTGGTGCCGATTCTCGCCATTTTCTTTCTCCGCGACGGCGGCAACTTCCATGAAGTGCTGGTTGCGCTGGTGCAATCGCGCGCGCAGCGTGAGTTTCTGCAGGATGTGCTCCAGGATCTGAACCAGATGCTCGCACAATTCATTCGGGCCCAGTTGACCCTGGCGGCGCTGTCGCTGGTGGTGTACACCTCAATTTTGGGCGCGATGCAAGTTCCGTACGCGCTGATGCTCGGTACCGCCGGAGGTGCGCTGGAGTTTGTACCAGTTGCAGGACCTCTGCTGGCAGGGGTGGCGATGATGGTGGTAGCCGTTCTCGCGGGATACCAGCACTGGGCGGTTCTGCTGTTGTTTTTGTTGGTCTGGCGAATGGTGCAGGACTACGTGATCTCTCCCCGCATCATGGGAGTGAGCGTGGAATTGCACCCGCTGGCAGCTTTGTTTGGGATTCTGGCGGGCGGCGAAATCGCCGGAGTGCTTGGCGTCTATCTCTCCATCCCGGTAATGGCCAGTTTGCGCATTGTCTGGCGGCGCTGGCGCATCTATGCCGAAAAGCGAAAGTTCGGTCCGCTCAACGAATATTCGTTTCCACCGGAATTGGGAAGGGGCACGACTTAATTGGAAAACCTCTGGAGAGACGAGCTTGTGATGCTCCTCTCGATCCACTCGCCCAGAACATAGTCAACGTTTAGAGGATAATAAATAAATGGAGCGATGCAACCCCTGTCGTTTCGTCCTCATCAGTTTGTCCCTTTCCGCCCGGATGCTGGTCAGCTAACCTGCCTTCACGAAATGAAATGACTCTTCAATCCACGGGATTGATATCCGAGTTTTCCGTAGTCTGCTGGCAAAGGCTACATCACCGACCTAGACTCCGACAATTATTGACGGTCGTATACCTGCATTTGGAGAGAGAACGGGCAGCCATGCTCGAATTCGCCTGTGGATCAGCGACGGCATTCCCCCGCTGAAATTTTGCTGGTATAAAATCACAACTAATCATGTCGAACAAACTTTCAGTAGGAATCCTCGGTGCCACCGGCATCGTGGGCCAGCGATTCATTCAACTGCTGGAGCATCATCCGTGGTTCGAAGTGGCCTGGTTGGCCGCTTCGGATCGTTCGAAAGGGCGGCCCTATGCCGAAGCTGCGCGCTGGCGTTTGAAAACTGCCATGCCCGCTAACGTCGCCAAGATGACGGTTGCACCCGCCAAGCCCGAAGGCGCCCCGAAAATTATCTTCGCCGCCCTCGATGCCTCGATCGCCCGGGAAGTGGAGCCGCAATTCGCCGCCTCCGGTTGCGCGGTTGTCTCCAATTCGAGCGCGTTGCGCATGCAGGCGGACGTTCCGCTGGTGATACCTGAAGTGAACTGCGATCATATCGAGCTCATCGAAAAGCAATCGTGGCGCAGCAAGTCGGGAGGTTATGTCGTCACCAATCCCAACTGCTCGGCGATTGGACTGGCGCTGGCGCTGGCGCCATTACATCGCCGTTTTACGCTGGAGACGGTGATGGTGGTCACCATGCAGGCAGTCAGCGGCGCCGGATACCCGGGAGTGCCTGCGCTCGACATTCTTGGCAACGTGATCCCTTACATCGCCAACGAGGAAGAGAAGATGGAAGAGGAGACGCAGAAGCTGCTGGGGACGCTAACCGGTGCGCGCGTCGAGCCTGCTCCGTTTGCAATAAGCGCGCAATGTAATCGCGTCGCGGTGGAAGACGGCCATACCGAGTCGGTTGCGATTGGACTGAAACAGAAGGCGCAGCCGGAGGAGATCATCGCCGCCTGGAATGATTTTCGCGCGGAACCCCAGCGACTGCGGCTGCCGAGCGCACCCGAGCAACCGATCGTGTACATGACTGCCGCGGACCATCCGCAACCGCGCTTCGACTGTGACCTCGGCGCGGGCATGACCACGGCGGTCGGCCGCTTGCGCCCGTGCAACGTACTCGACTGGAAGTTCACCGTCCTGTCGCACAACACAATTCGTGGCGCAGCCGGCGCAGCCTTGCTGAATGCGGAACTTCTCAAGGCGAAGGGGTATCTAGGGTGAATACAGCGTTCACCACAGAGACACAGCGAGACAGAGAGAAGCGGGATCATGTCTACTCAGTTCCGTGTTTTAACAACGACGCGTCGAAACAGTTGAGACGAAGCGCTGTCCCACCTATCGGCGACCATCACGGACGCAATGTTTTGGTAAGGTTTTCCTCTGTGTCGCGGTGTGGCTGTGGGGGCTTTTCCGCGTCCAAGGAGTTCCTCCGCCCATGATTGTGATGAAGTTTGGCGGGACTTCCGTACAAGACGCAAAAGCGATTGAGCGCGTAGCCGACATCGTGCAGGGCCGGTTGGCGGACCGTCCCGTGGTGGTGGTCAGCGCCATGGCCAAGGTCACCGATTCCCTGCTCGCCATGGGAAAGGCTGCCGGTGGCGGCGATCGCAAGAGCGCTCTCAAGATGGCGCGCGCCTTGCGGGAACGCCACTATGACACCGCCGGAGAATTGCTCGGCACGGCGCTGTTCACTGAATTTCACGGCGACTTGGGCGCCGACTTCGAAGATCTGGACGAATTGCTGCGCGGCATTGGCGCGGTCGGTGAAATCACTCCCCGCACCTACGACTACGTTGCTTCTTTCGGCGAAGTGCTATCGAGCAAGATCGTGGGCGCCGCTTTCGCCGCACGCGGGTTGCCTGGAGTTCACGTGGATTCGCGCCAGGTTCTGCTGACTGACAGCAGCTATACCCGCGCTGTTCCTCAGTTCGAGGAAACCAATGAGCGGCTGCGCAAGAAGGTGCAGCCTCTGGTCGAGGCGGGCAAGGTTCCGGTGATGGGCGGGTTCATTGGCTCGAATCGCAACGGCATCACCACCACTATCGGGCGTGGAGGATCGGATTTTTCCGCAGCTATTTTTGGCGCTGGCCTCAATGCCGAGCGCATCGAAATCTGGACCGACGTAGACGGTATGATGACCACCGACCCGCGCCTTTGTCCCGAGGCCCGCCGGATCAAGGTGATCAGCTTTGACGAAGCCGCGGAACTTGCTTACTTCGGCGCCAAGGTTCTGCATCCGGCTACGGTGCTGCCCGCGATTCAGCAAAATATTCCGGTCTATGTTCTGAACTCGCTGAACCCTGCCTGTGAAGGAACGAAGATCACGGCGCGGGCTCCCCGTTGTGCGAATATTTTCAAGGCCATCGCGCTCAAGAAGAAGATCACGCTGGTGGAGGTTGCCGCGCCGCGCCGCCTGTTGGTGCACGGATATTTGACGTCGATCTTTGAGGCCTTTGATCGACACAACGTGGCGGTGGACGTGGTTTCCACCTCTGAAGTCAGCGTCTCGGTGACGGCCGAGACCAACGAAGCCATCCCGGGGCTGGCTGCCGATCTAGCGAAGCTTGCGGACGTAAAGTACGAGGGGCGGAAGGCGATCGTCTGCCTGGTGGGCGAGAATTTGCGCGACACACCCGGAATCGCCGCCAAAGTTTTTGGCATTCTTGAGGATGTGAAGATCCGCATGATCTCGCAGGGCGCGTCCGAAATTAATCTGACGTTCGTGATTGAAGAAGACGACGCGGCGGAGGTGGTCCGGCGGCTGCACCGGGCGTTTTTCGCGGAGGCAGATCCGGAAGTTTTTGCATGACTCTATGGTGAAAGAGCTTTACCACAGGGGACACAGAGGTACACAGGGAAACTTTTATCCAATGGTTTTTCCTGTGTTCCACTGTGGTTAGGTCTTAAGGTTTCAGCATGAATCTTCTCATTCTTGGCCGTGGCAAAACGGGAGCGCTGGTTGCGGAAGTCGCGCGTGCACGACGGCATCAAGTGCGAGTTCTCTCCGCGGCTGAGAACGCCGGCGCTAGCGCTCTTACACCGGATTCGCTCGCCGCTACCGAGGTGGTGATTGACTTCACGACGCCCGGGGCCGTCGTCGGCAATGCGGAAGCCTGCATCCTCGCGAAGAAAAAGTTGGTAGTGGGAACCACCGGGTGGTATGACGAATTGCCGCGCTTGCGCGAAATGGTGATCTCGGCAAAGACGGGCTTCCTCTACGGACCGAATTTTTCCATTGGCGTGAACCTGTTCTTCGAGATTGCCGCGACCGCAGGGGCCGCCCTGAAATACGATTACTCGGGCCAGATTTTCGAGCGTCATCATGCGCAAAAAAAGGACGCACCTTCGGGAACTGCGATCACGATCCAGCAGATCGTGCGCGAATCCGGAGGCCATGAGGTCGAGATCGTCTCCTTTCGCGAAGGCGATGCGGTCGGCATGCATGAAGTGGTCTTCAATTCTGCCGGCGATCGAATCTATTTGTGCCACGACGCAAAGTCGCGCCAGGGATACGCCGAAGGCGCGGTGCGGGCCGCCGAGTGGCTGGCGGCGAAAACTGGTTTCTACGAGTTTCGCAATATCTGGCGAGAGCTTTAGACGCGCCAACCGCGGTTCGCCAACCCGGACACAAATAGCGACTTCGCCTCTCAACAAAAGGAAATATGTTGTATGCGTACGACTCTCCGTCAGAATTACAATTGGCAAATGCAAGCACGTGCGATAAGAGTTATCCTTAAGACATGCAACTGCGAGGCTGTGGTACCGCTCTCGTTACACCGTTCTCTCAGGACGGTGCCGTCGACGAAAACGCATTGCGCAATCTGGTGGCCTGGCAGGTTGAATCGGGCATCGATTTCCTGATTCCCTGCGGCACCACGGGAGAAACTCCCACGCTTACCCACGATGAGTGGTTGCGCGTTATCGACGTCACTATTGAAGTCGTCGCCGGACGGGTGCCGATCGTTGCCGGCGCCACCTCCAACTCGACGCAGGAGGCGGTAGCGAAAGCGAAGGAAGTGGCGGCGCGGCCGGGCGTCAACGCCATCCTCACCGCTTCGCCGTACTACAACAAGCCGACGCAGGAAGGCCAATACCGGCACTTCCGCGCCATCGCCGAAGCGGTGGATAAGCCTGTGATCCTCTATAACGTGCCGGGCCGTACCTCCGCGAATCTGGAACCAGCGACGCTGACGAGGTTGAGCGAGGTCGCCAATATCGTGGGCGTAAAGGAAGCCAGCGGGAACATGTCGCAGATCGCCGAGGTGCTGAACTCGGTGCCGGAGAGTTTTCTGGTCTTCTCCGGCGACGACGCCATCACTTTGCCGGTGATCGCGCTCGGCGGGGTGGGCATCATCTCGGTCGCGTCCAACGAAATTCCACGTGAGATGGGGGAGATGACGCGCGCCGCTCTGAGCAATGACTGGCACGCAGCGCGCACGATCCACCGCAAATATCTGCCGCTGATGCTGGCGAATTTCATAGAGTCGAATCCGCTGCCTGTGAAGGCCGTCCTTGCGATGATGGGTAAAATCGAGGAGGTCTATCGCCTGCCCTTGCTACCCATGCGGCGCGACACGCGATCGAAGCTGCAAAAGATCGCAACCGACGCTGGATTGATTACCCGGCCCGCGGCTCCGCCGGCTGCAGCTGCGGAATTCTATATTTACGAGAATTGGGCAGCGGGCCCGCACAAAGCGATTCTGCACCGCGCATCCTGTGGGCAGTGCAGTTCCGGCAAAGGACGCCCCGCCGGGCACGATCCCAATCATTCGCGCTGGCACGGACCGTATGGCAATCTCGCCGAGGCGCGCGAGGCCAGCCATCAGATGCCGGGTGTACTAATCCGCAGCGAATGCAAGTGCGTGGCTTGAGAGCAGCTTTTAGCGATTAGCACTTAGCCTTTGGTTTTTCCACCTGCCTATGCCAGATTCATTATCCGCTTTGAAGTCGGCCATTGAGCGCCTATCGGCGCGCGAAACGATCGGCAATCCTGACGAAGGCCGTTCCATTTTTTTAGACTTCCGCGCGGCGCTGACTCGTGGCGAGGTTCGCGCCGCTGAGAAAGTCGACGGACAGTGGGTCGTCAATGCCTGGGTGAAGCAAGGCATCCTGCTCGGCTTCCGTCTTGGCGAGCTACAAGGAATGTCGGACGGAGACGTGCTCTCTTTTGTTGACAAGGACACTTTTCCAGCGCGCCGTCTAACCCTAGCCGATGGTGTTCGCCTGGTGCCTGGTGGATCGTCCATTCGCGAAGGGGCCTACGTTGCGCCGTCGGTCATCTGCATGCCTCCCATGTTCATCAACGTCGGGGCTTATGTGGAGGAAGGCTCGATGATCGACTCGCACGCCCTGGTCGGCTCGTGCGCGCAGATCGGCAAGCGGGTGCACCTGAGCGCCGCCGCGCAGATCGGAGGCGTGCTGGAGCCCATCAACGCCGCCCCGGTGATCATCGAAGACGATGTGCTGGTCGGCGGCAATTGCGGAGTGTACGAAGGCACGCTGGTGCGCGCCCGCGCGGTATTGGGAGCGGGAACGATTCTGACCCGATCCACGCCGCTCTATGATCTGGTGCGCGGAGAAATCTACCGGGCGACGGCGGAGCAGCCGCTGGAAGTTCCGGAAGACGCCGTGGTTGTCCCCGGTTCGCGCGCGGTAAAAAAAGGCAAAGGCAAATCCGATGACTGGAACTTGTCGCTCTACACGCCGGTGATCGTGAAATATCGCGACGAGAAGACCGAGCGCGGGATTGAGTTGGAGGAGTGGCTGCGGTGAGAGGGATGGTCTCACTCAGCAGCTACCTCCGCCTTTTGTCCCATGTCAGTGTGATCAGTGGCCTTGACGCTCGACTGACACTGTCCTAGCCTAAGATACAGATGAACAGGCGGGACTTTCAGCGCTTAGCGGAACTTCGAGTAATGGAGGCGGGAGCGCTGGTGCGAAGCCGAAAAGAGATCGGCGCCTATTACCTTGCTGGATATGCCGTGGAATGTGCCCTGAAGGCCTGTATTGCAAAGGCTACAAAGCGACATGAATTCCCGCCGAAGAGCGATTATGTTCGGAAGTTATACAGTCATAATCTCGAGGAACTGCTTCGCATAGCGGGTCTTGAGAAGCAATTGGAAGCAGATTCGAGGGCTAACCCTGACCTTGCGATAAACTGGGGTGTCGTGAAGAGCTGGAATGAAGAGAGTAGGTACATGAACTCCGGCCTGAAAGGCAGAGATTTGTACCCGGCGATCAATGGGCCGAACGGAATTTTGCTATGGATAAAACAACGCTGGTGAAACGGGACGTCGAAGTTGAGGGCCTAGTGATGACCGCCTTGAGCCGTCAAGGAGTTCCGGTCACGTTGGTCGACTGGCAGTACATACCGCAGCTTGACGAATGGCAGCTCGTGATTGCAACTCCCCTGTATGACAAGTACGGGCCACGTAACGCTAACGCCACAGTGGTGACGGCACTGCAACGCGGAGGAGTTTACACCGACGTGCCAATGCGCCGAATCTTCGTAAAGAGTCCGCTAGACCCCTCGGTTCGTGAGCTGGAGAGAGAGGCCAAGATGCTTACCGAGGGTACACTGCACGTCGTCAACTTTGGCCCGGCAAGTAGCGATGACTACTCGGCCACCTACACGCCCTACACGGGGCGCGGTGGGGCGATTCCTGCCAGACGGTTCAAAAGCATTCTGGCTTTGAGATCATTCCTGGAGGACGAGCTTCAAATCCGCCGCAGTTCGGTCGAAGAAGGGTTGTCAGAGCTTGAGCGCACACGGGGCACCTCGATTCCGAACGTGCGCCTTAGGCTGCGGCAGGCCAAGAAGCTTGGCCTTGCTTAAGCAGAATCCCTGCGACCCTTTTTACCCGAACTTGCTTTCTGCCTTTTCCCGGCACTACTACGGCCGCTCGGGATGCAGGCGCTGAATCGAAGGTGCTGCTGCGAGTCTACTCTGTCCTTCTGCCAACCTGTGCCTCGTATCCAGATGCTTGGCACGGAAGTGCGTCCGCGCCCGCTCGCCCCACGCTCGCACGAAGTAATAATTCAGGGCGCATCCGATGGCGGAGCTGACAATTGGAATCAGGCGTCCCGCCCACTTCTCCGCCACCTCGGCGCCGGCTTGGACGGCGATGCGCTGAATCACGCGCGGCACAAAACGGTTGACCACTTCTTTTTCCAGCAATTCGCGGCCGATATCAACCCCAGCGGCGCTGGCGGCTGCAATCCATAGCTCGGCGATTTCGTCGTCGGTGTTCAACTCGAACCCGTAAATCAGGCTGAGTTTTTGAATGGTGCGCATGGTAAGGGCAGAAAGAATGCCAAGATCCGGAATGATGGTGAGGATTCCGCCCAGACCAAATCCCGCGCCCTCCGCCGCCGCCAGCTTCATACCGGCGCGGATGACCGACTCCGCTACATCGTCGAGGCGCTCCACCGGCAGCGTGTACACGCCCTGAAATGTGGCCAGCGGCAACCCGTGCGCCACGCGCAGTTGCATGAGGAAGCGCCCCGGATCAACCTTGATCGTGTGGTAGGTGCTAGTCAGGCCCGTGCGGATCGCACCTTCGACGCGCCGCCGCATCCACGATTTTTTCTCGTCCGCCATCTTGCGTGGATTGAGTTTATCAGCCGCTAACGCCGCAGCCGACTTAATGTGGAGACGCGCATTGCCGCGTCTTCCGGTCTCATACAGCGACGGGCGTCTCGCCCGTCCCGGGTGAAATGCGGCGGTTCGGCGGCCGGGCGAGGACGCCCCGGCTCTCCACCGGCAAATTCGTCCCCGGCAGCCGGGGCAAGCCCCTCCTCTAAAGGCGCCGCGCGTGTGCTAGCATCGATTCTGATAATGTCAAAAGGAAAACTGCATATAGTTCCGTTAGGCGGGATGGGCGAGTTCGGTATGAACTGCATGGCCATCCGCTACGGCGATGACATCGTCGTAGTTGACGCCGGCCTGATGTTCCCGGAAGCCGAGTTGCTGGGCGTCGACATCGTCGTCCCCGACATCTCTTACCTGCTGGAAAATCGCAAACATGTGCGCGGCATCGTGCTTACGCACGGCCATGAAGACCACATCGGAGCGCTCCCCTGGATTCTGAGCGAACTTAACGTTCCGGTCTGGGGCACCGAGTTCACGCTGGCCTACGTCGAAGATAAGCTCGACGAACACCAGCTCCTGGACAACGCCAGCCTGAATGAAATTCGTCCTGGAGAGCGCTTCAAGGTTGGACCTTTCACCATTCATCCGCTGCAGGTCACGCACAGCCTGGTTGATTGTGTGGCGCTCGCCATCCACACACCGCTCGGTGTCGTGCTGCATACGGGCGACTTCAAGGTCGATCCTACGCCGACGGACAACCGCCTCTTCGACCTGCACGGCTTTGCCGAGTATGGCAAAGAAGGGGTGCTGGCACTGTTGCAGGATTCCACCAACGTCGAGCGCAAGGGCTACACACCAAGCGAGCGCGCAGTCCACCGCAAGTTTGAAGAAGTTTTTGTGCGCACCAAACGGCGTTTATTTATCTCCTGCTTCTCGTCGTCCATTCACCGCATCAAGCTGACGGTTGACATGGCACGGGAGCACGGCCGAAAAATCTGCTTTCTTGGCCGCTCCATGGAAAATTCTTCCGAGATCGCCGAGGACCTGGGATATATCCAGATTCCCGATGGCATGCTGATTCATCCCGGCGAAATGAAAAACTTTCCACCGGAGAAAGTCTGCGTTCTCATCAGCGGCACGCAGGGCGAACCGATGTCGGCGCTGTCACGGGCGGCGGTGGACAACCACAAGCACGCGAAAATCGAAAAGGGCGATACCGTCGTCCTGTCATCGCGCATCATTCCGGGGAACGAAAAGGCTATCTATCGAGTTGTGGACCACTTGTTCCGCCGCGAAGCGTTCGTCATCTACGACGATGGCTCGTACCCGCCGATCCACGTCAGCGGACACGCCAG
The DNA here is from genome assembly GCA_025355505.1 of Acidobacteriaceae bacterium. Taxonomy (GTDB): domain Bacteria; phylum Acidobacteriota; class Terriglobia; order Terriglobales; family Acidobacteriaceae; genus Acidiflorens. The sequence goes on along the minus strand of JANXZM010000017.1, from coordinate 132,520 downwards.
CCAGGAAGAATTGAAGCTCATCATCAACCTGGTGCGGCCGAAGTACTTTATTCCGATCCACGGCGAGTACCGGCAACTCAAGTTACATGCTGAGTTGGCCGCTGGGATGACTGGGGCGGTTGGCAAGGTGATGCTGATTGAAACAGGAGACGTGCTCGAGATCGATGAACTCGGCGCGCGCAAGGCGGGCCGCGTCAACGTAGGCCGCGTCTGCATCGATTCCGGCTCGCGCACCGACGTGGTCGAAGACATTATCGTGAAAGACCGGCGTCACCTCAGTGAAGACGGCTTCGTGATGCCAATCATTGCCATCAACAAACTCACCGGACGGGTCGAAGCTACGCCCGAAATTGTGACGCGCGGATTCAACGCCGGCGAGACCATTGAGATCGAGCGCATCAAGGAGATCGTCGTTGAAACCCTTGCTTCCTCCAGCGCCGAAGAGAAAGCCGACTACGGCGTGATCAAAGAGAAAATCCGCACCGACCTGAAGCGATATATCTCGCGGCAGACGCAACGGCGGCCGCTGATTATGCCGGTGATACTGGAGATCTGAACCATGTGGCACACTCTGGTTGACAGAGCGATCCGTCGAAATTAGGGTGAGGACAGGTTTCACGCAACCTCAAGGAGACCCCTTCCTATGACCGGGATTCAGTTTATCACCGACGAAGCGGGCCGCAAGACGGCGGCCGTAATCGACCTCAAGAAGTATAGGGCGCTCTGGGAAGACATCGAGGACGTGCTGTTTTCCCGCTCCCGGCGGTATGAAAGGCGCATCCCGATTGCCAAGGTGAAGGCGGACCTCATCAAGAGTAAGGCTCCGTGGCTAGCTACGATGTTATGGCTATTGGGATTGACCGAACTCAAACCTGGCGGTAGGGTGGAAACAGAGCAAGTTTAGAGGGCCTGGCCATGACCATCGAAATAAACCGCCCGGAAATAGAAGCGCTCATTCAACACCGGCTGGATAGCGGCGGATTCGCGAGCGTGGAAGACGTGCTCCACGATGCCCTGGAAATGCAAGGCGAACGCGAGGTCTGGCTTCAGGAAAACAAAGAGGCTATCAACGCCAAGATTGAGCGCGGCCTGGCCCAGCTTGATCGGGGCGAAAGCATACCGGGGGACCAATTGCGCACGCGTCTTGCAGCAGATAAGGCGGCGTGGCTCGCGGACCGCTCCGGTTCGTGAAACCCTACCTCGTCGCGCCGGAAGCCGAAGGCGATCTCCGGCAGATTTGGCGTTACCTGCTCGGGGAAGCAGGGCTGGCAATCGCCAACCGGATTCAGGGGCAGCTGGTAGACGCCTTTGAGGGCTTGGCCGATCTTCCCGGCAAAGGCCATAAGCGTCCCGACCTCACCAGCCGAGATGTGCTGTTCTTCAGCGTGTACCAATACATGATCGTGTACCGGCGAGCGGAGTTGGTGGAGATCGTCGCCGTGCTGCATGGCAAACGTGATGTGAAGCGGATGCTCAAGAGCCGGACAGCAATCTGAAAAGCGCATCCCGTTTGCGAAGGTGAAGGCGGGCCTCGTTAGGAGCGCAAGGCTCCGTAGCTGTTATGGAAAATTGGACAAATGACCAGCCAACAAGACGACATAATTAAGGCTTTTGAAAACGAGGTAACGAAGCGGGGCGAGAAAGCGGAGGTAGACTGGAAGGAAAGCACTAGCCCTCAAAGCCCTGGCGTTCTTTTCGGGGATTTTGGGGGAGTTACGCTGATGGTCTATCCCGACGGCTTAATGAACATACCCGCACGCTGCTCCTGGAGTTTTGACAAATATACCCACGTAACCGCAGCTGCCTCCGCAAAGGAGCTATGGGCGGGGCAGAAGAGACGGGATGACGCTAATCCCGATAGGGCGAAGAAGCGCGCGGGAGGGCATCTTGGTCCGATGGTTGCCCCAGACTTGAAGTGTGGAAACGAGCGTTGCCCTTGCCAACATGAGAGTCCAGAAGACCGGCGGAAGCGAGCGCGGGGCGCGTTTAATACGAAACAGCCTTGATGCTCTTAAGGTAACCGCCGGCCTCGCCGGTCGTCTTGCCCAGCTCAAGTTTCAGGTTTATCTGGGACTGTTCCGAAATCTGGTTGGCCGATAATCCAAAGTATTTTGTCAAACACTCTGACCTTGTAGGGATAGCCATCAAGACGGCTATCGTCAATTGTGCTCTCGACGCGGCGATACACGTCTAGCCACACTGTCACGAAGCGATTGTACGGCGACAGGTTGCCCGCTGGCCGGACCAAGCCCATCAAGCGGCTAACGACGCGCAGAGCGCACTCCGCATAGTTGTCGAAGAATGGGATCGCGTCAGGGTAGCAACACCAGAGCGCTTTGGACGTCAGTGAGGTGACAACGCGAGGTTTTTGGTTTTTGTTCGGATGGACTCTCGAACTGCATCTGTTGTGGAGGTCATTGAAGAGTTTGGTGATCTCCACCTCGGACTTCGGGCTTACAGCCGGATCGCGAGCATCAGCGAACTCAAGGACTGCGCTGGCGGCACCGACTTCGTCGTCCTTGTTCAAGCCGTTAAGAACCGAATAGGAACGCAGCCATCTAAGAACTTCCTTTCGTCTAACTTCGGCACCTGTAGTGGCGTCGTTGAGGACACGGATAGCAGGTTCATCTTCCTGCAGATTTTCGGTGCACAGCCGAACCGCCTCCTCAAGAAAGTGGTCGACCATTTGATTTGGATTAAACATAGCGCTCCCTTGCGGACTCAACTCACCATCCCGCTTCGCGCCCGTGGCGGACTGCCAGTATCACGATCTGTTTTCCGTCGTAGTGATACAAGGCGACATAAGCCCCATGTCCGAAGTCAATCACCCACTCGCGGAACTCCGGTGGCAACTCATCGACTGGACGGCCAATCTCGGGGTGCTTGGCGAGCGCTTTTACGCCCTGCCGGATTGCTTTGATGGCGCGCTTGGCTGCATCCCGGCTCTTGGGGGCTAGAAAGGCATGGAGACGGGCCACATCCAGTAGGGCGGGTTGCGACCACCTCAGTCGTGACATTTGGGGGGAGCGACGTCCTTACCCGCTTCGAGCTTGGCCAGCCAGGCGTCGGCTTCCTCGGCGGTCGCGTGCAGGCCGGTCGTTTGGTAATGGTTCCAGGCGGACAGCGCGTCCTGCCGGAATTGCTCGCACTTCTCTTCGCGCTCCACATACTGCTCGATAGCTTCGCGCATGACCCAGTGCGCCGACCGGCGGCGAGCCGCGGCTAGCCGCTGTATGCGCTCTTTTGTTTCAGCGTCGAGTTTTAGGCTGGTTGTGGAAGCCGTCGCCATGGTGGGTGCTCCAAGGTGTTACCTCGTAGGACTATAGCACCATCGGATTCAAAATGTAATGGGAATTGTGAAGTCTCTCGCCCTAGCTCAGCGGGTTTTTCCAGCGGAGACCTGGGAAGCGGGCGAAGTCGCGGTCGGTGGTGTGGAGCACGCCGCCATATTCGATCGTTAAGGCGGCCAGTTGCGCGTCGGTGATGAGCGGTCCTGGGGCTTGGCCTTCGACGATCATCTGACGAAAAAGCGGCCAGTGATCGTCCCCGGGCGCGAGTAGCCGGACATTAGGTTGCTCCAACCAGCGGTCCACAACTTGTACGGCATCCTGAAGGCTGAAGCGTTCCCCCGGCAGTCTGGGATTGGTCATGATCCGCAGAAATGCTCCTGCCGTTTGCCATGGCAATCCTATAGGTGTGGCTCCCGAGAAGACGTGCTCGATCCAGGAGCGGGCTTTCGCGTGGTGGGGCGATCCGCTGTCGTAGGCATAGAGAAGAATGTTGGCGTCGAGGATAATCACCGGTGCGCCGGGCCTTCCAACTCCTCGAGTAACTGCGCGACGTTGTCGTAGTTGAGCCCAGGGGGCAACCCAAGTTTACGGGGAGCGACGACAAATGGCTTGCGGGGCGGCTGCTTTGAAGCCATCAAGCCCAGACGCAGAAAGCGGTTGACCACCTCCTTGAATGAGGCACCGGAGCGTCGGCTCTCTTTGTCCAAGAGACGGGCAACATCGTCATCGAGCGACAGGGTGGTACGCATTCTGTGATGCTATCGTGTATATCATCATGATGTCAATTGTAATACATCATGATGTCACACGCAGCCTCTTGTAAAACATACCGGAACAGGGCAGGCTTGAGTAGAGTTGTATTGACCAATCATGGTTTCTCTTCACGACATCCAGCAAGCTCGTGCGCTCCTCGACGGCATCGCTGTCCGCACTCCCCTGATCGAATGGACGGGCGCGGCGGATCAACGCAAGCTCTTCCTCAAGCTCGAAAACCTACAACCCATTGGCGCCTTCAAACTGCGCGGCGCTTATAACAAAGTTGCTTCTCTGACCGACGAAGAACGCCGACGCGGAGTTATTTCTTATTCGAGCGGCAATCACGCGCAAGGCGTGGCCTACGCGGCGCGAGCGCTGGGCGTGAAGGCTATCATCGTGATGCCGAGCAATGCTCCCCGGAACAAGCTCGAAGCCACGGTCGCCCTTGGAGCGGAGATCGTCATCGTCGGCGCAGGCAGCGAAGAGCGCCGTCTGCGGGCTGAAGAATTGGCCGTTGAGCATGGCTACGTGATCGTGCCGCCCTACAATGACGAAAAGATCATCGCCGGCCAGGGAACCGTGGGGCTCGAGATTCTCGAAGACCTGCCCAATGTTGAAACCGTGCTGGTTCCGGTCGGCGGGGGTGGATTGATCAGCGGCGTCTCGGCCGCCATCAAGCTCAGCAATCCCCGGGTGAAGGTGATAGGCGTGGAGCCCGAACTTGCCGCCGATGCGCAGGCCAGTCTGCGCGCAGGTTGCATCGTCTTTTCGCCGGCGGAGCAAGTTTCGCGGACTTTGGCCGACGGTCTCCGCACGCAGAGCATCGGGGCGATCAATTTCGAGCACATCCGGACTTATGTGGACGACATCGTCAGCGTGACCGAAGACGAGATTCTTGAGGCTATGCGCGTGCTAAGCGTGAACACGCAAACACTGGCCGAACCGAGTGGTGCCGTGGCGCCAGCCGCATTTCTTTTCCATGCCGGCGAATTGCCCAACACAAAGATTAGCGTCGCCGTGATTAGCGGCGGGAACATCGATCCCAAGTTGCTTGCCGAGTTGGGTAATCGCTGATCGCTTCGCAGCACACCCAACCTACGCCTTCCTCTATGTCCTCTGTGGTTTCTCGTCGCTCGCAGCGTCAAAGACCCAACCACAGGGGGCACAGAGGAACACAGGGTCGCACAGGGAAAACCTTCGGCTCGATTCGTGCTTCGAGCGCGGTGAATGTACAATCCTGAGTTTCCACCCGAGGACACCTTGAAGCGCTGGCTCGATCAGTTTTTTGAACTTTCTCAGCACCAGACAACCGTCCGCCGCGAGGTCGTCGCCGGGCTTACCACTTTTTTTACGATGGCCTACATCGTGGCCGTCAACCCTGCCATCCTGAAAACTGCCGGGATGCCGGCGGGCGCCTCGCTGACGGCCACGATTCTCACCGCCATTTTCGGAACGCTGCTGATGGGCTTCTATGCCAATCGCCCGTTTGCGATCGGTCCGTACATGGGCGAGAACGCTTTTATCGCGTTCACGGTTGTTCATGTGCTTGGCTACACGTGGCAAAGCGCTCTGGGCGCGGTGTTCCTGGCCGGAGTTCTTTTTATTCTGATGACTTTGTTCCGTCTTCGCCAGTGGATGGTCGAGGCCATTCCCGCCACGCTCCGTTACAGCTACGCCGTCGGCATCGGACTGTTCCTGACCTTCATCGGACTGAATCAGACCGGCATCGTAACCCTGGGATTCCCCGGCGCGCCGGTTCGGCCGGGCCATCTCACCTCGCTTTCGGTGCTGCTTTCTATTTTCGGGTTCCTGCTGATGACGGTGCTCACCATTCGCGGTTTCCCGGCGGCGATTCTTTGCGGAGTCCTTGCCACCGCTGTTCTGAGTTTCGTGACCCGGGTGGCTCCGGCGCCGGCGGGTTGGGTCAGCCTTCCGCCCAGCCTTCAGCCGGTTTTTTTTCAGTTTGATCTGCACAGTCTGTTCACTTGGGGATTTTTCCCTGTGGTGCTGACGATTTTTGTCATGGCGTTTGTGGACACCATGGGTACCCTGATAGGGGTGTCGGCGCGCGCCGGATTCCTCGACAAAGACGGCAACCTGCCGCAGATTGAGCGCCCGATGATGGCCGACGCGCTGGCTACAACCTTCGCCGCCGTGGTTGGAACCACCACATCCGGAGCCTATATCGAGTCCGCCACTGGAGTAGAGGCGGGTGGCCGAACCGGCCTGACTGCGGTGATCACCGCGCTGTGCTTTGTCGGGACGTTATTCTTTGCGCCCTTCATCTCCGCCATCCCCCCACAGGCATACGGACCGGCGCTCATTTTCGTGGGATTGCTGATGCTGACTCCGATCACCCGCATTCCTTTCGACGACCTTACCGAACTGGTTCCAGCCTTCGGCGTTATCGTGCTGATGGCCTTCACCTACAACGTGGGAATTGGTATGACGGCGGGTTTTATCTTGTATCCTTTTTGCAAGCTGGTTTCGGGACGCTTGAGCGAAGTTCGCCCAGCGCTGTGGGCGTTGACCGGTTTGTCGCTGCTGTTTTTCGTCTTTTACCCATACAGCTAGAGTTTAGAAAAGGCGGGTGAGAGAGGCCGGTAAAATTCAGATGATTCGCTTTGGAATCGCAGGTTTCGGACTGCACGCGGTGCGGCGGCTGATGCCGGGTTTCGCGCTTGCCCGGAATTGCAAAGTGGTGGCTCTATCGCGCCGGGACTCCAATAAAGCGCGCGAGGCCGCTGCGCAGTACGCGATCCCGCATATCTTCGCTTCCACCGAAGAACTCAGCCGCTGCCCCGAAGTCGATGCCGTGCTGGTCACCACTCCCAACGCCTGCCACCTGCGGGATGTTCTCACCGCGGTTGCTGCCGGCAAGCCGGTGCTGTGCGAGAAGCCGATGGGCATGGACGCGAACGAATGCCGCCAGATGGTCGAAGCGGCGCGCAGTGCAGGCGTTCTCCTCGGCGTCGCCCAAGTCTTTCGCTTTGAAGAAAGCACGGCAAGATTTCGCGATCGTATCGCGGCGGGCGATATCGGCCGCCCGATCTTTGCGCGAGCTGAGTTCTCGTTTCCCGGGACAGGCCACCACCGAACATGGTTGTACAACCGATCGATATCGGGAGGTGGCCCCATTGCCGACGTGGGCGTCCACTGCATCGATGCCTTGCGGTACATCTTGCAGGATGAGCCGCGGCTGGTGTGCGCGGTTGGTGGCCCAGACGAGAAATCGGGAGACGTTGAAGCGGCGGCCGTGGTGACTTTGAAGTTTCAGCGGGGGACGCTGGCCACGGTGGTGGTTTCAACTCGTGCGCACTATCGCACGCCGTTGGAGATTGTGGGTGACGCCGGCGTGCTCCGGGCCGAGGATGCGCTGAATGTGGAACGGCCAGTGAAGCTGGAGCTGTGGCGCGATGGACAACGGGTCGCCGAAGAAACCGTTTCCAACGAGCTTGCCTACGCGAGGCAGGTAGACAGCTTCGCTGCGGCGGTTGAAGGGCGGGAAGTGTTTCCAGTGGCTGGCCAGCAATGCTGGCAGAACCAGCTCATTCTGGACGCTGCCTACCGCAGCCTGTTTTCGGGAAAAAGTGAAGAGGTGCCGAAGTGGTAACGAGGCTCTCAGGCGATCCTGACAGGTAATTCGTAGTAAGCACCGGCAAGCAAGCCTGTGGAAACTTGGGGCTTGCTGGGAAAGCCCCCAAATTAAGAAGCGCCCCGGATCCAAAGGATCACGGGACGCCCGAACAGCCCTCCCCCAGAACTGCTCACCCCTAAAGATAAGGCAACCGGCACGGGCGCAGAAACCCACTATTGAGCGACTGGATGGCACCAACGGGCCAGTTGCCAAGGGGTGGGTCCGTGGTAACATGAGTCACCTTACGACTGGTTACTTTCCAGTCGCACCCAGGTTCCGGAAGCGGTCGCCCAGGTTAAGGTTTTCGGGCGAGATTTCCCCTGCCGTCTCCGAACCTATGGTCGTTCCACTTCATAATCGGCCTGATCGAACGCGGGGCTGATGCTGTGGACGAACTAGAGAAGATGAATGTCTCTAGTGTGCAGCAATTTGTAGTATCAAGACCGGAAACAAGCACGGGAAATGACTGCAAGCTGTTGATAAACAACAACAACCAGCCTTCAGTGGTTTTGGAACGACAAGTGCACTAAGAGCAGCAGGCGACCTATACCTTGGACGTAAAGTTCAAGGTGAATTTTTGGAATAAAAAAACGGGAGGGAATTAAAATGAGGCGAGTGGTATTTTTAACGTTGCTGGCATTGGCGTTGCCGATTGCCGCCTGGGCGAACGGAATTGATCTCACCAATCAGTATGGCTCGATTTCGATTTCGAATGCGGGCATCACTTCGGTGCAATCGCAACTGAAGAGTTTTAACGGCATAACAGCTCTTGCGGGACACTCTTTGGGGTCGGTGAGCTTTTCGACCGGCGCTCTGACCAGCGGCTCGATCTTGAACGGCGGGACGTTTTCGGCCACGGGCTCGTCGTTTGTCGTGACCGGCATTGGCAACTGGGCACAGGGACACCACACAGTGATCTTCGCCGGCAGCTTCGTGGGTCCGGTTCTTTGGACTCTCGACAGCGTGGGCCAGGGCGGCAGCAGGATCTACACTCTGAGCGGAACCATTCAAGGCACGCTGTCTGACGGTCGTATCGTAAGTGGAACGACTAGCCAGACCATATTCACTACTACCTCCCAGATTACCGGGGGTATCGGGCACATCCGTATCGGTAACACGAACCTTACCGTCCCGGAACCCGGAACTTTGGGCCTTCTCGGAACAGGACTTGTGGGTATCGCTGGGATGTTCCGTCGGAAGCTGATCGGGGCATAACTTAGATTTATTGGTTTGCCCAGAACAATCAAAAGCCTCGCCGAAAGGCGGGGCTTTTGATTTTGAGCAAAGGCTATCCAATCGGCTTGATGGCCATCACCGGACCCTCCTCAGGACAGTGTGCACTGCTTGGAGTACTTGGCTTTGCCTTGACGCGACCCACCACATTGAATCCGATGGGGTGGAATTTCCGTCGGTTACTGCGGTAACGACCCACGATGCCTTTGCGGTTGACCTTACCCTTGTCCAAACTTACAGTCAGGCGCAGGGGGATGTATGAAGGATATCCATGAGGTTTTGCGCCGTAAGCAGGGGCAGTACGCACAGCTTGGCAAGCAGATCGAGCTGTTGCAGGGGGCTGCCGAGAAACTGCGCGAAGTCGCGCCCTTGCTTGCCGAAAATGACAACGAGGACGATAGCGTAGTACTGGCGGAAGTGGACGACGAAAACTCCAATGCGATGGCTGCCAAGGCCAGCGCTCAATCGTCGGCGTCCAAGCCAGGACGTAGCGTAACTCCGCGCTGGCCGTAGAAGCCGGACCGTGGAGGCAAAGCGCGAGGCGGGAGGGCCTCGGTTCCATGATATTGCAGGCATTGCTAGTGTCAAAGGATGACCTGACTGCGGAAACACTGATTCAGGTGCTGGCGCAGTTTGGGGTTGCGGTTGATCGGACGAACGCAGCCGATGTCGCCGTGACGCGACTGGCGGAGGAGCGCTTCGATCTGGTCATCGTGGATTTCGATGATCCCGAAACGGCGTCTCTGCTGCTGGAAGCTTGTCGGCGCCCCGCCGGCTCCGACCGTAATCCGCCCGTCACCGTTGCCTTGCTACACGATGTCTCGCAGATCCGCTCGATCCTTGGCGCGGGAGCTCATTTCATCCTGACCAAGCCCATCACACACGAGCAGGCTCAAAACACGCTGCGCGCCGCCACGGCACTGCTGAAACGTGAAAGGCGGCAATCGTTGCGTGTGGCTGTGCAGGCGGCGGTTTCGATCCGCCTGGACGAGAGCAATGTGGAAGGCATCCTGCTCGACCTGAGTACGGGCGGCATGGATGTGCTGGCATCCAAGCCACTTCCATCCGCAGCCATGGTTCAAGTCTCCTTTGAGCTTCCCGACGGCGGAGGTGGCATTGAAGGTGAGGCGGCAGTTGCCTGGAGTACCGCCAACGGCCAAACTGGCCTGCGCTTTCTCGATATGGACGCCAAGATGCGCGAAGAACTGGGCGAGTGGCTAGCAGCCCGTTCGGACGATGCTTTGCCCGAAGAAGCCGACGGGGGCAGCCAATGTAAACTGACGGACCTTAGCCTGGGCGGCTGCTATGTGCAGACTGAATCTCCATTCCCTCAGTCCTCAGCGGTCGACCTGTGCCTGCGTGCTGCTGGGATGGAGATTCACACCGAAGGATTGGTCCGGGTCATGCATCCCGGACGTGGCATGGGCATAGAATTCCCAGCCCGCACAGAAGATCAGCGCAAAAGCGTTGGCGAGTTCATTGAGTTTCTCACCGGCCAACCCGGCGCTACTCCGCAACTGGAAACTTTTCCTCGTTCTCTTGTCGCTAACGCGGTTGACCTAAGCCAGAGCAGCGGTGCCGGGACCGAGGCGGAGGATCCACTGCTGGAATTGCTGCGAACGGGAAAGGCGCTGGACGAAGAAGCGTTTCTCGCCGAACTGCACCGCCAGCGCACTCCGGCGAGCGTCAGCTAATAAAAGCCAGCCAGTAAACTTCCGCCAATAGAAGCCAGGCAATCGGGGTTCGCCCAATACCGCACTGATCCCGGCAAAAACAATTTCCGCAAACAACCGGGGACCAGATCGACACCCCGTCTTTAGTGTCGGCCCAGTCCCCGGTGGTCGGTTCCAACTCGTTGATGGCAGAGTACCTCAACACCTCCTCCAAAATAATTTCGCCGCGGTTAATTTTCCGAGAATTTCCCGATGCAATAGAATTGCTCTTCCTGTAGAGACGGGGCAAGCCGCGTCTCTACGGGAAATCAAGGAAAGCGCAAATTGCTCAGAAGCCCGATCTCGCGTGGGTTGCTGCTAGCTGGCATCTGCCTGCTGGCCATCACTCCATTTTTTTGCTGGGGCAGCCCCTCCGGGCATGATTTCGAGTTTCACATGTTTTCGTGGATGGAAGTTTTCGGCCAATGGAAGCACGGCATCGCATATCCGCGCTGGGCGGCGCTGGCGCACTGGGGATATGGCGAGGCTCGCTTCCTGTTTTATCCGCCCGCTTCCTGGGTTCTGGGCGCCACTCTCGGAGCGGCTCTGCCCTGGAAGATGGTGCCGGGTGCGTATTGCTGGATTGTGCTCACGCTTGCCGGAGCGGCCATGTACCGACTCGCCCGCGAGTGGCTCCCGGCCCCGGACGCGTTGTTTGCGGCCGTGTTCTATGCGCTGAATCCCTACCACTTGTTGATCGTTTATTGGCGGAGCGCATACGCAGAATTGCTGGCCGCGGCACTGCTGCCCCTCCTGCTGCTTTGTCTGCTGCGGCTCAACCAGACGGCTTCTGGCCCGCCTAATTCCGCAGACCTCGAAGAAACTTGCGGGTCTGGCGTTCGCCCGACGTTGTGGTTGAGTCTCACGCTGGCCGCAGGCTGGCTGACAAACGCACCGGCGGCGGTGATGATCCACTACTCAGCGGCTGGGCTGACGTTGGTCTTCGCCGGAATTGGGGCCGTGCGTGAACGATCCTGGGGTCCGCACATCTGGCGGCCGCTGGTCCGGACGGCGCTGGCGATGCTTATGGGAGCCGGCCTCGCCTCGTTTTATCTGCTCCCGGCAATCTACGAACAGGGATGGATCAACCTCAGCGAAGTGCTCTCGCCGGGAGTCCGTCCGCAGGAAAATTTCCTTTTGACCACCATTGCCGATCCCGATCACAACCGCTTCAATCTTCTGGTGTCGACCGTAGCACTGGCGGAAATTGGCGTCCTCGCATTCGCGATCTGGTTTTCGCGCCACTGGCGGAAGAGGCGCGTAGCGACAGCCGCCCTCGGCTGTCCGGTCGCGCCCAGCGCGACTGGAGTGGCGGCTTACCACAGCCCATGGATGCCACTCTCCGCGTGGGGCGCCGTCAGTGCGCTCCTCATGCTTCCCGTGAGTAATTTGCTCTGGCAACACTTGCCCAAGTTCCGCTTCGTCCAACTTCCCTTCCGCTGGCTGCTGTGCATGAACGCCGCTTTGGCCATGCTTTTGACGCTGGCCGCCAAACGCTGGACCCCGCGCTTGCTGGCGTCTGCCGTGCTGCTGGCGACGGTTATCCTTGCCGGCTACCGCATCCAGCCACCTTGGTGGGACACGGCGAGCGACATTCGCGAGATGAGCGCCGCCGTCGCTGACGGCACCGGCTACGAGGGTACCGACGAATACGTGCCAGCCGGAGCCGACGCCTACGAGTTGAACAAAAATCTGCCGCGCGTCAGCGACGATGCGGGAGCGCCGGTTGCAAGCAAGATGCTGGAGTGGGCACAGGCGGAAAAACGCTTTACGGTTCAGGCTGCCGCACCGCGGAATCTAACCGTGCGCCTTTTCAACTACCCGGCGTGGGGCGTCATCGTAAATGGCAAGTCCACCGCAACGCAGACAACGGAAGTCACCGGCCTGATGGTCATTCCGGTTGCCGTTGGAGACAACGATGTGCGCATCCACTTGCGCCGGACGACGGATCGCTTCGTGGGAAACATCGTCTCACTGCTAAGCTTCAGTCTGCTGATCGTGGCATGGATCGTGACAAAACCCAAAACCAAGCCAGGGCACAATCCGTAATTTCCGTGTATCCCTGTGAACCCCTGCGTCCCCCGTGGGGATGGTCTTTTGTTTAAACCAGGGGAACCCAGAGGACAACAGAAAGACGCGTCGAAAAAATGCACTTTCAAATCCTGCTGGCAACCTCGAACGCCGGAAAACTTCGCGATTTCACCGGCGCCGCCGCGCCCTTCGGCATCACCATCGCGAGCATCCCAAACTTTTCTTCTCTGCCCCAGGTTGTCGAAGATGGGGCTACATTCGAGGAGAACGCGCGCAAGAAAGCAGAGTCCTACAGTCTGGCCGTTTCCGGCGAACTGGTTCTCGCCGACGACTCCGGCCTGGAAATTGACGCGCTCGGTGGAGCACCCGGCGTTTATTCCGCGCGCTATGCCGCCGACGAACCGCACACGGCAGAGGGCAACACGGATGACGAAGCCAACAATGCGCGGGTATTGCGCGAACTAAAAAGCGTTTTAGAACAAAAGCGCACCGCGCGTTTCATCTGCGTGCTGGCCGTGGCCCGCGACGGCCAGACTGTTCACACCTTCCGCGGCGCCGCGGAAGGCGTCATTCTGGATACGCCGAAGGGCAAGAACGGATTCGGCTACGATCCTCTTTTCTATTTTCCACAGATTGGCAAAAGCTTTGCCGAATTGAGCGCGGAAGAGAAAGCACAGTACAGCCATCGTGGCGCAGCCTTTCGCTCATTCCTGGCGTGGTTTCGGACAACCTAGCGCCTTATCAGAAAAAGCCCCGTCCTCAAGAGCCCGTCTACATCTTCCGCCTCCACCCATTGTTCAGGCTCTTTCGGCGAAAATACGTATACTTGCCGAAAGCGAGCTCCTGCAATGATGACGGTCCCGTTGCCACGGTAGACGAGGTGTGAAAAGGCGGCTAATCCGTTGGCTTGAAATTCTGTCAACGGTGCCGGTGCAGGTGCAGGTGCGGTCGAGACATGATTTTGCCCGTTCATCGGAAGTTCCTTAGTTCAGCATTCAGCATCGGACTACCGTTGTTGCGCGGGGCGATTTAAAGGGTCGTATGCTGTCGAGAGGATAGTGTTTTCAGATTGAGAAACGTATCATTCGCAGTTTTAGTTTCGAGCTTCTCCGGAACTAAAGCCCGTTCCTTGATCTCTCCCTTGACTTCCCTTCCCGCGCAAAACGATAATAACCAGTTTGCACATCGGACCACGTAAGGAGCCGTCATCGTAGCGTCAACTGGCAGTCCCGTCGCTTCCGCTCCAAAGATCAAATCGGGTGTCGCTCCACTGCGCGCCGGCGAGGGCATCTCGTTTCTGCTGCGCCGTCTGCATTCCCTGAGTGGCGTTGTACCCATTGGAGCCTTCCTCCTCGAACACTTCATCTCGAACGCCGAAGCTTTCAAAGGCCCACTGGCCTATGGAAAGCAAGTCGAGTTTTTGAACAGCCTGCCCTTCGTTTTTCTGTTGGAGCTGTTCTTCATCTGGATTCCTATCCTCTACCACGGCCTCTACGGCATTTATATTTGGTATCAAGGCGAAACCAACGTCGCCGATTACCCGTGGACTGGTAACTGGCTCTACACCTCGCAGCGCTGGACCGGCATTGTCGCGCTCATCTACATGGTGCAACACACTTACTCCCTGCGCTTCACGGGCGTGCACCTGCCGACGCATCCCATGCAGTCGTTCGCGAAAGTCCAGGCAGAATTACAGAATCCATGGATGATCGCCTTCTACGCGGTGGGCATCATCGCCGCTTCCTGGCATTTCAGCTACGGCCTGTGGCTGTTTGCCGCGAAGTGGGGGATTACAACCGGCGAAAGGGCGCGCCGCCGCTTTGGCTATGTCTGCCTGGCGCTCGCTCTCGGCCTGGTTTCAATCGGAGCGGCCAGCATGTACGGATTCCTGCGGGTGCCGTACCAGCCTTCGGATTCGAATGCTGCGGAAAACATCGTAATGCGATAGAGATTGTGCGAGATTGTGCGAGAAGGCCCGGGCCGCGCCCGGCAGATCGGATTCATACAGCATGGCAGCAACTCCGAGAATCATCGTAGTGGGCGGGGGTCTGGCAGGCCTCGCCGCCGTCATCAAGATCGCCGAGATGGGCGGTGAGGTTGATCTGTTTTCCATCGTTCCCGTAAAACGCTCGCACTCTGTTTGTGCGCAGGGCGGCATCAACGCGGCCAAGAACCTGAAGGGCGAAGGCGATTCCACCTGGCAACACTTCGACGACACGATTTACGGCGGCGACTTCCTCGCCAACCAGCCGCCGGTCAAGGCCATGTGTGAGGCCGCTCCGGGCATCATCGATCTGCTCGACCGCATGGGCGTTCCGTTCAATCGTACTCCCGAAGGTCTGCTCGATTTCCGCCGTTTTGGTGGCACGCTCTACAACCGCACCGCGTTCGCCGGAGCCACGACCGGCCAACAACTACTTTACGCGCTTGACGAGCAGGTGCGCCGCTACGAGTCCGAAGGCAAGGTGAAGAAGTACGAGCACTGGGAATTTCTCTCCGCCGTACTGGACGGAAACCGCGTCTGCCGCGGCATCTGCGCGATGGATTTGCGGACCATGGAAGTGCGGACCTTCCCTGCCGACGCCATCATCGTTGCGACCGGCGGATGTGGGGCGATCTTCGGCAAGTCCACCAATTCGGTGGTGTGCACGGGATCGGCGCAGTCGGCGCTCTATCAGCAGGGCTGTTATTACGCGAACGGCGAGTTTATTCAGGTGCATCCCACCTGTATTCCTGGCGAAGACAAGCTGCGCCTCATGTCGGAATCGGCGCGCGGAGAAGGTGGGCGCGTCTGGGTTCCGAAAACGTTAGGGGACAAACGCGATCCCAAGAGCATCCCGGAAAGCGACCGCTGGTACTTCCTTGAAGAGTGGTATCCGAAATACGGCAACCTGGTGCCGCGGGATGTTGCGACGCGTGCAATTTTCAAAGTTGTGTACGAGCACAACCTCGGCATCGACGGCAAGCCGATGGTTTATCTTGACCTCACGCACATCGACCGAAAGACTCTTGACCGCAAGCTCGAAGGCATCCTGGAAATTTACGAGAAGTTTGTTGGCGACGATCCGCGCGACGTACCCATGAAGATTTTCCCGGGCGTGCACTACACCATGGGCGGCCTCTGGGTCGATTACAAACAGTCCACGAATATCCCCGGCATCTTCGCGGCGGGCGAAGCGGAATACCAATACCATGGCGCAAATCGCCTGGGGGCAAACTCGCTGGTATCGTGCATCTTTGGAGGTTTTGTCTCCGGCCCGAATGCGATGCAGTACGCAAAAAGTCTGCCAGCCGCACCTGGCAACGGCCATTTCGACGCCGAGCGCAAGCGGCAGCAGGAAATCAATGCCGGGCTGATGAAAGCTGACGGCAGTGAGAATCCGTTTCTGCTCTGGCGCGAACTGGGCGCACTGATGACCGAAAACTGCACGGTGATCCGTTACAACAAAAAGTGCGAGGCAGCGGACACCAAAGTAGTGGACCTGCTCAATCGCTTCCAGAAGATCAACATGAGCGATCGCTCGCAGTGGGCGAATACGACCATCGCCTTCGCGCGCCAGCTTTACAACATGTTGCAGCTGTCGCGGGTAATCGCGCAGGGAGCGGCCATGCGCGACGAGTCTCGCGGCTCGCACTACAAGCCGGACTTTCCCGACCGCGACGATGCAAACTGGATGAAGACCACCAAGGCAACGTTCGCGGCCGATTTGGACGAGCCGAAGTTCGAGTTCGAAGCGGTGGATGCATCGCTGATTCCTCCGCGGCCGAGGAAATACTGATGCGGCGAGATAAATGTTTTACGACTTTAACTGCCTGTCATCCTGAGCGAAGCGAAGGAACTATGGATTTTGTCCGTGCCAAGAGGATGCATAGGTCTTTCGCTTCGCTCAGGATGACAAGGGATTGAGACCGAGGGAATATTGATGCAATCAAGTAAGTTCAATGTGCGCGACCTGACGTTTCGTGGAGTTCGCCGCTTTGTTATGGCAGCATTCGGCATTCTGCTGATTGGCAAAGGAATATTGGAACACCAATGGCTGACCGGAATTTTGGGAGCCGTAGTCGCGGCGTATGGCTTTCTTGCTCCCGGTTGAGGCGACAACTGTGCGCTGCCACGGGCTGGCGGCAAGCAAGATCTCGAGGGAGATTTGAAGGGTAAAAAGTAAAGTCGAATGGCAAACAATAAACCCGTAATCATCAAGATCAAACGCCAACTCACTCCCGACGCCAAGCCGTCGTGGGAAGAGTTCGAGATTCCTTACAAGCCGAACATGAACGTCACTTCGGCGCTGATGGAGATCGCGGCCAACCCCGTCACGCGGGACGGCAAGCAGACCACGCCCATCACCTACGACTCGAATTGTCTGGAAGAGATCTGCGGCTCCTGCGCCATGCTGATCAATGGACGCGCCCGCATGGCCTGCTCCGCCCTGCTCGACCATCTGGATCAACCGATCAAGCTTGAGCCGTTCTCAAAATTTCCCGTGGTGCGCGACCTCGCCGTCGATCGCAGCGTGCTCTTCGAGAACCTGAAGAAGGTGAAAGCCTGGGTGCCAGTCGATGGCAGCTACGACCTCGGCCCGGGGCCGCGTATCACCATGGAGGCGCAGGAACAATCTTATCCGCTATCGAGCTGCATCTCGTGTTGCTGCTGCATGGAAGCCTGCCCGCAGTTCAACGAGGACACAGGATTCGTCGGCGCGGCCGCCATCTCGCAAGTGCGCCTGTTCAACGCGCATCCCACCGGCCAGGCCCTGAAGCGCGAGCGTCTGTCCGCACTCATGGGCGACGGCGGCATCCAGGAATGCGGCTATGCCCAAAACTGCGTTGAGATTTGTCCGAAGGAAATCCCTCTGACCACGTCGATTGCGGACGTTGGTGGCCAAGTCATGAAGCAAGCGCTCGGCGACCTGCTGCGGAAATGATTTTTCGTGGCTTCCCCCGTCTCCCCCGACGCGGGATTGCCTCCCGGAAACGCGGCAAGCCGCGTCTTTACGGGACGAACGATCAGGGGCTGAGCATCGGGGGTCCGACTTTCCGCGCAGCCTGCTTGAGCCCAAAGTTGCGATTCCCCAAGCCGCACTTTTTTTACGATTGGCCCCTGAAATCTGCAAATTGTCCTTCGGTAACCACCGATAACTCCCTTAAGTAAGGGGGGTTAGCTCGAATTGGTACACAAATTGGTTCATCTGTGGTTTACAATTACGCATCTTCCTGGGAATCGGGCGTTTTCCGTCCATTCTTGGAGATGTTTTCAAAGCTGACGAACTTGCAATGACGCGAAACTCCAAACCGTCGGGAAATCTACTAATTGCGCTTATGTTGGCGATCTTTGTTCTGGGCGCATCGCCACGAACCGCTTTCGCCCTGCACCGCGTCAACCGCCGCCACCGGATACTGCGTCACTTCCGTGGCATCCTCTGGAACCCGCTGTTCCGCCCGTCGCACGATTCCCTGATCCGCCAGAACGAAGAGATCGACCGTCTCGATCTACCACGTATTCAGGACGATGCCGAACTGGAAGCTCTCAAGGCCTCGGGCGCACTGGTGCCGATCGAGGAGAGCGATGCTCTGAAGATTGAACACCAGCTCGAACCTTCGCGCCGCTTCTGCCGACCCTGGACCCGCGATTTCGTGGCCGACCTCTCCGAAACTTATTACCGTCAGTTCCACGCTCAAATCCAGGTAAACTCCGCCGTCCGCACAGTTAAGGTGCAGAAGAAGCTTCGCCGCCACAACCGCAATGCTGCTCCCGCCGAAGGCGACACGGCGTCGTCGCATCTCGCCGGAGTCACGCTCGACCTGCAGCGCCGCGGTATGACGAAAGAAGAGATCCGCTTCGTCGAACGCTACTTGTTCTATCTGAACGCACTCGGTCTGGTCGAGCCCGAAGAAGAGCGCCGCCACTGGTGTTTCCACGTGATGGTTTCCGACCGCTACAGTGACTGGCGCCAGACCCAGACTATTTTTCCGCGTCTGCCGGCCGACGAAGCTGTCAGCGCCATGAGCGCCTCCAACTAGAGCCTGCCTCCGCTAAACTCTCCAAAGCAATTAAACTCTCCAAAGCTATGATCGTTCTTATGGCGGGTCTCCCGGGAACCGGCAAAACCACGCTGGCCCGCGAACTGGCCCAACTCACTCAAGGCGCGCTACTCAGCAAAGACGAGATTCGTGCCGCCCTGTTCGCACCAGTAGATGTCGAATACTCCGCCAAGCAAGACGACTTCGTGATGGAGGTGATGCTCGAAGCTACCCGCTATTTACTGCACATTGCTCCCGCTCGTAAAATCTTCATTGACGGCCGCACCTTCTCCCGCCGCTACCAGATCGACCGCGTTCTCACGTTTGCCCGCGAACTGGCTCAGCCCTGGGCAATCCTCGAGTGCACCTGTTCCGATGAATCCGCTCGCCGGCGTCTCGAACCTGAACCGGATTCCGCGCACCCCGCTCACAACCGGACGTTTGCGCTCTACATCGAAGTGCAAGCCCGCTTCGAACCCATCGCCTATCCCAGAACTACGATCTCGACTGACCAACCGGTTAAGCAGTGTCTGCAACAGGCACTCGCCATCGTGAACGCAGGATGAGCGATTCGATGGAGCGACGGGCGTCCGCTCGCTGCTTGTAGGTGGCTGGTTCTCTCACATCGTATAGACTCCTTAATTAACATAAGCAGGAGATCGTATGAACAAGCCCACATTCGCCGTTGCAATAGCGCTCGCCTGTATCGGCCCCGTCCACGCGCAAACCGTCAGCGCCAAGGCCCGCGAGATTCACAACTCGGCCATCGTCATCGACACACACGCTGATACCCCGCAGCGCTTTCTCGACGGAAATTACGACATCGGATCGACCGATCCCAAAGACACGGGCCACATCAGTCTCGACAAGGCCAAGACCGGCAATCTCGCCGCCGAGTTTTTTTCGATTTGGGTGGAGCCGGAAAGCAACCAGGGCCACTTCGCCCGCCACACGCTCGATCTCATCGATTCCGTCTACGAACAGGCTGCCCGCCATCCCGACCGCATGACGATGGCCTTCAGCGTCGACGACATCGAACGCGCCCACCGCGAGCACAAGCTCGCCGCGCTACTCGGCATTGAAGGCGGCCACTCCATCGAAAACGATGTCCGCCTGCTCCGCGATTTCTACCGCCTCGGCGTGCGCTACATGACGCTGAGCTGGTCGAACACCAACGAGTGGGCCGACTCCTCCGGCGACATCGACAATTCGAAAATCGAGCACCACAACGGCCTGACCGATGGTGGCAAGCAGATCGTCCTCGAGATGAACCGTCTTGGCATGCTGGTCGATATCTCGCACGTTGCGGACAAAACGTTCTACGACACCATCGCCGTCACCAAAGCGCCGGTCATCGCCTCGCACTCTTGCGCCCGCGCCCTCACCAATCATCCCCGCAACATGACCGACGACATGCTTCGCGCGGTTGCCAAAAACGGTGGAGTCGTCCAGGTAAATTTCTACAACGCCTTCATCGACGAGAACTATCGCAGGGTCGCCGAAGCCCAATCCAAAGACCGCGACGATGCGGTCAAGGCTTATACCGACAAACTCAAGGCCGCCGGAAAAACCGTCACCTACCTCGACAAGGACCGCATGGAGCGTGAGTGGGCCGCCAAAATTCCGCGTCCTCCCTTGAAAGCGCTGATCGATCACATCGACCATATCGCCAAAATCGCCGGCGGCGATCACGTCGGCCTGGGTTCGGATTTTGACGGCGTAAGCGGCGCAACCCCCGAAGGCATCGACTCCGCCGCCGATTTGCCAAAAATAACGCAAGCCCTGCTCGACCGCGGCTACAGCGCCGACGATATCCGCAAGATTCTGGGCGGCAACCTGCTCCGCGTCTTCCGCGAAGCCGAACGAGTCAGTCGCGAAATGCAAGTTAGCAAATAAGGGTGGAGCGACGGGCGGGGCGCCCGGCTTCACCGGCAGGTCAAAATCGACTGGCTTATAATTTGTCGTACAATTGAAGGTTGCAAAAAACACCTACAGGAGCATCCATGCGCACTCTACTGCATACGCTTGTCCTGATAATCTCCACGTCGCTGCTCGGCGCCGCACAGGCGGCCTCAACTTTGCAGCCGGCGACAAAGCCGGCCGTCCGCAAAGCTGCCAGTCCCGCAGCCGCGGCTAGCACCGAGCCCACCGCGACCATCCACACTACGGCTGGCGACCTGCATTGCGCGTTGTTTCAAAAGGTAGCCCCGATCGGCGTCGAGAATTTCATCGGCCTCGCTAACGGCACCAAAGATTGGACCAACCCCGTCTCTCACGCCAAGAAGCACGGCGTTCCACTTTATGACGGCACTATCTTCCATCGCGTGATTCCGGAATTCATGATTCAGGGTGGAGACCCCGCTGGCAGCGGAATGGGCGATCCCGGATACAAGTTCAAAAATGAAACTTCTCCCGCCGTCACCTTCGATCGCCCCGGGCGCCTTGCCTACGCCAACTCCGGGCCCGACACCAACGGTTCGCAGTTTTTCATCACTGAGGATGTTGCCCACAGCAAACACTTGAGTGGCGGCTATACCATCTTCGGCCAATGTGACGACGCCGCGGTGGAACTGGTTAAGAAAATCGCACGCATGGCCACCGATGGTGAACGCCCGCTGCGTCCCATCAAGATCACGCACATCGACACTCATCGCGCCGGTGCAGTATCCGGCAGCAGGCCCGGCGCGCCCAAGCCATCTGCGGGCGTGAAGAAACCCATGTCGTAGAGACGAGCCTCGTCTCTACATCAAAAGAAAGATTGATTTTAGAATTCGAAGGAGACTATGACCCGTACACCCGGAACCTATGCCGTGTTTGAAACCAGCGAGGGCACCATCGTTTGCCAGCTGTTTGAGAAGGACGCCCCGAAAACTGTCGCTAATTTTGTCGAGCTCACTGAAGGCAAACGCGAGTGGACGCATCCCACCACCCGCAAAAAGACCACCGACCCCCTTTACCACGGAACCATTTTCCATCGCGTAATTCCTAACTTCATGATCCAGGGCGGCGACCCGATGGGCACGGGTTTCGGCGGCCCCGGCTACCAGTTCGAAGACGAGACTAAAGGTTCGCCGCATAGTTTCGACAAGGCAGGAAAGCTGGCCATGGCGAACTCCGGCCCCAACACCAACGGATCGCAGTTTTTTATCACCGTCGGCAACACCGACTGGCTCACCGGCAAACACACAATTTTCGGCGAGGTAGTCGAAGGCTACGAAATCGTGGAAAAAATCTCGAAAGTCGCCAAGAACCGTCAGGACCGTCCCAACAAAGACGTAGCAGTAGTATCGGTAAAAATCGAACGTTAGTGCAATACAGTCGAACGACGGGCGTCCTCGCCCGTCCCGCCGGGCGGGGACGCCCGGCTCTCCACCAGCAAGCTCTCAATATTCTTTATAATGATTGGTTCCTTCCCCGCCTCTGGAGGCAAGCATCATGGCGTCGTTCAATGGAGTCCCCGTCCCGCCCAACGGGCAGAAGATCGAGTACGGCAACGGCAAGTACAATGTTCCCGATCACCCGATCGTCCCTTTCATTGAAGGGGACGGCATCGGTCGCGATATCTGGAAAGCCTCCGTCCGCGTCTTCGACGCCGCTGTCGAAAAGGCGTATCAGGGTAAGCGATCCGTGGCCTGGTACGAAGTCTTTGCCGGCGAGAAAGCCATGTCTCGTTTCCAGAACTGGCTCCCCGACGACACCATCGCTGCCATCCGCGAGTTTCGCGTTGCCATCAAAGGTCCGCTCACCACGCCTGTCGGAGGCGGCATCCGTTCCCTCAACGTCGCTCTGCGCCAGATCCTCGATCTCTACTGCTGCGTGCGCCCGGTGAAGTATTACGCCGGTGTGCCGTCGCCCGTGAAGCATCCCGAGCGCATGAACATCGTCATCTTCCGCGAAAACACAGAAGACGTTTACGCCGGCATCGAATGGGAAGAAGGCACGCCCGACGCCGCCCGCCTGATTGAATTCCTCAACAAAGACATGTTGAAAGGCGGCAAAAAGCAAATCCGCCTTGATTCCGGCATCGGCATCAAACCCATGTCCGTGACCGGCACCAAACGTCTGGTGCGCATGGCTATCCAGCACGGGCTCGAGCACAAAAATAAATCAGTCACGCTCGTCCACAAAGGCAACATCCAGAAGTTCACGGAAGGCGCGTTCCGAAAGTGGGGATACGAAATCGCCACCGAGGAATTCCGGACGCAGGTCGTCACCGAGCGCGAGAGCTGGATCCTCGACAATAAAGACAAGAACCCCAGTCTCACCGTCGAGCAGAACGCGAACCTCATCGAGCCCGGCCTCGAGTTCGCCACCGACGATTTCCGCCAGGCTCTCTACAAAGAAGTAAAAGGCTGCCTCGATTCCATCTACGCCACGCACGGCAAGGGCGCATGGAAGAAAAAGTTGATGATCAACGATCGCATCGCCGACTCTATCTTCCAGCAGGTTGTGACCCGGGCCGACGAATACAGCATTCTGGCCACGCCCAACCTGAACGGCGACTACATCTCCGATGCGTGCGCCGCGCAGGTCGGCGGCCTCGGCATCGCTCCCGGAGCGAACATCGGCGACGGCTACGCCATCTTCGAAGCCACCCACGGCACCGCCCCCAAGTATGCCGACAAAGACGTCATCAATCCCGGCTCCGTCATTCTCTCGGGCGTCATGATGTTCCGCTTCCTGGGATGGACCGAAGCCGCCGATCTGATCGAGCTGAGCCTGGAACGCACCATCGAACAGAAAAAAGTAACTTACGATTTCGAGCGCCTGATGGAAGGCGCCACCAAAGTGAAGACCAGCGAGTTCGCGACGTGCATGATCGAAAACATGAGAGTGGCCGTGGCGGCTGACTGAGCATAGAGGCGAGGATTAGATGTGGAGCGACGGGCGTCCTCGCCCGTCCCGACGCGCCCTCCGGACGGGCGAGGACGCCCGTCGCTCCGTTAACATTGGGAGATTAGTTGCATCTAGAAAGGAAACTTTATGCGCCATAAAGTAACGATAGTAGGTTCCGGAAACGTAGGCGCCACCGCCGCGCACTGGATCGCCTCGAAAGAACTAGCCGATGTCGTCCTTATCGACATCGTGGAGGGTGTTCCCCAGGGAAAAGGTCTCGACCTGCTCGAGGCCATGCCGATCGAGAAGCGCGATTCCGCAATCCTGGGTACGAACGACTATGCCGACACAGCGAACTCCGACATTGTTGTCATCACCGCCGGAATTCCACGCAAGCCCGGCATGAGCCGCGATGACCTCCTGAACACCAACCACAAAATCATGAACGATGTAGTCGGTAAGATCGTTCATCACTCGCCCAACTGCATCCTCATCATCGTCTCCAATCCCCTCGATGCCATGGCGCAGGCTGCCTACAAGATGAGCGGCTTTCCGCGCGAACGAGTCATCGGCATGGCCGGCGTGCTCGACTCCGCCCGCTTCCGTACTTTTATCGCGCAGGAACTCAAAGTCAGCGTCGAGAACGTGACCGCCTTCGTCCTCGGCGGACACGGCGACACCATGGTCCCGCTTCCCCGCTATTCCACCGTCGCCGGCATTCCCATCACCGAACTCATGGACCAAGCCACCGTCGAACGCATCGTCCAACGCACCCGCGACGGCGGCGCCGAGATCGTTAAACATCTCAAGACCGGGTCGGCTTACTACGCCCCGTCGGCCGCCGCCACAGAGATGGTCGAAGCCATCCTCAAAGACAAGAAAAAGATTCTCCCGTGCGCCGCCTACCTCAACGGAGAGTACGGGATACACGGGCTCTTTGTCGGCGTCCCGGTAAAACTCGGAGCCAAGGGGATCGAGCAGATCATCGAGATTAAACTCACCCCGGAAGAAAAAACGGCCCTCGACAAGAGCGCCGCCGCCGTGATGGAACTGATCGCGGTGATCAACGTTTAGGTGAAACCATCTGTGGAGATGGGGTTTGCCCCGTCTCCCTGGACGCGGCAAGAGACGCGGCAAGCCGCGTCTCTACAAGAATTCATGCGGGCCTTTTGGGCTTGGGCCCTGCCCGCGCCCTGATTTCCCTTCCGTGATCGCTCCACGCTCGCTATAGTGTCTGAGGCCATTACACGATGGACTTCGATCAGCTCGAAATTTTCCTGGAAGTGGCGCGCCTCTCCAGCTTCTCCCGCGCGGCGGAGAAGCGTTTCCGCACCCAGCCCGCCATCTCCTCCCAGATTCGAGCGCTTGAAGAAGAAGTCGGCGCTCGTCTGCTCGACCGGTCCGGAGGCCGCGTTTCGCTCACCGCATCCGGAAAATTGTTTTTCAAATATTCCGAAGAGACGCTGGAACAGCGCAAGACGATCCTCACCGAGATTGCCGAAACCGAGCGCGTGCCCCGCGGCGAAATTGTTGTGGGAGCAAATGAAGGCACCTGTCTGCACATCTTGCCTGAGGTGTTCGCGCAATTCAAACGCGACTACCCGAACGTCGCCGTGAGCATCAAGCGCTCCGACTACGCCAAGATTCTGGAGTCGATCATCGAGAATGTGGTGGACTTTGGCGTGGTCTCGCTGCCCGTGACCGACAACCGGCTCGAGGCGCAGATGATTCACCGCGACGAACTCGTCGTGATCACGGCTCCGAGTCATGCGCTTGCGGCGAAGAAGAGCGTCACCGTGGCCGAGGTCTCAACCTATCCGCTCGTCGTTCCCAAGCTGGGACACACCCGCGACGCACTCGATGCCCTGTTCTATGACCACCACTTGAAGCCTAAGTTCGCCATGGAACTCGATTCGAGCGAACTACTGAAGCGCTTTGTGGCCGCCGATGTCGGTGTCGGATTTATCGCGCGCTCCAATATCGAGGAGGACATCCGAGCCAAGGCGCTGGTTGCGATTACGTTCGCCGACGCGAAGATCCGGCGCGACCTCGCGATCGTGTTTCGCAAAGACAAGTCGCTCAGCCGCGCCGCTAAAGCCTTCATGGACATTGCGGTCAAGCAAAAGAACTTTTCCACGGCCTTGGCGGGGAAGCGATTGAAATGAGCAAGGTCATCTCTTTGGTGCTCTTCTTGTCCTTGCTCGCTTCATCTACCGCAGCCCAGAAGCAGCACAACAGCGGCAAAGCTTTTTCAGTCGCCGCCTACAAGCTCATCTCGGTGAAAGCCACGGGAACGGCGCGCTACAGCGACAAAGAAATTCTTGCCGCGAGCGGCCTGAGGATGGGCCAGAACGCCGCCGACGGCGATTTCAAAGAGGCGGCGCAACGCCTCGGGGATTCCGGGTTGTTCCGCGACGTGGTCTATTCGTATTCCTCTTCCAGTGCAGGCGTAAGACTCGAACTGCAGCTCGCCGATGCCGACAAGAGCAAGCTGGTTCCCACACATTTCGAAAACTTCGTCTGGTTCACCGACGATGAACTACATGCCGCGTTACAGCACCGCGTCCCGCTGTTCAAGCATGTGCTGCCAATGGCAGGCAGCCTTCCGGACCAAGTTTCCGAGGCGCTGCAAGCTATCCTCACCGAGAAGCAATTTCCAGGGCGTGTAAATTATCTGCGCGAGGGCCAGGATGAATCTGGCGGACCCTTGATCGCCATCGCATACCGCGTCGAGGAAGTTAGCATCCGGATTCGCGGCGTCGAATTTCCCGGAGCTTCGCCGGAGCAGGTGGCTCTGCTCACGATTGCAGCGCACCGCCTCACGGGCGCAGAATACGGACGCGCTGCTCTAGCCGCGGCCGCCAAGTTCGACCTGCTGCCGGTGTACTTACAGCGCGGATATTTGAAGGCGGCGTTTGGGCCGTCCAATGCGCGGGTGGCGCTCCTACCTTCTCCTGCGCCGGATGCGGAAGGTTCCGCCATAATTCAGGTGGATGCGATCCAGCCTGTGCAGCCGGGAGAAATCTATTCAACCTCCAGCGTCGACTGGAAGGGCGACTCCGCCATCACAGCCGCCGAAGTCGTGCCTCTTATCCACCTGCCGTCCGGTGAGCCCGCCGACGCCGTGCGCCTTCTTCGCGACATCGGCAACGTGAGCAAACTTTACCGCAGCCGTGGCTACATGATGGTTCAGATCAAGCCCGACGCCGAGCTCAACGACGAGAAAAGCACCGTCCACTACGTCCTGACCGTCCTCGAAGGCGACCTCTACAAGATGGGAGAGTTGGAGATCTTAGGGCTAGACACGCAGGCCAAAGCTCGGATGGAGGAAGCATGGACTCTGCGCGAGGGTCAGCCCTACAACGCCGATTACCTCGATAAATTCCGGAACGATATCGGACCGCTCCTTCCGCGTGGCGTGCGGTGGGACATCGGCACTCATGCGACGCTGGACGCGAAGGACAAGACTGTCGACGTGGAGATCCGTTTCAAGCAGCAGTAGCGCTGAAAGCTGGGCTGGGCAAACGCCAAAATATTTTTGTAACCTTCCGCTTGCGTGGGAATCTTTATATTGAGAGCATGGTAGTGACATCACGATATTCACATCATGTAATGGCCGATTTTGAACTATCATCCCATTTCACAGGAGACGAAAGCAGAATGAAAGTTAATCGAATTGCGGCAGCGGTGCTTGGAGTGCAGATGCTGGTGGGGCTCGCGGCGGTTCCGGCGCTGGCAGCTGGTAAGAGCCAGACCTTGACCGGCGAAGTGAGCGACGCCATGTGCGGGGTGAAACATGAGATGCCCGGCAAGCCGGCGGAATGCACGCGGGCGTGCATGAAGCATGGATCAAAGTACGCCCTCGTGGTCGGAGATAAAGTCTACACGATCGAGACTTCGGATAAGGCCGCGCTCGATAAGCTGAACGATCTGGCGGGAGCGAAGGCAAAGGTGACCGGAGACGTGGATGGCACGACGATCACGGTAAAGTCGGTGGCCGCAGGATCGTGACAGCGGGCGGCAGCATGACAACTTCAACAAGAAACCGGCGGGCTACCCGCCGGTTTCTTGTTCTGTCCGCAAGCTGCGGTTAATTCTGGTCCGGTTTATCGTCGCGGCGCTTCAGCGTCGGGCGATCGTCGTCGGTCTTGTCGGTGCCGGTGGACTTGTCAGTGGTTGAAGTGCGGCGCAGGCTGGGACGGCTCCCATCCTTCTCTTCGATGACCTTGTGCCGGTTCTCGATGGTGGCGAGCCGCGATTTCACGTCGTCAAACTCCGACGTGGAAACCACATATTGCGCGCGCGCCGGAAGAATGGTCGCGATCTCCTGTTGCGACTTCTCAATGCGGTCGGGCGTTTGCGGGTGCGAAGCGAAGGCCTTGGCGAGCGTGCCCGGCTTCTTCTTTTCTTTCGCCTGAATTTTTTCAAAGAAGCTGATGAAAGCCTGCGGATCGTATCCGGTCTTATACATATATTGCAGGCCGAGGTAATCCGCTTCCGCTTCGAAATTACGCTGGAACTTCATGAACGTGAGCGGCAAGCCTAAGCCGGCTGCTTCGTAGATTCCGTAGCCAATGCCACCCCCAATGAAGATCAGAGGAATGGTGCCGATGTTCGCCCACTGCGCACGCGTCATCTGACGAGTCCCGTGGCGGGCGGCAACGTGCGCGATCTCATGCGCCATCACGCCGGCCAGTTCCGCCTCTTCATCCGCCGCCAAAATGAGGCCGGAGTTCACGTAGAAAAATCCACCGGGAAGCGCGAACGCATTCACTTCGTCGGAGTCGATCACCTTGATAGTAAACGGCACCTGCGCGTCGGAATTGCGGACCAGATTCTGGCCGATGCGGTTGACGTACTCGGTAACCACGGGGTCCTGAACCAGCTTCACGCCATTCTCGACCTGCATCGAGTATTGCTTGCCCATCCTGATTTCGGATTCGAGCGAGTACCAGTTACCCATGCCGCGCCCTCCAACCTTGCGGTTGCCGATGGCGTCCACATCGCTCTTACTGCCGTCGTGCTTGACCCTGCTGTCGTCTGGCTCCTGGATGGGAGGCGGCCCACCAGGGGCCGAATCGCTGCCTGCGCTGCTATTAGAAGAAGGGTCCGCGGGCGGAGTCGCAGCCGGGTCCTGCGGTGGCGCTGGCAAGGAGCCAGTCGGCGGTTGGGTGCTAGAAGGCTGGGTACTCTGATCTTTTGGTGTTTGCGGATGCGAAGCCTGGGGCGCGTTTGGCGTCTGGGAAGTTTGACCCTGCGCCAGCGCCGGCAACGCCATCAGTACCAGTAAACTCAAGGCAATCAGCGATTTACGAAACAACATTTGGACACCCCGTGGAAACCCGGTCGGCTCCAACGATTATAACCCCGATAGCAAGTCGGATGACCGGAGTTCCCCACCTAGTTGGACGCAGGCCCGAGCCGGAAAGTTACCCGCTTTTTTCAGGAAGCGGCGGCTGAGATTCTTTCCGCAGCCGTCGGTGCGGATAGTATCCCAAATTCATCAACCACCAAGGGTACAAAGGCACACGAAAGATTCAATCCTTTGCCGGGTTTCTTTCGCGTCTAACTTCGTGTTTTCGGTTTTGAATGGAGCAGGGCTTCAGCGCTGTATTATCAGCCGGGTGCCCCGCCCTTCGTTTTTTTTGAAGGGTGGGATTCCACGGTCGTCTACCGCGTGCGATTTCTCGCTAACTCCCTCAGTGCTTTCGTATAAAGGGTGCACCGATGATCCTCATCACCCGACAGGCCCACTCATTCGCAAAAAACGCGAATGAATGGAGCACCCGGCTGAGAGATCAGTGGCGAGGCTCAGTGGCGGGCATTGGGACGTTGCCTTTTGCATCCTGCCAGAGGATCGCATTTAACTTTTTCGCATCGGCGGCATCGGGGCGCGAGAAATTCATCTGCGCAGATTCTTTCGCTCCCGCGGCTTTCTTTTCGTTCACCTGATAGATGAGGCCACTGCGCAGATTCTTGTCGTCGGCATGATAGGGCGGCTGCGTTCCGGTGCCGGCGAACAGCGACGCCATCACCGGCGCGTGCGCGTCGAACAGATTCATCGGCGCAAGGTGGAGCAGAGATTCCATAGTGTGGATCATGCTGACGGTCGTGTAGAAGTTGTGCTCGACAAACGGTTGCGGCGTATGCGGCGCATACTTACTGATGACGAACGCGATGGAGCGATGGGCGTCGACGTGGTCGGCGCCGTCTTGCGCGTCGTCTTCGAGCACGAAGATGGCGGTGTCGTCCCAGTAGGGGCTGTGCGAAACGGCATCGACTACGCGACCCACGGCTAGATCGTTATCGGCCACCGAGGCCCGCGGAGTTGGCTTGCCCGCGCGCGTACCTCCGGTGTGGTCGTCGGGCAGGTAGAGCAGCGTGAACTGTGAAAGTTCTTTGGCAGTTCCCTTCACTTTCACAAACTCGCCGAATTCACGGAGGAATTCGTCGGCGCGGAGTTGGTCGGGATAATCGGTCTCGAAATCTGGAAAGAGCGGATCATAGTGATCGCGCAGGGCAGCTTTGGTGGGGCGCATGCGCTTCATCTGCGGAATCGCCCATGGCCACGGGCTCGGGCCACCGCGCGGGTTGCCGACGTTCTCCGGTAGAGCTTCACCTTTTTTGATTTCGCTCACGGGGCAGTAGGCCGAGGCGGACGAAGGGGTTCCCTGCTTCGGAGAACTTACCTTTTCTTTTTTGCACCACACGGCGTGAATGAATTCTCCGTAGATGCGATAAGTCAGACCGCGTTTCGCCAGGTTGTCCCAGAGGAAGCCGGTAGCGGGGTCATCGACATCGGGGATTCCTTGTTCCAGCGGCAGTTCGTCGGCCACGGTGCCGTCAGCGTCGTAGGTACGTTCTTTGCTGCGATAGCCGATGGGCCAGATTTTCTCGTTGTAGTCGGAAGTGGTGGAAGCGGTTGACCAAATGTGGCCATCGCCGGAGACTTCGCCGCTGTCGTAGAAATTGTCGAGCACACCGAACTGCAGGGCCAGTTTGTGCTGGTTGGGCGTGATGTCAGCGCCATACATGGTCAGCGATGCGTCGCCGTCGCCTGCGGGCAGGTCGCCGAGGATCTGATCGTAGGTGCGATTTTCTTTCAGCACGTAGATCACGTGGCGGATAGGATTGCCGCCGCCGGCGAATGTCAAATCTCCACCGCTGGAGCGGAGGAGATTGTCTTCTTCGACCTGGTGCGTATAGGCGACAAGATTCTTGTCCGCGTCGGCAAGACTGAGACGCGAGAGGGAGCCGCCGATCAGGGTCGGAATATACGGATGCTCTTTCCTCTTCCGCTCGCCTTTCAACTTGCCTTGCATGTTGTTGGGACCGCTACCCTGGCCCTTGGCGGTCGCAATGAGCAAGTCAGTGCCCGCAATCGCCAGCGCACTGGGATACCACTCGGTGGGAATGAAGCCGAGTGTGGCCGGAGTGAAGTCTGGGGGAGTCAGTCGAGAAGGACTCTTGCGTTCGTGCGCCAGCGCTTTGCGTTCAGCGCTTAGATCGAAGACGGCAACGGCGTCGAGCGAGCCATAGGCTGCGTACAGACGCCCTCCATCGGGCGAAAGCACAATGGCCAGCGGAGCGGTTCCAAAGACAGTGCCGCCCTCGGTCGGGGCAATCGCGCGGTAGAGCTGGAAAATCTGAGCGCGATCCAGATCGATCGCTGCGACATCGTCGGAATTACTCAACGCGACATAGAGAATTTCTTCATCCAAGCTCAGCAACATCACGGTGGGATGCGAACTGGGCGCTACAGGGTCGACGGCTTTCGCACATTCGATCCAGCGCGCGACCTTGCCTGTCTCAAGATTCAACTCTGCTACGGCGGAGGAGTTCCAGAGACTGACCCACGCTCTTGTACCCTTGCGGTTGGCAACGACGGTATATGGGTATGCGCTGGGAATGAAGCGGTTGCGGCTTAGATCGAACGACTGCAGGATTTTGTCGGAGATGGTGTCGAGGACGACGGCGTTGTCGGAAAGATTATTGGCAATGAGCAGGCGGTCGCCCCTGGGGCCTGGAAGAACGGCAAGTCCCGCGGGGTATGGGAGTGCGGAGCCGGCGGAAGTTTTGCGGACGCCGAATGCAACTTCCTTGCCTTCGGCGATGGGCTGGGGCGCGATCTTGATGAAGCGTTCTGCCGTTACCTGGCCAGCCGCGAATTTGTACACCGCGATGCCGTTGCCGCAGCTCTTCGGCTTTTCGCCGGTGGGGTCGGTGATCGAGCCCATCGACGCATAGAGATGCTTGCCGTCGCTCGAAAACGCGAGTCCGATGAAATAGCTTTGGCGCGTGGAATAGTCGTCGCTAAGGCGGTCGTCGGGAAAATCGTGCAACTGATTGTTGAGGAGATCGAGAATGGCGATGGACTGGCGGGCACCGGTTTCCTGTGTGCCGTAGCCCTGGTTGAGCAGCGCGGCGTAATGGCCGTCGGGACTGAGGGCGATGGTCGCGGGAAAACTGTTGGTGCGGACGATGTAGCCGGGAACGGGGAGGGTCAGAGTCTTGCCGGTCGGAAGATTGATGCGGCGCGAGCGGTCAGCGGCGCGTGCGAACCCGAATACGACAAGCAGCGAGGAAAGAGCGAGGAGAAAGACAACGGCGATATTTTTCACGAGCGGCAGCCTCGGAAGGTTTGTACCATCCGCTGCGGGGGTGAGGCAAACGGGGCGGAGGCTCAACCGCCTTGGCCCCAAAAGTGTTCCGCGGAAATCTCGCCGTATGTCACCAAAGAGCGAGCAAAACCGCGACATACTGCCGCACTCTGTTGACTAACGCAGGCTCAGCCTTGGAGTGGAATTTTGCTTTGTGGCCGACCCAATCCATGCTCTTCAACCGATCGACTAAAACGGCACCTTCTGCCTGGTCAACAGTGATGGGCAGGGCGGAGAACGCCGAGAAAGCCAGCTCTGTGGAACCCTGTGTCCCCTGTGGTGATCGGCATTAGAGCTTAATCACAGAGAACACAGGGGTCCACGGGGAAAGATCTTCCGCCAATGGAGATGATTTCTGTCAGCGCGCCGATTTGAAGATCGCGAACACCGCGCCTTGCGGGTCGGCGATCACCGACATGCGGCCGACTCCTTCCATCGTCATGGGCTCGAGATAGAGATTGGCGCCCATCTGTTTGGCCTTGGACGCGACGGCATCTACGTCATCCACTTGAAAATAAGCCAGCCAATGCGGCGGCACTCCGGGCTGGCGATGGGCTGCGGGGGGAACGCCTCCGATAAAATGCTCACTGTTCTTGATATGCAGATAGCCGGAAGGATCTTTGGGGTCGGCGGTGATCTGCCATCCGAAAAGGCTGGAGTAAAAGTCGGAGGCGCGTTTCGCGTCGGGCGTGCTCAGATCGGCCCAGCAGAGCGTGCCGGCAACTTGGGCGATTCCGATTCCGTTACTCTTGTTGGCCTGCCAGACGCAGAAAGCTGCGCCAGTGGGGTCTAAGATCACGGCCATACGTCCGGCATCCATGACGTCGAAAGCTGGGGCAAGAACTTTGCCTCCGAGTTGCAGCGCCTTGGCGGCGGCCGCGTCGGCGTTGTCGACGGTGATGTAAATCATCCAGTGGGGAGGAACGCCCTGCGAGCGCTCATCGGCACGCAGCGTGCATCCGGCTCCGACTTCGCGGCCCTGGAGCTTGAACATGGTGTAGAAATCGTTGGGACCCATGGGCTCGTCCTTGGAGTCCCAGCCGAAAAGCGAGTCGTAAAAGCCCTTGGCGGCGTTCTGGTCGGTGGTGTGGAGTTCGATCCAGCAGAAGGAGCCGGCGGGGTGCTTATCGATGTTTACCATAGCGGCAAAAGTTTACACCAAATCTGGCCGGCAGGTGTTAACAGGAGATGAAGCTTGAAGCAAAGAGAGCGTGGTATTGAAATTTAATTGCTTCGCCGGACGCTTGACCAAATTGGAGAGGGACAAGTTTAACCACAGAGGACACAGAGGCTTACTTTGAGTCTTCCTGTGCGTCCTCAGCGGTTCCAGGGTTGTGACGATGGATGCAGCGCGGACAGGAGTGTCCGCGCCACACTGGATCAGAGGTTCTTCCCTGCCCAATCTTCAATCCTCGCCAGGGCATTGCTCAGGTTTTCCAGCGAATTGGCGACGCTGAAGCGGAGATAGCCTTCTCCGTATTCGCCGAAGGCGGTGCCGGAGAGGCAGGCGACGCCGGCTTGTTCGAGCAGCGCGTCGGCCAGTTTCTTCGAAGGCCATCCGGTCTTGGTAATGTTGGGGAAGGCGTAGAACGCGCCTTTGGGCACGCGGCAGGAGAAGCCTTTGATTTTGTTCAGACCGGCGACGAAGACGTCTCGGCGGCGCTTAAACTCAGTGTTCATTTTGTGGACTGAGGACTGGTCGCCGCGCAGCGCTTCGATTCCTGCGACCTGCGTGAAGCTGGCGGTACAGGAGTTCGAGTTGGTCATCAGGCGAGCGATGTGCGTGGCCAAGTCGGGCCGCATTACGCCGTAACCCAGGCGCCATCCGGTCATGGCGTAGGTCTTGGAGAAGCCGTCGAGCAGAATGGTGCGCTCTTTGAAGCCGGGCACGCTCATGATGGAGAAGTGGTCGCCTTCGTAGATAAGGCGACTGTAGATTTCGTCCGACAAAATGAGGATGTTGCGGTCGCCGATGGCCTCGGCGATTTCTAAAATATCTCTCTTGGTGAGCACGCCGCCGGTTGGGTTGTGCGGCGAGTTCAGGATAATCAACCTGGTGCGGTCGGTAATCAGCGAGGCCAGTTCTTTGACGTCGACGGAAAAGTCGCGTGCTTCGCGCAGCGGAATGGGAATCGCTCGTCCTCCGACATAGTTGATCATGGACTCGTAGATGGGGAAGCCGGGATTGGGGTAGATGACTTCGTCTTCCTCATCAACTAATGCCAGCATGGTAAAGAAAATAATTGGCTTGCCGCCTGGGACGACAACTACTTCCTCACTCGAAACCGGGACGTTGCGGGTGCGGCTGACATAATCGGCAATCGTCTGGCGCAGGTCAGGCAGACCGGCGGCGGGGCCGTAGTGGGTCCATCCCTTGTGAAGCGCGTCAACACCGGCCTCGACGACATTGGCAGGCGTGTCGAAGTCGGGCTCTCCAATTTCTAGGTGAATGATTTCTTTACCCTGTTTTTCGAGCTGGCGGGCGCGGTTCAGGACTTCAAAGGCGGTTTCGGTGCCGAGCCGCGACATCCGGCTGGCTAGACGCAATTCGAGTTGAGTTGTGGTTGGCATGGCGGCGGGAGAATTATAGCGCGTTGGTGGCTGGCTTGGCTGTCTCGTTAATTCAAACAGGCCTTACCCACGAAGGAAGAACAGAAACTATTTCGAGATGGTGCTCTCTTCGCTTTGCGCTCGCAGGATGCGATCGACGGAGTAGGGGGCGCGCTGGGCAGGCTCGTGATAATGGCGCACCTGCATTTCTCCGAGCAAGCCGACCGCGAGCATGTTCAGGCCCGCCAGCAACAGGACAGCGGAAAACATCATCATCGGGCCGTGCTGGTACATGATGTCGGTGTGGTGCAAGATCTTTTGCAGGATAAGCCAGAAGGAAACGGCGCTGCCCGCAAAAATGCTGAACATCCCCACCGTGCCGAAAAAGTGTAAGGGGCGGGAAAGATATTTGAGCAGGAAGCGGATGGTGATGAGGTCGAAGAATACGCGGAAGGTGCGCGAGATTCCGTAATGCGAAGCACCGCGTTCGCGGTTGATGTTCTTGATCGGAACTTCGACGATCGATGCACCGTACCATGACGCCAGCGCCGGGATGAAGCGGTGCAGCTCCCCATAAAGTGGAACCTGCCCCAGAATCTCGCGCCGGTAAGCTTTAAACGTCGTACCGAAGTCGTGGATGTCGACGCCGCTCAACTTGGCCATGAACCAGTTGGCGCACCGCGAAGGAAAGCGGCGCAACCAGAAATTGTCGACGCGATTTTTGCGCCAGCCGCTGACAATGTCGTAGCCCTCGGCAATTTTTTCGAGGAACAAAGGGATGTCAGCAGGATCGTGCTGCAAGTCGCCGTCCATGGCGATGATGTATTCGCCTCGAGCATGGTCGAATCCAGCGGCGAGGCCGGCGGTCTGTCCAAAATTGCGGCGCAACTTGACCACGGTGACGCGGCTGTCTACGGCGGCAATCTCACGCAGCGAAGCGAACGTGCCGTCGGTCGATCCGTCATCGACCAGCACCATCTCGAAGGTCTCACCGCTCGCTTCCATCACGGACTTCAGTCGCGCGTACAAGTCGGTGACATTTTCCTGCTCGTTGTGGAGAGGAACTACGATTGAATACTTGAGCACAGTGGTTTAATTATACGGCAGCCGGGGCCGTCGCCGAAGTACCTTCCGTGGGGCAAGACTTCGGCGGGGAATGCCTTCGACGGTGCCTTCAGGCAGTCCGGTCGCGCATCAGAACCCGAAGCAGTAACAGCCAGCGCCGCACGTTGGTGGTCATCAGGAAATTTTCTTTGACGTGTTCGTGACCGTTGCGACCCAGTTGTGCGGCGAACTCGGGATGAGTGAGGAGGTAGCGGATCTGATAAGCACATCCCTCGACGGAATGAACCAGCATGCCGGTTAGTTTGTGAATGATCTGGTTGGGAATGCCGCCAACCGCGCCGGCAATGGTGGGCTTCCCTTTCCATAGCGCCTCGGTAACGGTGAGGCCAAAACCTTCCTTGATCGATTTCTGGACCACGATGGTCGAGGCGCGCTGCAGTGCGTTGATCTCAAGCGCACACCAGGGCGGCAAGTCCAGGATGATAACGTCGGGATCGTCGCCGACGGCCTCCTTAACCTCTTTGAGCACGACGGCGCCTTCGGGATCATCGCTCGCACCGCCGCCCGCCAGCACCAACTGGCAATCGACGTATTTTCTGGCCAGCTTGAAAGCCTGCACCACGCCCACGGGATCCTTCAATCGGTCGAAACGGGATACTTGGGTCACAATCGGGCGAGAGCGATCAACGCCGAATTCGTCGCACACTTTTTGCACGAAGCTTTCGTCGAGATCTTTGTTTTTCTCCGACAGCGGGTCGATGCACGGGTAAAACAGATACTGGGGGATGGGCAACTGCCGGGCAAAGGACTGCGAAGAAAAAATTGCCGCATCGTATTGTTCGATGAACGGGCGCAAAAATCCCCAAACTTGCTGATTCGGAGTCGATAAGTCGATGTGGCAGCGCCACACCCAGCGTGCGTGCGATTGCTTGCGCGAGCCAATGAGGGCGGCGGGTTGCGGATCATGGATGACGACCATATCCTCTGGAAACTGCATGCGCTGGCGGTTTTGTTCGTTGTAGGCCAGGAAAATTTCCTGCGCCGCCCGAGTCAGGTGGTATTCGGCGCCGTGCAGGGCGTTATGAAAAGCCTTGGTTACCTCGAAGAAGTCGTTCCCTCCTGTAATGACATCCCAGTGGGTGGTGACTTCGAGTTCTCCCAGCAGGGGAACAAGACGATTCAGCATTTCGGCCACGCCTCCACCGACGGCGGTGGAGTTGACCATCTTCACCGTCTTCCCCTTGAGTTCGCGGGCGAGAAAGCGCAGTTCGTCGATCTCGGCCGCGCCGACGATTGTTTGGTAGTCGTCGAGGTGCGGTGGTGGCGCGGGGGCTGGAGGCGTCTCCCACGTTCGCGGAGCCCTGCGCCGCTCCGGAAGAGGGGGCAGGGGCTGAGCGGAGAGCGCTGGTTCGTCGTGTTCGTCGGTTGCAGTTTGCGGCTTCAAGAGTTTCATTTTTTTGTGCCGTCACCCAGGTTCCGTTTATCGCTTAAGTCAACGCTGTTACAGCAACGCCCGTTCCAAGATGCGCACCATTTGCTGGCGCACATCCTCGAGCGTTGCCGTATAGATATCGATCCGGTTGAGTGCGCGGGCTGCGTCGGTCAGTCCCACGTCCTGGTGCAGCCATTGTGAAAAATCGTTGGACATAAGCTGGAGCCGCAGGCGCGCCTCAATAAAATGATGGTGGATGGAATGTACGCTGACCTCTCGCAAGCCCTTGGCAAAGTCCGGCATCGTCTCAGCTACAAAGTTGGTTGGCATAATTTCGATTTCAGACGCGCAAAAATAAAACGTTTCTTCGGCCAGCCGCGGGCCGTCCGAGGGATTGAGTTGAAGATGTTTCTCCACAATCTGGATGAATCGCTCGCGCAACTGGCCGAGGGAGGTGAACTCACGCACGTCCACGCTCGCTAACTGTTCAGCCAGACCGGGCTCGTTACAGGCAGTGAGCGCCCAGTGCGCGAAGTCATTGGAATATCCCTCGCGAATAAAGTGGTGTTCCTGCAGAGTGCGGAAAGTGTGTTGAAAGATGGATTCGTCCGGACAGGCGCGCAAGGCAACCAGAAGTTCCGCGAGTGTATTCGCTTTCTGGGTGGTGATGCGTAAGAGATGTCCCGACGTATTGAAGTAGAAGGGCTTCACCGGCGTTCGCGGAAGAGTGAACTGGGCTGTGGTTGTCATCCGTTGACCGCAGCGGCCGCGCCGCTGCCAAAGGCATCGTGTCCGATACAGGTCTTCAGCCATAGTCCGAGGAAGTCGAGAAGTTCGTCGGGTGGCTTCAGCCATAATTGCGCCGCAGTCTGCCGCCACTTGGGACGCACCAGCACGCTGATGCCGCGGCCCTGCATGGCCCGGAAAGCGGATTCGTCGGTGTTGTCGTCGCCCAGATAAGCCACCGGCGCCTCTGGACTGATTTCGGCGAGAAAGGTACGAACCGCATCACCCTTGTCGGCCTCGCACGCGCGAATTTCCACCCCACCGTCGAATTCCAGCAGGTTGAGCCCGCTGTGTTCCGCAATGGGCCGCCAGCCGAGCAAGACGCGGGACCGAAGATTCTCCGTGTCGCTTTCGCTCAGCCCGCGCCAGTGGACGGCAATACTTCCGGCCTTGAACTCCGCAGTATGGCGCAGTTGCTGGTAGTCGAGCCAGCGGTCGGCATCTGACAAGGCATTGAGCGTTCGCTCATCGAGGCGCGGCATCTCCATACTCCCGTCTGTCTTCATGCGCTGCAGCCCATGGATTCCCCAAACTTCGGGACGTGGGTGAATATTGAGAAGCGGGAAGACGTCGGACGCATCTCGCCCGGAGATGACGACGACTCGCGTCCGG
The DNA here is from genome assembly GCA_025355505.1 of Acidobacteriaceae bacterium. GTDB lineage: Bacteria > Acidobacteriota > Terriglobia > Terriglobales > Acidobacteriaceae > Acidiflorens. The sequence goes on along the minus strand of JANXZM010000017.1, from coordinate 93,899 downwards.
CCATTACGCACGATCTCTTGCAGGATGAGCGCAACTCCGGCATACGGGTACGCCTGGTCGCGCTGGGCCTGGAATGGCGCCAGCGTTCCGTCGTAATCCAGCAGCAGTACCGCCTGGGGTGCCCGGGCGACAGTTTGCAGAAACGGCAGGAGCTGGGATTTCACTTCTGGCTTCAACACGGTGCTCCTTTCTTTTTCTTGACCGCTAGTAAACAGCGGCATCACGCAACGGACACGTTGGCACGAGATTTCTCCCGCACGTCCTCGGGCGCATCCAGGCGGACCTCACAAAGTTCGGTGATGAGGTTCCCAGCCCAGCGGTATATGTTGTGCTCCTTGATGATCTTGCGCATGCGCTGCACGCGCAACTGCTTGTCTTCCGGCTCCATCTCTAAAGCGGCGCGGATCGCTTCGGCGGTCTGATCGATGTCGTAAGGATTGACCAGCAGGGCGTCGCGCAATTCCCGTGCCGCGCCAGTGAACTGGCTGAGAATGAGCACGCCCTGTTCGTCGCTGCGTGCGGCAAGAAATTCCTTGGCTACGAGATTCATTCCATCGTGCAAAGAAGTCACCATGCAGAGATCGGCGGCGCGGTAATAGGGCTCGATCTCCTGATGGCTGTGCTGGCGTTTGAGGAACACGATGGGCTTCCACTTTCCGCCCTGGAATCGCCAATTGATGCGTTCCGCCTCAGCTTCCACTTCGGCGAAAAATTCGTGATAGCGCTTGATGTGGGTGCGGCTGGGGGCTCCAATCTGCACGAACGTGAATTTCCCCTGATAGCTTGGATATTTATCGAGGAAGCGTTCGATGGCCAGGAAGCGCTCCAGAATTCCCTTGGTGTAGTCGACGCGATCGACACCAATCCCCATGAAGGCTGCCTCCACGCCCAGACTCCGCAACAGAGCGGAACGATCGAGGTAGTTGAAGCCATGATTGTTGTTTTCGGAGGCAGCGTCGTCGGTGAAGGCGACACTGATGGGAAAAGGCCGCACCATGGTGCGGTGGTCCTGGCGGAGCACGGAAAAGTGTTCCCAGTCCACGCGCGACTCGACGACGCGGTCGACGGTCTGCAGAAAGTTGTTGCAGTGCGACTGAATGTGAAATCCGATCAGGTCGGCGCCGAGTAACCCATCCACCAACTGGCGCTGCCAGGGGCAGATGCCAAACGCTTCCGGATTGGGCCACGGAATATGCCAGAAAATTGCGACGCGCGCATCCGGCCGCTTTTCCTTGATCAGTCGAGGCAGTAACGCGAAGTGATAGTCCTGGACGAGGACGACAGGGTTGGCGACATTCTTGATTTCCTCGAGCACGGCGTCCGTGAATTTGCGGTTGACCTCCTGGTAGTACTGCCAGTCGGCAGCCCGAAAAAGCGGGCGTGTGTGCGCGATGTGGCAAAGCGGCCAGAGCCCCTCGTTGGCAAAGCCGTAGTAGTAACCTTCCTCTTCCTCTTTGGTCAACCACACGCGGCGCAAGCTGTAGCGGGGGTCCTCGGGAGGAACGCGCAGCCGGTCGTGAGCGTCCACGACTTCGGCGTCGGCATTGCCGCTGCCGTGCGCGATCCAGGTGCCATCGCAGGCGTTGAGCACGGGTTCGAGCGCGGTGACCAGGCCGCTCGGCGGAACAACCACGTCAACCTCCTTCCCGTTTCGCTGATGCATGTAAGGCTCACGATTCGAGACGACGAACAGGTGGCTATCGCCTAAACGGGAGCGAAGCTGCACCGAGAGACGATCGGCCGTCCACATGGATTCCCCAGCCTCGCGCAGGCGGGCCTCGTTTTCGGCCGCGTTGCGAGCATGGTTGAGACTCTCGGCCATGGTGGCAACTTCGCGCGCCAGCGGCCGGAACATGGCGAGGTCCGGCACTTCCTGGCGGAAAGAAACCTTTCCCGTGCGGAGCGCGCGCATCCATAGCGCTGCCCGCGCAATCGGGCCGGTGATGCTCCAGCGGACAATCAGCAACGTAATCAGAACGATGAGAAACACTTGAGCCAGCACCGTGAAAAATGTTTGGCGCCAGACGAGAAGGCTCTGCGCACGGATGTAGCTCACATCGTGCACGACAGCCAAGCCGCCTACCACTTCATCCTGACGGCGAATCGGCAACGCGAGAATGTGAACCGGCATGCTTCCCAGCCGGACAAACGAACTTTCTTTGTGCCCCTGCGCGATGGCCTGCGTTACGGAAGGCGGACTCACGGTAAGGGTTTTCGCGAGCTCCGGAGTCGTGGCCACCAGCGTGCCCTGACGGTCGTAGATGACGACGCCGAGCAGGTGCTCCCGGTTTCCGAAGCGCTGCACAAGCCGCTGCAGTTCCTTCTCCGAACGTTCTATGTCCGAGCCGGTATTCCACGACCGTTCCACGTTGCCGACGAGACTTTCACCAAGCATCTCGGCGCGACGCTCCAGATCACTGCGCAAGGCGCGCTTTTCTTCCAGCACTTCGTAGTAGGAAAAACCAGACGAAACCAGCGTAATGCCGAGGATAAGTGAAACAATGAGGCGAGCACTCAACAATCGCATGCAAATTCCTCCTGCCTGGAACTTGACGTGGAGCCCCGGTCGGGACGAAGCGGCGGCGCTCAGACGGATCGTGCGTTAAGTTTAAACGTCAGTTCGAGTGAATAGTAGTTCGAAACAATAGGGAAGAAAAAAGGGGGCGGATATGCACCGCCCCTTCGCCACAGGCACCATGTTCATAGGCACCCGTCTTTTTCTTTGGGGAGATCAGGCTGGCTCGATCGCACTGACGCGAATCGTTCCGGTGGATGCGTCCAGCACTCCGGTTACCTTTACGGTTTTGTTGAGAAAGTCCTGAGCCTTTTGCTGGTCGTCGAGCTGATAGGTGGTCTTGTTGTCGGCGGCCGTAAGGACAAGTTTGTTTCCGGATTTCACAATCTTTCCGCTGAACGTCTTCTCCGAAGCCGCGTTAGCCACGTTCTGATCGTCCGGTTGCATCGGCGGTTGTTGAACTATCGGGTTGCGCGAAGAATCGGAAGCACTCTGCGCGAGCGTCGGCTGGCTTGCGAAAGACAAGGCGACAGTCAGCGCCATCACCAGCAACATGGTTGACAAAACGAATTGTATTTTCTTCATCGCAGTCTCCTTAGGGGGAGGGATTTGTATCTACTACTTCTTGGAGATGCACTTCCGTTGCCAACGGAGTGCAGCAGCCTTAAGTTGTTGATATAACACCCACCTCAGGCGGACTGAGAGAGTTTGCACAGTGCAAAGATGACCGGTCGGGAGAAAATTGTTCCGCGTAAAGTTGTTTGGAGGAAGGAGCGAAGCTAGATTCTTACTTCAGAGACAATTCAGCAACCCAGCCGTTTTCGTTCGATGAGCGGGACCTTAGGTACGGGCGCGAAGGGGCTGGTGGCCCCGGCAGGAATCGAACCTGCATAGTCAGTTTAGGAAACTGAAGTCCTATCCGTTGAACGACGGGGCCCTGCGAAATCAGGTTAGCAGGTTGCGAAACGGGTTGCCAAATTTGCTGTATATTATCTCGATCCGCCGCCGACGAAGTGGACGATCTCCAGCCGATCTCCGTCGTGCAATGGGGTCTGCGGCCATTGATCGCGGGGGACGATCTCGCGGTTGAGTTCGATCGCCACACGTTCGGCCTTCATGCCGAGTTGCTCGACGAGCGCGCCCAGAGTATCGGCTGAAAAAGCCTGGTTCTCGCCATTGATCGTGAGGTTCATCGGAACAATTCTCGCATTCAAAAAGCAGTAGCGAACTCTGCCGAAGAGATGTGGCTTGCCGCGTCTCCCCGGGGGCTGGGATTATCGCGCGGGCCGAGACGGGGCAAGCGCCGTCTCTACAGGGCGGCGCGAAGTTGGAACTTACGGGTGGCAGTTCGTCCGGTGAAACTCGCTTGCACGACTACGGAGGAATCCGAGAGCGACTTTTCATCCACCTGAACGCTCATCTCGGCATTGCCCGTGGCATCTGTGAGAACCTGCGCATAGTAGGGCGCGGCGTCTGGCCGGGCGAAGCGGAGCGTGAGGCGAGCGCCTTCGACCGTGGCGCCTCCGTCGGTGACTCGGATGCGCATCGTCAAAGCGCCGCTCGAATGCACGGAGCTGGAATTGATCCACTCGATGTCAAGCTTCTTCACCGCCGCCAGCGTTTCCGGTGTTTCCCGCTTATCGAAGATGGAATCAAGCTTGCCATCGCGGATGGCATCGAGCACCTCGCGATGCAGTTCGCGCAGCCGCTTCTCTTTATCCTGGTCGTCGGTTAAAGAGCTAGTCGGAGCGCCGATCTTGCCTTCGGCCCCGCTGGAGTTATAGGAAACCGCGCGCTTTCCGATGCAGCGTCCCTGAACGAAGACCTGAGTCTGCAACAACTGCTCGCCTTCGCGGGCTTCGCTCTGCACGTGGTAGACGGTATCTTCGTGTCGAATGTCGGTATTAAAGCCAAAGATCATGCGGTTTAGGATTTCCCCGGTCCTGTCAAAGTCCTGTCAAGCCAGTTTCCGCCAGATGAAACTACTGTTAAAATGCGCACTTAGCTTGACACTTCAGTCAGTCAAAACTAATCTAGAATGTTTCCTGTTGCTTCGCGCAAATTATATATAGCTTCTCCTATGCCGGACAATTATTTCGCTCGCTACCTGCCCCTCCTGATGCATTTCGGCATCGCCACCGCCCTTGCGAGCGTAATTGTGATCCTTTCCCAGCTGGTTGGCCAGCATAAACCGGGGCGGGCTAAGTTGTCGCCTTATGAGTGCGGAGTCCAGCCTATCGGCGATGCTCAGGGACGATTCTCCGTCAAGTTCTACCTGGTGGCCATGCTCTTTATTTTATTTGACGTGGAGGCCGTTTTCCTTTACCCCTGGGCGGTTATCCTGCGCGAACTGAAGATGTTTGGTTTCTGGGAGATGATGGTGTACATCGCGATCGTGCTGGTCGGTCTTTTTTATGTATGGAAAAAAGGCGTGCTCGACTGGGGCCTGACAGCCGCCAAGCGGGGCAATGTCTGATGCCGCTGGCTCCCCCAATCACCGATATCGAGCAGTTAAAGTCGCATCCCGCGTTGGGTCGCCTGGTGGAGTGGAACGCCTCCGTGGTGCAGGCGGTGAAGTTCGATCGCGACGAGCTTACGATCTGGATCGAGAAGGACGCGATCCGCGAAACTTGCGCCATTTTGCGCGACTCGGCAGATTGCCCATTCAATTATTTATGCGACCTCACCTGCGTGGATTGGCATCCATCGGAGCCGCGGTTTGAGGTGGTTTACCATTTGCTTTCGATTCCGAAAAAAGAGCGGGTGCGTTTAAAAGTCCGCCTTGACGGGTCCAGTCCGGCGATTGAATCGGTCACGTCGGTTTGGCCCGCGGCCAACCACTATGAGCGAGAGGTGTTCGATCTGTTTGGCGTGCGCTTCACCGGACATCCCAACCTGCAACGCATCATGATGCCCGATGACTGGGAAGGCCATCCATTGCGGAAGGACTACCCGGTGGAAGGTTACCGGTAGGCCATGGCGCAATTTCCCGCAACTGTCGCTGCACCCGGCCAGGACCGGACGTCGGATGACCGGACCATGGTCCTGAACATGGGGCCGCAACACCCATCGACGCACGGGGTGCTGCGGTTGGTGCTCGAAATTGATGGGGAGACAGTGGTGCGCCTAAAGCCGGAGATCGGCTATCTGCACACGGGCATCGAGAAAACTTGCGAAGCCAAGTTCTACCAGCAAGTTGTGCCGCTGACGGATCGCATCGACTACCTCTGCCCCATGACGAACAATCTCGCCTACTGCCTGGCAGTAGAGAAGTTGCTGGGGCTGGAGATTCCACCGAAAGCGCAGTGGACGCGGGTTCTGATGAATGAGTTGACTCGCATCAATTCGCACCTGGTCTGGCTGGGAACGCATGCCATGGACCTGGGCGCGATGACCGTCTTTCTTTATTGCTTCCGGGAGCGCGAAGACGTTTTGCGTTTTTTCGAGATGGTCAGTGGGCAGCGGATGATGACTTCTTATTTCCGCATTGGCGGGTTGGCGCTGGAGCCACCGCTGGGATTCTTCGAGAAGGTCAAGAAGTTTGCCGACCGTTTTCCCGGAAACGTGGATGAATATGAAGGCTTGCTGACCGGGAATCCGATTTTCGTGATGCGAACCAAGGGCGTCGCCCACCTGAGCGCGGCAGACGCGATTGCTCTGGGCGCATGCGGTCCTACGTTGCGCGGCAGCGGTGTCGACATTGACCTGCGCCGCGATGCTCCTTACACGGGCTACGAAAACTTCAAGTTCAACGTGCCGGTCCGCACGGAAGGGGACGTATTCGCGCGATATCTGTGCCGCGTGCAGGAGTTGCGGGAATCGATTGGCATGGTGCAGCAGGCTCTGGCGGGAATGCCGGAAGGACCAGTGAAAGCCGACGCGCCCAAGGTGGTGCTGCCCGACCGCGAAAAAATGAAGACCCAGATGGAAGCCCTTATCTACCATTTCAAGATCATCACCGAGGGCTTCACGGTCCCGGCGGGGGAGGTTTACCAGGCGATAGAATCGCCGCGCGGCGAGATGGGATACTACATCGTCAGCGACGGAACGGCCAAGCCGTATCGCGTGCACATGCGCGGACCGTCCTACGCGAATCTGCAAACCCTGGCCAAAATATGCGAGGGGCAACTGCTTGCGGATGTGGTGGCGGCGATTGGAAGCATTGATGTGGTGGTTGGAGATATAGACCGGTAATGCGTTTCTCCGAAGAATTCGAGACACGGTTCGCGGATATGCTGACGCACTATCCGACCAAGCGTTCGGCGCTGGTACCTACGCTGCTCTATGCCCAGGACGAGATCGGCAGTCTGAGCGATGAGGTGATCCAGGAACTGGCGCAGCGTCTGGAACTGACCGAGCTCGAAGTCCGCAACGTGATCAGTTACTACTCGATGCTGACGACCAAGCCGCGTGGAAAGTACAACGTGCAGGTGTGCACCAATATCGCGTGCATGCTCCGCGGTGGCGAAGAGTTGCTTGACCACTGCAAGAAGAAGTTGGGCATCGGCCACCAGGGCACGACACAAGACGGCTTGTTCTCTCTGGAAGAGGTCGAATGTATCGGCGCGTGTAGTTGGGCTCCAGCAGCGCAGGTGAATTATGATTTCCATGAGAACCTGACGAACACGAAGATGGATCAGATTCTGGACAACTATAAGAAGAAGGGAACACAGTAAGGAAATTGAACCACTGATTCATTGAGTCATTGAATTATTCGGCAATGACTCAATGACTAAATCACAAAATGGCATCTCTAGTTTCCCATCCCGACGAGGTCCGCGTTATCTCGAAGCGCTTTGGACAGGGTGCGACGGATATCGATCGCTATCTCCAACTGGACGGCTATAAAGCCGTGCAAAAGGCTTTGGGCATGGGCGCGGACGCGCTGATCAACGAGGTGAAGAACTCCGGCTTGCGCGGACGTGGCGGCGCCGGATTCAGTACGGGGATGAAGTGGTCGTTTGTCCCGAAGCAGTCGGCCAAGCCAAAGTACGTGCTCTGCAACGGGGATGAGAGCGAGCCCGGCACTTGCAAAGATCGCCTGATTTTTGAACACGATCCGCACTCGGTGATTGAAGGTGCCATGATCGCCGCGCTCGCGGTCGGTTCTCATACCGGGTACATCTACATCCGAGGCGAGTATCGCTACCTGTTGGTGATCATGCAGAAGGCGATTAAAGATGCCTATGCCAAGGGCTTTCTCGGCAAGAACATCTTTGGCAGCGGATACGATCTCGATATTTATTGGCATGGCGGAGCGGGCGCTTACGAAGTCGGCGAAGAATCGGCGCTGATGGAGTCGCTCGAAGGCAAGCGCGGCATTCCGCGCATCCGTCCACCCTTCCCTGCGGTGGTGGGCCTGTGGGGTGGGCCGACGGTCATTAACAATGCGGAGACGCTCGCTGCGGTGCCACACATCATTTTGGGCGGTGCGGATTGGTACGCGAAACTGGGCACGCCGAAGAATGGCGGAACGCGCCTGTTCTGCCTGGCTGGACATCTCAACAAGCCGGGCGTTTACGAACTTCCGATGGGCTATAACCTCAAGAAGATGATCTATGAGGTCGGCGGCGGCATTCCCAACGGACGCAGTTTGAAGGCTGTGGTTCCGGGCGGATCGTCAACGCCAGTGCTGTTGCCCGAAGAGATTGACGTTGCGATGGATTTTGACTCGGTGGCCAAAGCGGGTTCGATGCTTGGATCCGGCGGCGTGGTGGTGCTTGACGATACGACCTGCATTGTGAAGTTTGCGCTGCGCACCATCAAGTTCTATCAGCATGAAAGCTGCGGCTGGTGCATCCCGTGCCGGGAAGGTACCGACTGGCTGAAGAAAACGCTGACGCGCTTCCACGCCGGCGCAGGGCTGAAGAAAGATATCGACAACATTTATTACCTTGCGGAAAACATGTTGGGCAAAACTTTCTGTCCGCTTGGAGATGCGGCGGCAATGCCCACCATGGCGTTTGTGAAGAAGTTTAGAAAAGAATTTGAAGATCACTTGGATGGCAAGCCATGCCCGTTTGAAAAAGCGGGTGTGGTCGAACCGGTGATGGCGTAGACAGAATCGAAATCATGGCTGACGTAAATCTCATTGTCGATGGAAAAAAGATCACGGCGCCCGCTGGGGCGCTGCTGATCGAAGCCTGCAAGAACGTGGGCATTGAAGTACCCTCTTTTTGCTACTACCCGGGGCTTTCGTTGCAGGGCGCTTGCCGCATGTGCGTTGTTAAGGTCGAGAAGATGCCCAAGCTTCAGACCGCCTGTACGACGACGGTGACCGAGGGCATGATCGTTGCAACTGACAGCGATGAGGTGCGTCAGGCCCGCAAGGCGATGGTCGAGTTGCTGCTTGGCAACCATCCGCTGGATTGCCCGGTGTGCGACGCCGGCGGCGAATGCGAATTGCAGGACATGGCGTTCTCTTATGGCGCCGCCGAATCGAAGTTCATGGAGGCCAAGAATCATAAGGAAGAACAGCAGTGGTCTCCGGTGGTTTATTTCGACCGTCCGCGCTGCATCCTGTGCTACCGCTGCGTGCGTGTTTGCGGCGAAGGCATGGACGTTTGGGCGCTGGGCGTGCAGAACCGCGGCGTGAGTTCGATCATCGCGCCCAACCAGGAAGATCATCTTGATTGCGAAGAATGCGGCATGTGTATCGACATCTGCCCGGTCGGTGCGCTCACCTCCGGGGCTTATCGTTATAAGACGCGGCCATGGGAGATGAACCACGTGAGCACGATCTGCACCCACTGCGGAGACGGGTGCAAAACGACGCTGGGCGTTCGCCAGTGCGACACGGGCACAGAGATTGTGCGCGGCGACAATCGCGACAAGAGCGGGATCAATAACGATTTCCTTTGCATCAAAGGCCGATACGCTTTCGATTTTGCGTACCACAAAGAGCGTCTGACGCAGCCACTGATCCGCAAGAACGGCAAGCTGACGCCTGCGACCTGGGAAGAAGCTTTTGAACGGATCGGCAAACGGTTTCGCGAAGTTCGCGATCAGGATGGCGGGGGCGCGATCGGCGTCATCGGATCGAATCGCACGACCAACGAAGAAAATTATCTTCTTTCGAAATTTGCGCGCGTCGTACTCAAGACTAATAACGTCGATCATCACCGCACGGCGGACTACCCTGCTTTGGCGGCGGCGCTCCACGGCAAGCCCGGAAAGACGGCTTCCATGCGCGATGTGTTGACCGCGCCCGCAATTCTGCTGATCGGCAACGATCCAACCAATCAGCATCCGCTGCTGGCATGGCAGATCCGGACGAATGTCCGCTTGCGCCGGGCCAAGCTCTATGTGATCAACTCCGCGCCCATTAAGTTGCGGCGGCAGGCGGCGGGATTCGGGCTGGTACCGGCGGGGGCGGAAGCGAAAGCGGTCGCATTTCTCGCCGGCGACGATTCCCTGCTCGATTCGCTTGCCGATTCCAAAATTGCCGACGGTCTGACGCGCGATGCCTGGATCGCACTGCGCGAGACCATCCGCGCCGAACAGAACATGGTTATCGCCTTTGGTTCTGAATTGCGCGCACAGGACATCGAAAAGTTGGCGGGCTTTGCTTCAACTTTGACCGGAGCGAAGCTCATCTGTCTCGGCGATTACTCAAATTCGCGTGGAGCCAGCGAGATGGGAATCTATCCCGATCTTTTGCCGGGATATGAGCCGGTCACCCCCGCAGACAAGTTCCAAAAAGAATGGGGCAATCTGCCGACCGAAAAGGGCCTTAGCCTGCTGGAGATGATGGACGCAGCGAAGGCTGGCACACTGAAAGCGCTTTACGTTGTCGGCTCCAATCCAGTCGGCCGTCTCGGCATTGATCCCTTTGTGCTGTCAAAGAGTTTCGTTGTGGTGCAGGACATGTTCCTGACCGAGACCGCGAACATCGCCGACGTGGTGTTGCCCGCAGCGAATGCATACGAAAAAACGGGTACTTATACGAACACCTGCGGCGATCTGCAACTGGTGAAGAAAGCGGGCGAAGTCTCGAACACCAAGCCGGACTTCGAGATGATCGTTCGCATCGCGGACGCCATGGGCAGCGACGTGAGCGGCTTGGTGCCCTTTGGGAGTGGGACGCACTCCGACATGGGCCAGACACGCGGCGCGCAATCGGGCGAGGCGGATCGTCATGCGGTGTGGCTCGAAGCGCACAATCTGGAACCGAAGATGACGCCATTCGACCCTATGGCGATTCTCGACGAAATTCAGCGCCTGGTTGCCGGATACGATGTTTCGCGGGTCAATCTGCTGGCTGGCAACGATCAGCATCTTGAGATTGCCGCGAGCGGCGCGAGTTCGTTTCAGGACCCGGTGTTGATCGTTCCGGCGAACGATAACCTCTTTAGCTCGGGAACGCTCGGGAGATATTCCAAGACTTTGAATTCGGTTTACGAAAATAAATCCGCAGTGCCGGAAGTGGCGGCGGACTGATGCAAAGCAGCAACCAGGGCGGTCAACAGCTAAAGATCAAAAGCACGCGCACAAGAGTGTCCGCGCCACACGATAACACTTGAGCATAACGACGTTCGTCATCATTTCGATCATTAAGTCGGTTGCCGTCGTCGGTATTCTGCTGACGGCGGTGGCGTACAGCGTCTGGCTGGAGCGCAAGGTGTCGGCGCGCATCCAGAACCGCTGGGGCCCCACGCGGGTCGGACCTTTCGGCCTGCTGCAACCGCTCGCCGACGGCGTCAAGTTCATCTTCAAAGAAGATTTGACCCAGCCGCATGTCTACAAACCGCTCTACATCGCGGCGCCAATCATTGCCGTGGTTTTCGCCATTACATCGATTTCCGTGATCCCGTTTGGCACCTGGGTTAACGTCGGCCACTGGGGCACGTACCTCCAAATTACGGACTTAAACATCGGGCTGCTGGTTGTCCTCGGCATTACTTCGATGGGCGTGTACGGCGTGGCGCTTGCCGGATGGTCGTCGAACAGCAAGTACTCGCTGCTCGGCGGACTACGCGCCAGCGCCCAGATGATCAGCTATGAAGTTTCGCTTGGCCTGTCTCTGGTGGGAGTGGTGATCATGGCGGGAAGCCTCAGCCTGCGCGACATTGTGGATGCGCAGGGTGGAGTGTTTTGGCATTTCATTCCGCGCTGGAATATTTTTCACGGGCAGACGCTGGCATTTTTCATCTACATGATTTCCGCATATGCGGAGACGAATCGCACGCCTTTCGATCTGCCGGAAGCTGAGTCGGAATTGGTGGCCGGGTATCACACTGAGTACAGCGCGATGAAATTCGCGATGTTTTTTATGGCCGAGTACGCCAACATGGTGACGGTCGCCTGCCTGGCCACGCTGCTGTTTCTGGGCGGATGGCACGGGCCAATCTTTGGTCCGCCCATCCTGCAAGCGGTGATGCCGGTGTTCTGGTTCTGCCTGAAAGTTTTCTTTTTTATGTTTCTGTACGTCTGGGTGCGCTGGACCTTGCCCCGCTTTCGCTATGATCAGCTCATGGCATTTGGGTGGAAGTTCCTGCTGCCCCTGGCGATTGCGAACATTGTGGTTACGGCGCTGGCTGTAGCGCTCAGAGCTCAGTACCCAGGTACATTTTGAGCTTTACCGGGAACTAACGCAAAAATGCTTCATCTGATTTTATTTTTATTTTTCGGAGCAATCTGCGTGGCGGGGGCAGTGAACCTGCTGGTGCAGAGCCATCCCATCAACAGCGCGCTGTCGCTGGTGGTGGTGATGGCCTCGCTCGCCGCTGAGTATCTGCTGTTAGGCGCGGAATTTGTCGCCGCGGTGCAAGTGATCGTCTACGCGGGCGCGATCATGGTGCTGTTCCTGATTACCATTATGCTGCTGAACGCCGGCAAAGAAGAGCGCACCAAAGGCAGCCGAGTGGCGACTCTGCTCGGCGTTCCCGGAGTAACGATCGGCGCGGTGCTCGTCGCCTGGACCCTGCTTGGACGGTCGTCCACAACGCGGTCGGTGTCGATCGGTGCGCTATGGGGCGCTCCCAAGGATATTGCCCGGCTTCTGTTCCACGATTTTCTGCTGCCCTTTGAAATCACGTCGGTGCTGATCCTGATCGCCATCATGGGCGCGGTGGTGCTCGCAAGCAAGCCCGAAGCCGTGGCCCGTGGCCCGAGAAAGGACGCGTGATGGTCCCTCTCTCCTACTATCTGGTGTTGAGCGGAATCCTGTTTGTGTGTGGCGTGCTCGGATTCCTGATCAAGCGCAACATCATCACGATTTTCATGTCGATCGAGTTGATGCTCAACGGCGTGAACCTTTCGTTCGTCGCCTTCGCTGCGCACTGGCACGCGCTCAGCGGTCAGGTCTTCGTCTTCTTCGTGATGGTAGTGGCCGCCGCCGAGGCTGCGGTCGGCCTGGCGATCATCATTGCCGTGTATCGCACGCGTGAAACTTTGAATGTGGACCAGGTGAACCTGCTCAAGCTATGACGCCACATCCTTATCTCTGGCTCGTCCCGCTGCTTCCGCTCGCCGGGGCGGCGATTAACGGTTGCTTTGGCCGACGGTCGTCGAAGTATGTAATATCGGCGATCGCACTCGTCTTCTGTGGCTCCGCCTTTGCCATGGCGTTGGGCTTGGCTGCGGGCTTTTCTTCGGCGTCGGCTCCTTATTATTGCGACCTCGCACACTGGATTCGCTCCGGAAGCTTTCAAGTTGACTTCAGTTTCTATCTCGATCAGTTGTCGCTGGTCATGCTGCTGGTGGTCACCGGCGTCGGCTTCCTCATTCATATCTACTCGGTCGGCTACATGTGGAACGACGACGGGTACTACCGCTTCATGTCATACATGAACCTGTTCATGTTCTTCATGCTGACGCTGGTGCTGGCGAAGAACTATCTGATCATGTTCATCGGCTGGGAGGGCGTGGGCCTGGCGTCGTACCTGCTGATTGGTTTCTGGTTCACAAAAGACTCGGCGGCGGCGGCCGGCAAGAAAGCGTTTATCGTCAACCGAATCGGTGACTTTGGATTCCTGATCGCCCTTTTCCTGCTCATCAAACATTTTGGATCGCTGGACTTTACGCAAGTCTTTGCGGCGGTGCGGCCGCTGTCGCCGGAGACTACGGGAGCTGGACTGCTCACGGCGATCGGTTTGCTGTTGATGGTCGGTGCGGCCGGCAAGTCGGCGCAGATTCCTCTTTATGTCTGGTTGCCGGACGCCATGGAAGGCCCCACTCCAGTTTCCGCGTTGATCCATGCGGCGACCATGGTAACGGCGGGCGTTTATATGGTGGCGCGGTCGTCTGTGATCTTCGAGCGCGCACCGATGGCGATGACGGCGGTCGCGATCATTGGAACGCTCACCGCTCTATTTGCGGCGACCATCGGCATTGCGCAGACTGACATCAAGAAAGTCTTGGCTTATTCCACCGTCTCGCAGCTTGGCTATATGTTCATGGCCTGTGGCGTGGGAGCATTCTCAGCAGGCATTTTCCACCTGATGACGCACGCGTTCTTCAAGGGGCTGTTGTTCCTGGCGGCAGGTTCGGTAATTCACGGCGTCAGCGGCGAGCAGGACATGCGAAAAATGGGCGGGCTGCGGGCGTATATGCCCTGGACGTTCGCGACGATGGGGATTGCGACGCTTGCCATCGCGGGCATTCCGCCGTTCGCCGGCTTCTGGTCCAAAGACGAGATACTTTGGAAAGCCTATGGCGCAAGCCCAGTGTATTGGCTGATCGGCGTGGTTACCGCGTTCATCACTTCGTTCTATATGTTCCGGCTGATGTACATGACATTCGGCGGCGAGTACCGCGGTGCCGCGGCGCAAGAAGCGCACGGTCATGATGCGCATGGTCACGACGATCACGGCCATGGGCACGGAGAGCCGCATGAGAGCCCTTGGGTGATGCTCGGTCCGCTGGTGATCCTTGCCGTGCTGTCCGGCGTTGGCGGATTTGTCGGCTATGGTAATCGGTTCGAACATTTCCTGGCGCCGGTCTTTCAGAGTGTGACCGAAGTCGCGCAAGAAACCTCCCACGAAGCCGGGGGCGGCATGATCGAATATCTGCTAATGGGTATTTCCATCAGCGTGGCTGGGCTCGGATGGCTGCTGGCTTATTTCCTCTACAGCCGCCGCCCGCAACTGCCTGCTCGCATTGCGGCCAGCCTCGGCGGCCTTTATCAAGCGGTCGTACACAAGTACTACATGGACGAACTTTATGCGGTCCTGTTTATTAAGCCGGTGATCGACGGCTCGACCACGATTCTCTGGCACGGCATCGACCAGGGGGTGATCGACGCCACGGTGAACAACTCGGCCACGGCTGCGCGAGAGGTGTCTGACACCGTGCGGCATATGCAGTCGGGAAATCTCCGGTCCTACGCCGGATGGGTGGCAGCCGGAGGGGCTGTCGTGATCGCCTACATGGTCTGGATGGGAGTGCGATGAATATGGGTTCTGTAAACATGGAAAGCCTCAGCCCCATCATTCTTTCGCTGGTCACCTTCATTCCTGCCGCGGGTGGGTTGCTGATTCTGCTCATCCCGCGGCGCGATCGTGACATCAAGCTTTTTGCCTTCGTCATCTCCATACTGGCATTTGTGGCCTCGCTGCATTTGCCGGTGCACCTGCATCGCGAACTTGGCCCATTCGGCTTCGAGATCGATAAAGTGTGGATCACGAGCCCCAACATTCATTACCACATGGGCATTGACGGAATTTCCGTCTGGCTGGTTGTGCTGACTACGTTCCTCACGCCTCTGTGCGTGCTGATTTCGTGGGCTTCGATTCACGAGAGAGTAAAGGAATTTTTCATCCTGCTGCTGATCCTGGAGACGGCTCTGATCGGCGTTTTCACCTCGCTCGACTTGTTCCTGTTCTACTTCTTCTGGGAAGCGACGCTGATCCCGATGGCTCTGCTGATTGGCATGTACGGCCACGGACGCCGGGTCTACGCCGCGGTGAAGTATTTTCTGTTCACGATCATCGGCTCGATGTTCATGCTGGCGGCGATTCTGTGGCTCTACGCCAAGACGGGCAGCTTCGATTTTGTCGTGATTCAGCATGCGATTCGCAGCGGTAGCGTGCCCGGTTTCGAAAACGCCTCGCTGTGGCTCTTCCTCGGCTTCTTCATCGCGTTTGCGGTGAAGGTTCCACTCTTCCCTCTTCACACCTGGCTGCCTGATGCGCACGTGGAGGCGCCCACTGCTGGATCGGTGCTGCTGGCCGGGGTGCTGCTGAAGATGGGCACCTACGGCCTCTTGCGCTTTGATGTTGGCCTGTTTCCCGAGCAGGCGCACCGCAATGCGCCATGGATCATGGTGCTGGCGCTGATCGGCATCATCTACGGCGCGCTGGTCTCGCTGGTGCAGCCGAATATGAAAAAGCTGATCGCCTACTCTTCGGTCAGTCACCTCGGATTTGTCGTCCTCGGAATTTTTAGTTTCACCACTGCCGGACTGAATGGAGCTGTCTTCATTATGCTGGCACACGGGGTGGCCACCGGCGGCCTCTTCATGCTGTGTGGCATTCTCTACGGACGCCGCCACACTTACGAGATCTCTGAGTTTGGCGGACTAGCGACACCCATGCCCAAGTACGCCACCTTCTTTCTGGTCACTGTGCTGGCCTCAGTCGGACTGCCGCTGCTGAACGGTTTCATCGGCGAGTTCCTAGTGCTGAGTGGTGCATTCCAGGCGCGGCCGATTTATGGAATCCTGGCCGCCACCGGCGTGATCTGGAGTGCGGGCTACCTGCTCTGGATGTATCAGCGCGTTTTTTTCGGCAAGGTGACGCACGAAGTCAACAACGCGCTGCTTGACCTCAACCTGCTTGAGAAGGCAGCACTTTACCCGATTGCGATTGCCGCTCTGGTGATGGGCGTTGCGCCCATGATATGGCTCAGCGCAATTGATCCGGCGGTGCAAGCGGCTCTCGCCCCCTTCACACAATTGGCCAGCAAGGTGGTGGGCCAGTGATGCTGCCAATGACGACGGTGACGGCGTTCTCACATTTGTTGCCCGGTTTGCTGGCCCAGGCGCAGACTTTCCAGCCGCCGCAACTTGCCGACTACATGCGCATCCTGCCGGAACTGGTGCTCTCTGTCTTCGGCATGCTGATCATGGTCGTCGACCCGCTGCTCGACGAAGACAGCAGCCACCAGTCGCTCGGCACGATCGCGCTGATCGGTACTTTTACCGCGCTGGCGGCAACGTTCTGCATGGCCCACTATCCCGGCACCGCTTTCTACAACATGGTTCGGGTCGAGGGCTTCAGCGTCTTTTTTCACTTCCTCGTCATCGCGATTGCGGCGGTGGCCATTCTCAGTTCTTTTGAATATTTGAAGGTGCAGCGCATCCGCGCCGGGGAGTACTACGCGCTAATCCTGTTGGGCACGGTGGGCATGTGCCTGATGTCGTCCGCCATCGAACTCGTACTTATTTTTATTGCCCTGGAAATCTCGTCGATCTCGACCTACGTGCTGGCAGGCTTCAGGCGGCGCGACGCCTCGAGCAGTGAAGCGTCGCTGAAGTACTTTCTCCTGGGATCGTTTGCCACGGCGTTCTTCCTCTATGGCGTCGCGCTCATGTTCGGCGCGACCGGTTCCACCAATAGCGACGCCATCAGCCAGGTGCTGCGCTCAGGAAACGTACCGGTTCTGGCGTATGTTGCAACGGCGCTCATGTTTGTGGGCCTGGGCTTCAAGGTCTCATCTGCGCCCTTCCATGTATGGGCTCCTGACGTTTACGAAGGAGCCCCGGCGCCGATCGTCGGCTTGATGTCTACCGGCCCCAAGGCGGCGGCATTCGCGGTTTTACTGCGCGTCATGTTCGAAGCGAACGCACCCGGACGCTTCTGGCTGATCTGGGTCTCAGCCGCGCTTTCCATGACGCTGGGAAATCTGGGAGCCTTGGTGCAGGACAACGTGAAGCGCCTGCTCGCGTATTCTTCGATCGCCCACGCCGGATATCTGCTGGTCGCGTTTGCGGCACAGCCGGAACTGGGCACGTCCGCGGCGATGTTCTATACCGCCGCCTATGCAGCCATGAACGTAGGGGCGTTTGCCGTCGTCAGCCACTTCGCAAACGCAGGCGAAAAGTATGTCACCCTTGACGATTACGCGGGCCTCGGCAGGCGGTCCCCCGTGCTGGCCGCGACCTTTGCATTTTTTCTAATGTCTTTGATCGGTATTCCGATCACGGGCGGCTTCTTCGCGAAGTTCTACGTATTGACTGCCGCGCTGAAGTCGGATCTGGTTGGATTGGCGATCATCCTGGTGCTGAATAGCGCCGTGGGTGCCTACTATTACCTGCGTATTATCGTCATGATGTACATGCGTGAGCCCCGGGGCGAGGTTCCTGTTCCTCGTGTGCCGACCGCGGCAGCGCTCGCCATTGCAGTTTGCGTGCTACTTACTTTTTATTTCGGAGTGCTGCCGGGACGCGTACTCGATTACACCGGCCAATCCGCCCGGCAACTTGTGACCGATACAGCGGCGCCGCCGGCATCGTCAGCCCCATAATTCGTGACCGCCTCGGAAGCCTTGCCTATGGCTTAGGTTGTAACTTCAGCCGTGAGCGTCGGCAGTGGAACAACATTTCTGGCTGCAATTGACAATCGGCGCGTAAGTCGGCATTATTAGCTACCGAGTTTCGCCCGCAAAGTTATTCGTGGGGCAGGAGGATCTATGGTTCACTTTTTCCGCAATGTTTGGACGGACGAACAAGGACAGGATATTGCTGAATATGCTGTCATGCTCGCTGTCATTTTGGTATTGGTGATCGGCACTGTGCGTCTGATCGGGGGCAACGCCAACAACGTGTTCTCCGGTGTTGCCAGTAGCATGGCGCAGTAATTTCTGTTTCACCAGTTTTAGAAGGCGTCGAAATTTTAACGGTTACGGGCTCAACATCTCTATGACACGATTTTGCAGCTTCCGCCAGTTCGGCCGCTATTGGTTTCCATTCCCGGCGGAGGTGCAGAATCAGAGCCAGTCGCCCAGGCAATAGAGACAGCTCAAGGATTCCGCCAAAGCCGCGATAAAATCGCGGCTTTTGTTTTTGGCGGCAAATAGAAAGGTCATCGCCATGATTGTCAACATGTCTGACAGCGCTACCGAACAAGAGATTGACCACATCGTTCAACGCATCCGTGAAGCCGGATTCCAGCCTCACGTCACCCGCGGCACCGAGCGCACCATCGTTGCGGCGGTCGGCAGCGGTGGGCGTCGCCATGAAATCGAGGCGCTTTCGGTTGCGCCCGGGGTGGATAACGTGGTCGCGATCGCCCAACCCTTTAAGCTCGTCAGCCGTCAGACGCGGCCGCAGCCGACGGTGGTTGACGTTCGGGGCGTAAAGATCGGCGGCCCCGAAGTGGTTGTGATTGCCGGTCCCTGCTCGGTGGAGTCGCGCGAGCAATTGCTGGAGACCGCGCAAGGGGTGAAACGCGCCGGCGCTACCATGCTGCGCGGCGGAGCCTACAAACCGCGAACCTCGCCTTACGAGTTCCAAGGCCTGGGAATTGAGGCACTGAAGATTCTGCGCGAAGCTCGCGAACTCACTGGCCTCCCGGTCGTCACCGAGGTCATGAGCACGGAAGACGTGGACCTGATCTGCGAGTACGCCGATATGCTCCAGGTGGGCGCGCGCAACATGCAGAACTTTGCGTTGCTACGGAGGCTGGCGACCGTAAAGAAACCGATTCTGCTCAAGCGTGGCCCCTCGGCCACGGTGAGAGAGTGGCTGCTGGCAGCGGAATACCTGCTTTCCGGCGGGAACGAACAGGTGGCCCTTTGTGAGCGCGGAATCAAAACGTTCGAAACCGGCACTCGCAACACATTTGACCTTGCCGCCGTCGCCCTCGCCAAAGAACTCTCGCACCTGCCGGTAGTGGCCGATCCGTCCCATGGCACCGGCAAGCAGAGCCTGATCGGCGCGGTTTCGCGTGCTGCGATTGCGGTCGGAGCCGACGCCATCATCATCGAGGTGCATCCCTGTCCGGAGCGCGCACTTTCCGACGGGCCGCAGTCGCTTGACATCCCGCAGTTCGAGCGCGTGATGCGGGGATTGAGCGAGCCTTTGCGTCCTGTGCTTGGTTCCGTCCGCGCCTAAACAGACACAGCCACAAGTGATGGCCATGGCTGCCGGTCGATACCCCTCAAAGCGTCCTTTCCTGCGCGCAGCCTGTCGGCTGCGCTATTTTTTTTCGCTCCAACGGTTGACCCTTGCTTACCTCGCCGAGATGACCTTCGCGTATCGCCATAACTAGAGTTTTTCCTGAAATTGCCGATGCTGGCAAAAGGGGGAACCTCGATGAAATCTCGCGCCTTTGGTCTGCTGCTATCGGTTGTATTTGCTTTGGGTTGTGCAAACACCTCAACTAATCCTGCAAACTCTAACGCTGCACGATCCTACAGCGGGACGGCATCGGTGGGCGATTTTCTTAGTATCACGCTCGATCCTGCGGCGCGCACGTTTTCCTATACCAACTTGTCCAATGGAGATACGGGCGTCAACATTGCCTATTTGGTGAATGCGGACGGTACTTACACCTTGCAGGATCCTCAGGGCAACCTGGTGGCAGCCTATGAGGTTCCGAGTTTTGGGTTGCTGGTGCAGGCAGCGAAGGCGGGACCGAATCACAACACGCCCGCTCTCATTACCGCCGTGGCCAAGGGCAGCAGCATTTCCACTACGAGTTGGGCGAACCAGAGCTTCAACTACATGCAATTCCGGACTTCTTCGGGTGGGATGGAAATTGGCTCGGTGATTATGGATGCGCAGGGCAACGTGCATAACGACTCCTATTGGCCCTACGGCGCATCGAGCGGGCAGGCGTCGTTCCACACAGGCACTTTCAGTGCAAGCACCTTCACGCCCGACCCTTCGGGAGCGTTTATGACAATGCCAAACGGCAACGGGGGATTTGACTACGTGTTCGGAACTCCCAACGGAGTGTTTGCCGTCGACACGTCAAATGGCGCCATCATCGGACTGAAGAAAGCAGCCAGCAAAACTTTCGATCCTGCGACGGCGGGAACCTATAAGGCGATCTACTATCAGAAAATCGGCGCGAGCACTGGCGTGGGAAATGTGGAGACGGGCACGCCGAGCATGGGGAACGCCACCATCGTGGTTGGTTCGAATGCTCAGATTACGGTGCAGGACAGTCAGGGCAACACGATCGTGCAAACAACGCTCACACCTGTCGCCGACGCCGCATACTTGTACGGGGCAGGCGAACTGGGCGACCCCTGCTTTGGGCTGTTCACTTTCCGCGTGACTACTGGCAATTCTCAGCAGGATGTGTTCGTGACGTTCGTGGATCACGCAGTGCTGTTTTCCTCGTTCACTAGAATGCTTCCGGCGGCGCAGGGCAATACTTATGACTATTTGTACGGGGTTGGCCTGAAATAAACAGACTTGCTGTTTTCACCGACTACCCGGCACCTATCCTAGGCAACCGCATCGGTTTCCGTGGGTGGGAAGTTTTGTGGCATTTTGCCAGTACGAGTTGTGGTGCGATCCCGGATGTGCGTTTTGCACAAACAATTGCGAAATCCGAATTGCGCGGAAAAGCGTACCTAATCCGAAGGCGTAAATTCAATCTGAAAGGATTTCGAGAATATGAAGCGCAAGATTGTGGTCGTCGTGACGTTGATGGGGCTGGCAGTTATGTCAGCTATGGCGGGGATGAAGAATCCGATGGTGGGCGGGCAGGAAATGTATCCCACGAAGAACATCGTTGAGAACGCGGCAAATTCGGCGGACCACACTACGCTAGTCGCGGCCGTAAAGGCAGCTGGGCTGGTGGAGACCTTGGAGGGTCCGGGGCCATTCACGGTGTTCGCTCCGACGAACGAAGCGTTCAGCAAACTGCCGGCAGGGACGGTCGACTCGCTCTTGAAGCCAGAGAACAAGGCGATGCTCACCAAGGTGCTGACCTATCACGTGGTGGCCGGGCGACTGTCTTCGCATGACCTGCTGGAAAAGATTAAGGACGGCAAGGGTACGGCAGAGCTGACCACGGTGGAAGGCGGCAAACTGTGGGTCACACTGCACGACGGCAAGCACATCGAACTCAAGGACGAGAAGGGCGGAATGGCGATGGTCACAATCGCGAATGTGTTTCAGTCCAATGGAGTGATCCACGTAATTGATTCGGTAGTGATGCCTAATTAAGGAAGAGCAGCCCTCAGGCTCCAAGTGTCGCATCTTACGAACAACTTTGGCCCCGCTTCGGCGGGGCTTTTTTTCTTAATGAGGGTTACTTTGAGGCGGGCGGTGCTGAGTCGAGCACGATTTTCATCATTTCGGTTGCCAGGTTGGAGGCATTGCCGCCGTCAAGATTGATCAGGACAACAACTCCTGCGCGACGCGCAGGGACAATCATGAAGGAAGTGCTGGTTCCCTGCTGTCCTCCGTCGTGGCCAACGTCCAATAAGCCGAGGCCTTTCCCGGTGTCCCAACCAAGCGCATAGCCATCCTCCTTGCCATCGGTGGGTTTTAATGGAGTCCACATCAGGTCGCGCGTGGAACGGGCGACGAGGCGATCGTTGAGCATGGCCACTTCGAACTGAGCCATGTCATCGGCAGAGGAGAGCCAACCGCCGCCGGGGATCTTGTAGCTGGAGTCGAGGAAATCGGCGTTGGTTATAGCCGCAGAACTGTCTTTGCTGTAGAAGCGGGTACGGAATGGGACGATTGCGAATCGATCGTCGACTACAGTATGGGTCATGCCCGCAGGCGTCAGTACATTCTTGCGGACATAATCCACGTAGTTCTGTCCGGAAGCGCCTTCGATGGCGCAACCCACCAGCGTGAATCCTTGCGTGGAATAATGGAACTCAGCTCCGGGCTTGGCAACGAGGGGATCGTTCTTGAAGAAATCGAGTCCGCCCTGGATTGGGTTCGGGAAATGTTTCGTGCTGCCGATCTCGGGGTCGTCCTGCGAATTGGACTTGTAGTGGCGAATTCCACCCAAGTGGCCGAGAAGCTCGCGGGTCGAGATGGGCGCATCCTTCTGAGGAAACGCCGGGCAGTATTTTTGAACCAAAGCGTCAAGATCGAGCTTGCCTTGCTGCCAGAGCAGCAGCGACGCGGTTGCGGTGATGGACTTCGAGATGGACCCCAACCGATAGAGCGTGTGTGAAGTTGCGGGCACAGAGCTTTCGAGATCCGCAATGCCGAAGCCTGCCGTCCATTCGACAGTGCTATTTTCGACAACGGCCACGGAAACTCCAGGAATACTGTTGGCCGCCATGAAGCGAGAAATCGCAGTTTCGAGCTGGGCGCGTTTTTCAGGTGCGAGCCGGCCTGCCTGGGCGACTGCGGAAGTAGGCGCAAGAAAATTGGCGATCAGGAAGATCGCGAGAGTTGCCAGCCGTCTACCACGAGTTCGAGTCATGCTCGTAAATTCTACTGAACGTCCCCGCAGGCTGGGCCGAGGTATCTGGAGCTGAAGGTGAAGTCTATATTCATGGTTCGACCGTTGCCGCTGGAGACGGCGTGCATCGAGCCCTTGGCGCTATCGGAACCCACAGCCTCCACCATAAAATCTCCATCCATGGACATCTGTTGCTCCTTCCCTTCACAGTGAATCTTCATTTCCAATCTGCTACCCGTGGAATTCACAATGGTGCGGGTGCATTCTTTCCGATTTTGATCAAAGGCAGTCCGTTTTTCCAGCTTCTCCTTGGTGACGCAATCTTTGCGGACCTCGGTCTTTGGCCCACCCATGCCACCCTGCTTCATTGCCGCTTCGACGCGGGCGCGCTGCTCCGCGGGCATTTTGGCGAGAGTCTCGGGCGGGATGCCTGGCATTCCGGTGATGGAATGAGTCGACGTCACTTCCCAGAGACCCTCCTTGAGGTTGAGAGGCACAATATTGTCGGCGGCCCAGAGGGCGAGTGAGGAAAACGCGATCAAAACAAGAAGAACAGATATAGTTCGCATAAGGGATCCACCAGTGCGGTTTGATCTGGCTGTGCTGAACAGGATTACACGCCGCGAGTTGTGGAGCAATGTCGATTGTAGGCTGAGCGTTGTCGGGGGTGGTGCGACGCCCACCGCTAGTTGGCCGCTATTCTGAGCGCAGGCGGCAAGTTGCTGTACAAAACGAGGCGATTGCTATACAAATAGCGAACATCCTGCACTCTAACGGGGCAAGGAACTCACTCCGGGGACTCAATCGTTGTCCATCAAAGCGTCGTATATCAAACCCAGAACACTGGATGAAGCCGTGGCCACGCTGGCCGCAGGGGAAGCTCGCATTCTGTCGGGGGGCACGGATTTTTATCCGGCGCTCGGCGATCGGGTGGTGCGCGAAGCGGTCGTGGATGTTTCGGGCCTTGGCGAACTGCGGGGTGTGTCGAATGAAACGGACTACATCCGCATTGGCGGCCTGACGACGTGGAGCGAGATCATGCGAACGCCACTTCCCCGCTGCTTTGATGCGTTAAAGAGCGCGGCGCGCGAGGTCGGTTCGGTGCAGATACAAAATCGAGGGACAATGGCGGGAAATTTGTGCAATGCATCGCCGGCAGCCGATGGCGTCCCACCCCTGCTGGCGCTGGATGCGGAGGTGGAGTTGGCTTCGCAGCGCGGCGTGCGGAGGATACCGCTGGCTGATTTTATTGTGGGAAATCGGAAGACGCAGCGGAAGCCGGATGAAATCTTAACGGCAGTGCTCGTTCCACGCGGTCTGGAGGATGCGGCGTCGACGTTTGTGAAACTGGGTGCGCGGCGTTATCTGGTGATATCGATTTCGATGGTCGCGGTGGTGCTGCTGCTGCAAGACAAACGGCAAGTCCTGGAGGCGCGGGTCGCAGTGGGATCGTGCTCGGCGGTGGCTCAGCGCTTGCGCGTACTTGAGGCTGAGCTAGTGGGCGCCTCAGTGCGCGAGGGCCTGGGCGCGGTGGTGAGGCGGGAACATCTGGCCCCGCTGTCGCCGATTGACGATGTGCGGGCTACCGCGGAATATCGTATGGATGCTTCGCTGCGGCTAGTGCAGCGGGCGTTGAACTCCTGCGCGGAGAACGGCTGATGGCTTTGACCCGAGAGTCGAGGGTGGAGGCTGGCGAGCAGTCCATTGCGTTCCGTGTGAACGGGCGCGCGGTAACTGTTTCCAGTTCGCCGTTGCAGCGGCTTTCTCGCGTGTTGCGCGAGGAGCTCGGTCTCACCGGAACCAAGGTGGGATGCGACGCGGGAGATTGCGGCGCTTGCACGGTCCTGTTGGATGGAGATCCAGTTTGCGCGTGCCTGTTGGCGACGGGGCAGGTCGAGGGATGCGAAGTCACGACGGTGGAAGGGCTGGCGGGTCGAACAGTTAAGGGCGCGTCAGTTGGCGGAAGATTGCAGCAAGCCTTTCTTGAGCATGGCGCCGCCCAGTGCGGAGCTTGTACTCCCGGAATGCTGGTGGCGGCGACGGCTTTGCTGGAGAAAAACCCTGCGCCGCATGAGAACGACGCGATGGACGCAATTGGGGGCGTGCTTTGCCGGTGTACGGGATATCGAAAGATCATCGCGGCGATTCTTGATGTTGGGACGAAGGATGCTGGGGTGAACAATATTGTCCCGGCGAGTGGGGCCGCAATTTCACCCGGAGCGGGCGCTGCGGTGGGAAGAAGATTGGTCCGGCTGGATGGAAAGCGGAAGATCGATGGCGCCGAGATTTTTGGCGCGGATGAGACTCCAGTGAGCGCGCTGGCGGTGCGGGCAATTCGCAGTCCCTATCATCGGGCACGATTTCACTTCGGCGATCTGCTGGCGTTTGTTCGAGATCATCCCGGAATTGAAGCCTTCTTTACTGCGAAGGATGTGCCAGGAACAAATTGCTACGGAGTGATTGGCAAGTTCGCGGATCAGCCGGTGTTTGCGGAGGATGAGGCTCGCTATCGCGGAGAAGCTGTTGCGGCGGTAGTTGGCGAAGCGGCTGTGGTGGAGGCGTTGGAAGTTGCGGACTTTCCGGTGAGTTGGGAAGAGCTGCCGTCACTCAAGGATCTCGACGCTGCGCTGGCGACAGGGGCTCGGCTCATCCATGAGAACCGCCCAGGGAATGTTCTGGTGCGAGGACGAGTGGTGAGGGGCGACGTCGACAAAGCATTGGACGCGGCCGACATCGTAGTGGAAGGCGAGTACGACACAGGATTCGTGGAGCACGCCTGCATTGAACCCGAGGCGGGATTCGCACGGCGCGTGGGCGACCAGATCGAGATTCAGGCCTGCACACAGTCTCCTTATATGGATCGAAGCGATATCGCCACGATTCTTGGCATTGCGCCGGAACGAGTGCGCATCATCCCGACGGCAGTGGGCGGAGGATTTGGAACGAAGCTCGATCTTTCGGTGCAGCCGTTTCTGGCGGTAGCGGCGTGGCATCTGGGGAAGCCCGTGTTCATGGTTTATTCGCGGACAGAATCGATTGTTTCGACGACGAAGAGGCATCCCGCGCACATGCGGCTTCGCGGAGGCTGCACCAAAGATGGCAAACTGTTGGCGCTCGATTTTTCCGCGGATTTTAACACTGGGGCATATTCGTCGTGGGGACCAACGGTATCGGCTCGGGTGCCGGTGCATGCGTCCGGTCCTTATTATGTGCCACATTACCGGGCGTTAACTCGGGCGGTGCACACCAACCTGGTGCCGGCAGGGGCGTTTCGCGGCTTCGGCGTCCCTCAGTCTGCGATTGCGCAAGAACAACTGTATGACGAACTGGCGGATCGCGTTGGGATGGATCGGTTGGAGTTCCGCATTCTGAACGCGCTTGAAGATCACACGCCCACAGTCACCGGGCAAGTGCTTGGCGAAGGCGTGGGTATTCGCGCTTGCCTGGAGGCGTTGCAGCCCAGATGGCGCGCGGCGCGGCGCGAGGTTGCGGAATTCAATTTGAATGCGGGCGGCGCGCTGCGACGCGGCGTGGGAGTCGCCGGAATGTGGTACGGGTGCGGGAACACTTCCCTGCCCAATCCGTCGACAGTTCGGATCGGACTGAAGCGCGACGGGCGGATCGCGTTGCACCAGGGCGCGGTGGATATTGGACAGGGATCGAACACGATCGTGACCCAGATCTGCGCCGACGCGCTGGGCGCACCGATTGAGCGTTTCGACTTGCTTTCCGGTGACACTGCTATCACGCCGGATTGCGGCAAGACTTCGGCTTCGCGGCAGACGCTGGTGACCGGGAAAGCTGCGCAGCTGGCGGGAGAGAAGCTGCGGAGTGCGATTCTAAAACTCGCGGGCGCGTGCGACTGTGCGAGTATCCATTTTGACGATCGCGATTTTTCCGATGGCGGCCTGACCGTGCGAGACGGCGATAAGTCCCTCGTGCTTTCGCTCCGAGATTTTCCTCTTGATGAACATGGATATGTCATCACGAGCGAAGCGACATTTGATCCGCCGACGAGTCCGCTGGACGAGAATGGGCAGGGCGTTCCGTATGCGGTGTTCGGGTTCGGCGCACACCTGGCGGAGATCGAAGTAGACACGGAACTGGGCACCGTGCGCGTGTTGAAGGTCACGGCGGCGCACGATGTGGGACGCGCCATAAATCCGACGTTGATTGAAGGGCAGATCGAAGGTGGTGTCGCGCAGGGTCTTGGCATGGCTTTGATGGAGGAATTCTTTCCCGGCAAGGGCGAAAACCTGCACGATTACTTGATCCCATCGGCTGGGGATATTCCTCCGGTGGAGTCAATTCTTATCGAAGACCCTTCGCCGATTGGCCCGTTTGGAGCGAAGGGGATTGGTGAGCAGGCAGTGATTCCCACGGCGCCGGCGATTCTGAACGCGCTGCACGATGCGGTCGGGATCCGTCTGCGGAAAATCCCTGCCACTCCCAACCGGGTGCGGGCTGCGATTCTGGCGGCAGAGAAGGCAGAAATGAAGAAGGGGGAAGCGCGTGGCTGACGACGCGATTCGCTGCGACGCCTGTCCGGTCCTGTGCTACATCAAGCCCGGAAGAACGGGATCGTGCGACCGGTATGCGAATGCAGACGGGCAACTGGTGCGGATTGATCCGCACGTCGTTCTGGAACGCGCAGTATCGCGTGGCGACACGGTTGTAGCCTTTCTAGAAAAGTCCCGCGAGTGGGACGGCGCGCTCGTGAGCGGCGAGGAAACGTTCGTGACCGCGATTGGCGCGGGTACGACGTATCCCGATTACAAGCCTGCGCCTTTTATCATTTCGTCGGAAGTCGCTGGCGTAGATATGGTCACGGTGGTAACCGAAGGGATTTTCAGTTACTGCGGCGTGAAGCTGAAAATCGATACCGATCGGCACCTGGGAGCGGAGTGCAGCACGGTACGAGCGCAGGGCGAGGCCGTCGGACACGTCACGACGAACGAATATGGATCGCAGATGCTATCACTCGGCGGCGTTCGACACCTTACCGGCGGAAGCCGGCACGAGGGCACGGCTACCTGCGATACGCTGCTGAATCTGTGTAATGGCAAAGCGGTGGAGTTGATAATTGAGAACGGCGCCACCATTATTGCGCAGGCGAACAAGGCACCGATTGTGGATGGCGTCCAGGAAGAGCGCATGCGCGTGGGCTGCGGGTCGGCGACAATCGGAATGTTTGCGAAACAGTGGTTTGGGAAGGTGGATGAGGTCGTGGTGGTGGACGACCACATCACCGGTGTGTTGTCGGAACACCAGGCGGGAAAACTGCTGGGCGTGCCCGAGTCCGGGATCGCTATGAAGGGACGGCGATCCACGCCGGGACGGTATTTCCGAGTTGCCGAGCCGGGAACCTCCTGGGGAGGAACCAACATTGTAGATCCACTTTCGATTCTCGGTCCGTTTGATCGCGAAGTAGCCAGACCCGGATTGCGTTTGCTGATGGTCAGCACGACGGGCGAGCACTACGCGTATTTTGAACTGGACGACACGCTTTATCCGGTAGAAAAAGAATTGCCTGCTGCTCTGCGCGAATCGGTGGCGCGCATTCGGGAGAACTGCGAGCCCGCACTTTGCACGGCGCTGTTCATGGGTGGCGCGGGCGGATCGCTGCGCGCGGGGGTGACGGAGAATCCGGTGAAGCTGACACATTCGGTGCGCGACGCACTCACGCGCGTGACTTGCGGAGGAGCGCCTGTTTATGTTTGGCCGGGCGGTGGAATTACGATCATGGCGGACGTGAGCCGCATGCCGGAAAACGCTTTTGGATACGTTCCGACGCCGGCGCTGGTGGCGCCGATCGAGTTCACCCTGAAACTGTCGGATTACGCGACGCTTGGCGGATATATGGACCACGTGCGTCCCCTCAGTTCGATCAATCGGGATGAGGAGGGCCGCCGGCGTCTGGCGGCGCGGCCGGATAATCCCTGGCCGCTGGCTTCGGAGAAGAGCGAGAAATGAGCGAGAAATGAACTATCGAGCACAAATTCGGATGCTTCCCGATAAACGCCGCCTGCACATGCACGATGGCCCGATCGATGTGATCGTGGAAGCTTTCGGTGAGGTGAGCGAAATAGCACTTGCCTATCGCGCGGTGGCCGCACGGTTCGTCGAGGTTCTAGATGAGTTATGCGGGGAACTTGAGTTTCTGCGACGGCCTGCCTGTGAAGATGGACATATTCCATCAGGTGCAATTGCGCGCCGGATGCTGGCGGCGGTGAGGCCCTACGCTTCGCAGACCTTCATTACGCCCATGGCGGCGGTCGCGGGTGCGGTGGCTGAGGAACTTCTTGAGGCTATGATCTCAACCACATCACTTTCGCGGGCTTACGTGAACGACGGTGGTGATATTGCGTTTCACTTACAGCCTCGCAAAATGTTTGTCGTGGGAATGGTGGAGCGTCCGGATCGAGCCTCGCTGTTTGGGACGACTACGATTAAGTTCGGCGACCCTATGCGCGGGATCGCTACGAGCGGCTGGCGCGGGCGTAGTTTTTCGCTGGGTATTGCGGATGCCGTCACAGTCCTGGCCGACACGGCTGCGATGGCCGACGCTGCCGCGACGGTGGTGGCAAATGCAGTGGATCTGCCGGGGCATCCGAGAGTGGGGCGCATTCCAGCATGCGAACTTGCGCCCGACAGCGATTTGGGCAAACGATTGGTCACGCAATCGGTGGGTGTACTGGCACCAAACGAGGTTCGCAACGCGCTGGTTGCGGGAGTCCGGGTTGCGGAATCGCTCTGTAGCTCGGGGCTGATTCGCGCGGCTGCCCTCAGCTTACAGGGAGAAACGCGAGTGATCGGTGCTGAAGGTTGTTCACAGTTGGTAGACATTCCCGTGCTTGACAGGAGCCTTATTCATGCCTGAGGTCCAGATTCGGAAGCGACTCCTCATGGTCGAAGAGATTTTCCACGAAGGTGGGCCGGTTGCGGAAAAGCCGAATCGCCGGGCGGCCGCTCTCGTGGTCATCCGTAATCCTTATGCCGGTCGCTACGTTGAACAAATCGAAGACTTTATGGAAGACTTGAAACCTCTTGGGTTGGAGATGGCGCGGTCGCTCGTAGCTGCGTTGGGCGGCGATCCGAAACTGGTGGAGAGCTACGGCAAGGGTGCGATTGTGGGCTCAGCGGGAGAGCTCGAACACGGGGCGCTCTGGCACGTTCCTGGCGGATACGCGATGCGCGACGTGCTCGGGGGCGCGAAGGCGATTGTGGCGTCAACCAAGAAGGTTGGTGGCCCGGGAACACGCCTCGACATTCCCATCACCCACATCAACGCCTCCTACGTGCGCAGTCATTTTGATGCGATGGAGGTGGGGATTGCAGATGCTCCGCGCGCCGATGAGATTGTGCTCGCGCTTGTGATGACGACCGGGGCGCGGGTGCATGCCCGCGTCGGCGGGTTGAAGGCGTCGGAGATCAAGAACGAGGACGGGCTGCGATGAAAGCCAATATCCAAGCAAAGATCCGGAAGATCGTGACGTTTGTCGAGGAGACTTTTACGGAGATGGGACGCAAGGTCGATCCCCCGACGCGGCGTGCGGCGGCGGTTGCGGTGATTGAGAATCCGTATGCGGGACAGTACGTTGAGGATCTTTCAAAGTTGATGACGATTGGCGAAGAGCTCGGCGAGTTGCTGACGCAGCGCGCGGTTGCGGCATTGGGTATAGAGGGACCGTCCGCCGAAAGTTACGGCAAGGCTGCAGCGGTTGGCGAGAATGGTGAACTGGAGCATGCCGCAGCGATTCTGCATCCCAAGCTGGGCACGCTGGTGCGGCGCGTGCTGGGAAAAGGGGCGGCGCTGATTCCGTCTTCCAAGAAGCGCGGCGGCATGGGAGTGGTGCTCGACATTCCGCTGGGTCATAAGGATGCCGCATTTGTTCGCAGCCATTTTGATGGCATGGAAGTGCGAATCAGCGATGCTCCTCGCGCGAACGAGATTATGGTTGCGATTGCGGTCACCGACAGCGGACGTCCGCTGCCCCGCGTCGGTGGACTGTCTAAAGACCAGATTAAGGGCGAAGATGGACTGCGGTAAAAACCACCACCACAGAGATCACAGGGGAATGCACGGGGATCTCTCGGGTCGTGCAAACCTTAAGCGGGCCAATTGTTTATCTCAGGACTTCATGTGAGGGCGAGGCATGACAAATAGAAGCATTTGCTGGCTGTTCTGCGGGTTTCACGTTTGCTTTTCACTTTGTCTCTACGGGCAAACCACAAAAGAGCGTGCCGATACGATCATCACCGGCATAGTCGTCACCATGGACGGCCAACGGCACATATACGACGACGGAGCAGTCGTCGTAACAGGGGATACGATTGTCGCAGCCGGTCCCCGCGCCGAACTCGAAACCAGGTACAAGGGCCGGCAGACGATTGACGCGAAAAACAAGCTGGTGCTCCCGGGATTCATCAACGGGCATACCCACGTCCCGATGACCCTGTTCCGCGGCCTGCACGACGATGTGACCCTCACTGACTGGCTCCACAAATACATCTTCCCCGCAGAAGCAAAGAACGTTACGGAGCAATTCGTTCGATGGGGAACGCGGCTCGCAGCAGCCGAACTGATCCGCTCGGGCGTGACCACCTTCGCGGACATGTACTACTTCGAAGACGCGGTGGCGGAGGAAACCAAAGCAGCGGGTATGCGCGGCGTGCTGGGCGAAACCCTTATCGATTTTCCCGCGCCCGATAATAAAAACGAAGCCGCAATGCTTGAGTACACCGAGAAGTTTTTGAAGAAGTGGCAAGGCGACCCGCTCATTCACGCGGCAGCGGCGCCTCATTCGATTTACACCTGCTCACAAAAGACGTTGCAGGACGCGTCCGCTCTGGCACGGAAATATCATGCGCCGATCCTAATTCACGTGGCTGAGATGAAAAAAGAGTGGGAAGACAGCGAGAATCAGAACGGGGCATCGCCGGTGCAATATCTGGAGCGAATCGGAGTGCTGGGCCCCGACGTCGTTGCCGCACACTGCATCTTTGTCGACGAGGCGGACCGAAAGATTCTTGCGCACCACAATGTGGGCTGCGTACATAACCCGTCGAGCAACATGATGATTGCGAGCGGCGTTTCGCCCGTGCCGGAGATGCGAGCTGCCGGAATTGCGGTAGGCCTCGGAACCGACGGACCGGCCGGCAGCAACAACGACCTGGACCTGATGGAAGAAATCGATTTGGCGGCCAAGCTAGCGAAAATTACGAAAATGGATCCGTTGGCACTGAATGCTCTCGCCGTCGTAGAAATGGCCACGATCGACGGCGCCAGGGCATTGCACATGGAGAAAGTGATTGGGTCGCTCGAACAAGGAAAAAAGGCGGACCTGATTCTGATCGGTTTGGACGAACCGAACGCCGTGCCGATGTATGACGTTTACGCGCAAATCGCGTACGCATTGAAGGCGAGCGATGTGCAGACGGTCATGATCGGCGGGCGAATCGTCATGCGCGACCGCAAGTTGCTGACCGTCGACAAGCAGGCAGCGATGGCTAAGGCGCGTGAATATAAGAAGACGGTTGCCGCGTCGCTGGGAATGCACTAAAGCAAGTTTTGTATTTTCTCACCGGTTGTCCTCATCTATTCACCACCTCAGGCACCACCGTTGCTGGGGGTGTGTTGCGGCTGCGGTGGGCGCTGATTACTCCATCGATAATAATCATGCTGATTCCCGGCAGATCTCCTTTTTGAATGCTGTCGAGCAGGTTCTTCCCTGCTGAGTGCTGAGCTTTGTCCATCAGGACGAACGAGGCTTCCCGTCCGGGCGCAATCAGGCCGCAATCGAGGTTGCGCATTTTTGCAGTGTTTCCAGTGGCGAGGCAGATGGCGACTTCCGCGGGAATTTCTCCTAGCGACGACAACAAAGCAATCATCCGCACCATACCGAGCGGCTGGACGCCTGATCCGGCGGGCGAGTCGGTGCCTAGAATCACGCGGTGGAGCTGTTTCAATTCCATCGCCGTGCGAAGCGCGAGCAATCCGGCGCGCTCATTTCCGTTGTGCACTATTTCAAGAGCCCGTGTGGAACTTTCGCACAGAGCCGTAATCTGATTGTCGGGAAGAGCGGTGTGGCCGCCGTTCACGTGACCAATGACATCGGCGTCGGTTTCAAGCACCATGTCTTTGTCGATCAGACTGGAGCCGGGAATAGAAGGGCCTCCGGTGTGAATCGTGCTCTGGATGCCGTATTTGCGGGCCCACGAGACCATTTGGTGCGCAGTCTTTCCGTCCTTCACGCTGCCCAGGCCGACTTCGCCGAGTATCTTGACTCCGGCGGCGGCGAGCTCTTTGAAGTCGTCCTCGACCATGCCATGCTCGAGGATGGGAGCCCCGGCGTAGATTTTTACTCCACCGGGACGAAATGCCTGAAAGACGCGCTGAGCGAAGATGGCCATCGCTTTCAGGCCGACGATATCTTTCGGACGGCCGGGCGTATGTACTTCGCCGGCTGAGACCATGGTGGTGACACCGCCGTGCAGATAGCTGTCGATCCAGCCAAGCTGATTCTGGCGGGGCGTCCAGTCGCCGCAGACGGGATGAACGTGGCTGTCAATGAGACCGGGTGCGAGGGCTGTGCATTTGGCGTCGATGGTGACGGTGGCTCCGGAAGTGTCGATATCTTTTTCTTTGCCAACGGCAGCAATGCGATCGCCGATCGCGACCACTGTGTCGGCGTCGAGGATGGGATTGGTGAGGTCTCCGCTGAGCAGGAGGCCGATATTGCGGATGACCAGCTTCGTTTGTACTGCGGATTTCGATGGTTCGTCGTGGGCCATGGTTCCCTTCCGGGTGCGGAATTGCTGCGAACTCAGTGGCCGCTAGTATACAAATGAATGGTGGAAGCGCAACTGTGAGTTGAGTTTTGCCAGCGGCGGAAGAATGTGTTACAAGCATCCAGACGACGGAGAGTGGAATGCAATCTCGCGACTACATTTTTTGGGAAGTGGATGTGCAAGCTGATTTTATGTTGCCCGGCGGGAAGCTGCACGTTCCCGGAGCCGAGAAACTTCTGCCCAGCATCCGCAAGCTGACGGATGCGGCGCGGCGCGGCGAAGTCTTCCTGGTTTCACATGGCTGCTTTCATCCAGCGAATGATCCTGAGTTTCAGCAGTTTCCTCCACACTGCTTGAAAGGGTCAGCGGGGGCGGAACTTGTCCCGGAGGCGCTGACGGAGAATTTTGTTCGGCTGGAAAACAACGTTAACGCCCGGTTGCCGGAAGATCTATTCAAGTATCAGCAGATTATCCTGGAAAAGCAGACGCTGGATATTTTTGAGACTGCCCATGCGAACGCTCTGGTGGAACGCTTAGGCAGCGCCGCGGAATTTGTCGTATTTGGAGTCGTGACGGAATACTGCGTCAGTTGCGCGGTCAAGGGATTGCTGAAGCGGAAGCGGCGGGTGGCTGTGGTCCGCGATGCGATTGAAACCCTGGCGCCGGAAGTTGGGAACAAGGCGCTAACTGAATTGCAGAGTCTGGGAGCGAGGCTGGTGACTACTAACGAAATCCTCGAAAGAGTAGCTCGAATGCCCGCTTGATCCGCATTCCGTCACAGAAGCATGCCGGCAATCGAAGCCGACATCAGGTTGGCCATGGTACCGGCCAACATGGCGCGAATGCCTAAACGGGCCAGTTCGCCTCGCTTGTTGGGAGCGAGCGCACCGATGCCGCCCAACTGAATTCCGATCGAGCTGAAATTCGCAAAACCGCAGAGTGCGAAGGTCGCGATCGTAAACGAGCGCGGGTCGAGCACGGCTCTCTGTGGTCCGAGCATGGAGAAAGCAACCAGTTCGTTCAACACCATGCGCGTGCCGAGGAGATTGCCGATAGCCGGGCAGTCACGCCATGGAATTCCGATGACCCATGCGACGGGGGCAAACAATACTCCGAAAATCTGCTGCAAGCTGGAGGGAAACCACACCATTCCAAGCCGGCTGTGAATGCCACCGAGGACGCCGTTGGCAAGAGCGATCAGCGCGAGGAATGCAATCAGCATGGCGGCGATATTGAGCGCAAGGCCCAAACCGTCGCTGGTGCCGCGCGCAATCGCGCCCAGCAGGTTTTCACTTTTCTCGGCATTCTCTTCTTCGTCGCTCATGACGACACGGCCGGCGGTCTTCGGAACCTCCGTCTCAGGCACGAGCATTTTTGATATCAGGATGGTACCCGGGGCGGTCATGATCACCGCGCTTAGAAGATGTTGGGGCGCGATGCCGAAGGCGATATAGGCAGCCATGATGCCGCCGGAGACGTGGGCCATGCCGCTGGTCATCACCGTCATCAGTTCGGAGCGCGTGAGGTAAGGGAGGAACGGGCGGATGGTGAGCGGAGCTTCGGTCTGGCCCATGAAGATACTCGCGGCCACGTTCAGAGACTCGGCGCCGCTGGCTCCCATGAAGCGGGTCATTACCTTCGCGGCCAATTTGATGATGAATTGCATGATTCCGTAGTGATAGAGCACCGCGAAAAAGGCGGCGATAAAAATAACAGTTGGTAAAACCTGGAATGCGAAAACGAATCCCATCGAGGAGCCCTGCGCACCAAGTTCCCCAAACACAAACTTCGATCCGACGAAGGCATAGCTGAGCAATTGGTTGACGGCGTCTCCGGCTTTCTGGAAGAGTACTCGACCGAGCTCAATCTTCAGGACAAAGATGGCAAAGACGACTTGCAGGCCCAAGCCCCAGGCAACCGTTTTCTTGTTTATCGCGCGGCGGTTGGTGGAGAAGGCGTAGGCGAGGCCCAACATGGTGAGCAGACCGAGAATGCCAGTGAAACGTCCCATCTAGTGTTCCCCTTTATAAATCACACGTTGAACCAAGGATGTTTTGTGCGCGGGTGCGGCGGCCGCAATTTGATAGCTCTCTTCCAGCAACGTTTTTGCGTGCGCGGCTTGTGCGTCCGAGTGGCAGTGGATGGTGCAGAGCGGCTCGCCGACCGAAACTCTGTCGCCGATCTTTTTATGCACAACGATGCCTACAGCGGGATCGACCGAATCTTCTTTCCGTTCGCGGCCTCCGCCGAGAATGACGCACGCGGTACCAACCTGTTCGCACAGGATGGCCGTCACATATCCGGTGCGTGGACTGGGCACATCGACGAAGTGCTCGGTGCCGGGCAGGCGCGTGGGATCGTCAATCGCGCTGATATCGCCTCCCTGCAACTCGACCATCTGGCGGAACCTCTCGAAGGCCTTTCCGGAGGCGATGATTTGCTCTGACAGTTGCCTGCCCTGCGCCACCGTCTTTGACGAACCGCCGAGAAAGAACATCCAGGCCGCCAACTCGAGGCAGAGGTCGCGCAGGTCCGCCGGTCCGCCGCCGTGTAATACTTCGATGCACTCCTGCACTTCGAGGGCGTTGCCAACCATGCGGCCAAGCGGCTGGTTCATGTCGGTGATGAGCGCGACCATCTGCTTGCCCATGCGTTCGCCGGTTTCCACCATGAGTTCAGCGAGGAAGACAGCGTCTTCCTCCTTTTTCATGAACGCGCCGGAGCCCGTCTTCACGTCGAGCACCAGGGCGTCGGTGCCTTCGGCGAGCTTCTTGCTCATGATCGAAGCGCAGATGAGATACGGGCTCTCGACCGTGCCGGTAACGTCGCGCAACGCGTACAACTTGCGATCAGCGGGAGCGATTTTCTCGGTCTGGCCAATCATGGAACATCCGCAGGCTTTGAGAACGCGATGAAATTCAAATACCGGAAGACCTACGCGAAATCCGGGGATGGATTCAAGTTTGTCGAGCGTGCCGCCGGTGTGGCCCAATCCTCGGCCGCTAATCATGGGGACGAAGAGGCCGCCGGCGGCGACCAGCGGGGCAAGCACGAGCGAGGTCTTGTCGCCAACGCCGCCGGTGGAGTGCTTGTCCACTTTTTTTGCGGGAAGGAAGCTGAGATCGAGAACTTCGCCGGAATGCAGCATGGCATGCGTGAGGGCGGCAGTTTCTTCGCGAGTCATGCCTCGCAGCACAACTGCCATAAGCCATGCTGCCATCTGGTAGTCGGGAATGCTGCCTTGCGTGCAGCCATCGACGAGGTATCCGATTTCAGCGGCGGATAAGGGGCCGCCATCGCGCTTTTTGCGGATAAGGTCGATGACGCGGAACGGGGCTTGCGAAACCATCGGCTGGCTCACTTGAGGCGAAAACCATCTGGCAGAAGATCGGTGATGCGGCTTTGCTTCGGACCTTTTTTGCCCTGGTAGAAGACGATGGCGTGCGCCCCGAATTCATAGATGACTTGGCGGCAAGCGCCGCAGGGCGAGCACGGAACACCGTGATCGTTGGCAACGGCGACCGCGCTAATCTCCAGTTCCGGACCAAGCTTGGCGATGGCGGAAAAAATCGCAGTGCGCTCGGCACAGTTTGTCATTCCGTAAGAAGAGTTCTCGACGTTGCATCCCACGAATACTTGCCCTTTGGATGTGAGGATGGCTGCGCCCACTCGAAAATTAGAGAACGGCGCGTAGGCATTCTTCATTACTTTGCGCGCGGAGCGCACCAGGCGCTCGCGCATGCCTGCAGGTCGTTTCTTCTTCGGCATAGTCAATCAGTCGAAACGGAACATCGCGTGGTGGGCAATTGTAAACCGACCTTCCGCCGGATAGTACGAGAATGTGGGAAATATCGCTGTCATTTTGGCGGCCGAGACAGCAGGTCGATCACTGTCCGGTTGAATTGTTCAAGGTCCAGATCGGTTTGCACATGAACGATCTGCTCGCCGAGCCCAGGCTGATTTCCCGGAAGCCAGACAAGCGTGTTGCCGTAACCAGCGCCGTGGGAGATGTCCATGTCCATATAAACCGACTCTTCCTTCGTGATGATGCTGGGGTGCATCCATGCCGCTGCAGCCAATTCGTCCCACAAAAACTCTTCGTCGGCCCACTTGCCAATGTAATCGGCGGCGGGCGTTCCGGCTTTGGCGATCTGATCGATCATCGCTTTCGTCAGACGAGTCTTGACCGAAATATCGACCGTGGTGACGGTAATCTTCTTCCAGGGCGCACGCAAAACAATGTGGACGGCCTCCGGATCCCACCAAAAGTTGAATTCGCGGCGGTTGGACTGAGCCCAGTCCATAGGCACTACGGGCGCGATGCTGCCTCCCATGACGACCAGTTCCTGTGCCAACTCAGAAAATGTCGGGTCAAGGCTGATGGCTAGCGCGAGATTGGTCAGCGGGCCGCCAGCGTAGATTGTGACTTCATGAGGATACTGGTGCACCATTCGGATCATGAAGTGGGCGGCGTCTTCGGTCTCGGGTTTCAACGAGGGATTGCCTTCCGGCAGCGGGTTCGGGACCTCGAAGGGCCCACGATAGGCACCAGAATTCCACGCGCCGGTGTAAGTGGAACCCGCGGCGGGCGCTACCTTGTGCTCGTTCCACGCGCCCTGGTAGCCCACGACACCGTACAATTTTTCCCAACGCTTGATTTCCTCCCGGCTGTTAATCAACGGAAACACGGCTCCGGGGTAAACCTTGACTCCCGTGTGTCCGGTAAGCTCCAGCATGCGGAGAGTATGCGCAACCTCTTCATCGCGCCACTGATCGCCGCTGACGATGGTGATGCCGAGGGTTTCGATCTCCGGCGATTGCAGGACGAGAAGCATGGACTGCTGGTCGGTTGTGGCAGGCCCGCGCGCATCCTGATCAAGGATCACTTTGCGGCGCGTATCGGATTTGGCGAAAACGGAAGCAAGAACAACAACAGCCACTATGCAGAGGGTTGCGCGTCTCACGGGATCAATGCTCCTGAATAACGTGATTTTCGATCAGCGCCGATTCGCAACAACATTAGAATGAAGCTGAAAGAACCGGATGATTACATATTGAATGGTGTTGGTTGTCAACAACGGCAGGAGAACGCCGGATCTTGTACCAGCAGCTTCAACCACCAGACTAAAAAACCGCTCATCGCGCTGATTCTTTCCAACAGCCGCGGAAAGCAGCGCATGACCACCTTTAAAACCGTTTTTTCCAAACCGTTCAGCGCGGTGGCCTATACGCCACAGGCCGTGAAGCAATTCCTTGCCGCGCACGCCAACAACAAATGATTTTCAGTACATGATGGTCTTGGTCAGATGGTGAGGCCACCACGTCGTGTGGTAGTGCGTCCATAACCGTGCGTCTAATTGCGGCATGATGATTTGCAGATCGGGCGGGCGTAGTTTGTTAATTTCTTCAGCCAGCAGTGCGAGCGCGTAGACGCAATGAGCGCGAATTTCCACCTCTTGGCGGCTGTCGCGGGGAATCATCTGATAAGAGTTGATGGCCTGTTCGAGATCCTTCGAATAGCTCGTCAAACCAAGCAGCCGTAGCGCCACGGGAACGATGTAATCGGCAAACGCGGTCATCTTGTCGATGTCTTCAATCTGGAACTTTTCCGACTTTTGCAAGCTTGTATACAAAAACCATATTGCGAGTTGCGGCAGCTTGTAGATTTTGATGGCATGGCCGTCGTAGTCGCTGACATCGTTGAATCGCTGGAATTCAGCTACCAGGCGATCGATCAGCCCATTGCCTTTGTCGTACAAACGCGGCCCGCACGACTCTACGAAGTTGTGGAACCGCCCGCCATATTTTGCGGTCAACGTGGCTCCCACCTGGTGCAGGATCTGCATTTTGTCGTCGAGCATCGGCAGCTCGATATTGCCGGCGAACAGCGTTGCCATCTCTGCCCGTGTAACCTTAGCGAGAAATACACCGTCGAGGATGGGGATGCCTTTGTCAATGGCCCGCTTCATACAAGCGAACAGCGCGTCGGAGTCAGACCAGTTGTGGCCGGCGTAATCCACCTGAAATTTTATGTGGCTGGAAAAATCGGTGAACGCGGTGTCGATGCAGGCGGTAGTGAGGATGAAGTCGATGGTCTGGTGAACGTCGCCGGCACCGATGCCAAAGGGCAGAGCGTAGTCGGGCATGGGCAGCTCTTCGTATGCCATCCAGCGGGCGACGTCGGCGATTTTGTCCACGTGGGTGTGCACGTCGCGCGAGCTCTCAATGACGGGATGAACGCTGTCGAGCACCGGACTGCCTGTCAATTTCGGCCAACGCAAGTCGTGATTTGTACCCATGGTCCCCTCTGTGAGTTTCGCTTATTGAGTTTTATCGAAGGCGCTGGCTAGTCGGTCAGCTTCTTTTCGCTCAGTAGCTGCCTGCGCCGCGCGACCGGTGAGTTTGTAGACGTCCGCAAGGCCGCGGTGGGGGGCGGGCTCCTGCGATTTTAGTTTTGCCGCCTCATGAAAATAGCGGACAGCATCGGAAAATTGGCGGGCGCTCTGAGCCTTGCGGGCGAGCGAGAGCGTTGCGAGGTAAAGCAGATCGACGGTCGAGCCATCCTGTGCGTTGAGTTGGTGCGCGCGCTGGAGCGCCTGATACGCCGGGAGATCCTCCCCGAGCTTTGACAGGACCGCACCATACAGGGCTGCAAGTTGAAATATATCGGGCCAGCGCGTGACCGCGTTGCCGAGGGGCGTGCGCGCCTCTTCAAATTGATGGAGCTGGTAGTAAGCGAGCGCAAGGTTGTATTGCATCTGCGGCGATTGCGGGGCGAGTTCCGCTGCGCGGCGCAATGGTTTCACGGCGGCTTCGACGTCGCCGTGCTGGCCGTAGATAGTGCCGAGCTCTGTCAGTTTTTCCGCGTCGTTCGGATCATAGAGTGGCTCGCAAACTGCGTGCGCTTCCTCGCGGGGAGCTTGGTCAAGTTTTTGCGCGCATTCGATCCGCAGCTGGCTTTCGCTCAAATTGCGCTGCCGTTGTCCTCCCGAAAGTGCCAGCGCTTCCTTTGCCTCCTGCTCCCGCCCTTGCTTGCGATACACGAGGCTGAGCTGATATTGCACGCGGGCGTCGTGCGGCATCGATTGGGTTGCCTCATTCAGCCACTTTTCAGCGGCCGCCAGATCGCCCTGCTTGAAGTATGCGAAACCGAGATAGTACGCGGTGTCAGGAAAAGGCTGGTTAATGATTGCCTGATTTAAATTCCGGATCGCGCTTTCGAAGTGCAGCTCGTCCAAATCAAGGCGCCCCACATAATACGAGATGTTGGGATGATCTCCGGTTTCACGGCGGACGGCTTCAAACTCCTGCCGCGCTTCGTCGGGCTTCTTCATTTCGAATAGCGCGACCGCCAGAGGAAAGCGCGCCCTGAGAGTCAACTTGGGATCCAGCTTGAGGGCAGCTCGAAATTCGACGGCGGCCACTTCGTATCGATCTTCTTTCAGGGCGTCGTAGGCTCGGCCCAGGTGAGCATCCGGCGAGTCCGAGGCGATTGGTCGTACGGCAGGCCTTGCTTGAGATTCAGCATTTTGGCCGCCAAACGATACGAGCATCAACGCGGCCAGTGCAAACAGAATCCACAGCCGAAGGCATCGAGTTGTGTTGGCTCTGGCGCCGAGTTTCATCGTCAAGGTCAAGATCAATGTCAGCAGCAACGATTCGATCAGTAATGCACGGATCAATAATGACCGGATCATTATAGCGACCTCAGCTTATTGCCCGGTCGTCGATCGCTCCCGACGATCACTCCTCATGATTCGACGACTTCTGCGCTGCCTTGGTCATCAGCGCGGTCGCAATCTTCTTGATGCCGATCACTTCGTCTTCGGTTGCCGTGGCCACGTAGTCACTCACCATCTTCCCACATCGTTCCCTGACCTGGTCGTGAGCAGCGGGATCTTCCCCTCGCACCGCCAGTAACTCCCTGAGCCAGTGTTTGCCGTAACCGGCATGAATGGTTTCGTCGGCCCAGTCGAAATCCATATCGTGCTCGCTCAGAGAGTCGCCGCAGGCGTGAAACAGCTGCGCACGGGTTAGCTTGTGGCGGATGTTCTTGGTCTCGAAAAAATACAGCATGCCCAGCCGATAGATTGGATCTTCTCCGGAAGCGCTGTCATAAATGTAAGTTCCAAGGGGAATCTGCGCCGGATCGAAACCCCAGGCCATGAGACGTTCATAGCCCATGCGGCAGTGGCGAGACTCATCGTAAGTCCAGCGCGCAGCATCGTGAATCCACTCCCAGGGCAATACTTCGGCAAACGAACTCAGCATCAGGCCGCCAGCTTCAATCGCCCAAACTTCATTCAGGTGGCTGATCGCCGAGCGCAGTTGCAACTGCATCCCCTCGCCGTAAGGGAAAACGGGATCGACCACATCTGGCCAGTAGAAGCGGCATGGCCAGAAGCGCGAATCACGGGCGGGCCGCTCGGGAATGGAATATACCTTCGAGCCTGGCAAAGCCCCGGTAGCAGCCGCCGCAGGCGACGAGTCCACTCCTACTCCTCCTACCTGTAAAAGACGGCTGGCAACTGCGTTTGTCCACTCCAGTGCGCCGCTGCGCGACTCGGGATTCCGGGAGAGTTCGGACTGCGTCCAGGATTCGAACGCGGCAATCTGCTCGAGTTTTTCCGTGAGTGCGAGTGAAAGAAAGCGGTGCGTGGGACCGTCTGCAATCGAATCGGACGCCGCTAGATAAGACTGATAGGAATTGCGCAACGCGGGCAGCAGGCTCTGTCCAACGCTCATGAGGAATGCCGAAACCGAGGGAGAATCCTTCACGGCGCTGAAGATCTCAATCAGCGCTTGATCGGCTCCTTCTTCTTCAAGCAGGCGGGTGGGAAATCGAAGTTCGAACACTCGGTTCCTCAAGGCATGTGCCGTTTCCGCGCTCTGCCAGACGCAGCGAGCAAGGCCGGTCTTGATTTCGAGAGGAGCAATCGCGGGGATCCAAGCCGCACTACAAACTACAACCATGCGCTCGCAAAAATAAAAACGCTTCAGCAGTTGCGCGGTATCCAGTCGCATCCAGCGGGCGCGAGGCTGCGGGGTAAGCAGAAACGGAGAAGACTCTGACATGCAATTCCTCCTTGGTCGGCGCTTTCACTAAAAAGAATTGCTGAGCGCAACCACGATCACCGCTACGATCAGAATCACCAGACCAAGATTCAATAGCCGGCGAGCGGAAGCGGGTGCACCTTGCCACTCGCCCCTCCATAATCCCCAGATGTTGCCCATGACAATCGAAATCGAGATGAACAGCGGCCAACCTGCCACCAGACCCCAACGTCCCAGCCGTGCGGCGCCGGCTCCATAGAGATAAAAGCTGCCAATCCACATCAGCGCCATCAGGGCGCTCAAGCTCAAGTTGCGCGGTGTCTCGGTGTTCCAGTATTGGCGAAGCGTTTTCTTGCTAATCATCAGGTACAGGCAATAGGCAAGGTTGGCAACGCTCCCCAGCGTGAACAGAAGCGCCCAGACTGTGTTTCCTGACGACGCATGGGAGATGCCCAGTGTTTCCGCAACCCCGGTTACGTTCTTGGCGAAAGCCATGCCAACGTTCGGCAAACAGGAAAGAATACCGGCAACGATAGCAATCACCAATCCGGCGGTCAGGGCATTGGAGGGCGCTGCGTTTGACTTAGTTGTGGACGGCGTTCTGCGGGAACCGGCCACGGAGCAAGCAACAATGCCCACGATCACGACGGCTGTTCCGGCGAGCAGCACCAGACCCCTCGGCGTGAAGAGGGTCTGCGGGAAGAACACGAGCAGCGGGATCAACCCGCCCAGGCTCGCGATGAGGCCCATGATGATGGGATAGCCGAGAGCCATCCCCAGCCTCGCCATGCCGAGGCCGAACAAAACCGCACCCACTCCCCAGCCCAGTCCAAACAGCGCGAGAATCGCGAGATCCCGCGGTGGCGACGCAATGTAAACCGCAAAAATGTTGGGGACTAAAACCAGGGTGATCATCCAATTAAAGACGACCATGCCGAGCAGCGAGAAAGTTGCCCAAGTGTGCTCCCACGACCACTTGCGAACCAGCGTCATGGGAAGAATGAAGGTTCCCTGCAGCAAGCCGGCCAGCAGCACAAGAAAAAAACCAAGGAGCAAAGGCATAAGCGTCATTGTAGAGGGGTCTGAGCCCGCGCGACCTTGATAAAATCACCCGTGATCGAATTCACACCTGCAGACTTCATGCCTTACCTGCCGGGCCGTCTGCAAACCAATCTGGAAGCGTCGTTCCACGCTCCTGATAGAACTGACGGATTTCGTTTTGGCTGGGCAAGGAAGGAATCACACCTTCTCTTGTAACCGCGAGACCGCCCGTGACCACGGCAAACTGCACGGCAGCTTCCAGACTAGCACCTGAAGCGAGGGCGGTCGCGAGGCCCGCGTTGAAGGCATCTCCTGCGCCCGTGGTGTCAACTGCCGAAACGGATATCGCGGGAACATGCGTGGACGAGGATGAAGTCACGATCAGCGCTCCCCTTTCGCCCAAGGTCATGACGACCTGATTTACGCCACTGCGAATTAGTTCGCGCGCGAGTTGTTCGGGTGCGATCACCGCATCTGGACTTCGTCCGGTGAGTACTTTGGCTTCAACCTGATTGGGGGTGAGAACGTCCACCAACTGCAAAACGGACGAGGGAAGAGGGCGGACCGGCGCAGGATTGAGAATCGTGATGGCGCCAGCCGCGCGTCCGAGACGCAAAGCAGCCTCGGCCGTCGCTACGGGAATCTCGAGCTGCGTCAATACGACCGAGGTCGATTGGAAGGCGGCGCAGTCGGAGATGTCCTCAGCGCTGAGAAGCTCATTTGCTCCCGGATCAATAACGATGCAGTTATGGCCGCTCGCCGCTTCCACCATGATGAAACCCACTCCGGTGGGCGCCTCGGCCGTTTGTTTTACGTCAGCGACATCGATGCCTTCGTCGCGATAGAGTCTTAGCGCCATTTCCCCAAAGGCATCTTTCCCAATCCTGGCGACGAAGTGGACGTTCGCTCCGAGCCGGGCGCTGCCCACGGCTTGGTTCGAGCCTTTGCCGCCGTAGTCCACGCGATAGCCCGTTCCCAGAAGCGTCTCCCCAGTGCTCGGCAGGCGCTTTACTTTCATGGTCAGACCGGTCGCATAGCTGCCGACGACTGTGATTCGAGGTACGGGCAAAGGAGAC
The DNA here is from genome assembly GCA_025355505.1 of Acidobacteriaceae bacterium. Lineage (GTDB taxonomy): Bacteria > Acidobacteriota > Terriglobia > Terriglobales > Acidobacteriaceae > Acidiflorens. Next base: position 49,095 of record JANXZM010000017.1, on the reverse strand, counting down.
TCTCCGATGAACGAGTTTAGATGTGCCAAAGGACGTTAGCCTAACATATAGTGATCATTCGATCTTCATGAAATGCTGCGCAATCGTGACGGGCCAATCTTGACGGTGGTGTGGGCGGGTGTTAATTTCAGGCCACACGTGGGTATCCGGGAGACATGGTTCTGAGTCGGCCAGAGAAGATGCGGAACTCGGCCGCCCCAGGCCCCCTCGACCTTGGTCGGCGCGACTTTTTGATTCGGTGCTGCCAGGGAGCCTCGGCGGCGCTAATTCCCGCAGGTCTCCGCGGTCTCGGCTTCCCCTCCCTCTACGGTTTTGACTCTGCAGGCGCGGGCTTGTTAAATAGTGAATTTCACCTGCATCCTCACTATCGGATGCCCAGGCTCCTCGATGCTTTACTCCTTAAAACACAAGCTGGCCTTGACGATTTTGTCACTGAAAAATACGCTGACCAGATTGCAGCCATCTTCGCGGAGTGGAGTTCTGGCCTGCTGCAGTCTCCGCAAGATCTGAAAGCGATCGAGAAAGTTCTTCTGCCGAATTTCTCGGGAGCTTCTCCACGGACTGCTGAATCCCGAGTCCTGCGCCCGGGCCCGACCATCGAAGTCCATCACAATATATTTAAGCGGGAGACGACACTTGGGCGGGACGTATTTCTGCAGGAACTGCGTTCTGTCATGAGTAGCTTTTCGAAGATACTCACTGCTGAATTTCAGGTGATCCGTATTGACGCTGGTTCCATGCCGGCGGCGGCGCTATCCCCCGGTCAGCTACAAACTCGCATCCGATATGAATTGGTAGCAACCGGGCACGACTTCTACCGTGAACAACGCGTCGGGTACTGGCAGCTTGCCTGGGAACGCTCTGCGTCGGGCGACTTCCGAGTGCGGAGCTGGCAGGCGCTCGATGAAACCCAGAGCCGCTCCACCGCCCCCAGCTATGTCGACATCACGACCGCCGCGCTCGGGGCCAATGCGTCCTACTCTTCGCAACTGCTGCACGGAACCGACTACTGGCGCACGGTGCTCGACGGCGCTTGCGGCATTGATATCTACGGGCACAACGGCGTTTCGGTTGGCGATATCGATGGCGATGGATTTGACGACCTTTATGTCTGCCAGCCGGGCGGCCTTCCCAACCGGCTATATAGAAATCGCGGCGACGGAACCTTTGAGGACATCACCGAAGCGTCGGGCGTTGGCGTCATCGAAAATACAGCCTGCGCCCTTTTTGTCGACGTCGACAATGACGGGCGTCAGGATTTAATCGTCGTACGCGCGACCGGCCCCATGTTGTTCCTGAACGAAGGCGGCGGCAACTTTCGTCAGAAGGCGGACGCATTTCAGTTCGCCAATCCCCCCCTAGGCACGTTTACGGGAGCGGCGGTTGCAGACTATGACCGCGACGGCTGGCTCGATATCTACTTCTGCCTGTATGTCTATTACCAGGGCACGGGCCAGTATAAGTATCCGTCTCCTTATTTTGACGCCGAGAATGGGCCTCCCAATTTCATGATGCGCAACAACCGGGATGGCACCTTTCGCGACGTAACTGCAGAGACCAGTCTCAACCAGAACAACACACGCTACAGCTTTTGTTGCGGCTGGAGCGACTTCAACCATGACGGCTGGCCCGATCTTTACGTGGTGAATGATTTCGGGCGCAAGAATCTTTATCGCAACAACGCCAACGGCACTTTTACTGACATTGCTTCGCAAGCGGGAGCTGAAGATGTCGGCGCGGGGATGAGCGTCTGCTGGTTTGACTATGACAATGACGGCGCCGAAGACCTCTACGTGGCGGATATGTGGACGGCGGCGGGCGAACGCATCTCAATGCAGGATGTCTTCCAGAAAGACGCGCCCATGGAACCGCGAGCGCTCTATCAAAAACACGCCATGGGCAATTCGCTCTTTCACAATAAGCTTCACAATGGCAACGCTTTCCAGGATACAACGCGCGCTGCTGGCGTTGGGATCGGGCGCTGGGCGTGGTCGAGCGACGCCTGGGATTTTGATCATGACGGCTTTCCCGATCTCTACATCGCGAACGGCATGGTTACCGGTCCCTCGCGCGAGGATCTGAACAGCTTTTTCTGGCGTCAGGTGGTTGCCTATTCGCCCGAGGAGGCCAAGTCGTCTCACGACTACGAACAGGGATGGAGCGCGATCAACGAGTTGATCCGCGCCGATGGCACCTGGAGCGGATACGAGCGGAATATTTTCTACGCGAATAACGGCGATGGAACGTTCTCCGATATTTCAGGCGCGGTGGGACTGGACTTTCTGGAGGACGGGCGGGCGTTTGCGCTCGCGGATTTCGATCACGACGGCCGTCAGGAATTGTTCCTGAAGAACCGCAATGGTCCGCAGTTGCGGCTATTGAAGAACGTCATGGAGAACCTGCCTCCTTCCATCGCGTTCCGCATGCGCGGTACGAAAAGCAATCGTGACGCCATCGGCGCGGTAGTCACGGTGGAAACTGAACTAGGCCGCCAGACCCGGTCGCTGCAAGCTGGATCGGGATTTCTTTCGCAGCACAGCAAGGATGTCTTCTTTGGCCTGGGAGCGGCCAAAGGCCCGGTGCGCACCTCGATTCGCTGGCCGAGTGGACTGGCGCAGGAACTCCAATATCTCCCGATCAACAGCCGGGTGTGGGTTGAAGAAGGGTCCGAACCATCTCGAATCGAGGCTTTCAGCACGCCGCCGGGGCGACGCCAGCCCACCAATGCTAATCCAGCAGACGCGAAGCCACAGGAAATCGAAACACTTCCCACCACGGCCGAGACGTGGTTGGTTGCGCCGGTCGAGGCGCCCGACTTCTCCCTTCCTGATTTCGGTGGGCAGGTACGAACGCTTTCTTCGTTCACTCTCTCGTCGCTGCGCGGAAAGCCGGTGCTCCTTAATTTTTGGGCCTCCGGAGCTGAGGGATACAAAAAAGAGTGGACCGCTTTCAATCAGCGCCACGCGGCTTGGGCGGCTCAGGGCCTCCAACTGCTTTCGGTGAATCTGGACAGCCCCGCCGATGCGGAAAGCGTCCAAGCTCTGACGCGGCAGCATCGTCTTTCGTTCCCGATCCTGCGCGGGTCGGAGGATGTGGCCGGCATCTACAACATTCTTTATCGCTACCTCTTTGACCGGCATCGTGACCTCGATCTTCCAACATCATTCCTGATCAACGCGCTGGGTGAAATCGTTAAGGTTTATCAGGGGCCGGTGAACCCGGAGCACGTTGAACAGGACTTCCAGCACATTCCCAAAGCCAACGCGGAACGATTAGCCAGAGCACTTCCCTTTCCCGGCGTGACGGACACAATCGAATTTGGACGCAACTATCTCTCCTACGGTTCGGTGTTTTTTCAGCGCGGCTATATGGATCAGGCCGCAGCTTCATTCCGCATTGCCTTGCGCGACGATCCTTCAAGCGCCGAAGCTCTCTATGGCATTGGAAGCGTGTATCTGAACCAGCAGAAGACGGCCGAAGCGCGGGAGAGTTTTGAACGCGCACTCAAACTTCGCGCGAGCTATCCCGACACGTTGGCAAATTCCTGGAACAACCTCGGCTTGCTGGCCGCGCGAGAAGGGCGCACGGGCGAAGCAATTGACTCCTTTCAAGAAGCCCTCAAGCTTAGTCCCGATCATCTGATTGCGCTCGATAATCTGGGCAGCGCCTATCGCCGGCAGAAACGCTGGGATGATGCGCACAAAACCTACGAGCGCGCGCTCCAAGTCAGCCCCAACGATGCCGAGGCGAACTACGGTTTAGGGATGGTGTTTGCGCAAAATAACGACACCGCGCGAGCCTTCGATTCGCTGCAGAAGGCGCTGAAACTGCGTCCGGTTTACCCCGAGGCCCTTAACAACCTGGGGATTCTCTATCTGCGCACGCAGCGGCGGGATGAGGCCGTGGCAAGCTTTGAAGAGTGCACCCGCGTGGCGCCTGCGTTCGATCAGTCCTACTTGAATCTTGCCCGTGTCTACGTACTCGAGGACGCGCCGGAGAAAGCTCGCGCCGTGCTGCTCGAACTACTCAAGCAGCATCCAGGGCATCCGCAAGCGCAGACGATGATGGATCAGTTGGGCCGCTAGCTCGTCGCTAGGGCGTCGAGGCTTTGCCCGGCTGCGGCGTCGGAGCGCGCAACAGATCCACAAACATCTTATAGAACCTGTCGGTATCCAAATCGACTTGTATTTCCACCGACTGCACATCGCGCGTGGGCTTATCTCGATCTGTCCAGGTTAGAGTGTCTCCGTAGCCCGGGCCGCGATCCAGGTTCACGTCCATGAATCGGTTTTCTTTCTTTGTAATCAGGCCTGGGTCAAGCCATGCCGCGGATGTAAGCTCGTCCCACAGATAGTTATAGGAGCCACGCAGCTGCGCATACTTGCCGATGTATTGCGCTGCTGGCGAGTTACCGGCCTTAACCTTGTCGACCAGTTCATTGGTCATCCTTGTCTTCACGGAAATATCTACCGGGGTGCAGACAATCTTCTTCCAGGGAGCCCGCAGCACAATGTGAGCCGCTTCCGGATCGAACCAGATGTTGAATTCATGGCGCGGCATGTTTGCAAACTCGGGATCATCGGTCCACGGATTCAGGCTTGCGCCCATGAACACCAACTCTTTGGCTAGACTCGCAAATTCCGGGTCGATGGAGATCGCGAGAGCCAGATTTGTCATGGGTCCGCCCTCATAGATCGTGACTTCGTGCGGATACTTACGAACTATGCGCACCAGAAAGTGAGCGGCATCTTCGTCGGAGGCCTTGGTGGTTGGCTTCCCTTCCGGCATCGGTCCCAGTTCGCGGGGCGCGTGATACACGCGCGGAGTCCAGGCGCCAAGCCACTGAACCGAGCCATAGCGTTGTTCCCAATGCTCCGTCTCTTCTTTTGTTCTGACCAACGGATACTCGGCTCCGCGTACCACGGGAATGTCGGTTCGTCCGATGAGTTCCAGCATCCGCAGAGTGTGCGCGACTTCTTCGGTAAGCCAGGCATCGCCCGTCACCACCGTGATGCCTAAGACTTCCGCTTGCGGAGACTGGATGAGCAAGAGTATCGCTTGCTGGTCGGTGCCGGCGGGTCCGGCCGCGTCCTGATCGATAACGATCTTGCGCTTGTCTTGGCTTTGGGACACAAGACATGTCATTAGAATGAAAGTTACCACCGTGATAAAACTCCGAAATCGGTCCAGCTTCATTCATGCACCTCTCACTTGTTGAACTTCTCGCTCTTAACGATGTTACTTACTCCCTGACAATCGCCCAATGAGAAGATCGAAAAACTTCGAAGAATCTACCTCCACCGCAACCTTCGTGTTAGGAACAAACTTATCGCGCAGCACGGGAGACGTTTTTGTGCCGGCTAGAGTCGGGGCCGACCCGCGAATCGGCATGTTCGTGGCCGCCGCATCCTTCTCCATCCCGGGGCGGCGCCGTAAATCGCCGCCAACGGGGGTGTAGCCCAGGGTTTCGCCGGCCGTGAGTTCGCCTGTCGTCTCGACATCGACGTAATAATCCTGAAATTTCAGAATCGACGGATCGAGAAACCCGGCAACGGCGAGCGAGTCGTGCATGTTCGGCCCGACCAAATATCCGCGCTCGCGGTTGTGGTTGATCGCGTTGCGTCCAATCTTGGCCGCGGCCTGGCTCACCGGGTTCTGGGCGGCTTCAAGCGTGCGCACGTGCTCGTCGGTAAGAGACGTCCTGCGCGTGACGTCGAGGCCAACCATGGTCACTGGAATTCCAGATTGAAAGACAATCCGCGCAGCCTCCGGATCCACGTAAACATTAAACTCGGCCGCGGGCGTGATGTTTCCTCCCGAAAGCGAGCCGCCCATCATGACCAATCCTCGAACCATGCTGGCGAGTTGCGGATCGGAATTGAGGGCGGTTGCAATGTTCGTCAGGGGTCCAATGGCGATCAGCGTCACCTCGCCGGGATACTTGCGAACGATCTGGAGAATCATCTCTGCGGCAGGCGTGGCAACCGGCTTGGTTGTTGGCTCAGGAAACACGGCGCCGCCCAATCCGTTCTCGCCATGCGCGTAGGTTGCCGTCACCAGGCGACGCATTAGAGGAGCCCTGGCGCCCGCGGCCACGGGAATATCGGTGCGGCCCGCGATTTCAACCATGCGCAAGGCGTTCGGCAACGTCAGGTCCAGCGGCACGTTCCCTGCAACCGGAGTGATGGCTTCAATCTTCAGCTCCGGCGAACGCATGGCCAGCAAGAGCGCCAGAGCGTCGTCCACTCCAGGGTCGGTGTCAATGATGACGCGGAAGGGACCGCGACCAATCCCGCCGTCGGACCTTCCGTTGGACTGGCCCTGCTCTGAACGTTTTCCAGCGACTGAGGTGATGGCGTTGGCCTGGTGGGCCAAACCGCTGGTGGCCAAAACGGCCGCGGACGACGTTACAAATTGGCGCCGGGTAAAGCGAAAAATTTCTTTTTTTGAATCCACGTGCGCTTCTCCTTGAATCTTGCCCTGCTTGGCTAGCGGGCGGCTTCATCAACGTGACATAGAGATCGTACAGCTTTTGTGCATCAAACGATCTACCATGTTCGCCGCAGGGAAAGCGTGCCATTGTAAAGCCTATTCATGAGTCTCTACCAATTTATTGATGGCAACGCATGAATTGCAGACGAGGGTGCCCGGGAAAAGAATGCCAGGCAATGATCACGGCCGATTCCGTATAATTTAGGGAGCTGCCGCTTTCTGTGTTTCTCTAGGAGTCGATCTGCGTGACCGCTGGCCACTTCAGCCAAACTGCACTTTATGTCGCCCTCTGCGTCGTAGCGGCAATAGCCACTCTTGCTCCGGATCGAGCACAGTCTCAAGAATCGGTGGGCGCCGCCACGGTGCATGGGTATGTGCGCGATTCCACTCGCAGGCCGGTGGCGAACGCGACCGTCTTCTTGAACCTCGGAACTGGAATGCAGGCCCTCGCTACACCTGCCCAGAGCACGCACACAGATTCCGAAGGACGGTATCGCTTTGCGGCGCTTCAAGCGGGCGCGTACACTCTCCGCGCAGAGATGAGCGGATACGAGCGGGCAACCGTCGGTCCCGTGAACCTCGCGCGAAAACAAACGACAAAGATTGATCTCTTTCTCGCGTCCACAAAAGCTTCTGAACTGCCTGGCGCTCTTCCACGAACGCACGCGGCGGAAAAGCCCGCACAAGCACCCAAGTTTTTTGATGAACCTCAGTTCACGGTGGCGGGCGTGACCCAAGCCACAAATTCCGGTGGACACGGTTCCGATACAGTGCTGCGAACCACCGAAGCGCTCGCCAAGGCGACGGTCTCATTGAGTAATGACTCGGCTGCTAGTTCCAGGGCGGCGACATCTCCCGCGACAGAAAGATCTTTACGCGCAACGGTGGCACTCGATCCGGATAACTTTGCGGCGAATCGGCGGCTTGGAGAATTTCTCGCCGATAATGAAAAGACTGCTGAAGCAGCTCCTTTCCTGGAGCGGGCTTCCCTGCTCAACCCCAAAGATCCCGAATCTCATCACCTGCTGGGCGAGCTCGAGGAGAAGTTAGGCAAGCCACTGGAGGCGGTTCGGGAGTACCAGCGTGCGGCGCAACTTGACCCCAGCGAACCGAACCTGTTCGATTGGGGAACCGAACTTCTGATTCATCGCGCGCTGGAACCGGCCACCGAGGTTTTCACAAAAGGCAATCGCCTGTTTCCAAAGTCCGTGCGGATGCAGGTCGCGCTCGGCGTATCTTTGTACGCTCGTGGTTCCTACGATCAAGCGGCACAGTCTCTCGTGGACGCGTCCGATCTCGCTCCTGACAATCCAACTCCGTACCTTTTTCTGGGGAGAATGCAAAGTGTGGAGACCCCTCCATCGCAAGCATCGGTGGAGAGATTGAAGCGATTCGCGCAACTGCAACCGGACAACGCGCTCGCGAACTACTATTACGCCGTCAGTCTTTGGAAACAATCGGCGGGTTCGGTCAACCGTGACGTGGAAAGTAACAACGAGCGTTCAGCGCAGGTCGAGTCGCTGCTGCAGAAGGCGGTGCATCTTGATCCGAAGCTTGGTGCCGCATATCTGCAACTGGGGATTCTCCACTCGCAGCGCGCGGATTTTTCGCGTGCAATTTCCGCGTATCAAAAAGCGATCGAAGTCAGTCCCGAGCTCGAAGAAACGCACTATCGATTGGCGCAGGCTTATCGGCGAACCGGCGACAAAACCAAAGCTCAAGAAGAACTTCAACGTCACCAACTTTTATCCATGAAAACAAAGGATAATGCCGAGCATCAGCGGCGCGAGATTCAGCAGTTTGTAATCTCGCTTCGTAGCCGGAATTCCGCCTCGTCGCCCCAGCCTTGAACTTTTACCCCGTCAGCGGGCGGGTGTCGCGGCGCTCATCAGTCTCACGAACATCCCATAAAACTTTTCTTTATCCAAGTCAACCTGGATCTCTACCGGCTGCACCGTCCGTGCTGGTTTGTCTTTCTCCGACCAAGTCAGCGTGTTGCCGTATCCGGCTCCGCGATCCAGATCGACGCTCATGTAACGCGTTTCTTTCTTCGTGATGATGGACGGATCGATCCACGCCGCCGCTGCCAGTTCGTCCCACATAATATCGGAGCCTGGAAACTCCTGGAAGAAGCGGGCCACGTAGTGTGCCAGCGGAGTTCCAGCCTTGTCGATCTGCTGGATCATGGCGGGCGTCAGGCTCGTCTTCACTGAGATGTCCGTGGGCGTGCAAACGATCTTTTTCCACGGCGCGCGTAACACCACGTACGCAGCGTCGGGATCAAACCAGAAGTTGAATTCGTGACGCGGGTTGTTGATGAATTCGGCGTTGTCGGTTTGGGGCCCGATGCTTCCCCCCATGAAGACTAACTCCTCGGCCAGTCCGGGAAATTGCGGATCGATTGAAATGGCGAGCGCCAGGTTGGTCATGGGGCCGCCCTCGTAGATCGTGACCTTATGAGGATACTTGTGGACCATTCGAATCAGAAAGTGGGCAGCATCTTCATCCGCGGCTTTGGTGGTCGGCTGCCCTTCCGGAAGCCTGGGAATAACGAAGGGCTCGTGCCACCAGCGATCATCCCACGCGCCGGCGTAGGCCACTTTGCCGTAGCGCTCCTGCCAATGTTGCGCTTCCTCGTGGCTTCGGACCAGCGGGAACGCTGCGCCCGGCACTACGGGAATGTCGGTGCGTCCAATAATTTCGAGCAGACGCAGCGTGTGCGCTACCTCTTCGTCGCGCCACTGGTCTCCGCTGACCACCGTGATCCCAAGCACCTCGACCTGCGGCGACTGGATCATCACCAGCAGGGTCTGCAGGTTGCTGCCTCCGGGACCGGAGCAATCCTGATTGATGATCACTTTACGCCGCGGCTGCGCTGAGGCGAAGCAGGTCGCCAGCAGGACGACGAACAGCGGAAAGATGGAATTGCGTTTGAAGTGGTTCAAACCACGAATGGCACTGGGTTTCACTAGGGAATCTCCTGGTTTCTGGCCTCACTGATTTCGATTTTAACAGCCAAGTCAAGCAGTGGACGGGCGGGGACGCCCGTCCGCTCCACTATTTTCGGGCCGGGCGCTTCATCAGGTCTATGTAAATCTTGTAGAACTTCTCGGCATCGATGTCGAACTGCACATTCGCCAGGCGCAAGTAAGGTGGAACCTTCGCGGTCGAGTTCCAGAAGATTGTCTTGCCGTAGCTGGCGCCGTGATCGACGTCGATATCCATGTAGAGCTGCTTCTGGCCCGTGATGATGGAGGGATCGATGAGCGCGGCACCGGCGATTTCATCCCACATATAGCCGGGCAACGAATACTTCTCCAGATACTCGCTCACGGGAGTGCCGGCCTTGGTGATGGTGGCTTTCATCTCGCTTGTAAACCGCGTTTTGACTGAGATATCGATGGGAGTGATGGTCACTTTCTTCCAGGGCGCGCGCAGGACGATGCGAGTCGCTTCCGGATCAAACCACCAGTTGAATTCGCGACGGGCCTCGATGGCTCCGGGATCGATGCCGCCCTTGTCGGCGTAGAGTCCTCCGCCCATCATGACGAACTCTTTCGCGAGCGTCGCAACCGATGGATCAAGCTTCAGTGCCAGCGCATAGTTCGTCAGCGGGCCGCCCGCCCACAGCACGACTTCGCCGGGATACTTGTGCACCATCTGCACGATGAACTCGGCAGCGGTGCCGGGCTGCGCGTGAATGTGCGGCTCGCCTTCCTTCATGGGAGGCACAACCTCGGGCGCATGGTAGGGCTCGTCGTAGATGGTAGAGCGCTTCGCCTGGAAGTGTTCGGTCCAGCATCCCTTGTATTCGAACTGGCCGTAGATGGCTTCCCAGCGCTCGGTCTCTTCTTTGCTGTTAAGCAGCGGAAACTCGGCGCCCTCGATGACGGGAACGTCGGTGCGCCCGGCTATCTCTAACATGCGGAGCGTGTGCTGCGTCTCTTCTTTCACCCACTGATCGCCGCTGACGGTGGTGATGCCAAGCACGTCAAACTTCTCCGACTGCAGGAAAACCAGCAGCGCCTGCTGGTCGCTGGTGCCGGGCCCACGGGCGTCCTGATCCACGATGACTTTGATTTTCTGGGCCGAGGCGGCGTTGGCGAGCAAAAGAGCGAGCAGACACTTTAGCGCGAGTTGCCGCGTGCAGCGAATCAGCATATCAACATTCCCCGGCAGCGTATTGGATTGGAAAGTTAAGGGCAGACTGAGCTTGGTCTGGGTTGAACCAGATTACTCAGTCTGCCCGAAGTTGAACCACTCAACGCAGAACGCCCCTAGAAGTTCAGCTTGAGGGCGAACTGAACCAGGCGCGGGTTGTTTACAGAGCTAGTGATCGCTCCGAAGTTGGCAGAGTTCAGATCGGCCGCAGGCATCCCAAGCTGGTTATGGTTGAAGAGATTAAACATCTCAGCCCGGAACTCCAAATGCATGCCCTCGCGGACTACAAATTGCTTGATTGCCGAGAAGTCTGTGTTCACATAGCGTGGGCCATACAACGGTGCGCGGTTTGCAGTTCCAAGTTCTCCTCCTGGCGCGTCGTCAAACGCGCAGGGATTAAACCACGCCCCTGTCGTCCCCACTCTATCCGCCGCCAAGCCACCTTGCGAAGCCAAAATTTGGCATCGCGGGTTCTTGTTTGTGGAGACTATCCCTGATTTGTGCGGATCGCTGATTTCCACGGGCCGGTTAGCGTTATTTCCGTTGTTCGTCAGGTTCACACCGGATTGATTGTTGCTCGCGACCATGAAGACCGGGAACCCGGTGGTCGCTTTTTCAATTACGGTGATCTGCCAATCTCCAAAGGCAGTGTTTAGTGGCCCGCTCCACCCATTGCCAAACTGCTTGCCTTTGCCGAAGGGCAGGTCATAGATCACGCTGGCAGTGAACTGATGATTCAGGGCGATTTGAGATAGGGCCCAGTCGGCGTGCTTGGTGCCAGTCAGGGGATAGTACGTCACGCCAGCTCCACTCCCGAGACCATCGTTGTACCCGCTGTCAAAAGCGCGCGCGTAGGTGTAGCCCAACAGTGCGTAGAGACCATGCCTTATGCTCTTAGTCTCAGCTTTGACCTGGAGCGAGTCATAGTGGGCTAGCCCCGTACTTATGCTGCCCGCAACCACGGTAAAGGGGCCCGCAGGCGGAGTGACGATCCCGCAGCCCAAAGTGTACCCAGCAACGACACCACACGCGCTGGGCTGGGCCACGTTCATATTCATGCCGTCGACCAGGATGTGATGGGCACGAGATCCGGCATACCCAGCCGTCACTACAACATTACCGGGCATCTGACGTTCAATATTCAGGTTGAACTGCTGTACCTGACCTTGTTTGAAGTTAAGATTCTGCCCCTGGAAGGTACCAGTGAAGCTACCCGGATCAGGTGGCGTCGTGAAGACCGGGAATCCCTGAGACATCGTCAAGCCTTGAATCCCAGGAGCCCCTGAAGCGGTAAAGCTCGCGTTGCAAAACGAGGTTCCACCCAAGGGCACCGTCGCCGAGGGGCATCCTTGCGCAGTAAAGCCGAAGAAGTCCGATTCCGCGAAGAATGGAGGATTTTCCCAGAGACCCTGAGCACCCTGGTTCCAGGAAGAGTCGTGGAAAATCGCGTACCCGGCTCGTATGGCCGTATTCTGCGACCCAAACGGTTTCCACGCCAAACCTATGCGCGGCTCTACGGCTGTTTTGTCAAACTGGATTCCCACGCGACCGTCAGAATTGACTCCAGGAATGAGAAGTTTGAGGCTGGCAATGTCAAAATTTGCCTGACGATTGTGGGCCTCGGTAATCGGTGTCACCAGCGCCCAAGCCACGCCAATGTTCAGGGTAAGGTTATTGGTAATTCGCCAATCGTCCTGAATGAAGGGTCGAAACAGCTTCCAGCGACGGCCCGTGGTAGCGCCCTTGAACGTCTGATCGTGGATCGCCAAACTGGTCAGCCCTAACGCAAAATCGGCCATGTTGTTGCCGCCCGAAAAGTCGGTTTTGGCACTCCACAAATTCGTGAAAACGAAAAATCCATCCTGGAAAGCGTTGGTCTCGACGTTCATCTGATTAGCGCGGATGCTGCCGCCAATGCGGATGTTGTGATGTCCCCGAATCATATCGAACGAGTCGGCTATCGAAAATACGTTCGTGCCGCCCTGGAATGGTGCGAAGCCTCGATCGCCAAGCGCCCAGAACCCCCCGCCGACCAGTGTCGAGGTCATGCCGCAACTGACGCAATCCTTGGTCGATTGCGATATGCCGCCGGAATTACCACAAAAACTGTTGATGTCAGCGCCGCCTATACCCAGCTTTGCTGCCGCACAACTCCGGTCACCCTGCGATTTGATGTGGTTAAATATGCGATTAAATCCGGCAGAGAACTGGTTGATGTTGTGATCGTTAAAGATGTGCGTTTCTGATATTGCAACGTTTCGCCCGTGATTGGCGATGAGCTGATTGCTGGCAAACCCACTGGCTTCGCCGAAGCCAGGAGACCCGCCCGGAACGTAGGAATCCGCTTGATCGTAGCTGAAGCGGGCAAACACAGAGTCCTTCCCCGAGAAATTATGGTCTAGCCGAATGTCAAACGAGCCTTCGTTCAGTTTTCTTACCGGTACGCTCGAGTAGTTGACGTTTGGGTTGCCGGTGACGTTGGGAAGAGGGTAGTAGGCGGTCGACGCGAAAATTTGCTTCGAAACCGGGCTGATCAAGTCCTGGGGAATGACGTTACACGCACCGAATACGGTCGCGGTCTGGGTTCCATCGGCATTTACCGGAGCTGCGACGCCCGCGGAAGTGCAATAGAACGGGTCGCGGGTGGGGTTGCCGCCGTTGTAGTTTGTGCTGTACGGGTTATAGATCTGGTCCAGCGTTTTAGTCCCGGAAGGATCACGGGTGAAGTCTCCTCCCAGCATCGCGAGCGAAGGCACAAGCCCGGAGTTCGGGATGCCGTGCCGCTGTCTCTTCGCCTGATAGTCAACAAAGAAGAAGGTCTTGTCCTTCTGCAGCGCACCGCCGAGTGATCCTCCAAACTGATTCAGATTGAACTTCTCCTTGGAAATAGCGAAATAGCTCTTGGCGTCGAGCGACGTGTTGCGGAAGAATTCGAACAGCGTTCCGTGGAACTGGTTGGATCCCGACTTCGAGGTGACCAGTACCGTCGGACCCGCGCGGGTACCGTACTCGGCAGAGTAGTTGTACGTGAGAACCTTGAATTCCTGAATCGCATCAATCGACGGGATCACTGCGATGCCGCCCGCAGTCAACTCGTTGTTGTCCACACCGTCAAAAAGCCAATCCGTGCTGCTGGCACGCGATCCGCCGACTGACAGCGAGAACGATCCGCGCGTCGAAACCTCGCTGCTCGGCCCGCCGTTGAAGAAGCTGTTCGGGTTGGTTTCAGAGGTCACGCCGGGCGTCAGGGTGGCCAGTTGAACGAAATTGCGTCCATTCAAAGGAAGGTCAGACACCTGTTGTTCGGTGATGACCTGGCCGAGAGTCGGGTTGGTTGTCTCTACAGCAACCTGGGTAGCGCTGACGTCCACCGTCTGGCTGACCGACGCAAGATTGAGCGCAAAATTGATTTCGCGCTGTTCGTCAACTTGCAGACGAATGTCTTTCTGCTCGGTGGTCTGGAAACCCTGAGACTCCACTCGGATGGTGTAAATCGATACAGCCATGAAAGGCGCGATGTAGTGGCCGGAGTCGTCGGTCTTCACTTCGCGCGTTGTGCCGGTGGCCTGCGAAGTGATTTTCACCGTCGCTCCGGAGATGACGGAGCCGGTTTTGTCGGCCACCGTTCCGGAAAGACTGCCGTTCGCCTGGCTGTAGAGAAGTGGACAGAGGGAAAACACGGAACACAGAGCCGCTACGAGCAGCGCTTTGCTTTTTAGCATCAGTCCCCACCTTGGCTTCCACTCATCTCTTCACGAGAGGAGTGGCGATTCGGGCTCGACCCCGTCACGGCTGAAACCTCGCCGCTAAAACACCGGGACCGTCCCTTTTTTAACGATGGGTCATATAAATAGATTAGACGGGCAAAGTCAAGGGTTTTTGTGGTGACTCGGCGAAAGTGCTGCAACTTCAATTTTTCATACTACCTATGCTTTCGCGTATTTGTGCGATCCGGTTGCCCGGTACGTTTTCCAGGCGCTGCATTCGACCACTCGGCCAGCGAATCTCAAAGCCATCGGCTTTGCTGGCTTTGCCCAGCCAAAATGCAGGCGGAAGTCACTCTGCTAGATGTATCCGCCGCCACTGCGAACCTCCTGCGTCTGCCGATGATCGCCCACGCGGACCCTGACCTTGGTGCCAATGCCGACGCGATTGGACTTCGTTCCTTCCAATTTCAGGAGAATCCCGTTGCCGTGTTCGCCTAAATTCTTTTTAGCAGGCTGGGACGATCGTGACTGTTGTTCACAAGAATCTCGGCGGCGGCTACTCCGTGGCTGTTGAACGGCGTGGTGATGCCGGCGCCGGAATCGAGTGAGATGTCGCGAAATGTGTTGTTGAGACCTTTGCCGCTGACTTCGGGATAGACGGGTCCGTTGGCGATGAAGACGTCAGGCCCGCCGTCGTTGGCGATGTCAAAAAAAACGGCGCATCTTCACAGGAGGTCGGAAAAGCCGTATGGGAGTGCCCAACCCCTAAACCTGATTTCCCGTAGACACGCGGCTTGCCGCGTCTCCTGCCGCAGAGCGAGACGGGGCAAGCCCCGTCTCTACAGGTGGGCTTTTTCGCCGCTTGGTTCAGCCATTTGCCCGCGCCACCAGGAGAATCCCGATGCCGTAGAAGACAAACATCAGGGCCAGGTAAATCTTGGCTTTGCCGGGTGCGCCTTCAAATTCCTTCCAGGCAAGAACGCCCCAGAGCGCGGCGACCATGGGCGCGGATTGCCCGATGGCGTAGGAAATCGCTACGCCGGTGAAGCTGGCAGCGACCAAATTGAAAACCATGCCGATGCCCCAGATGAATCCGCCAAGCAGTCCGAGGACGTGGCCGGACATGGGTCCGCTGAAATAACCCGCGAAACTTACGGGCTCACCGACCAGCGGCCGCTTCATGAAATAAACGTTCCAGATTGAACAGGAGAGCAGCGCACCGAGGGTAAGAAAAACGGCGATGCTGTATGGACCGAGTGGGTTGCCGTTGGTCATCGCTCGCGTCACAAAAGGAGCCCAGAGCCCCATCAGAACACCAGAGACCACGCAGACGACGATGCTCTTCTTCGAAACCTTGCGACCGGCGATTGCCAGACTGCCATAGGCTTTTCCGTCGAGAACGACGGCGATGAGGGCGCACAGAACGCCCCCGGCGAGCAGCGCTGCATTTCCCTTGGGCTGGATGGCATAGCTCGAAATCACGCCGACGACGAGCGCGATTCCGATGGCAACCGGGAATGCGATGGCGAGTCCGGCCATATCAATCGCCGCCACCAACAGCAGATTCGCCAAATTGAAGATGGCGCCTCCGACCATGACGGAGACGATGTTATTGGTATCCGCCGACCGCACGTTGTTCAAGAAACTGGTAGCGTCATTGCCGGTGCTTCCCATGGTAAACGCGAGGATCAACGACACCAAAAAGATACCGACGGCGTAGTCCCAGTAAAACAACTCGAAGCGATAATTCTTGACGCCCTTGTAGGTGTTCGCCCATGAGCCCCAGCAAATGGCGCTCGTAATCATCATGAACAGTGCAATACCCAGAGTATGGGGTGTGAACATCGCTTCTCCTTGAAATGATCGTCCTGAGTTACTCGCGCGAGTCTACTTGCCGCGAATTCTCGAAACAAATAGTTGCAGGAAACGATCTGCTTCAACGTCGACGCAGACCTTCGCATTGGGCTCGACTTTGTCGAGGCCTTCAATAATGTAGCGGTCGCCGTGCAGCACGTTGCGCTCGATCATGCCGTGGCGATTGGCGACCGTCTCGCCGCGCGTGAACTCGCCTCGGGTTTCGACATCCACGTGCATCGGTGGCGCTTTCACAAGCGTTGCGTCAATGGCCACGCCGACCGCGAGGGGATCATACATGGGCGTGCCGTCGGTACCGAACTTGGCCGACAGATCAATCAGGTAGTGCGCCACCTGGTAGATGAAATCGTTCATGGGCCCGTGGGTCTGTCCGAGTTGTTCGAGGTACTTCGAGGAAAGCGACGTCTTGTCACCGACATCGAGGCCAACCATGGTCAGCGGCCAACCGGCCTGGAAAACAATCTGCGCGGCTTCGGGGTCGTTATAAATGTTCGCTTCGGCGGAAGCGTTCACATTGCCGCCGGTGATCGAGCCGCCCATGATGATGACTTCCTTCACCAGCGGAACGATGGATGGATCCTTCTCTACGGCGAGCGCGATGTTGGTGAGCGGGCCCACCGGGACCAGCGTGATCTCATGCGGAGCCGCGTGCACCATCTCGATGATCAGGTCCGGGCCATACCGCGAATCCACTTTGCATTTGCTCGGCGGCAATTCGATATTGGCTAATCCATTTTTACCGTGCCACATCTCCGCGGTGATCAACTTCTGCAAAAGCGGATGCTGGGCTCCAGCCGCGACGGGGATATCGCAACGATTGGCCAGCGACATCATGCGCAGCGCATTCTCCAATCCCTGCTTGGCGGTCACATTGCCGGGTACGACGGTAATGGCGCGGATATCCAATTCAGGCGAGTTCAACGCCAGCATCAGGGCCATCGCGTCGTCGGTGCCTGGATCGGTGTCGATAATGATTTTCTTGGTCGCGCTGGACGCGGGGATTACCAGCGTAATTACGAAAAATGCGGAGAGAATCGCGGCGATAAAAAACTTTTGGTTGACTCGAAAACAACGGCCCGGGTTGTTCAGAACTGACCTCCAGATCGCGAATCGCGGGATGTAGGGATCGCGCCGTAGCTTAGCGGTGCAAAGTCCCAGGTGTCAAGACGAAACGCACACTCCTGCCGAACCGTGGAAAGCCAGCGGTGATGTTGAACCAGATACGCGCATTCCCTGATGCATCTTTCGTCGCGTCTGCCGTACAATTGCACGGCAAAGAACAGGCTGCGACAAGTTTCCGATCTCGATGCCCAGCCCCTGAAGGGGCATCCAATCTCGGAACTGCGCGGTATCGCCAAAGCTAAAGCGATGCCCTGATACGAAACCCGCGTTTTTTGTGGAGCGCTTAATGCCAGTCGAACACAACGAGTTTCGGAATGTCGGACACCGTGTTTCTCACGACCCGAACGGTCGAGAGGACGTGCGCCGCGAGTCGCACAGCGGAAGTGTGATTGCAATCCTCGCCGGACGCCCTCTGCTGCCCAATACCGGCATCCCTCTCAACCTCGATTGGGTTCGGGAAGTGCGGGTCAACACCAGCGCGGTCGAACGGCGCGCTCAATCCCATGTCGCACGACGAACGGTAAAAAAAGAATGGCAGGCAGCGTGGCTTCTGCGCTCGATTACCTGCATGGATCTGACCACTCTTTCCGGCGATGACACCGACGAGCGCGTCCGCCGTTTGTGCGCGAAGGGTCGGCACCCCATCCAGCAAGAATTGGAACAGAAGCTGGGGATTGAAGATCTGCAAATTAAGGTCGCTGCCATCTGCGTGTACCACACGTTTGTGGAAACCGCTCTGCACGCGCTCGAAGGCAGCGGGGTACATGTCGCTGCCGTGTCCACCGGCTTCCCCGCGGGCCTATCGCCGCTGGCGGAGCGTGTGGCGGAGATTCGGCGATCGGTGGAGGCGGGCGCGCATGAGATCGACGTGGTCATTACTCGATCGCATGTTTTCGGCGGACGCTGGCAGGCGCTCTACGACGAGGTGGCAGCTTTCAAGCAAGCCTGTGGATCGGCGCACATGAAAGTGATCCTTGGAACCGGGGATCTGCTGACGCTGCGCAACGTGGGGCGTGCGAGCGTGGTCGCCATGATGGCGGGCGCTGACTTTATTAAGACTTCGACGGGTAAAGAGCCGACCAACGCGACCTTGCCGGTCGGCTTGGTGATGAGTCGCGCCATCCGCGAATATGCACAGCAAACGGGAATGGCGGTAGGCTTCAAGCCGGCAGGCGGCATCCGTACGGCGAAGCAGTCGATCGATTGGCTGGCGATGATCAAAGAGGAGCTTGGCCCCTCGTGGCTGCGGGCGGAAATGTTCCGTTTCGGAGCCAGCGGCTTGCTGGGCGACATCGAGCGCCAACTGGAGCATCATGCGACCGGACGTTATTCAGCCGAATATCGGCATCCGATGGCGTGAGCCCGAACGGACATTCCGAGCAGCTCGACAACCTGCAATCGCCGCTGGAGAATTAGCGGAAAAGAACTTCAAGATGGGAGAAATGCAATGGCTCGACTGGTGGTGATCTACAAGATTCCGAAGGATGCAGCCGCTTTTGACAAACATTACTTCGGCACGCACGTTCCACTCGCAAAGAAAATCCCCGGTCTTAGGAAGTATGAGGTCAGCCAAAGTCCGGTTGTGACACCGTCCGGGCCGTCCGGCTTTCATATGGTCGCGTTGTTGCACTTCGACGATATGACGGCAATCCAAAAGGCCTTCGCGAGCGCGGAGGGGCAAGCCGTAGCGGCGGACGCGCAAACCTTCGAAACTGCGCACGTGCTTTTGTTCGACAGTCGCGAGGTTTGACCCGACACGCGGCCGGCCCAAACTTAGGACTGCCGGGTGTCTCAACAGAATCTGAAGAAGGAATCGAGCAAAACACCAAATGAGCATTGCCGAAAAGTTTGTGAGTATGGAATACGGGCCCGCTCCAGAAGATTCGAAAGAAGCGCTGGCCTGGCTGGGGCGTCATGGCCACCGCCTTCAACATTTTATCGACGGCGCATGGCAGGCGCCCGCGGCGGGAGAGTACTTCGACACCGTGGATCCTTCGAACGGGGAGAAGCTCGCATCGGTTGCGCAAGGGTCGGCGGCGGACGTTGACGCCGCGGTCAAGGCCGCGCGGGCGGCGTCTTCTGGATGGCAAGCGCTCACTCCGCATTCCCGCGCACGCTACCTGTATGCCATCGCACGGCTGGTGCAGAAGCATTCCCGCCTGCTATCGGTTCTGGAGACGATGGACAATGGCAAGCCCATCCGCGAAAGTCGCGACATCGACATTCCGTTGGTCGCGCGACATTTCTATCACCATGCGGGTTGGGCGCAACTTCTGGAGCAGGAATTTCCCGAGTACGTGGCCTGCGGAGTTGTCGGCCAAATCATCCCGTGGAACTTCCCGCTGCTGATGCTTGCGTGGAAAATTGCGCCTGCGCTGGCGACAGGAAACACGGTCGTGTTGAAGCCCGCTGAATTTACTTCACTGACCGCGCTGGCCTTCGCGGAAATTTGCCAGGAAGCTGGCTTGCCCGCCGGTGTGGTCAACATCGTCACTGGAGACGGTGCGACCGGCGAGGCGCTGGTCAAGCATCCGGACGTGGACAAGATCGCGTTCACCGGATCGACCGAGGTCGGACGCGCGATTCGCGCAGCTACGGCGACCAGCCACAAGCGCCTTTCGCTTGAGCTCGGCGGCAAGTCTCCATTCATCGTCTTTGAAGACGCCGACCTCGATAGCACGGTGGAAGGCCTGGTGGACGGAATCTGGTTCAATCAGGGGCAGGTATGTTGCGCGGGCTCGCGTCTGCTGATGCAGGAGAGCATCGCCGAAGTCTTGATTGCAAAAATTCAGGACCGCATGAGCACTTTGCGAATCGGCGCTCCGCTCGACAAAGCCATCGACATCGGAGCGATCGTCGCACAAGTGCAACTTGATCGCATCCGCAAACTGGTGGATCAGGGCGTTGCCGACGGCGCGACCTGCTGGCAGCCGCAGGTTACTTTGCCGGCGCGCGGGTTCTACTATCCCCCGACGCTTCTGAGCAATGTGCATCCGACCTCGATTGTTGCGCAGCAGGAAATCTTCGGACCGGTACTCGCGGCGATGACCTTCCGCACGCCTGCCGAAGCCGTGGAACTGGCCAACAACACGGTTTACGGTTTGGCGGCCTGTGTCTGGAGCGAGAGCATCAACGTCGCCTTGCATGTTGCGGCGCAACTTAAAGCGGGAGTGGTCTGGGTAAACTGCACGAATTTGTTCGACGCTTCCTGCGGCTTTGGCGGCTACCGCGAGAGCGGTTACGGACGCGAAGGTGGACGAGAAGGCCTGCTCGAATATTTGGAGCCGCCATGGTTCAAGAGTGCCCCGGCACTTCCAGCACAGAAAACAGCCGCGCCAATCGGGGCGGAATCGGAAGAAGACTCCAGCACTCCTGCCCACACTCCAGCCATCGATACTCCTGCCATCGATCGAACCGTCAAGCTCTACATCGGCGGCAAGCAGGCGCGTCCGGACTCCGGCTACAGCATGCAAGTGCGTGCGGCCGACGGACGATTGCTGGGTGAAGCTCCGCTCGGCAATCGCAAAGACATACGCAACGCAGTCGAGGCTGCGCGCAAGGCCGCATCGTGGACAAAGGCTACCGCGCACAATCGCGCCCAGGTTCTTTACTACAGCGCGGAGAATCTTTCACAACGGCGCGACGAAATTGCGCATCGCCTCTCCGCCGTTGTAGGCGAAAAGCAGGCTGCCGCGGAAGTGAATCTCGGTATCGAACGCATCTTCTCGTATGCGGCGTGGGCCGATAAGTTTGACGGCGCAGTGCACATTCCTCCGTTCCGGAATGTTGCGATTGCAATGAACGAGGCGATTGGGACGATGGGCCTCATCTGCCCGCGGGAGGCGCCGCTGCTCGGTTTTCTTTCACTCGTGATGCCCGCTCTCGCCATGGGAAACACGGTCATTGCCGTTCCTTCAGAAGCCTATCCTTTGATTACCGGCGATCTCTACCAGCTTTTCGATACCAGCGATCTGCCCGGCGGCGCATTGAATATTGTGACCGGATATACGTCGCAGCTTCTGAAGACACTCGCCGAACACGACGACGTCGATGCCATCTGGTGCTTCGGCGATGAGGCCAGCGCGGCGGCCGCCAAGGCAATGTCGGTGGGCAATCTGAAGCAGGTTTGGACAAACGAAGGCCGCTCCATCGACTGGTTCAACCCGAAACTGGCCGAGGGCCGCTGGTTTCTTGAACACGCGATCCAGGTGAAGAACATCTGGGTTCCTTACGGCGAGTAGGATTCTGACAACTCGTTGTTCTACCCTGCGTACCTCTGTGTCCCCTGTAGTTTCAAAAGGCTTTTACCACGGGGGACACAGAGGATCACGGGGAAAATCCCATGAAACCAACGCTTACACCACGAGTAAAAATTTGCTGCATCGGCAGTATTGACGAAGCGGCTCTGGCCATCCAGTGTGGCGCATCCGCGCTGGGCCTGGTTTCAAACATGCCGAGTGGGCCGGGCGTCATCAGCGATGCGCTTATCGCGGAGATTGCCGCGACCGTTCCACCTGCGATCGGAACATTTCTGCTGACTTCGCGGCAAAGAGTTGCCGACATCATCCGGCAACAGCGCTTCTGCCGGACCAACACCATCCAGATCTGCGACCATCTCACCAGCGGCACACATCGCGATCTGAAGGATGCTTTGCCTGGCATTTCGGTGGTTCAGGTCGTCCACGTGGCAGGTCCCGAGTCCGTAGAGGAGGCCGCGCGGGTGGCGCCGCATGTGGACGCGATCCTGCTCGACTCCGGCAACCAGAAACTCACGGTCAAGGAATTGGGCGGCACGGGCAGAACTCACGATTGGGACGTCAGTCGCGCAATCCGGGAACGCATCGACATCCCGTTGTTTCTGGCTGGAGGACTCACGCCGGAGAACGTAGGCGAGGCAATGGAAGGGGTGGGCCCGTACGGGCTCGATCTGTGTTCGGGCGTGCGAATCGATGGCAAGCTGGATGCGACCAAGCTAAAGCGATTCTTCGCAGCCGTGCGCAGTGCAAGTGCACTATGAAATGTGGCCGCTTTGTCTGGGCTGGAAGGACAACCTCGGGTATCACGTTGACTTTTCCGAGACCTACAGGCAAACTCTCAATTCGCCCGTCAACCGCATTCGGACCAGCACGATGAGTCCGGCGTCAACGTCGCTAGCGAGGCGAAGGCCTACTCAGGGAACCGTTCGCTCTATGTCCGTAGACCGCGTCTCCTATACGCTCGATTCGACGCTGGAGACGGTGAACAACGCCGAAGAAACAGCTGGCCGCATGGCCGCGGAAGCTGGCTTTGACGACGAGGAGATCATGAAGATCTCCATGGCGGTGCGAGAAGCCGCCGTTAACGCGGTTTTGCATGGCAATGCCTACGACCCGAGCAAGAAAGTCACACTTGCGTTTGAACGTACCGCCCACGACCTTGTCATCAGCATCCGCGATCAGGGCAAAGGGCTTGACGCCAGCAAGATTCCAGATCCATTGGCGCCGGACAACCTGATGAAAACATCGGGGCGAGGCATTTTCCTGATACGCTCGTTCATGGATGTGGTGGAAATCCACCCATCCCAAACGGGCACCGAACTTAGAATGGTCAAGCATGTCCACGGTAACCCCGCGGACTCCAAGGAGGCTCCCCAGTGAGCATGAAGTCCAGTACTCGTCAGGTGGATGGCGTCACGATTGTCGATCTTAGCGGCCGAATCACCCTCGGCGAAGGCAGCATAGTTCTGCGTGAAACGGTGCGCGACCTGCTTTCCAAGGGACAGAAAAAGATCCTGTTGAACCTCGGCGACGTGAACTATATCGACAGCTCAGGTATCGGCGAGCTGGTCAGCGCCTTCACCACTTCCAAAAACCAGGGCGGAGAACTTAAACTGCTCAACCTCACCAAGAAAGTGCACGACCTGCTCCAGATCACCAAGCTCTACACCGTCTTCGATGTGAAGGACGAAGAGGTAGAAGCGGTGAAGTCTTTCAGCAAGTAGCAGCACGCGCGGTGCTTGTAGCCGCCAGAACTATGGCAGGCCGAGGCCCGGCCTCGGCGCTCCACCCCATCACGCCAAAACCAGGCGTGCTGGGGATCCCGGTGCCGCAAGTTCCCTTTTCGGGAAGTGGCCGCGAAACTTTTCGTGTCGCTTCGCTTGGGATCTCTTCTCCACGCCTACAATAAAACTGAGGACGCACTTCTTTGCGCCTCAGCCCTCATGCGTTTCCTTACTCTGACTTTTTTGCTCGGGACCGTTCTTGCTGCCGTGATTACAATGAGCGGGGTTTGCTCCGCGAGCAATCCTTCCAAGCACGACTGCGTCTCATTCGCCGAAGCCAGCAAGCATGTCGGCGCGACCCAGTGCGTCAGCGGAACCGTGCTGCTCGTGGAAGATGGCAGCAACGGCGTCACCTTCCTCAACTTCTGCAAAGATTCAAAGGCGTGTCCCTTCACCGTGATCGTATTTCCGGACGACCTCAGAAAAGTTGGCGACCTTCGCCAGCTCGAAGGCCAACAGATTGAAATCAAGGGTACGATCCAGGACTACAACGGACGCGCGCAGATCATCTTGCGCCACACCCAACAACTGGGCGAAGGCGCTTTCCTCGTGGTTCCTCCGGTACCCACGGACTATGACGTCGAGCGCCATGGCCGCTACAGCCCCGGGAAGTTCAGCCATCCCAAAGCCAAAAAAACGAAGCACAAGAAGCAGGGCTCGCCGATTTCAATCGAAGATCCGGAAGAGCCCCAGTAAAAAGGCTGCTTGAGCACGACGGCTTCAAACAGCCTCAGTCACTTACTGCAAACCTAGAAGCGGAACACGATACCGGTTGAGATTCTCACGTTGTGGCTGTCGCTGGCTCCATTAAAACGAAAGTAAGCCCAGTCCGCTTGAATGACACGAACCGCGATGGCGCTGTTGACTTTGGCATCTACGCCGCCACCGAACATCATGGTGAACCCGTTAATGGAGGCCCACCCGGACGACCCGCCAAACGATGCCGACCCGCTCGCATGGGCCCCTCCGAACAGTGCGTGGACAAATGGGTTTACCTTGCCCCCAGAATTCAGATTCACAACAGGACCGCCGGTATAGGTGTAAAGCTTAGTAGACACGTTGACGCCCCCAACGTTGACCGTCTTGTAGGCGCCGCCGAAATCCGCCGTCACGCCAAGCGACTTATTGAAGTTGCCGGTTAAGGAGGCGTTCCAGCCTTTGCGAAATTGAAATCAGACTGTCTCCCGTGGGGATGCGGGGGCAGACTGTCCCATTCAGACAAAGTGCGCCATTCTTAGACATGAACTGCTACCTGTAGCGCACCTCAATAGTAGAATCTGGCGCCCGGAAAATGCAATACGCGATGTCACCCAGACACCTGCGAGTCAGCACAGTTACTCGTGACTTACTTCACACCATCCCTTTGCGCAACTCTTCTAGCCGATACTTCGTCCCCCGCCATACGATGCCGTCGTTCGCGAGAGTGTGAACCATGGAGCGCAACAGTGTGTACATGAACAAACTGGCGCTGACCGGATGCAGGAAGAAATAATAGGACGGGACGGCCGACCTGACCGACATGCCGTAATAAATCAGAAACAGCGAGCCTAGCGCAATGGCATATGGAATTCGCGCCCATCCATGGGCCAGCCAGACGCCAAGAAATGGCCCGAGATTCAGAAAGCCGAGGCCCACGATGCAGGCCACGGTTCGCGGCCACTGGAAAGAAAGCACGGCAAAAAAGTTCTTCGTGAGATTGTTGACGATGCCGAAAGCACCCTTGGCCCAGTGAAGGGAAATCAGATCTTCTCCAAAAACATTGCGCTGCGCGAAGCCTGCGTTTTTGATCACCTTACCCAGTTTCATGTCGTCGAGCACTTCCATGCGCAAGGCGCGATACGTCCCGACCGCGTCATACACCGATCGCCGAACCATGTTGAAGGCGCCCACGCCCATGTGGTCGCGCGCTTTGGGATCGGCAACTTTCCACGGACGGTGTCCGAAAACGAAAAGCGCCTGAAAGAATGCGATCATCATTTTCTCGCTCGGCCGCTTCATGATCATGCGCGGGAAAAGGACTACGTGGTCGGCCCGCTCCGCTTCGGCATAGGCGACGGCGCGTCGAAGCGCGTCGGGCTTGAACAGTACATCGCCATCGGTGAATAACAACCAGTCGCCGGTCGCCTGCTGGCAGGCCGTCCACATGGCGTGCGTCTTGCCGAGCCACCCCGATGGCAGTTCCGCAATGTGGATCACCTTCAGCCGTCTAGGGCGGACACTCTTGTCCGCCTCTGCGTCCGCTGGCGAGAGGGCGGCATCGAAAAAAACATTCGCAGCGCTCGCGGCAACCTCATCCATGATCCGGCCGGTACGGTCCGTCGAGCGGTCGTTGACGGCAATGATTTCGTAGTTCGAGTAATCGAGGGCGAGCAACTGCACGAGCGTCTCGCGAATATCTTCTTCCTCGTTGCGTGCCGGAACGATAATGCTGACTCTAGGCTCGCCATTTGGGGTCGTCGGCCCGCGGTCCCATTCGGGCCGCGCGATATCGGCGATATGCGGCATGCCAAATGCCGCTTCCACGATGCGCGAAAACCAGGCCAGTGCGAGGATGCCGCCTGCTATCCAGTGAAACGTTTGAAATGTTTGCCAGTGCATTCTGCTTAGGAAGATGCTCCCGAGGGGACTTGCGATGCCGCCGAATCTTCACTGACCCGCAGTGGTGGGGCAAATCGCATGCCGTAAAATAGTACGGCAGAGGAAATGCCCATGGCGATCACAGGCAGAATAAAGGCGGCCTGGAGCGAGTGGCGGTCGGCCACGTATCCCATCAAGGTTGGCGAAGGCACATCTCCGAACAGATGAAAAAGAAATATGTTCACTGCGATCGCCGTAACGCGGATGTGCGCGCCCACCGCGTTGACCAGCGCGGTATTCAACGGCGAGGTATTCACCAGCAGAAAAAACGCTGCCAGCGCGATCGCGGGCAGCATGATGGGTCCCTTCGCAAAAAGGGCGACAATCATGAACGGCACTCCCAAAGCCATGCTGAGCGCCGAGACAAAATAATAGGAGCCCTTCATGTGGGGCAACAAGCGATCTCCCAACCAACCACCCGCCAGAGCAGCCACGATGCCGCAGACCACAACGATTGCGCCGAAGATTTCGTTGGCCTGTTTCAGACTGTAGCCCCGCGCGACCGACAGGAAAGTTGGCATCCACACCTGTATTCCACCGAGAGAAAACGTGCCCGCTGCCATGCCGAGCGTGACGAACCAGAACGCGGGATTTCGCGCCAGCCCGAAAATCGTTCCCCGCTCCGGAGTTTCTTTCAGGGAGTCAAATTGGCCGCGTGGGGGCTCCGGAAGAAAGGCAATGGCCAGCGCCAACAGGAAGCCCGGAGCCGCGGCAATGTAGAAAGGAAACCTCCAACCGAAATCGGGACCGAGTTTGCCGCCGAGCAGGTATCCAACCGCTGTTCCCACGGGGATGGCCATGTAGAACACGCCAAAGATGCGGCCGCGTTTACTTTCCGGAAAAAGGTCCGCGACGAACGTGGGTGCGATGGTGACGAAGGTCGCTTCGCCCACGCCGACCAGCGTATGCCGCACCAGCAACTCCCAGTAGGTGTGGGTGAAGGCGGTGAGCAACGTCAGCGCGCTCCAGAAAATCGCGCCGAGCACGATGATCCGCTTGCGCGAATAGCGGTCGGCCAGCGGGCTTACAAATGGCGCCGCTACCATATAGAACCCGAGGAAAGCGCTGGTGAGATATCCCACCTGGGTATTGGAGAGATGGAATTCCGACTGCACCAGCGGCTGCACGGCAAACAACACCGAGCGGTCAATGTAGTTCAAAAGGTTCAGCGCGGTCAGCAGAGCCAGCGCGGTTCGGGGATAGAGTTTGGCCGGAGTCACTTAGCGTGGGAATATAACACGGCGAAGAAGAGGGCGCGCGGAAGGCGGCGGCCGCGTCCCACTAGAGTGCGGGGGGAAGCCTCAGCACACTCCCAATCACTTCTGACTTTTCTTCTCCTTCGGCCACCTCGCTATCACGACTGTCGAAATCCCCCCGCGCGGACGAAACTCACCTTTCACCTCTGCCCACACCGGTTTGGCCCAGCGAACGACATCCTCAAGCACCTGGTTCACAATGTTCTCCTGAAAAATTCCCAGGTTTCGATACGCCTGGAGATATTCCTTTAACGATTTCAACTCCAGGCACAGGCGATCGGGCTGGTAGCGAATCACGATGTTGCCAAAGTCCGGCAAGCCCGTCTTCGGGCAGACGGACGTGAATTCGGGATCCTCCACAACAATCTCGTATCCCGGAAACTGGTTCGGCCAGGTTTCAATTTCCGGGAAATCGTGATCAAGACCGGCGCTGGCGTGCTCCGCACTGTAGCGGGGAGATGTGGAACGGGGAGGCTTTCGCATCTGCCTATTGTACCTAGAGCGGATTCACAATCGATCGGCCGAGACAACAACGGCGAGCCACGGTCGCCCCCCCCGGACGAGCGCCGTCCGAGCCTGCGTAATTCAGGAACAATCCCGCACTGCGCCTGACGCAGACCGTCTGCGCGATGCATCTAAGCAGGCAAGTCCGCAACGTGCATTTGCCAGCTCGCCGCAGCGCGTGGATGATATACATTGAAACTTACGTTCTTCTCTGCATGCCATTGAATGGAAACAGTTCGGGACGCCAGCCGCGGCGTTGGTGGGTAACGGCGCTTGCGATCCTCGGGGCGGTGATCGTCCTCGCTGCTTTCGTCTCGCATCGCGATGACGCAGTGCCGGTGCGAACCGCCATCGTCGAGCAGAGCGTGATCCGCAGCCTGGTTTCCACCAATGGAAAAATTGAGCCGGTCAATAACTTTGAGGCCCACGCTCCGGTCTCGACCAGTGTGCGGCGCGTTTTGGTCAAGGAAGGCGACTCCGTCAAGAAGGGCCAGTTGCTGGTCGTTCTGGATGACGCCGACGCGCGGGCTCAGGCGGCTCGTAGCCGGACGCAATTGCGAGCAGCGCAGGCCGATCTGAGCGCCGCGAAACGAGGCGGGAACCAGGAAGACGTGCTCAGCCTCGAAGCCCAACTGGTAAAGGCTGGCACCGACCGCGATTCCGCGCAACGCAATCTGGAGGCGCTGAAAAAACTTGAGCGGCAGGGCGCAGCCTCGGCGGGAGAAGCGCGAGAAGCGGAAAACGCTCTTGCCCGCGCCGATGCCCAACTCACCTTTCTCCGGCAAAAGCAGACCAAACGATATTCGAATGCGGAGTTAGCGCGCGTCGAGGCTCAGCAAGCGGAAGCGCAGGCCGCCTACGATGCCGCGCAGAACGTTCTGGCGAAATCCAATGTCCGCGCTCCTTTCGATGGCATCGTGTATTCGCTGCCCGCCAAGCAAGGCGGCTTCGTTGCGGCTGGAGATCTTCTGTTGCAAGTGGCCAATCTGCGAAAAGTGCTGGTCCGCGCTTTCGTCGATGAGCCCGATGTTGGCAGGCTGGCTCCCGGAAATCCCATCGAGATTACCTGGGACGCCGTCCCTGGATGGGTGTGGCCGGCCATCGTGACGGCCATCCCATCTACGGTTAGGTTGCGCGGTTCGCGCAACGTCGGCGAGACGACCAGCATCGTAGATAACAAGGATTTGAAGCTCTTGCCCAATATAAACGTCGGTGTGACGATCGTCGTTGCCGAGCACGACAACGTGCTGGTGGTACCGCGAGAGGCTGTGCGCATGGACGACTCCAAGCCGTATGTCTTGCAGGTTTCCGGCCACGAACTCAAGCGCCGGGAAGTCGAGACTTCCCTTTCCAATCTCACCCAGGTTGAAATAAAACGCGGCCTCTCCGCCAAAGACGTGGTGGCGATCAATTCGTCGAACGGCAAACCGATTGGCGACGGAACCCAGGTCAAGTTCTAGATGATCACGCGCGCTTCCAGAGTGGTGCTCATTTTACTATTGCTCTTTGCTTCGTTGACCGCCAGCTTCGCGGACTCTGCCAAGGACAAGCTGGCGGCCGGCCACATCGATGAGGCCATCGCCGAATTGAATGGCCGTCTCTCTTCTTCTCCTGCGGATGCGGAATCGTCCAACCTTCTCTGCCGTGCTTACTTCACACTCGAAGAATGGGACCGTGCGGAATCCTTCTGCAGGAAAGCAGTCTCGCTCGATCCGGCCAACAGCCTCTTCCATCTGTGGCTGGGTCGCGTGTACGGCGAAAAAGCGGATCGGGTAAATTTCATATCGGCGGCAAGTCTGGCCGGAAAGGTGCGCGGAGAATTCGAGCGCGCGGTGCAACTGAATCCGAAAGACGTGGATGCCCGGCTCGATCTGGCGGAGTTCTATCTTGCAGCGCCGGGAATTGTCGGTGGCGGAGAACAGAAGGCCCGAGAGCAAGCGCGGTCCATTGCAACCGTGAACCCCGCCCGTGAGCACTGGGTTTACGCGCGTCTCGCCGAACAGAAAAAAGACGCCACCACCGCCGAACGGGAATATCACCAGTACATCGACCTCAGCCAGGGTGACGCGGAAGCGTGGCTCAACCTTGCTTTATTTCTCCGTCGCCAGAAGCGCTTCGACGAAATGGAGCAAGCCATCGTCAAACTTAGCCAGGCGCCTATTCCTAAACTCGATGTTCTGTTTGAAGCATCCGGTATGCTGTATCGCGCCGGTCGCAGCTATCCGTTCGCCACGGAACTATTGCACCGCTATCTCGCCGCCGGCCCGGTAGAGGCGGCTCCCGCGTTCAAAGCCCACTATCTGCTGGGCATGTTGCTGGAAAAACAAGGAGACAAAGCAGGTGCTGCCCAGGAATACCGCGCTTCCTTGTCACTGGCCCGGAACTTCGGTATAGCCCAGCAAGCACTCAACCGAGTTGCCCACTGAGGATGGCGAGATTTCACCTGGGCCTACTGGCATCTCAAATGACTTTCAAAAGCCACTGCGCGGCTCGCGCCCGGCACACTACAATTTGTGCATCGCTGCGCAGCCGCGGCCTGATCCATGTAGTGACGAGATGAAGGTGACGAGATGACTCTCCGAGTGCCGCCTTTGCACGGCAAAAAGCTGCTCGCCTTATTTGCGGCCGTATTACTGATCGCAGCGCGCGTCCAGGCTGAACCATTACCCCTCGAACGAGCCATTCGGCTGGCGCTCGCGCACAGCACGACTTCGGCGATTGCCAATGCCGACGTGCAGCGCGCCTTCGCCTCCTACCGGGAACTTCGCAACAATTACTTGCCGCAAGTCACCGTCGGTTCGGGCCTTGGCTGGTCCTATGGAAACCCCCTCGCCATCGGAGGGTCCGCGCCGGCACTGGTGAATGCCGTAGCGCAAAGTACGGTTTTCAACCCTGCCCAGCGGCAGTTCTTGAACGCAGCGAAGATTGAGTGGCATGCGTCCGAGTTTCAAGATAAAGATCAGCGCGACGCCGTCATCCAGGATGTCGTGCTGACTTATGCTGAGCTGGCGAGGTGGGAGGCGCGACTCCTGCGCTTGCAGCAGGACGAAGCTCAGGCGCAACAAATGGAACAAGCGGTGACGGCGCGCCTGCACGAAGGCGTGGACAGCGCCGTGGACTTGAACAAAGCCAAGCTCACCGCAGCGCGCGTCCGCCTACACCGAATCGAGGCGCGTGGCTCCGCCGAGGTCCTTCGTCGCCACCTTTCGACCCTCACCGGCTTGCCGATTTCCTCCATCGAACTCGCGCCCGAAACCATTCCCGTTTTGCCGCCCGTCACTGCGGAAGAAGATCTTTCGCGGAAAGC
This sequence comes from Acidobacteriaceae bacterium, assembly GCA_025355505.1. Taxonomy (GTDB): domain Bacteria; phylum Acidobacteriota; class Terriglobia; order Terriglobales; family Acidobacteriaceae; genus Acidiflorens. Next base: position 17,994 of record JANXZM010000017.1, on the reverse strand, counting down.
GATTGCCTCCAGCCCCGCCATCAAGTTGGCCGAGCACCATTCTCTGGCGGAAGCGATGCGAGCTTTGGGCGAGCATCGCGCTTTGTACCCATCGCTCGATTTCTCTGCTCAGTATGCGCGGCTTTCCACCTTCAACAACTACAGCCAGTACTACACTCACTTCCAGCAGGACAATGCCACGATCGGCTTTGCCCTGCGCATCCCGCTGTTCAACACCAGCCAACGCGCACGGGCCGAGGCGGCTGAGGCCGAAGCTCTCAAGGCGAGGAAACAAGCGGAGGCCATTCGCAATCAGGTGGCGGAGGAAACACTGAAACTACAGCGTGCCGCTGAGCAACTCGATGCCGCCCGCGAGGTGGCAAAGTTGGAATATCAACTGGCACAATCGGGTCTGGAAGCGGCCCAAACCCGCATCGACGCCAAGACTGGCACCTTGCACGAGTTGGCCGATGCGCGGGTGCAGGCAGCCGAACGCTATCTGCTTTTTCAGGACGCTGATTTTGAGTACCAGCGAGTCCGCGTGAACCTGCTGCGGGCCACCGGAGATTTGGAAAAGTGGGCGCTGCCAATCCCCGCTCCAAAATGACGCATCCGACAGCGCATCCAGCCGCTACACGATTCTCGCGCCTCAATGCGCCAAAACGACGTTCGGCAAGGTTCTTTTGCGGTTTCAGCCCCCCTAAGGCACACTTAGATGAAGCTTTCCACGCTTTTCAACGCCGTTTGGGACGTACCGGAATGGTAGCGTCGGTTGCGGGTTGTTTGCTCCGAAGAATGCTAAAATAGAGACTTACAATATGCCATTGAAAACACTGTTTTTGAATCCGCCTTCGTTTGAGAATTTCGATGGGGGCGCAGGTTCGCGCTGGCCCGCTACGCGTGAGATCGAATCGTATTGGTATCCGGTCTGGCTCGCCTATCCAACGGGAATGCTCGAAGGCGCGCGGTTGCTCGACGCCCCGCCTCACCACATCACGGCGGAAGAAACGATCCGCACCTGCAAGGACTACGAACTGCTTGTGCTGTTCACCAGCACTCCGGGATTCCCCGGCGACGTCCGCATCGCTGAGGCCATCAAAGATAGCAATCCTCACATCAAAGTCGCCTTCGTCGGACCCCACGTCAGCGTGCTGCCCGAGAAGTCTTTGATGGAAGCGAAGGTCATTGACATAGCCTGCCGCAAGGAATTCGACTACTCCATCGTCGAATACGCCCAGGGCAAACCCATCGAAGATATTCTTGGCATATCCTACCGCAAGAATGGGCACGTGCTGCACAATCCCGACCGGCCGACCATCGAGAATCTCGACGCCCTGCCGCACGTGACCGACGTTTACCGCCGCGACTTGGATGTCCGCCGCTACAACGTGCCTTTCCTGCTCCATCCCTTTGTGTCTCTCTACACCACCCGTGGATGCCCGGCGCAATGCACGTTCTGCCTCTGGCCCCAGACGCTCAGCGGTCACCCATGGCGCAAGCGCTCCACCGACGACGTGGCGCGTGAAATGGCCAAGGCGAAAGACTACTGGCCCTACGTCAAGGAATTTTTCTTCGACGACGATACCTTCAATTTGCAAAAGGCCCGCACCGTCGAATTGTGCGCCAAGTTGAAACCGCTGAAACTGACCTGGTCGTGCACATCGCGCGTCACCACTGACTACGAAACGCTTAAGGCCATGAAGGAAGCCGGTTGCCGGCTCCTCATTGTGGGCTACGAATCGGGCGATCAACAGATTCTGAAGAACATCAAGAAAGGTGCGACCATCGAGCGCGCCCGCCAGTTCACCAAGGATTGCCACAAGCTGGGACTGGTGGTCCACGGCGATTTCATCCTCGGCCTGCCGGGAGAAACTCGCGAGACCATCAAGAACACGATCAACTTCGCCAAGGAACTCGACGTGGAAACAATTCAGGTTTCAGTGGCGCATGCTTACCCTGGAACGGAACTGCACGAGTTCGCAATGAAAAATGGCTTCATGACCAGCGACACCAAAATGGTCGACGATGGCGGCCACCAGATGGTGCAGATCGAATATCCCGACCTGCCTGCCGCGGAAATTATGGAGGCAGTCCATCAGTTCTACGACGCTTATTATTTCCGCCCAAAGGCTGCGTACCGCATTTTGAGGAAGGCTATTTTCGACAACTCCGAACGCAAGCGCTTGTACAAAGATGCTCGGACCTTCCTTAAGCTGCGCTCGCAGCGACATAAGTGGGTCAAGGAAAACCGCAAGGAAGAATCGACTGCCCCGGCACCGGTCAAGGCCTAGCGGCTTAATGGAGCGCCGGGCGTCCCCGCCCGGCCACTAGGATGCCGTGGGCGTCAGATGACGGATTTGCCGGCGGCAGGTTTTTTTGTTCGGATCGCCCGAGTCTCCACCATAAGTCGCTCACCTGCGGCGGTAAACGACCAGAAGAGGTTCATACCGCCCGACATGGTTTGAGTATGTTCAATCTTTACTAGTCCCAGCGCCCTCAACTGAACTCCGACGGTCTGAAAATCTTGGTCATCCATCTCTTCGTTTTGGACCTTCTCCTCTCCAACGCTCGCGTCCTTGACTAATGCGGGCGCGAGAATTCCCTTAACTGTCTTGGCAGTAGGAACCTTCAGCAAGTAGGGGGAAATATACGCAAAAATCTTGCGCCATGTCGTTTTAACGTGCCAGATCCGAAAGCCATTGTAGAAGTTGCTCCAGTACCTGCCTGCGAGTTTGATTTCCTCATCCAACCCGGCCAAGTCCTTTAGAGCGGGAGGTGAGGCAAGCCTAGCTAACGCCTCCTGATATTTACCGATCTCCACCTGTAACTCGGTATTCTGCTTCCGGACTTCATTGATTTCGCCGAGAACTTCTACGTTCGCTACTTTGTCAGCCCTGACCCAACCAACGGCCGGATACGCATTCATTGCGCGCGACAGGTTTATCGACACTAGACCAGGCAGCTCTGCCGCGTCCTTCCAGAACTTCACAAGGCGTCCACTGGAAACCTTATCCCTAAACTTCCGCAACTTCTCCCTGCCTGCCGGTTCCGGCTCCGAGTTTTCTAACGAAATCTTCCCCGGATTTTCGTGAAGTAGCGCGATGACCTTAAGGCTGCGACTCACCGCGTAATCGTATTCTTGCTCCGTGTAGCTAATTCCACTTTCGTCAACCGAGCCGTACCTTCCACCGACGATGAGAAGGTAATAGTCACAATCGTCTATCACTCGTTTGATAAAGGCTAGCTGTTCCTCATCAGCAGCCGGAAACAACTCCATCCCTGCGGGTATGCAGTTCGACTCTATAACCGTTTGAATCACAGCTCGCCGTTCCTCTTTTAGGTCGGCATACGTCGAGCTGATAAACACTTGGTAACGCTTGTCCATGCGCGCTTGATTGTAGCGCGATTCGCGGAGTGGAGCGCAAGGTCCCGCTCACCCGATGTGAAATAATGCAGTTATGCTGCACAGCAATCATAAGCAGTCGGAGATCAAGTGACATTTCGAAAATACTTCGTCCTGGCGGGAATCACCGTTTTCAGCACAGCGGGCGATTCCCTGCTGGCTCGCGGTATGAAAGCTCTCGGCCATGTTTCCCCGCACGATCTTTCCGGCCTTCTACTCGCCATCCTCAATCCCTGGGTAGCCGCGGGAATCTTTTTTCTGCTGGCGTTTTTCGCCTGTTACATGTCCGCGCTTTCCTGGGCCGACCTCACCTATGTTCTGCCGGCCACATCGCTCGCCTATGTGCTCGTCGCTTTGATTGGGCACTTCCGTCTTCATGAAGAAATCTCGCCGACGCGCTGGCTCGGAATCGCGCTCATCGCCGCCGGCGTCGGCTCTGTCGCCGCTGGTCCCTCGGTTACCTCGGTTCCCGAACAGCGGGAGTCCCCAGAGGTTCCCCGTGCCGCGGTTTCCCCTGAGGTGGAGTCTTGAAAGACCTCTACGCCTGGGCCGCGATTGGGCTCATCATTCTGGCCTCGACCACCGGAGACGTGCTGCTTTCCTACTCCATGAAACGAGTTGGAGACGTCGGTGAACTCTGGAAGCGGCGCGGGGTATTGGCGGTGCTTGGGCGCGTGCTTGCAACCCCTACGTTCGCTCTCGGCTTGATGGCAATGGGGGTCGCGTTCTACAGTCTTCTCTTCGGCCTTTCGTGGGGAAATCTCAGTTTGGTTGTGCCCGCTTCGGCCTCACTCACCTTTGTGGCCAACGCGGTCGCCGCACGCATATTCCTACACGAACGCGTGGGGCGTCGGCGCTGGATTGCGGCATTGCTGGTAGCCGGTGGCGTGGTGCTGATGGCGATCTGAATTGCACTAACCAAATAGATCGACGGGGATCACAAGCGGCTGCCCTTCCCCGATCACATCCTTGCCCCCGGATGTAGGCTGGTCCCCTCCCGAACTTGCTTCCCAACTCTCTCCCGAACTCTCTGCTTCCGGGTTTGTCCCCAGGAAACGAAACCGCCCGCTCAACATCGCCGCTTGAAGCTTTCTGTTTTCCAGTTGCCTGCGGAACGACTCCGCATCCATCTCGCGGCGGTCAGATCTGAGCTTGTTCATTACCGTCTGCAACCTCGCCAACTCCCTGACCAGGTCTACGAGTATGGCTTTTCCGCCGGCACTCAAGTGAACGAACTCTACGCAAGCTGCGGAGCCGCCCCGAATCGCCCTCACTTCACCCACGACCCGGAACAAAGCAGCGTTGACGCGCACGACAATTTCAGTTCGCACGCCATGATCAATCGGCAGCGTGGTATCGACACAGCATCCGCCGAGGCCCAGGTCGCGGATATTCCCGGGAAAAACAATGCCGTCTGACGGTAGGCAACTGATCTTCACCTGACCACCGCAGAGGAATCGCGGACTACTGCGGCGATCGTCTTCTTCGTTGGTGCGCTCAGGCATGTTTATAAGATCGTATGTTCCGCGAAACTTCTTGAGAAGGGCATCCAGGTAACCCAGGATTTCAAACCGAAGTAATTGAAGTCGAGGAAGGTCCGCGCATCGGCGAAGTACATCTCATCCAAACAGTTTCATCAAGCCACTCGGGGCGAGATCGGGGACCAGAAAACTGGGCCTTTTCCTGCCGGCGAACCTCGCCAATGCTTCCGCCCCAAGATACCCGCTGCGAACCGCGCCCTCCATGGTGGCGGGCCAGCCGGTCGCGGTCCAATCGCCTGCCAGAAAGACTCGCGGCCATGCCGTTTCGGGCTTCGGCCGGTGCTGGTCGATTCCCGGACGCGGCGAATACGTGGCGTGCATTTCCTTGATCACAGTCGATTTCAGCAGTCTCGCTTCGCGCGCACCCGGGAAAAATTCCTGCGCTTCTTTCACCGCCATCTCCACGATCTCCGCCTTCGACTTTTCAATCAGGCTTCGGGAACAGCTTACAACCAGCTCAACGTAGCTCCCGCTGCCGTTATTCCGAGCATCGTTTTCGCGAGCTTCGATAAGTCGCGATTTGTGAAACATCCACTGAATGGTGCGGTCGAGCAGGACGGCGTGATCAAGGTCGCTGATTTGACGATCGAACCAGAGATGGATGCCGGTGATCGGTGACGTCGAGAACTGGCCGAGTGCGGCGACCAAAGGCGCGGCCAACAAAGTATCGGGCAACATGCGCCCCAGCACATCGAACGGAACAGCCATAACCAGATAGTCGAATCTCTGCTCCTGCCCGTTGGCCGTCACACTTACCCCGGAGGCGTCCGCTCGAAACGACTCCACGCCGGCGCGCAACTGGATGTCCCCACCGCGGGCGCGAATGTAGTCTCCTGCAGTGCGGTACAGGTCGGTAAGCGGCACGCTTGGAATTCCCATGCGTCCGGCGGCGGCGGATTTAAGAAACGACTCGCGCACCACCTGCGCCGCATAGGGGAGGGAAACCTGATCGAGATCTTCATTCAAGGCGCTGACCAGTATTGTCTTCCAGAAACGCTCGATGGCTGGCTCAGTTTGTCCGTGGCGTTTTAGCCAGTCGAGAAACGACTCGCCGCAATCCGCTGGAGCCGCCGGGACCAGCGCTGCCATGGCGCGGCTGATCGCTATCTTGTCGCGAAAACTCAAACAGTCTGCCCGGAGAAATGCCAAAGCGGTGTGCAGCGGAGCGGGGAGCCTCGACGGTGCGATCACGGACGCCCGTCCTCCAGGCTCCAGAAACGTCAGCTTCTCATACCAGCGAATCTTGTCCTGAACTCCCGCGCGCCCATAGAAATCAAGCAGGTTGGTGCAGCAGCCGAGCAACACATGCTGGCAATTGTCGACAATTTCGCCGGTGCCGGGATGTTGATAAGAAGAGGCACGCCCACCGAGATAAGGGCGGCGCTCAAACAGGGTCACGCGAAAGCCGGCTTCCGCCAGTGCGCATCCAGCGGCAAGGCCGGCTAACCCGCCTCCGGCTACGGCGACTGTGGAAAAATGTGTCGTATTAGAATCGATCGAGGGCGGCATCACAGCAGACGATTCAGCATTCCCTTTCCCAAGACGGCAAGCTTCTCGGGAACCGTTAATCGGACGCGCTCACTGAAGACGTCGTACTGTTTCGAAGCAATCTTTTCCAGCAGGCGACGGTAGATGGTAATGAGCACCCACAGGGCGGGCTGACTGTCTTCATTCACCAGCGGTATTAGTTCTTCTCCGGCGCGGTAGCAGTCGCGAGCCCGGTCGGCCTCCATCGCCAGCAGCGGACGGATGCGGGCAATATCAATTTGCGGCGCGGCCAGGTCGGCGGCAGATAGACCCCACTGCGCCAGATCCTCTTGCGGAAGATAAACCCGGCCTATGGCCACGTCTTCTTTGACGTCACGAATAATATTTGTGAGCTGAAATGCCAGACCGCAACGTTCGGCCAGCGCCTCCGCGGCGGGATCGCGATATCCGAAAATTCTGATACACACCAGTCCGACGACCGATGCCACACCGTAGCAATACTGGCGCAATTCTTCAAAACTCTGGTACCGCGCCACCAGCGGTGCAGCGGCCGAGGGCTCTGCTTGGCGGTAGTCCAGATCCGCAGCCGTACCGAAGGCTAGCTGGTCCAGAAGCCCAATCGGAATCTGGTAAGTGCGCTGCGCATCGGTCAGCGCCAGCAGCACCGGATCATCCGTTGGTTGTGCAGCCAAAGCGCTGTGCACTTTGTCCAGCCATTCCGCCAGATTGTTGTGGCGCTCATCCGGGCTCAGCGTGATGTCGTCGGCGATGTCGTCGCAGCGCCGCATGAAGGCATACACTGCGCTCAGCGCGTTGCGTTTTCGCAGTGGAAGAACCACAAACCCATAATAGAAATTTTTGGCCGCCGAGCGCGCAATGCTCCGACAGACGGAGTACGCCATATCAAGCTGTGAAGCTGTAGGCGAAAACTGCACGGGCGCGTTTCCCACGGCGGTGCTCATCGCAGCTTCCCCAGCGCGGCACGGGCGACCAGCGCCAGCTTGCGGCTCTTGGAGATGGCGGGACGCCTGCCCAATACTGCGTGATGTTGACCTTCGATTGCCTTCAGTATTTCCTGCCCGCCGCGGCTGAAGAGTTCAATGTCGGTGGCCAGTGCGCGGTCAACCTTTGCGATTAGTGGCAGGCCTTGCTTGAACCATTCCCTCGCGCGTTCGACTTCAAACTTAAGCATCTCGCAGAACGCGGAAGTATTTTCGCCCTCTCGTATCGCTTCTTCGCTCACGCCGAAGCGGCGCAGGTCTTCAAGTGGAAGATAAATTCGTCCCTTGGCAAAATCCGCGCTTACGTCTTGCCAAAAGTTCGCAAGCTGCAACGCGGTGCAGGTGGCATCGGAAAGCTGCTGCCGCTCGCAATCCCGGTATCCGCAGAGGTACAGCACCAGGTGCCCGACCGGATTCGCAGAAAACCGGCAATAGCCGAGCACATCGTTAAACGTTTCATAGCGGCTGATGCTCTGGTCCTGCCGGAACGCGGTCAGCAGATCCGCGAACTCATGTTTCGGAATTTCGAACTTGTGAACGGTTTCCGCAAGCGCGACAAATACCGGATGTCGCGCCCGACCGGCATAACACGCACCCAACTCCGTCTCCCACTGATCGAGCAACTGCAGAGACGTAGCGGTGTCGCCCACCTCATCAGCCAGATCGTCCGCGATGCGGCAATAGGCGTAGACGTTGTAGAAGTGCTGCCGCAGATGGGCTGGGAGAAACCATGACGCAACCGAAAAGTTTTCGTAATGCGAACGCGCCAGGCGGCGGCAATATTCCCTCGCTTCGGCTTCCGATGGCGCATGGTCGGGGATGGCGTACTCCGGCGCCAGCGCACTCCAAGGGGAGGAGAGCGGCGGCGCAGTCGGGGAATGGCCGGCAGCAGTTGTCATCGAAATTCTTAACCACAGAGGACACAGCGTGTTCGTGGAGCGCCGGGCGTCCCCGCCCGGCGGACGGGCGAGACGCCCGTCCCTCCATCGCATGGGTATCACACCGTCACGATACTAGTGACCCGGGATGATTGCAGTCTTGATATCCCCGTTGCGGTTCAGCATGTGGCGCAGCACATCGTGCAAACGCGAAAGCGGCGCTTCGCCGGTTATGTAGTCGGTGCCAAGAACTTTCTTCTCCGCAATCAAACCGAACGCCCGGCGCACCGTCTCCGGCGTGTGATGGAACGTCGCCTTCAAGGTGATTTCCGAGTAGTGCAGGCGATTGGTGTCTAACTCTACCTTGGTTCCCGACGCGCACCCGCCGAAAAAATTCACGGTGCCGCCTTTGCGAACCATCTGCACCGCCCACTCCCAGGCTTCCGGGCGCCCTACGGCTTCGATCGCTACATCGGCGCCGCGCCTCTCCGGACTCAACTCGCGTACCGCCTCTACTGGATCTTTCACCTTTGTAATCTGCACGACTTCGTGCGCACCCTTTTTGCGCGCCAGTGCGACCTGCGAATCGCGCTTGACGACCGCGATCACATTGCAGCCGATTGCCTTGGCCACCTGCACAAACATCAGGCCGATCGGTCCGCCCCCGATCACCGCCACAGTGTCGCCGATCTCCACTCCCGTTTCATGCAGGCCTCGGAGAACACACGCCAGCGGCTCGGTCATCGCGGCATCTTCGAAACTCACATTCGAAGGCACCACAAGCATATTGGCTTCCACAATACGCCGCGGAATCCGGATGTACTCGGCGTAGGCCCCATTGTTAAACAGCAAATCTTCGCAGAGGTTTAGCTGGTGCTTCGAGCAATAAAAGCACATGCCGCAGGGAGCGGAGTTGAGCGCGACCACGCGCATGCCCTTCTTGAAGCCGCGGACGCCCTCTCCTACTTCCTCGACCGTGCCGGCCAGTTCATGCCCGAACAACGCTGGCGGCACAATCATTCGGGCATGATAGCCCCGCTGATACACCTTCAAATCCGTGCCGCAGGTCAGCGCCACGTGCACTTTTACCAGAACTTCGCCGTCACCCACACGCGGGATCGGCACTCTTTCTATCTTGATGTCTTCTTTGCCGTAGAGCACGGCAGCCGTCATCTTGCCATTCACAGTTGATGTCCTTCCCACTCGCTGCCCGGTTGGATGACGATCTTCATCGAGTCCGCTTGAGGATGGGCAGCCAGATTCAGCGCTTCTACACCGCTTTGCAGCGCGAAACGGTGGCTGATGAGCCGTTCCAGATCCATTTCACGATTCATCACGAACCGCACTGATTCCTCCTGCAATTCGACAGATGCACTGTAGGATCCCAGCAAAGCCTTCTCATCCACGCACACTGCCGCCGGGTCAATCGCGGCCTCGCCCCTTACCGTCTGCGCAAACAGCAAAACCCGGCCTCCCGGACGCGCCGCATCCATCGCGGGCCGGATCAGGCCGCTCCCCCCGACTGCCAAAATCACGGCATCAGCCCCGCGTCCTTCTGTCATTCCGCGCACCACTTCTCCGGCATCAACCTTGGAAGCATCAATTGTCAGTTTCAGGCCGAAGCTATTCGCTATTGTAAGCCTCGCCGGATGCAAATCGGAAGTAATCACCCGGGCCCCCAACCGCTTCGCCAAGGTCGCAAGGATTAGACCAATTGGACCCTGTCCAATCACAAGCACCGTCTCCTCCGCTTGCAAACCAAGGGTCTCAATACCTTTGATGCATGTATTCACTGGCTCCACAAAACAAGCCTGCTCGAAGCTGACACCGTCCGGAATTCGCACCGTTCCCTTCTCCACAATCCAGTCCATCACCCGGACATATTCCGCAAACCCTCCACCCGAAGCCTCAAACCCGGCCGTGCAACCAACTTTCTTGTAGGTGGCGCACTGCGCGAACGTCTTGTGGCGGCAGTAATAACATTCTCCGCACGGAATGTGATGAAACACCACTACGCGTTCGCCGATGCTGAACTTGCGAACGCCTTCCCCCACTTTCGCGACCACACCCGAAAATTCGTGACCAAAAATACGCGGCGCGGAGTGAGAACCGGTAGCGATTTTCTTAAGATCGGTCCCGCAGATCCCGCAGGTGTGGACACGAACCAGAATCTCCCCGGGCCCAATTTCAGGCACCGGCACTTCTTCCAGGCGCACGTCGTTCACCCCGCGATACACGGCGGCCCTCATCACGGAAGGAATCTCCCGCCTTTCGCTTTCGACGACCAACGTCGATGGCCGAGTAATTGCCATAGCAGACCCTATTGTTTCCCCTATCGAGCTTGTTAGTGGAGCGCCAGGCGTCCCCGCCCGGCCGCATGGGAGAGACGCCCGTCCCTCCACCGTATGATTCATCGTGCCGTCACGCTACCCTGCATCGTTCTCCGACTCAGCTTCTCACGACCGAGGTAACTCACGAGCGCGCCGCAAAGCGCATGGCTTGCCTTGGAAGTGTTCCGCGCCAACGCAACGGTAGTCCCCCAAAGCCACGGGCGCAGCGCCACATGACACGCAAATTTCACGGTGTGAAAGCTCCCGTCGTTCGCCACAAAACGATCCATCGCCGGCAGCCTGAAATCGGCGGCGTCGGAAATCGCTTTCAAAGCTGCGAACTCGACTCCCCGCGCCTGCGCTCCTTGCGCCACGGCTGCGGCTTCCATGTCCACCGCACTCGCGCCATAAACTTTGCCAAGTCGAATTTTCTGCTCCTTGCCGGCCACGCTCGCGCAAGTCACCAAGATTCCCTCACCCGATCCGACTTCTGTCCTGACACCGTCCGCAGCATTGATCACCGTCCGCGGCTCAAGAATACGCCCAACCTGCAGGGAACCATCCAGCGCTCCCGCAAAACCGGCTGAGATCACTCGCACCGGGTTAATTTCCCGAATCACCGCCTCGGTAGCTCGGCGCGCGACTTCGGCTCCAATCCCGCCGCATATCACAGCTGCGTCTCCATTTTCAAAAAGACGATACCGTCGTCCACCGTGTTCGATCATCCTGACCTTCCAGCTTCGGATGAGCGGTCGCACTTCGCGTTCCATCGCGGCGATGATGGCGATCCTAGACATATCCGTGGTCACGAAACCAGTCCACCGACCGGCGCAACGCCCCATCCACTGGAACCGTCCGCCAACCCAGTTCCCGTTCCGCTTTCGCTGAACTCACAAACATCCTCTTGCGTCCCATGCGCACAGCGTCAATCGTCGCGCGCGGCTCGCGCCCCAGAAGCCGTCCCGTCACCATCTCATCCACCACTCCAGCCGCCAGCGCAACAATGTAAGGCAGCTTTACGGTCGGCGACTTCAATCCTGTGATCGCCGCCAGCCGGTCCAGAATCTGCTTCAGCGTGAGATTCTCTCCGCCCAGAATGTAGCGCTCGCCTGATCTTCCCTTCTCCAGCGCCTGGATATGACCACGCGCGCACTCAGTCGCATCCACCAGGTTCAAGCCCGTTTCCACGTACGCCGGAAATTTTCGCTTCAAGAAATCCACGACGATTCGCCCGGTCGGTGTCGGTTTGATATCGCGCTCGCCAATCGGCGTCGTGGGATTCACCACCACCACATCCACTCCAGATCTCGCGACTTCGACTGCGACTTGCTCCGCCATGAATTTTGAACGCTTGTAATGTCCGATCATGTCCTCGATGCCGACTGGACTCTGTTCATCCGCTACGTTGGCGCGGTTCATAGTGAAGCCCATCGTCGCCACGCTCGACGTGTACACCACTCGCCGCACCCCTTGTTTCCGCGCCGCTTCCAGCAACCACCGCGTCCCCTCGACATTCGAACCATACATCTGGTCGGGATCCCGCACCCACAGCCGGTAGTCTGCCGCCACGTGAAATACGACGTCGCAGCCGGAGAGCGCCTTCTCAATCGAAGCCGCATCGCGCAGATCGCCCTCGACTCGATCCGCGTTCAGGCCATCAAGGTTCCGCAGATCGCTCGTAGGCCGCACCAGCAGCCGCAACTCGGCTCCCTGTTCCGCCAGGACGCGCGCAACATGACTGCCCAGAAATCCCGTAGCGCCAGTAACAAAAGCAAGCATTCAGCTTTCAGACTTCAATCTCACAGCAATCCACGTCTTTCGACAGCTTGGTTTTCTCGAGAGCGCAAGAAACCCGCATAGGACCCCGCCAAACAACTTCCAGGGCCAAGAGATAGAGCGCCCAGATAAATACCTATCTCATTCTCAAAACCACCGTAGAAAGTCATCGCAAACCAAGCCGCAAGGGCCACGCTTCCCGCACCTGCAACTATTCCTCCAATGACTCCCATCCAAACTCGTCTAATTCGCAATACCCAAACTGCGAGAGTGCCAACCGCGGCCAAGACGGTACAAATTGCCAAAATAAATGACAATATCCAAAAACTGTATTTGGGTGAGCCTTCCGCGTGACCAGAGAATCTGTACAAGGCTTTCGGTACGACAATCGCAGACAGAAATGGCACTGCGATCCAGACCGCAAACGCCTTCCACTTCATCGCCGTATCTCTTTCCGCTGACCACAGCCGCTGAGATGCTAAAGGCTGGACTGCTAACTTGCACTCTTCTCCGCCATCACTTTCGAATAAGTCGTCAGCGCGATCAGCGGAAAATACTCGCGGTACAAGTGGTACATCAGATAGAACACGCGCGGAAATCCCGTTCCCGTGTAGAAAAGCTCGTCCCATGAACCGTCTTTCTTCTGCGTGCGCAGAAGATACGCCATGCCGCGGGTCACACATTCGCTGCGCGTGTCCCCTACAGCCAGCAGTCCCATGATTGCCCACGCCGTCTGCGACGCCGTGCTGTCGCCTTGCCCTCTAAGGTTCGGATCGTCATACGACCCCACCGTCTCGCCCCAGCCGCCATCGGCGTTCTGCACCGATCGCATCCACTCCGCCGCCTGCTGGATCATAGGATCGTTACGGTCCACCGCCATCGCTTCCAGACCCCGCAACACCTGCATCGTGCCGTAGATGTAGTTCACGCCCCAGCGTCCGAACCAGCTTCCATCCGGCTCCTGCTCTTTACGAATAAATTTGATCGCCCGCTGCACCGCCGGATGGTTCTGCTTGTATCCGTAGGTTGCAAGACACTCCAGTATGCGGCCCGTGATGTCGACGGTTGCAGGATCAAGCATGGCGTTGTGATCGGCAAACGGCACATACTGGAACACCATGCGGTCGTTGTCCTTGTCGAACGACGCCCATCCCCCATTCTTGCACTGCATCGACAATATCCAATCGATCGCGCGCTGCACCGACTCGGCCTGATAGCGCCCGTTCGGATGTTCAACCCGGCTCAGCCCCAGGCAGACCATGGCGCTGTCGTCCACGTCGGGATAGAACTCATTGTTGAACTCGAAGTACCAGCCGCCGGGTTCGCCTTTCGGATTCTTCACCTTCCAGTCTCCGGGCTTGCGCACCTGCTTTTGCAATATCCAGTCGGCGCACTTCACCAGCCGCGGATCGGTTGCCGGAACCCCAGCCTCGCCCAAGGCAAACAGAGCGTATGCCGTATCCCACACCGGAGACATGCACGGCTGCATACGGAAAGTGTCGCCCTCTTCGATCCCCAGCTTCTCAAACTCGTCCATCGCGCGGATAAATTGCGGATCGTCCACCGAATACCCCAGACAACGCAGCGCGATGATGGCGTTCATCATCGAGGGATAAATCGCTCCCAGACCGTCGCTCATCTCGAAGCGCTCCAGCATCCACTTCTCCGCCTGCCTAAGCGCAATCGAACGCAGCGGACGGATGTGCACCCGCTCTGCCCAATGGGCAATCCGGTCCAGAACCAAAAAAAAGTTGCGCCACGAAACCAGCTTCTTGGCCCAGTGCAAATGCATCCGCGACTTGTCGCGCCCGCCCACAAAGAGCTCTTCCACGCCCATTTCGTCCGGAATCTTCTTGAATGGCTTCTTGGCGTAGCAGATCGAAAGCGGCACCAGAATCGCCCGCGACCACGAAGAAATTTCGTAGATATTGAACCAGAACCAGTTGGGAAACAGCACGATCTCCGGCGGAACCGCCGGCACCGCGTCGTAATCGTATTGCCCAAAAAAACAAAGATAGATCTTGGTGAATGTATTGACTTCGGTCACGCCACCCATCTCGAGAATCTTCTTGCGGGCCCGTGCCAGCGCGGGATCATCCAAGGTGAATCCAGCCAGCTTCAGCCCAAAGTACGCTTTCACCGAAGCGCTGATGTTGGAAGGCCCGCTGGCGTAGATGCTCCATCCACCGTCTTCATTCTGGTGCTTCAGGATGTAGCGGGCAGCCTTGTCAAATCGTTCCTGGTTGCCCGTGCCAAGCAACACGTGCAGCAGGATGTAATCGGATTCAAGGGTGGTATCGGCTTCCAGTTCTCCGCACCAGTATCCCTCTTCGTATTGCTGCGAGAACAGATAGCTGCGAGCCTCATCCACCGCGACCGCCACCCGCCTGCCCAGATCCTCAATCTTTCCAAATCGCATCTGCGGCGCAGAGGCCGAACTTTCAACCGAACTATGCGGGGAGGGTTCTTCCATCTAGGACTCCATGGCAGCCATAGCCGGTGCCGCGGCAATCGTTGCGACGATCTCCGGCGGCAATCCAAAGCGAACATTTTCCGGCATGATTTCCAACTCCTGCACGTTGCCAAAGCCCTGTCCCGCCAAGTACTCCACCACTTCCTGCACCAGATGTTCGGGAGCCGATGCTCCCGCGGTCAGGGCCACCGTCTTCACCCCATTCAACCACTCCGGCTGAATGTCGCGGCAATCGTCAATTAGATGCGCCGGGGTGCCCAAACTTCGAGCAACTTCCACCAACCGCTTGGAATTTGAACTATTATCGGAGCCAACCACCAGCAGTAAGTCGGCGTCGGAGGCCACGTGCTTCACCGCGACCTGCCGGTTTTCCGTGGCATAGCAGATATCCTGCGCCGCCGGACCCTTAATATTCGGGAATCGCTTTCGCAGCGCGCCGATAATGTCGCGTGTCTCGTCCAAACTGAGCGTAGTCTGCGTCAAATACGCGACGCGGTTAGGGTCGGGCAACGTCACCGACGCAACTTCCGCGGGCGACCCCACCACCTGAGTCACCGTGGGCGCCTCGCCGAGCGTGCCAATCACTTCGTCATGATCCCGATGGCCAATCAGGATCAGCGAATAGCCTTCCTTCGCGAACTTCACCGCCTCCACGTGTACCTTGGTGACCAGCGGACACGTAGCATCAATCACGCGCAAATTACGCAGCTTGCTGGCCTCGCGCACTTCCGGAGAAACGCCGTGGGCGCTGTAAATGACGCGTTCGCCCTCGGGCACTTCGTCGACGCTATCGACAAAAATCGCGCCCTTCTGCTGCAGTTCCTCCACCACAAAGCGGTTGTGGACAATTTCCTTGCGCACATAAATCGGCCGCCCAAACGCCTCCAGCGCAATCCGGACAATATCGATCGCCCGCACCACTCCAGCGCAGAATCCGCGCGGCTTCAGAAGCAGTAAGGTCTTGGTGTGTAAATTCCCGGTTTCAGACAAGTCGTAGCCCCCACCCACTAAGGGTACACTTCTTCATTGCAAAAGATGCTCTAAGGGTATCCAAAGATGCACCCTCAGGTCAATGTAAGCCTCTGAGGATGTGAGGATTAGCAGCGGGCGGGGAAAACGGGCGGGTGAACGGGAAGGTCGCTCGCAGACTGCACATCACCAAATCCGGCGTACCCCATAAGCATCGAGTGTTCGGTCGGCACTGACGATTGGTATGCCCAATACGAGTGCCTGTGAAACCAGCAAGCGGTCGAATGGGTCGCGATGATGCAATGGCAGCAGGCCCGCCTTGACCGCATGCTCCAAACTGATGGGCAACTCCGCAAAAGTCTGCTTAGCGAAAGCGCCGTCCAAGCCTAAAAGTAGCGACGAGGGCTGAATCTTGCCAGCATTAATCTTGATGGCTAGTTCCCAAGCCACGACCGCCGAAACCAGAATGCGACTGCCAGTGTCGGCGAGGATAGCCGCCGCCTCTTTCGATAGTCGAGCGGGATCGACCATCCACCAGATGAGCGTATGGGTATCGAGCAGAACTTCCTTCGCATGATCGACCACTTTCACAACCTATTCGAAGCCCAAATCTTTCAGCTCTTGATCGGTCAGTGGATCGAACGCGTCGGGCGTGCAGGTGACCAGTCCTTTCCAGAGACCTGGCACCCGTTTTTGCGTTGTTTTGTGCAAGGGCACGAGTTTGGCAACCGGAGTCTTTCCGCGGGCAATGACGATCTCCTCGCCCCGGCAAGCCTTCTTAATCAACCGCGAAAGTTCGGTTTTGGCCTTATGGATGGTGATGGTTTCCATAAATACATGTTAGCTAACTTTGCTTAGCTAAGTCAAGGGGAATTGCTTCCATAGTACGGCACGCGTGGGAGAATAGCATTCATGAAACCGGATTCCGTTCGCACTACCGTTGACATTCCGGCACCCCTATACCGGAAGCTGGAAGCGCAAGCGGCCGCCAGCGGGCGTGCGGTGCGCGAACTGGTTCTTGCGGGGATTGAGAGGGTACTCCTGCAAGACCGGCACCCGCGTCCTCAGAGAGTGCAGTTCCCGCTGATTGTCTCCGACGGCCCCAAGGTCGATCTGACCAACGAACAAATCTGGAAATAAGCCGGAACGGGTAGGTGAGTTCCGCCCCGGCGTATGTCAGGTGACCGCTGGCGGGTGGCCCACGCTTCGGTTTTGGTTTCCTTTCCAATCACACAACTGTGGGTGGCGGGTGGCCCAGCCTTCCGCTTACATAACCCGACAGTGGGTGCCCCATCCTTCGCGGGTTTTTGCGAAGGGTGGGTGGCAGACTGATCGCACCATGGGCTTTGCCTTTCACGCCGCGTGTGCCCGAAACGAAATCTTCCCCCAGCCCTCATTCCCCCGCACGGTTCCAGATTCGCCGAGAAGATAGAAACGATAACTGCTCCAGCGCCAATCCTCAGGTGCCGCCGTCAGACCTCGCTTCACCGGATTGCGGTGCATATACCGCAGTTTCTCCACCCGCTTCTTCTCCGTCCAAACATTGAAGTCATAGAAACGCGTCTGCCAGAACGGCGCTCGCGCGGGAGTCTCCCCAAACAGCTTGATCTGGCGTGGATCGCACGGTTTTCTTTTCGGCAATAAGGCACGAGCCGTGCGCTGTTTCAACACCTGCATCACCGTCGAAGGCGTTCCGACCTCAGGCTCGGTCAGCAGTAAGTGGATATGTTCCGGCATTACGACATATCCCACCACCACGAACCGGTAGCGCTTGCGGGTTTGTTCTAACACGGAGAGTAATCGGTCGCGGCTCCCTGCGGAACGCGGAAGAGGCATGCGGCGATAACAAGAACACGTGATAAAGTGCAACTGATCGGCGCCGTAGTAGCGATGCAGGCCGCGAGGCATGACAAACATTACGCTATCAGCAGCATCGCCGCCCACCCTTGCAAAAAACGCAAGGATGGGGCACCCACGTTCTGCTATGGGAAAAGAAGAACAGGCTGTGGACGAGGGTGGGCCACCCTCTATAACCTTGGCGGCGTTGTCAAGAGACACGTAGAGTGTCCGAGGCGGCTGCACCCTTGCGGTAGTGCTGGACCCCCAGGTTTTGTTCTTGCTTCTTAGGCAGCTTTTGGTGTTGCTCTTGCTCTTTG
>JANXZM010000003.1 GCA_025355505.1 Acidobacteriaceae bacterium | reverse complement strand
CAAGAGCAACACCAAAAGCTGCCTAAGAAGCAAGAACAAAACCTGGGGGTCCAGCACTACCGCAAGGGTGCAGCCGCCTCGGACACTCTACGTGTCTCTTGACAACGCCGCCAAGGTTATAGAGGGTGGCCCAGCCTTCCGCTTACATAACCCGACTGTGGGTGCCCCATCCTTCGCGTGCTTTTCGCGAAGGGTGGGTGGCAGTCTAATCGCACAGTGCTCTGACCTGCCCCCTATTTCCGTTCGCGGGATTATACGACGTTTTGGTCCTAACTCGTTTCTAACATATCCCCAGCCGTAGCCGGAGCGGTGGGAAAGTGGGAAACGCGTTCCTCAGCGTTTTCCATGGCAGATTCACCGCCGTCTTTTCCATAGCGCGTTGTTTCCCGCGCTGCATATTCGTTCGGGGTCAGATACCCCAGGCGGACCGTTTTGGACGTGTAGAGCGGACACTCCTGTCCGTTGCCGTTGATTTGTTTGATCTGGAATCGCGAGAAAACAAGTGCAGTGAATTTCCATTTCCATCGACCCAGCTTTTTCATCACACCCAACCAGTGACCGCCATCACTGACATCCCACCCGCGATGCGCGAGAATGAAGATGGATCGGCCCGGCGGAACTGTGTCCGTCTCCAGAGACGGACCTCGATGCCGCACCGAAGCCATTGCCAGCGCTCTTTGACAACCTAAATAACACCTGAGCAGTCTTTACCCGCTTCCAATTTGGGACCAAAGCGCAGCATTTATCAGCTAAGTCCTTATTCCGGAATACTTTGATATAAGTCCTTTCGTTTCAAAGACCGAACCCAAAAATTCCTCCTATCCTTATGATTTCTATAGGCAGGGGGGGAGGGGGGTAGGGGTACTAGGTAGTAATATCCTCCGCTTTTACTCACAACTGGGAACTCGGAACTCGGCTGCGGTACACTTCCTCCACATGCCCGTCGTCACCTATCTCGAAGCAATCCACCAGGGAATCTGGGAAGAGATGGAACGCGACCCCAGTGTGTTTTGCCGGGTGGCCCACGCTTCGGGTTTGGTTCCCTTTCCAATCGCACAACTGTGGGTGGGTGCCCCATCCTTCGCGTGCTTTTCGCGAAGGGTGGGTGGCAGTCTGATCCGACAGCGCTGTGCTGGCTCTTCGACATACCCTTCCCGCAATATGAAATCATATTTAGGTGCGTGCGGTTTTTGGGGAGCAGATCAGGCGGTCTCTACCTGCGCTTAGATGGTGGGGCGGGAACGACTCTGTATGTTAAGGAGTCGGGCACGGGCAACACTGGATGGATAGCTCTAAGTGATTGCTTGGAATTCTACGATTACGCATCCGCTGCCGGACGTTTGAGGTGTGGTGGCGGGTGGGGCAACTGGCTCACTGTCTCGCGGATGGTCATTCTCGCCCCCTTTTTTCCTTTCCCCCCTTGCGCACTAGCATCCGCGGGAAGTACGATTTCTCCACAGGGGCAGCCGTGGCGCTTTTCATTCTCATCGACGTGGTCGTGGCGCTCGCGCTCTGTTTCCTCTGGTATGCCTGGTTTGTCCGCTACAACCGGCGGCGGGCAGCAAACGTGCTGCACTGGGTCCAGGCGGCATGCCTGGGAAAAGGCCGCGTCGCTGATTTGCGATGGCAGGCTAACAGCTCCAAGCTCAAGGCCACCCTGCATCTTTCATCGCGCTGGTTTGAGGATGCGCGCCTCACCCTTCGCCTCATGCCGCGCCCGCTGCCCGTGCAGTGGGCCTTGAGCCGCTACCGCCAGCAGCAGGAAACGCTCACTTTCGAAGCCGACATGGGATTCCCCCCAGGCTTCGATCTCGACGTAATCCGTCATCGCTGGTCGGGCCACTCGGGAGCGAAGAGCTCGACCGGCACCCGCGCCTGGACGATCACCCGCCCCGGCCCCGTCATTCTCACCACTAAGGAAGACTGGCCCGTCGAACTCAGCCCGGTGGTAAATGCGCTGGCCTCCTGGCGCGACAAGGATTTCGTCGGCGTCCGCTTCAACTCCACCTCGCCCCACTTCACGGCCACAGTGGCACTGGAGAACCTCTCCGACCAGAAAACCACAGCCGCCTTGCTCGGCCTCTTCCGCGAACTGGCCGCCAGTTCCTCAGCCAAGCAGTACTGAAAGAAGTAAGAAAATCAACTGTAGTGATCAAGGGGGAAAACTTGAAACCGCTGCGGATAGCTTCCGAGCTGCCGACGGTAGTTAGTCGGGAACTGCCAACCGGCTGGCAACGCCGCTCAGGAGTTTCTCCGCCGCCTCTCCGGGATCCTGGGTGGCAAAGTTCTCGTCCAATATGAGGAGAGAGACGCTTGGATCAATTTCCTCCAGCGCCTGGCGTGTCGGTTTGCCACGTACGGATTGCATGCGCGCGGAAATCACCACCAGTTTTGCCTTCGTTGCCTTGAGCAGGATTCGGGCGTCGTCGATGGTCGCAGTGGTCAAGGCGTTGTATCCCGCACTGCACAGCATTTCCCGCAGGAACATGCCCACATCCGTCGACTCGTAAACGCAAAGCAGGCGTGGCCTTGCGTCCCCGGCTTTTCCGCGCGAATATCGCGAGCCTAAATAGGCGGCGGTGATCGCTTCTTCCACCGACTCGTAGGTTTCAAATTGCGAGAGCAGGCCCGTCATCTCCAGCGTTTTTCGGATCTTGGGTGGCACTCCGCTGAGTTTGAGGTCGCCTCCCTTCGAGCGTGCGGATTGCATCAGGCGCACCATTGCGCCCAACCCACTGCTGTCGACAAATTCCACTTGGTCGAGTTGCAGTACGACGTCGCCGTACTTGTCGAAGGAGTCGCCAACGCAAGAGTGCAAGGTAAACACTTCATTCCCGGCCACGATCCGTCCGTGACACTGAATGACCAAGACATCGCCGACCGGACGGCTCTCCAGGCGCAACTGCATCACGCCTCCTCTACTTGAAATTGTGTCTTAATCGCGGCTCCGTCCAGGGTGGCCCGTGTTGCCGGTTCCTGAGTTTGGCTATCGACAAATGCCCTTCCGTTCAGAACCAACCGGAAGGGCATCTCTGTTTCGGTCAACCCTCGCGAGAGATCTCGCTACTGCTTGTCGTACACCTGAGTGCTTGTGACCTTCTTGCCCATCGCGTCGGTTCCGCCCGCAGTGACTGTGCGGCTTTTGCCATCGGCCGCCACGGCAATTTTACCCGTGATAGTAACCTTGCCGTCTTTCTTAACGGTTAAATCCAACGTGCGGGCACCAACCTTCGCATACGCCCGCGAATCCGAAGTCGAATCGCCGGTGACGGGGTAGTCTTTCCCGTCGAACTTGCCAGTCCACTCGTTGTGTGTGGCCTTACCGCTACCGTCAACGCCATCCACCGTGACTTTCACGCTGTCACCCGCGGCTTCGTACACAACTGTGTTATTTTTCGATGCCCCAGGGGCGAACTTGGACTTGGCGTCGTTCAGCTTCCAGGTGCCCATATTTGCGTCGCTGGCAAAGCCCACTGCCACCGCAGCAAAGCACAGCGCCAGAGTGAAAAGAATTGTTCTTGTTTTCATTTACCCTCCTGATTGAGAAGCAAACTATCGGACTGATTGAGCGTGGCCTAGTCTAGTGAAGCGTGGCGCATTTAGCAACTCGCGATCCCACCAGGTCTGACCTGCTCCCCAAAAACCGCACGCACCTAAATACGATTTCATATTGCGGAAAGGGGGAAGGGTATGTCGAAGAGCCAACACAGCGCTGTGCGATCAGACTGCCACCCACCCTTCGCGAAAAGCACGCGAAGGGTGGGCCACCTGTGATCTTTCAAGAGGTTGTCCATTCGATCGGAACCGGAGAAGCTGATTGTGACGAGCAATCCAGTTTCCGAGGACAGACCGAATGGACATCCACAAGAATGCCCGACTCACCCTTCGTAGTCGAGAGGCGTTGGTCGAAACCGTCATTCGCGGCTTGGGCGTGTGCCGTGCCGCAAGCAGTTTTCACGTGACTCCCAAGACCGCAGCCAAGTGGGTTCGCCGTTATCAGAGCGAAGGAACTGCCGGATTACACGATCGGTCCTCTCGTCCGCATCGCAGCCCAAGAGCCACTTCGTCTAGCCAGGTGGGGTTGGTGATTGAACTCCGCTGGCAGCATCGTCCCGCCTATCACATTGCACGAAGCACCGGACTCAGTCCGGCCACCGTCAGCCGTATTCTGCGCCGCGCTCGTCTCAGCCGCTGGCGCGATCTGCATCCCCTGCCGCCGGTGGTGCGCTATGAGCATCCCTTTCCCGGCGATCTCCTCCATCTCGACATCAAGGGCCTGACCCGCTTCCAGCAAGTCGTTTGGCGTGGCGATGGCCGACGCCGTGGTCAACATAAACATCCTGGTTGGGAGGCCTTGCACATCGCGATCGACGACCACTCTCGCCTAGCCTTCACTCGCATCCTCCCCGATCAGAAGACCCACACCACTCTCGCCTTCCTCAAGGACGCGGTTGACTTTTTTGCTCGCCACGGCATCGTCATCCGCGCTCTGCTCACCGATAACGGCAGCAGCTATCGCTCCCACCGGTTTCGCCAAACTTGTTTGCAGATGGACATCAAACACCGCCGCACTCGCCCTTACTCGCCGCAAACCAACGGCAAAGCCGAACGCTTCATCCAGACTGCTCTGCGCGAGTGGGCCTATTCCACTCACTGGCCCGACTCCGATCAGCGCAACCTCGCTCTTGCTCCCTGGACCGACTACTACAACCACGTCCGGCCTCATGGTAGCCTTCAATACCAGCCGCCCATCAGCCGCTCCGAAACTGGTACAACCTCTTGATCATCTACAGCCACCCGCCAGTAAAGGCGGAGGATATTACTACTTAGTACCCCTACCCCCCTCCCCCCCTGCCTATAGGAATCATAAGGATAGGAGGAATTTTTGGGTTCGGTCTTTGAATCGAAAGGACTTATATCAAAGTATTCCGGAATAAGGACTTAGCTGATAAATGCTGCGCTTGGGTCCCAAATTGGAAGCGGGGGACGACTGCTCAGGTGTTATTTAGGTTGTCAAAGAGCGCTGGCAATGGCTTCGGTGCGGCATCGAGGTCCGTCTCTGGAGACGGATACACTTTTGCCTGGGCCGATCCATCTCCATTTTCGCGCATGGCGGGTGGGATGTCAGTGATGGCGGTCACTGGTTGGGTGTGATGAAAAAACTGGGTCGATGGAAATGGAATTTCACTGCACTTGTTTTCTCGCGATTCCAGATCAAACAAATCAAGGTCAACGGCAGCGGACAGGAGTGTCCGCTCTACACGTCCAGAACGGTCCGCCCTGGGGTATC
>JANXZM010000002.1 GCA_025355505.1 Acidobacteriaceae bacterium | reverse complement strand
GTGCCCTTGGTGATTCAGGGTTTTGTAGGTTGCATCGTGAACTGACCCACTACCCGTTCTTAGAGTGCGTTGTCTTGGATACTGCGGAATGGTAGTCTAACGAAGTTGAGCGGGAGTAGTTCAGCGGTAGAACGCCAGCTTCCCAAGCTGGATGTCACGGGTTCGATCCCCGTCTCCCGCTCCAAACTCTTGTTGATTCCTGCGGAAATCAGAATTTACTTGCTAGTGCTGGTTGAAGACGACGCGGCCTTCATCTGGATCAGGCCGATTCCCAGCCCTCCCACGGCACCGGCCAGCAGCCCTAACAGCACCAGCATGGGCACGCTCTCAAAAAGTGCATTCTTCACTAATTTCGCCATCCTTAGTTTCTCCCCTCGGTTCTCCCTGCGCAATTTCTTGCTACAGTTAGTTTAGCATTTGCCCTTCCATCCCCGGCCCGGGAGCAGGGACCGCAACCCCTTATGGCAGCAAGACATGGCGAGGCAGCGTTCGCTGGCAAGGACGATGGTGAAGAGTTTTTCAACTAAAGGAAAGCTGCCGCAGTAGTAGAACCGGGAGTTCGCAGCTGAATTCGCAGTTCATGGGCCTCGGCCTGTTTTTTTGCAGCCCAACGTGTCATCTTTAAGTTTCGTCATTCATTAGGAGATGCAATGAAACTTTATAGATTCGCGGTTTGCCTGATGCTTTTCTCGAGCTTATGGGCACAGGACAATCCTGGCGCCGCCGCCCCACCAGAAGTCAACAAGGCGGCACCGCCGCCCGGCAGCCAACGGCCGCGCGTCGGCCTGGTGCTCGAAGGCGGCGGTGCGCTCGGGTTGGCGCACGTCGGGGTGATCAAGTGGCTGGAGCAAAACCGGATACCGGTCGACGTGATTGCTGGCACCAGCATGGGCGGTTTGATCGGAGGAATCTACGCCACCGGCGAATCGTCCGACCAGATCGAAGTTTTGATTCGCAACATCAAGTGGAACGAAGTTCTGCGTGGGGTCACGCTGTACAGAGACCTGTCGTTCCGCCGGAAAGAAGATCGCCGAGATTATCAGAATGCCTTCGAATTCGGGTTGAAGCAAGGCGCTCAGTTTCCCAGCAGCTTTAATTCCGGACAGCAGGTGGGATTGATTCTGGACCGAGTCGGCTTGCCTTATTCGGAAATGAATAGCTTCGACGACTTGCCGATCCCATTCCGTTGCGTGGCGGCCGATCTGGTATCGGGAAAACCCTACGTGTTCGACCAGGGCTCGCTCTCGAAAGCGATGCGAGCTTCGATGTCATTGCCGGCATTTTTCACTCCGGTACGCGATGGCAGCCGCTTGTTGGTTGATGGCGGCCTGCTCGATAACTTGCCGGTGGACGTAGCCCGGCAAATGGGCGCCGATATTGTGATCGCAGTTCATCTGAAGGCGGCTCGCTTGGATCCGAAGGCATCGCTCTCCACGCTGGGTGTGTTGCAGCGCTCGGCTACCGTGAGCATCGCCCTCAACGAACTGCGCAGCATGGAGAACGCTGACATCCTGCTGACGGTGGACGTGGAGCGATTCGATATCACCGACTACACACTCTTCAACCAGCTCGAGGCTGAAGGATACAAAGCCGCGCAGGTGAAAAGCACGCTGCTTTCCCGTTTCCGGGTTGACGAGGACCAGTGGCGGCAGATCGTGGCTGCACGCAATGCAAAACGCAGGCCCATCCCGGTGCCCCAGTTTGTGGAAGTCACCGGCGCTGGCGGGGACGTGCTTAAGGGGCTTCAGCACCAACTGTCCGACCTCCCAGGTGAACCGATTGATCCCCAAGAACTGGACGAGAAGATGATGGCGGTCACCGGTCTGGGACGCTTCGCCAGAGCTGGCTATCGCGACGTGGAACGCGACGGCAAGCATGGGCTCGCCGTCGAAGCCGAAGAAAAAGATTACGCGCCGCCAACCGTGCATCCTACATTGGTCATTGACGGGTCGGACTACAAAAATGTCCTGTTCGAGGTAGGAGGGCGCATCACGTTCCTTGATCTCGGTGGTTTCGGCTCGGAGTGGCGGAACGATTTTATCGCGGGCTCCGAGTATGGACTGAAAACAGAATACTTTCATCCCTTCACCTCCCATACGGGCTGGTTTGTCGCAGTGCATGGCATCGCCGACAGCAGCCCGTTTTTCGTGTACCAGCGCAACAAGCTTCTGGGTGAGTACCGCAACCGGGTCATGGGCGGAGGCCTGGACCTGGGTTATACATTTGGACGGGGCGCGGAACTGCGCGTTGGATATGAGGCCGGATATCAGAAGGTCAGCGAGGATCTGGGGATTCCGGTAGCGCCAGCGGTCCGCGGACGGTTCGGCATCACGTCGGTGCGCTACCGGCTGGATCGCTTTGATGATCCCGTGATTCCGCGCAGAGGAGCCCGCTTGGAGTCCACCTTTAAGTTTCGTGACACTGCCCCGGGCACCCGCGACGTGGTGCCGACCGAGGAACTGCGTCTGGGGCTGGCCAAGCGTACCAGCCTAAAGTCCTCAGTGCTGCTCTTCGCATCGGGCGGCACCGCATTCTCGACCAAGCACACTGGCTTCCCGCCCTTTAGCCTCGGCGGCCCGTTGCGCCTCGGAGCTTACGGCACCAACGAGCTGTTGACGAACCAGTATTTTTTACTGCAACCGGCATTGCTCTACAAGTTGCGGGAAATCTCGCCTCTGTTGAAGCAGAATCTTTATCTGCTTACGATGTACGAGGCGGGAAAGGCTTACGGTCAACCGGTCTACGCTGCAAAGGTCGCGCAGGACGTAACCGTCGGTGTTCTGTTCCAAACGTTGTTTGGCCCCATGTTCTTTGGCGGGAGCATCGGAGATAACCAGCACCGCAAGTTTTTCTTCAAGGTGGGCCGGTTCTTCTGAGAACCGATGGAGTGCCGGGCGTCCCCGCCCGGCTGGACAGGCGAGACGCCCGTCGCTCCATCGAGCTGCCAAAGTTTGCCTCGACGGAAGCCTACTGTCACCCAAGGATTGCCGCCCTATGATAAAAAAGAATGATTCGAGGTGCATTGATGACTGAACCAACTTATGAAGAATTGAAAAGTCGCCTGTCAGATCTGGAAAAACAGGTGGAAACCAAAACTAGAAGCGGCGTCATGCAGTTCCGCGTAAGCGAGAAGGGTGGCGTCAGCGTCTACGGACTCGGCCGCTTTCCAGTGACCCTCTACTACGAACAGTGGACTAAGCTGCTCAACGCGGTCCCCGAACTTAAAGTGTTTATTGAAGAAAACAAGGGCAAGCTCAAGATGAAAGAAGTCTAGCGCGACCACTTGTTCATTCATGCGGTGGAGTCACCGGCGTCCTCGCGAGCCTGCCCTGAGCGCAGCCGAAGGGTTCAGCCGGGCGGGGACGCCCGGCACTCCACCAGTAAGCTCGCATCGACAGTAATGACAATCACTTGGTTTCGCTATAGATTGTTGCCGGGAGCGCCCTCGTGTCCGCCGAAGACATTCTCAGCCAGCCGCAACCGCCGCCCGATGAGCGTGTAGCGTATGGCGCCGATCCTCATCAGTTTCTCGAAGTGCGTCTTCCGCGCACCAAGCGGCCGCACTCCGTTCTGTTGAACATTCACGGGGGCTACTGGCGGGCGAAGTATGACCTCGCGCACGCCGGGCACCTGTGCCAAGCCTTGCGATCGGCGGGCGTCGCGACCTTTAACATCGAATACCGGCGGGTGGGCAATACCGGCGGCGGATGGCCCGGAACATTTGAGGACATCCGAGCGGCCTATCGGTTTATTCAGCAAGAACATTCCCGATTCCATCTGGACCTGGACAAGTTAGTGGTCATGGGACATTCGGCGGGCGGCCAGCTTGCCCTGTGTTTGGCGGCTCACGAAACCTCGCTCCACCGCGCAATTTCGCTGGCCGGAGTCGTCGATCTTAAGAAAGCCTTCGCGCTGCACCTCAGCAATGACGCCGTCGCTGAGTTCCTCGGCGGCAAACCGGACACGGTCCCGGAGCACTATCGGGAAGCCGATCCCATGGAACTCAGTATTCCGGAAGCCCGGCAGTGGCTGTTCCACGGCAGCGAGGATGACACGGTGCCGCCGCAGTTCAGCCGCGATTATGTTGCGCTGAAAAAGAAGGCGGGCGAGTCAGTCCAGTTGCTTGAGATTCCGCATGCCGGCCATTTTGATCTAATCGATCCTGCTTCGGATGCCTTCAAGCAGGTCACGAGTACGGTGCTGACCGCCGTGGCCCGACACGACTGATTGCAGCGACAAAGGCAGTCACGAAAGGATTTTGTTCCGCGATTATTGCTGCTTAGGTTTGGGCGCCGCCTCTGGCTTTTGTTTCTGCGGCTTCTGGGCGTCTTCGGTCCACGGTGGAACCACTCCCACGAAACGCGCATAGGCACTCGACTGGCCCAGGTGTTCGGCAGCATGGCGGGTGACAAACAGAAGCACGCCACGTTCGGTATTTTTCCCGCCGAACCAGTCCAGGCTCTTGTCGAGGTCGGCGTCGGGCATAGCCGTGATCGCCTTGCGAGCATGGGCGAACGAGTCCTTAAGCGTGGCGATCACCTTCAGGTTTCGCGAGCAAAGTCGACCGCTTTGCCGTTCGTTGGATAAAGATAAATGGTGCGCCCGGAGAGAATCGAACTCCCAACCTCTTGGTTCGTAGCCAAGCACTCTATCCAATTGAGCTACGGGCGCATCGTGGCGGAATCGCGTCTCTGAATTATAACGGAAACGGAATCGTTTCGCCCAGGATGATCGCTGAGTTTCGGCGCCTATTCACGCCAAATCCCGCGCTGACTATGGAAATCGGCAGCCTTGCCAAACTAGAAATAGAAGATTTGTAGATCAGCGTAAAAGTTCCCGGCCCAGCGCAAAACCTACCCGCCACAGCGTTCTACCAATGCAATGCTGGCAATGCCTTAGCGATTGGCACCCCGCTTGCTCCTACTTAGGCTAGACGAAGTGGCGCGCAACGGGGCATTCCGGAGAATACTTCGGCCAGAGGTCTTTCCGAATGCCCCTTTGCAATACTCCGTTTGTTGCCAAGCTGCATTTCGCCCAGTTTCCCGGCCCTCCCCCGAGAGTCCTCCCTGAAATGAGGATCAGCAGGGAACCGGGCGGAATGCCGTCGGTTTGCTCCCCACCTCTCCACAGAAACAATCCCCAGAAGCTCTCAGGCAAGAACCAGCGGATCCTGCACGTCGATGCCAGCCTGACGCAGCAACTTCGCTACCGCGTCCCCCTTCAATCGCGAGGCGTCGAACAGCACGCGCACCGTCCGCTCTTTCTCGTTGAACCGGATGCGCTGAATACCATACACCTCGCGGACACTGTCAATGGCCCGCAACTCAGATTCTCCGGGCACAGTCTGGTAGCGGTAGGCGACTTCGAGGTACGTCATTTCTTTTCTCCCAGATAACAAGGTTCGAGGATTACTCTTTGAGTATCTAATAAGGGCTGGATTCCGCCAAGCGCGATCTGGCAGCTAAAACTATGGACCCTCTCGACTCCGCATCGTCCTCCGCCAAGCCGCAAGAACAAGAAAAAGACCCCGTCTGCGGGATGGCTGTGAATCCCGCATCCGCTCGCTTCAAGACGCTGCACAACGGAAAACAGTATTTCTTCTGCAGTGCCGGTTGCCTCGCGAAGTTCCAGGCAAATCCCCAGAAGATTCTGTCCTCTCCGCCCAGGCCGATGGGATCGGGACTGGTCTCTCTGTCCTCTCCGCCCCTAGCCATGCCCAAGCTGACCATGCCAACCCCGGCAGTCTCGGTCTCGGCGAGCCGCTCCGAAACACCCACAGCGGCCTACCTTTGCCCCATGTGCCCGGAGGTGCGGCAGGCCGGGCCGGGCCCCTGTCCGAAGTGTGGGATGGCGCTCGATCCCGAGTCGCCGACGGTCCCCGCGAGCAGGACGGAGTACACCTGCCCGATGCATCCAGAAATCGTGCGAGCGGCGCCGGGGAGTTGTCCGATTTGCGGCATGGCGCTTGAGCCTCGCACCGTGACCGTCGATCAAGACAATCCCGAACTGCGCGACATGACACGCCGGTTCTGGATCAGCCTGGCGCTGACCGCGCCATTGCTGGCGATTGCGATGGGCAGTATGTTGTGGCCCCACGCGTTCATGGGCGAAGCGTCCGTGAGCCGGCTGCCACTCTACAAAGCGGAATGGCTGCCATGGCTGGATCTGCTGCTCGCCACTCCCGCCGTGCTCTGGTGTGGCTGGCCGTTCTTCCAGCGGGGATGGGCGTCGGTGGTAAATCGCAGCACCAACATGTTCACGCTGATCGCCATGGGCACGGGTGTGGCGTACCTCTACAGCGTGGTAGCAACACTATTCCCCCAAATCTTTCCGGCATCGTTCCGCAGCATGGGCGATCATCCGGATGTTTACTTTGAAGCGGCAGCGGCGATTGTCACGCTCGTCTTGCTGGGACAGGTGCTGGAGTTGCGCGCACGCAGCCAGACGTCAAGCGCGATCCGGGCGCTGCTCGATCTAAGCCCTAAGTTGGCGCGCCTGATGAACCTGGACGGCTCGGAGCGGGATATTTCGCTCCAAGCGGTGAAGCCCGGAGATCGCCTGCGCGTCCGTCCCGGAGAAAAAATTCCCGTCGATGGCGTGGTCCTCGATGGGTCGAGCGTAGTGGACGAGTCCATGATCACGGGCGAATCCGTTCCCGTCCAGAAGACATCGGCATCGCGCGTCATCGGCGCAACCGTGAACGGCAACGGGTCTCTGGTAATGCGCGCCGAGCGCGTCGGCAGCGAGACCATGCTGGCGCAGATCGTGCAGATGGTCACTCAGGCGCAGCGCACGCGCGCCCCAATCCAACGGCTGGCGGATAAAGTTGCCCGCTGGTTTGTGCCAGCGGTGATTGCGATAGCGGTTGTGACCTTCCTCGCATGGGTAAGCTTCGGGCCGGAGCCGCGTTTCGCGCATGCCATCGTGAACGCCGTGGCCGTGCTGATCATCGCGTGTCCGTGCGCCCTGGGCCTGGCGACTCCGATGGCGATCATGGTCGGCACCGGTCGCGGCGCCCATGCGGGCGTGCTCATCAAGAATGCCGAGGCGTTGGAGACCCTGGAAAAAGTTGATACCATCGTGTTCGATAAGACTGGCACGCTGACCGAGGGGAAGCCCAGGGTCGTCGCGCTCTCGCCCGCGGGGAATCCCCCAACCATTTCAACAGATGAGCTTCTCCGGCTGGCCGCCAGTATCGAGCGAGCCAGCGAGCATCCGCTGGGTGCCGCCATTGTCTTGAAGGCGAATGAACTAAAGCTAAGTTTAAGCGAGCCCGCCAATTTTCAATCCACTCCAGGCCAAGGTGTACGCGGCACCGTGGAAGGAAAGAGTATCGCGATAGGGAACTGGGCTCTGATGCTGGCGGTCGGAGCTTTCACCAGCAAGACCGGCGTCTTCGCTGTTGGGGATCCCGGGTCCACTGCTATCTACGTCGCAGTCGATGGCAAGTACGCCGGGAACATCGCAGTAGCCGACCCGCTGAAACCGTCCACTCCAAACGCACTGCGCGAACTCAAAGCCCTGGGAATCCGCCTGGTCATGCTCACCGGCGACAACCTGGCTACCGCCCAGGAGATTGCGCGCAAACTTCAAATCGAGGACTTCAAAGCCGAAGTTCTGCCGGCCCAAAAAGCCGAAATCGTCAGGAGTCTCCAGAGCCAAGGCCGTATCGTTGCCATGGCAGGCGACGGCATCAACGACGCGCCCGCACTGGCGCAAGCGCAAGTCGGAATTGCCATGGGCACGGGCACCGACATCGCCATGGAAAGTGGCGGCATCACGCTCCTTAAAGGAGATTTTGAAGGAATTCTCCGCGCCCGCAAGCTGAGCCAGGCGACCATGCGCAACATCCGCCAGAACCTGTTCTTCGCGTTTCTCTACAACTCGATTGGAGTGCCGATTGCCGCCGGCGTACTGTATCCAGTATTCGGATTGCTCCTCAGCCCCATTCTAGCCGCCGCCGCGATGAGCTTTAGTTCTGTCTCGGTAATTACAAACTCGCTGCGATTGCGCAACGTGAAGCTGTAGGTCTCACTAGAATTTGTCATCCCGAGCGAAGCGAGGGATCTGCATTTTGCGGCGAACTGTAGATCCCTCGCTTTGCTCGGGTGACAATTTAGGGAATATGGGAAGAAAAACTACAGCTTGCTCAGGTAATCCGTAACTTCCGGGCTGGTCCAATCCACCGCTCCGATAAACTTGCGGCGGACCACTCCGTTGCGATCGATGACAAAGCTTTCCGGCCAGCCAACCGTGCCGTAGAGCGAACTCGCCTTCTTGGCTTCATCGCGCACGGTCACCAGGTTGACGTTGTATTCCTTGAGAAACTTGTGGTACGCCTCATCATCCGCGTCAATACTCACGGCAAGCACCACCACGCCTTTATCTTTGAGACGCGACTGCATCCGAACCAAAGAGGGAGTTTCTTCGATACACGGCGGACACCACGTCGCCCAGAAATTCAGCACCACCACCTGCCCGCGAAACTGGCTGAGCGTGATCTTGTGGTCGGAATCCTGCACGGTGAAGTCTGGGGCGTTCGAACCGATGCGCGCGGGATGGCTCCCGCTGTAGCATCCGATCAGAGCAGCCACCAATCCAATGACAAGGGTAGTTCGCTTCACAGCGCTATAATAACGGAAATTCGTGATGTTTTTTGCTCCCCCAGATATCCGCCAACATCCGGCGGCCCGCAATCGACAAGGTGAGATTTTACTGCCAACTGAGAACTGACAACTGTATCTATGCGCATCCGCTTCATCTCTTCCACTCCGATGAATGTGTTCCAGGGAAGTGGAACGTACGTCGGCATCGAAACCCTGGCGCGGTCGCTCCGATCTCTTGGCGTGCAGGTCGACATTGTCGCGCCCCGTCTTGAGTTTCCCATATTGACGGTGCAGCGCCTGCTGTTCAATCAATGGTTGAGATTCCGCCGCCGGAACCACTACGACGTGACCGTGGGCTTTGACATGGACGGCTACACTATCGCCGGCCACACCAGCGCCGGGGCCGCCCCGCATACTCATGTCGCCGCGATTAAAGGAGTGATCGCCGACGAGATGCGTTTTGAGTCGGGCCTCACCAAAATGACCTTGCGCCTGCAAGCAGCCTGCGAAGCCGAGCATGTTCGACGCGCCGACTTCGTGATCACCACGAGCGCCTATGCCGCCGGGAAAATTCGCCAACTTTACGGTGTTTCCCAGCCCCCGCGAATTGTCCCGGAACTGATTGATTTGGCGGCCTGGGAGAACTTAGCCCAAAACAGCGCGCCTCCCCCACTGGACAAGTTTATCGTGCTCTCCGTTTGCCGCTTCTACCCCAGAAAAAGACTGCCGGTTCTGCTCGCTGCCGCCGATCGCTTGCGCTCGCGGATTCCCGGCCTCGAACTGCGCATCGTGGGCGGAGGGCCGGACGAAGCCCATCTGCGCGCGATCTCCCGGGAATACAATTTGGACGGCGTCGTGGTCTGGCGCCGCAACATCTCTGCCGTGGAACTGGCTCGCGAGTACAGCCAATGCCACATCTTCTGCCTGCCAAGCGTTCAGGAAGGATTCGGTATCGTGTTTCTGGAAGCCATGGCAAACCGCAAGCCCATCGTGGCCGCGCGCGCAGGGGCAGCACCCGAGGTGGTCAGACACGGTTTGCTGGCGGAGCCGGACAACCACCTGGAACTGGCCCGCGCTATCGAACAACTTTATCGGGAGCCGCTGTTGCGCGAGTCGCTCGGCAACGCCGGCCGCGAGTTTGTTCGCCGCTTTGACGCTCCGGTTGTGGGAAAAATGTTTCTGCGCGAACTCCAGGATTTTCTGGCGGTGGAGCGCCGGGCGTCCCCGCCCGGCCAGGCGCGCCGCTAGTCAACTGCCGGATACGCCCAAGATTTCAGGTCACGACCCATATACTGAATGTATCGAGGCGAGCGATGATTTACTTGACACGCAAAGCGGAATTCTCCGCATCCCACTTCTATCACAATCCGGAATTTACTCCGGAAGAGAACCAGCGCGTTTTCGGCAGGTGCAATAACCCCAATGGGCACGGACATAACTACACTCTGGAAGTCACGGTGAAAGGCGCGGTCGATCCCAAGTCGGGATTTGTCGTCGACCTGAAGCAATTGAAAGACGTCATGAGCAGGGAAGTGCTCGATGCGCTCGACCATCGCTTCCTCAACAAGGAAGTGCCCGAGTTCTTTGCCATGATTCCGACGACCGAGAACCTCGCCATCGCCATCTGGCAGCGCCTCGCTCCCAAACTCAATGCGGCGCTGTTGCATCGGGTGCGCGTTTACGAAACACCGGACCTGTTCGTCGATTTTTACGGGGAAGCATGAAGGCGCATCTGACGCGTCGCTACATGTTTTCGGCGTCGCACCGCTTGCATAGCGACCGGATGTCGGCGGAAGAAAACCGCGCGACCTATGGCAAATGCAACAATCCCTACGGACATGGCCACAACTACATGGTCGAAGTCACCGTCAGTGGACCGGTCCACAACCACACCGGCATGGTCTGCAATCTGGTCGATCTGGATGGCTTCGTCCACACCCACATCCTCCAACGCTACGACCACCAGAATCTCAACCTGCTTTCAGAATTCGCGCGGGAGGTTCCAACCACGGAGAACCTGTCCATCGCCATCTACGAAATTGTGAAGCGCGGCTTCCACAAGGCGCATCTAGAAAAGATACGGATTGAAGAAACGATGATGAATTCGTTTGAATACACGGGAGAAGGTCGTTAGTGGTTCGCACCGCGGAAAACCTATGAAATCGACCACTGAATCGAATGCCCTGACCAGCGCCACCTACGAAGAACTGGTGCGCGAAATGATTGTCCGCCTCGGCGAAGATCCCGATCGCGAAGGCCTTTTGCGCACTCCCGCGCGCGTGCAAAAAGCCATGCAATTCCTTGTCAATGGCTACAAGGACGATCCCGAAGCGCTTTTGCGCAAGGCGCTGTTCACGGTCAGCTACGACGCCATGGTGATCGTGAAAGACATCGAAATGTTCAGCCTGTGCGAGCACCACCTCTTACCGTTTTTTGGCAAGGTGCACGTCGCCTATATCCCAAACGGAAAAGTGATCGGCCTAAGCAAAATACCGCGCCTCATCGAAGCCTTTTCGCGCCGCTTGCAAATCCAGGAGCGCCTCACCACCCAGATTGCCGAGGCCATCCAGCACACCATCGAACCGCAGGGCGTCGGCGTTGTCATCGAGGCCCGCCATCTCTGCATGATGATGCGTGGCGTCGAGAAACAGCATTCTTCGGCGGTAACTTCGTCAATGCTCGGCAGCTTCCGCAATCAAGAGGAAACCCGTACCGAATTCCTGTCGCTGATCCGCCAGCGCACCAACGGCGTGTGATTTCTGAGCGGAATGCTCAGCGCCGGACACCCTTCCCGCCTGCGTTTTGGCCTATTGCCGAGTTGTGGACTCCCTGCTCGAAAGATGGCTGCGCTTGGAATAAGCTGTAGATTCCCGCATGCCAAAACGTAAACCTGCATTGCGCCAGGCAACGCCCAACCAACCCGCGCTCTCCGGCCGTCTCGCCCTTATCACCGGCGCCAACCGTGGCATCGGTCTGGCTGTCGCCCAAGCTCTGGCTCGTGAAGGATGCAACCTCATCATCACCGGCCGCGACGAGCGTGCCTTGGACAAAGCGCGAGCGCAACTGGAAAAACTCCAGCCGGGGAAGCGCAACGCTTATGTGCTGGCGCAGTCCTCCGACGTCCGCAGCCCCGTCTCGGTGGACTTTCTCTTTGCACTCGTCCGCGGATTGCACAAGCCCCTCGATATCCTCATCAACAACGCCGGCATCGCACATCCGAATCGTATCGTCAGCGAGTTGCCCTACCCAACTTGGATGGAAGTAATCGACACCAACCTCAACGGCCTGTTCCTCGTGACCCAGGCGGCTCTCGCGGTGATGAAGCGCGGCTGCACGATCGTGAACAATCTCTCGATCGCCGCCGACCGCGTCTTCCCGGGATCGGCAGCCTACAATGCGTCGAAGCATGGCGCTCTGGGATTCACCAACACCTTGCGCGAGGAGTTGCGCCCCAAGGGCATTCGCGTCATCGCCCTCATGCCCGGCGCAACCGATACCGCGATCTGGGACGCGATGTGGCCAAAAGCGCCGAGGCGGAAAATGATGTCCGCCCAAACCGTCGCCCGGACGGTGGTCAACGCCCTGCTCTTGCCCGATAATACAACCGTCGAAAAAATCGTGGTGATGCCCTCTGCCGGCACTCTGTAGCCAGGAAGCCGTGTAGTGGCGACGCGAGCGCTCGATTGAGCATCTAAATCACAGTCGCTTCTGTTGCAGTATCTGCTGTTGTTCGCTAGCGAAAGTCTGATTAAGTCCCCGGGTACCTCCGTGCACCCCTGTGGACCCCGTCGTTCAGGGTCTTCGTTGGCACTGAATCAGAGTTTCGCTGGCGACCGACGACGAACGACCGAGAAAAACTCATGTCATTTCTGGATTACTTCAAATCGCTGAAAACGCCGGAGCGCCGCCTGGCGTGGGCCGTAGCCATCGCCGCCGACGCCCTCCAGATCGCCGCGTTCCCATTGTTCGCCGCGGGCGGCATGTCTCCCGCGGACTCGCTCCTCGATCTGATTGTTGCCTTCGTTCTGATTCGTCTGCTCGGATGGCACTGGGCTTTCCTGCCCACGCTCGCGGCCGAACTCATTCCCGGCGCCGATCTTTTTCCCACCTGGACAGCGGCCGTATGGTTCGTGACCCGCCACCAGGTGAATGCTAATTCCAATTCCAAAGACGTGGAGATTCTCCCTCCGGGCCCTGCGCCGCAACCGCGCCGCTGAAAAATACGCAGACTGACCCCTGGGGGCTAACTACCACGTCCCGTACCGGTATCGGTGAGGTCGTTCGCCGAACACGTTAATCATCACCACGCCCGCCACAAAACCTCCTACATGCGCCCAGAAAGCAATCCCGCCCGAAGTCTGGCTGGTTTCGGCGATCGCAGTCACCGTCCCGCTCAGAAAATTCCCCACGAACCAGTACCCAAGCATCAGCCATGCCGGAACGTGAAAAAGAAATATCGGCGGAAACCAGATCAGCACCCGCGCCCGCGGATATAAGATAAAGTACGCTCCCATCACCCCCGCAATCGCGCCGCTCGCGCCCACACTGGGTACGCGCGAGCCCTGGTTCAGAAGAATGTGTGTGGCGCTGGCTGCCACTCCGCTCACCAGGTAGAACACCAGATACTGGAAGTGTCCGATGTAGTCTTCGATGTTGTCGCCGAAGATCCACAGGAAAAGCATGTTCCCAGCCACGTGTAAGAATGATGCGTGCAGAAACATCGACGTAAACAATGGCAAGACCGCCGTGGCCACCCCGTCGTAAGAGTGTCCAGTCAGCACGGCCAGCGTGTGGTGCGGAACCACGCCGAACTCCGCCAGGAATAAATTCAGCGCCCGATGGCTCTGCATTCCGGTCGAGAACTCCCACAGAAAAATGACGATGTTCAGGACGATCAAAAAATAGTTAACGAACGGTGGTGAGAAAGTTGGCTGATCGTCACGAAGAGGAATCATAAAAAATTGGTAATCTTGTAATCTGTAAGTTGGTAACCTGAGGGAGGACCAGAAACAATGCGCTCGCCAGAGGCCGCCCCAGGAATTGCCAAACTACAAATTACCAGATTGCATATCCTTATGAACGGTGTCGTAATCATCGATAAACCGCCCGGCCTCACGTCCCACGACGTGGTCAATCGGGTGCGCCAAATCCTCGGTCAGCGCTCCGTCGGTCATCTCGGAACCCTTGACCCCTCAGCCACCGGAGTCCTGCCGGTTGTCCTCGGCAATCTCACGCGGCTGGCGCAGTTCTACGCCCATTCCGAGAAGACTTACGAAGGCGCGATTCGCTTCGGCTTCGCCACCGACACCTACGACGCCGATGGCGAGGCCACCACGCCTCCTCAAGACGTGCACATCCATTGCGATGAAGTCCGCGCCCTGTCGGCTCAGTTTCGCGGCGCTATCGAACAGATGCCGCCCCCTTTTTCGGCCAAGAAAATTGCCGGAGTGCCCGCCTATAAACTGGCCCGCAAGAAGCAGGAGGTCGTGCTCAAGCCGGTACAGGTAGAAATCAAGGAATTCGAGATTCTGGATACCACGGCCGATCAAGCCACCTTCCGCGCCCGCGTCGCCTCCGGCACCTACATACGTTCCGTCGCTCACGACATGGGCCAGAAGCTCGGCTGCGGTGCTCATCTGGCCAGCCTGCGACGCACCTCTGTCGCCGAGTTCGCAATCCAGGACGCACACACTCTACAGGCGTTACAAGCCGCCATGCAGCAGGGAATCGCTGAATCGTTGTTTGTCCATCCCAGAAAGCTGGTGCCGCAGCTGCCAAGCGTCACCGCCAGCGAAGAAAGCGCCGCCCTCATCCGCAATGGCCGCGCCGTAAATCTGCCGGAAATGTCTCGCGCTCCCCAGGTAAAAGTTTTCTACGGCCAACGCGACCTGATCGCAATCGCCACACGCATTGCCGGCACGCTTTTTCAGCCTCGAATTGTCTTCACCGGCGAGAACTGAGAGGATGCTATGATCGACGCCCTTACCAGGCGTGTTTCCCGCGCGACACCAAGTAAAATATACAATGTCCGATAACAAGTATTATGTGAAGCTTCTTGCTTGTGATCTCTATATCTCGATATGCACATCTCTCTTTAGATATTGATGCGATACCACGACCTCGGCTTCACTTGCCACTCATCAATTCCGCAAGGTCTTCGCGGAACTTCTGTAGTACGGCCAGCCGCTCCGATGTCGCCTCCACCACCTCGCTCTTCGCCTGAAACACTTTTCGTCCTTCTCTTTCGGTCAGCACGCCCATCACTTCGCCCATGCGCCAACCGGGCGCGCCCAGGATTTGCATCCCGTCCACCCCCGGAACGAGCAGCGCTACGCAGCTCTCGCGTATCACGCCAATGCATTTGGGATAGCGCTCAAAACTCTGGAGTTCGAATCCCGCAAGGTAAAGACGCTGAAGTTGCTCGGCGGTATCAGGCATGGTCGGATTTAGTGCTTTTGTAATTCGCTGTAGAAACGCGTCTTGCCAAGTCTCCTAGTACAGCATCTTTGGACTGGCGTATTCCAAGGCCAACTCTCAACCCGCAATCGACAGGTTCGGGCAGAACTTTCGACAAGCCCTGCTCGAAGCAGAAGCGAAAAACCAAAAACAGAAGTAACCGCACCCCTAAAAGATTTTTCTGCGGATGCTTTCGAGCGTTCCGAGAAGTTGCGAAATGACATCTTAGAAGCAAAGACAATACTCTCCGATACAACCTTTCGGCTCCTACTGCGCCTCGGCGCGGATGACCTCCAGCTTATTTCCCTCTGCCAGCTTCACAAACGTAAAAACTCCTTCGTTGGCCGAATAACATGCAAACGATGTCCCCATGCCGGTGGAATCGGCATAGTCGGCGATCTTCCCGCCCGTCTGCGCGTCCGCCACTGCCACCGTCTGGCTCTGGCTTTCCTCATTCCAAAACGAAATCGCCAACCGATTTCCGGAAACATGAAACCCGTTGGGCACGGCGCCTGCCAGCGGAGCGGCCACTTTCAGCGTCTGCATGATCTTGCCACTCGGTGCGATCACATAGACCAGCGCCGGCGAAGATCCTCGCATTACGTAGAGGTTGCCGTCGCTTCCAACTTCCGCATCCGCCAGATCGAGCATGGGCACCGGCTTATCGCCATCATTCGTGGTTTCTTTCTGGCTGGGTTTCTTAGGTCCCGCTGCCTCTGATTTCGTTGAGCCTTCCGCAGGTTGCTGACGCTTCTGAAATGACAGTTGCGCCAGTTCCCTTCCATCCGCCGAAAAAACTGCGGTAAAGTTTCGGCCCCGATCGTTTCTATTTCGCACATCCCGCCGCACGCCCGACACCAGAAAATTTCCGCTGGCAAACGCTGCAAACGTGTACACCTCGAAGTCGGCGTCCAGACGCGTGGGCGAGGAAGGCGTTCCGTCGGAAGAAAAATGAAGCACGTAGATACGCGGCTGCAACACGCCACTCTGGGCGATCTGATACATGCCGCCATCCGACGCCGGCGAGAAGGCGTCGGCGCGGTCCAGCCCAAGCTGAGAAAATCCAGCCGGGTCAAACTGCGCCACGCGCTTGCCCTCTCGATCGATCTTGACCACCGGCCCAAGCAGCGGCCGATCCATCGCGTACTTTCTGCTGTAAAGATTGCCGTCCGCGTCGCACTTCGCGGGACTCATGAACGCTCCGCCCATCTCCGACGTCACGTTCATGGTCGAGGAGGCCTGCAGCGCAATGCTTGATCCCGAAATCGCAATCCTGCCGGTCGCATCCGGCGAAGCCGAATTGTTCTGCGCAACTGACAACCTGCCTGACAACACAGCCCACGCCAACAGCACCGATAAAGCAGTGGAGAACCACCTCATCTCGCCTCTACCTCTACATCTTGTACTTGCCGAGGTCATCATCGCCCAGGTCCTCCAGCCATTTCCGCAGTTCCTCGCTGCTAACGGCGGGCACCGGATTGGCCGCTTGCTTCGAGTTCTTCAGAACCTCGTCGTCAACGAAGATGGGGCAATCCACGCGCAGCGCCAGCGCCAGCGCGTCTGACGGCCGGGAGTCGATGCTGATCACGTGCCCTTCCCTTTCCAACCAGATCACGGCATAAAACGTATCGTCTTTCAGTTCCGTGACCACCACTTTGTGCACCAGCGCGTCCAGTCCGGTGAGAACGTTCTTGATCAAGTCATGCGTCATCGGCCGCGGCGTGCTTACCTTTTCAATCTCAAGCGCGATGGCATTGGCTTCATACACCCCCACCCAAATCGGCAGCACCGTGTCGCTGCCAACATCCTTAAGCAGCACAATCGGCATGTTCGAAACCGGATCCATCATCAGCCCGCGAATTTTCATTTCAACTTCCATAAGAACCTCAAACAACCTGCTCGATGCAGCGCCGGAAAAAACTGCTCGATGGAGCGCCGGGCGTCCCCGCCCGGCCTGCTCATCTGCTGAAGACGACCAAAAACCTCCGTCGCTCCATCTCAACTATGACGCCAACTCCCCCGCCAAACTATCATGTTCGAAACCGGATCCATCATCAGCCCGCGAATTTTCATTTCAACTTCCATAAAAACCTCAAAAAACCTGCTCGATGGAGCGCCGGGCGTCCCCGCCCGGCCTGCTCATCTGCTGAAGACAAGCAAGAACCTCCGTCGCTCCATCTCAACTATGACGCCAACTCCCCCGCCAAACTATTCGGAAAACTCCCCGTCACCCGCACCTGCACATAACTCCCCGCTGCCAGCTCCACTCCCGCCGGCACCGTAAAATTCATCACCTTGATCTGCGAAGTCCTCCCCACCCACTGCCCCCGCGCCGCGTTCTTCGCCTCCACCATCACCTCCAGCACCTGTCCCACATGCCGCTGATTCCGCGCCGTCCCTATCGCCTTCTGCCGCTCGTTCACCACCGCCAGCCGTCGCGCCTTCTCCGCATCCGGAATCGCATCCTCCATCCCCAGCGCCGGAGTATTCGGTCGTGCCGAATACTTAAACGTAAACACCGAGTCATACCCCACCACATCCATCAACGAAAGCGTCTCCTCAAACTCCCGCTCCGTCTCCCCCGGAAACCCCACAATCAAATCGCTGGTGATCGATATATCCCGCCGCGCCCCTTTGATCCACCCAATCCGATCGAGATACTCTTCCCGCGTATACAGCCGCTGCATCGCATCCAGCACCCGCGTCGACCCGCTCTGCACCGGCAGGTGCACATGATTGCATAGCACCGGCATGGCATCGATCACATCCACAATATCGCGTCCAAAATCCCGAGGATGCGAAGTCGTAAACCGCACCCGCCGTATCCCCGCGATCTCCGCCAGCGTCCCCAGCAACTCCGCAAACGTCTTCTTTCCTTCAGGATCCCGGAAAGAGTTCACGTTTTGCCCGAGCAGCTGAATCTCCGTATACCCCAGGTCCACCAGTTGCCGCGCTTCGCCAAGAACAGACGCCGAACTCCGGCTCCGCTCCTTCCCACGCGTATACGGCACCACACAATACGCGCAAAACTTATCGCACCCTTCAATGATCGTGATGTACCCGCGATGCGGATTCGTCCGCGCCGTAAACTCCGTCTCAAAGCACTCGTCCGTCAGCCGATCGTCCAGCCCAGTAACCCGCTGCGCCCCGCCTTCGAGTTGCACCAGCATCTGCGGAAGTTTGTTGTACGAAGCCGACCCGCACACCAGCGACACATAAGGCGCCCGCTCAAAAATCTTTTCCCCCTCCTGCTGCGCCACGCACCCCAGCACCCCAAACGTCTTCCCCTGCGCCTTATATTTCTTGTAATCCGAAAGCCGGTTAAACACCTTCTGCTCAGCCTTGTCGCGAATCGAGCAAGTGTTATAAAGCACCAGCCCCGCCTCTTCCACCGTAGGAACCTGCCGATACCCCTGCTGCACCAGCGTCCCCACCACCTTCTCGGAGTCGTGCGCATTCATCTGGCACCCAAATGTTTCCAGGTAAAACGTCTTGTCCGCGGTCTCCGACATGGGTTCAGTATAAACCAGTGTAGAGCGGACACTCTTGTCCGCTTCCTTTGACTTCGATTCTGACTTCTCCCCGGTAGTCCCACACTCTCGGTGTCGAAGGCCAACCCTAACCACCCCTAGAGACGACCATGAAGATACATTGCATTGCAATTGTTTTTTGTTGCCTGGCGGTTTCGCTTGTTGGCGGATGTCGGAACAATCAGCGCGACGTCAAGAATTCAGTCAGTGTGGTTTCGGAGATGGCGACTGCTGCAGCCAAGGGAGATTATATTGGCGGCATTGCTATCGGCGAGAATTATCTACGCGAGAACCCAGGTGACACGAATGTCCTAGAACAAACAGCAATCCTAACTCTAGCCCAAGCTAAACAAGATAAGAATAATCGCGAACCGCTTGTTGCGCGTGCGGTTCTCCTCCTTGAGAGGTCGGTCAAGAGCAGTCATCCTCAAGAAGATAACGCGGATCGGTTTACAGACCCATTTATGGCCGCACGTGGGTTTGACGCTGCGGGCGATCTTTCGACGGATAAGTGCCAATATTACGGACGTGCGCTAGCATTGAACAGTGAGGCGGGGGCGGCGCTCAACGTGGAATCTTTTAAGTCGGGCGACGAAAAAGCAATATCAACAAGGCCACTAAAAGAACAGAGTAGAAGACTGCAATCTGAATTAGAGAAACGAATGGCAGAATCACGATGTGGGACGGAACCCGGCCGGGATGGCCCAGCCTGACGATGACCGACGCGCTCGGATTCGGCTATGACAGGGAATCAAGGGTGAACCCATCACTGAAAAACAGCGACGCAATCTGCGCAAGGTCAACGCGCAGGTCGCTACAGAAATGGCTGACGGGACTGTTTATGGTCCAATCGGCGGAGGCGTGATGAGCTCGGGTGATTCCGCACGCGCCCGGACGGGCGCGGACATGTTGGAATCGGACGTCGAACGCCTGCAGGTCAGCATACAAGAGCAACTCGAGACGTTCCTTCCCCATCTACGAGCGTCTGGCTACAACGAGGAGCCAACGATCAAAGCGGTGTTGACCAACATTACGCCACAAGGATTTCAGGTGGAGTTTCCGGATTACGGAGCAGGCTTCAACGTCACTCTCGAAGGTGGATGGTTTCATAGAAGACGGCCATCGTAACCACTGAAGAGACGAATTGCGATAGTCGCGACATCAGAAATCACAGGCTGTCCGCGATCTCCTCACTCGTGACCTTATGATCGGGCCAGATGCGATCGTGCCATTCGATGGCATACGAGATGTCGTCGTAATGT
This sequence comes from Acidobacteriaceae bacterium, assembly GCA_025355505.1. Lineage (GTDB taxonomy): Bacteria > Acidobacteriota > Terriglobia > Terriglobales > Acidobacteriaceae > Acidiflorens. Next base: position 16,718 of record JANXZM010000002.1, on the reverse strand, counting down.
AGATGGACGTTAGCCCAGTCCAGTTTCGAGTGCAGCAATCTCTCATCGCTCAAACTTTGACGGTCGTGAATCCCGTTCAACGTTTGCTTTAACGTTAGAACGTCTTCGGCGTTCAGTGCCCGGAGATCCCAGATGCGCACGACCATCGTAGATGTGTCGTCATCGCATGTGAGGACGGAGTGAAGGTTGTAGTGGGCTCCATCCCTGAGAGCAAGCTCAACGCAAAAAGGCGGGGTCAATTGTCCTTTGCAGAGCAACTTCAACCAGCCCAGGACAAAGTCCGTTCCGATTCTCTTCGCGGGTTCCGCAGATTCCTCCCGAAAATCTTCTGGCTGGAGACAGGGGTTTCCGGTAAAGCGACCTCGCCTTTCCTCCGATAGAAGTGGAGCGATCCATGCGTGAAGGGTCGATAAGGAGCGCAGCTTCGGATACGGATTGCTATGCCATGGATCGTTTTGCAAGGTAGCCATCGCTAACGATTCGCAGCTCCGCCGCGGAGCGCCGAACAGCCATGTACTCCAGATATCGACCGACACTCCGTAGTGGGTACGGCATAGAAAAGGTTCCCATGTTTTTCGAAGGTCATCTTCGGACCGAATATCGACGATTCCAACCTCAGCTAGCTCGAATGTTGGGTTGTCCCCCCATCCTTGCCGCATAAGTTCGACGGCCTCAACATCCGTGGCCGGTGCGCCATACCCGAAAATGGTTAGCATGTATCCGGCATTCAACGCATCTTTGAGCTGCGTCCATTGACTTGCGATGAATGGGTCGGAGTTGTAATTTTTCTGGCGGACTGGGTAGAGCAGTTGGGTCGGTTGGAGGGGTCCCCCACAAGTGGGGCACGGCTCGCTCCGAATCCCCGAGATTCGGTCGGTGGGGCATACACCGATCATGACGTTCCCATGAAGAAACAACAACCGGGGAAGTTTCGCAATCGCGCGATTACGGACGTATGCCTTCACCAGAAACGGGTCCCAATTGAAGGTGGCTATTACGTCGTTTTCTCGTAGCGAGAGTACAAGAAAGTCATAGAGAGTTGGAGTAGCTGGCATTTCCAGCGATTCAAAGTAGGTTTTGACCCGCAATTCGATCTCTGCCTTCAGCGACGAGTGATTCCCGCTGGTGGCAATTTGGTCGTAGATTGCTTCAAAGTCTAAAGTGTCTGTAAAACCGTCTGCTTCGATGAGCGATTTGAGGCCAAGACAATCGACTAGATCGGCCATGACAGGAAGCCGCTTGCCATTCGCATCGCCCTTCGGAAAGGAAGCGCGGCTGGCACCCGCACCGAGTATGACAACATGGGGTGAGTGATTTATCCGAGTGTGCAGATCGAGGGCAGGCAGTTGGGGCAAGGCGTTCCTCTCGCGGAAGACGGCTGATCGTAAATGAAGGATATCTTAGGTTGATCTGAAGCCTGCCGGGAGATGTCTCATATTGGATCGCACTGGCGTTGCCCATCTTAATCTGCAACTTCAACCGGCTTCTGAAAGACGGCTGAGCGTGAGGTCGGCAGCTTTGCACAATCTCGATTTTGCACGTCCACTCGGCCACCGCTTCGGTGTAAAAGCCGCGCCCTTCGCCTCTGCGTTCAGAACTTGCGTACCGCGCCCTGCGGGTGTTGGACTCCTCCCCCTTCGCAAGCTCCGGGTCCCTTTCCAAAAACTTCTGCCCTTGGCAACGCGGCTATGCCGCGACTTGAGAACAGCCACCTCCGGGCCCTTTGGGAAGTGTCCCGATTCACCGGGCAAAAAGGAGAAACACCATGCAGACCCAACAGACCATCAAACTCTTCGGCACCGTCAGCAACTCAGGCGGGTGGGCCACTTTTCTCCAGCGCATAAGCATAGTGCGCGTCACTAACGGTCGACACTGAAGAAAACGGGGGTGCGCCACTTCTCGCGTTTGAGAAGTGGCCCTCCAGAAGCCGACACCGAGAAGGACCGGTTTTGCTCAAGGGCCCTGCTATCGCGCGTCCTCAACCACAACTCCTCTGCGATTCCACATTTTGAATCTGCGAAATCTCTGCCGCTCCTGGAATTCACCGTCGCGGTGCTTTTTCATCACACAGAACCATGATCGCCGTCACAGACAGCCAACTAACGCAATGCGACAATATCTCTGATCGAGGCGCGTCCCGTGTTCCAGGACATCCCTCGAAGCCGCGCTAAGCGCGCTTGTTAGCAGCTCTTTGATAATTGTTTTGCAGCCTGGAAGCGGAACGTCGGCCAACCGCTGAAACTATGAATTTCAGTAGAATTAAGCGACGAATCGAGCTAAGTCCTTATTCCGAAATACTTTAATATAAGTCCTTTTGATTCAAAGACCAGGTCCGAAAATTCCCGCCAACCCTATGATTCCAGGAGACCGGGGGGGAGGGGGGTACCGGTACTAACTGGTAAACACCTTCGGAGTGCACGACAAGGCAAAGACAAAAAAGACAAGACAAAAAAGACAAGAAACGACAGATCATTCCTTCTGCCGGGTGCCCATCCTGACGTCGAGCTTTTCGACGTTAGGATCGGATTCCACAGCATATCGCGTGACATAATGCGAAACGAGACAGTTACACCTTAAGTCGCGTCAAGAGGAAAATTTGGGTTCCCGCCACCGAGTGTCTGGCTCAGATGAGCCCCGATCAGTTTGCCGTGGAAGCGGCCATTCTCAATGAAGATTTCGTTCGTCCTGGCGCCCGCCACGATCACTCCCGCCACGTATATCCCCGGTACGTTCGATTCCAGGTTCGCGGGATCGCAGACCGGACGAAGTTGTTCGGAAGAAAGTTCAATGCCTACGCTGCGAAGGAAATCGTAGTCGGGATGGTAGCCGGTCAGCGCAAATACAAAATCGTTTTTCAGGCGAAAAGGGCCAGACGGCGTTCGCACCACCACGAAGTCACCGCCGATCTCCTGCACGCTGCTGTTGAAATGCGCGCCGATCTCGCCAGCCTTGATGCGGTTTTCGATATCGGGACGCACCCAATATTTCACGTGGTTATGCATCTGCGATCCGCGATGGACTAGCGTGACCCGCGCACCGTGCCGCCACAAATCCAAAGCCGCCTCCGCCGCCGAATTTTTGCCCCCAATCACAACCAAATCGGCATCGAAATACGGATGCGGCTCCCGATAGTAATGAAAAACTTTGTCGAGGTCTTCGCCCGGGATCTTTAGTTGGTTGGCGAGATCGTAGTAGCCTGTAGCGACAACGATCTTGCGCGCGCGGTAGTCGCCGATGTCGTCGTGCCGGTTCGTGGTGGTGACGCGAAAATTGCCATCCTCGCCTGTGATCGTCTTCACCCATTCGTACTGCCGAATGTGCAAATGATAGTGCTCGGCGACGCGCCGGTAATATTCCAGGGCTTCAAGCCGGTTCGGCTTCGCTGAAGCGGTAGTGAAAGGGACATCGCCAATCTCCAGCAACTCCGGCGTGGTGAAGAACACCATGTTGTTGGGATAGTGAAAAATGGAATTAACCAGGCATCCCTTGTCGAGGATCAGAGCCTTGAAGCCGGCCTTCTGGGCCTCGATCGCGCAGGCCATGCCGGTTGGGCCTGCGCCCACGACCAGCACATCAGCCCAGGAGTCGGGCCGCGTCTGTGATTGGGTGCGTGGCAGAGTTTCCGGAATCTGTTCGACGGGCAAGGGTGTCAAGGCCTTTATCGCGGGGGTTGGAATCGCATAATTCTAGCACCGCGTCGCACAAGCGCGCCGCGCCCAATTCCCTACTTCTTCACGCAAACGGAAACTCCGTCGCGGATGGGCAGGATGGTCGTGAACAGATCTTCCGATTCGCAGATCAGTTTGTTGAATTCCAGGATCGCTTTCGTTTCGGCGTCGGGGTTGGATTTGCTGAGCTTGCCGCTCCACAGAACGTTGTCGGCGATAAAAAGGCCGCCGCTTTTCAGGCGCGGGAGAGCTAAACGAAAAACACGCGGGTAGTCGGTCTTGTCCACGTCGTTGAAGATGATGTCATATTGCTCTTTCTCCTCCGAAAGAAACTCGAGCGCGTCGCCCACCCGAACCGTGATGCGCTCGCTGACGCCAGCACGCTGGAAGTAGCCGCGCGCCTTTTCCGCGTGCTTGGGATCGCCATCGGTATAGACGACGCGTCCGCCTTCGCCCACCGCGCGCGCCCACCAGATGGTGGAATAGCCTATGGCAGAGCCCATTTCAAAGATTTTCTTCGCGCCGCTGATGGTCGCCAGTTGATACAGCACGCGTGCCACGACCGGGCCAACGATGGCCACCCCGTTCCTGGTGGCGTCGGCTTCCATCTCAGCCAGAACTTCGTCGCGCGGCGGTAACATCGCGTACAGGTAGTCTTCGACTTCCGGGACGGTAATACCCCCCATGCGCCAGTATGCCTTTGCGGTTTGGTCGCTCATTTTTTCTCCTTACGCCCGTCGCTCCACCGTACAGCTCATCATGCAGCCACCTTTACGAAATCGTCGGCCCCGGTTTCAGTTCCATCACTTCCACGTAAGGCGCCAGTCTCTGCAACTCGCCGGGAGTTCCTGTCAGCAGCGGAAACGTACCGAAGTGCATCGGGATCACAGTTTCCGGTTGCAGAAGTTTACAGGCATAGGCAGCCTCGCGCGGCGACATGGTGAACAGGTCGCCGATGGGCAGCATGACAATCTTCGGCGCATAGAGGTCGTGAATGATGGCCATATCGCTGAATACATTGGTATCGCCCGCGTGGTAGAGCTTCACACCGTTCGAAAACTCGAGCACGTAGCCGCAGGCTTCACCGCCGTAGATAACCTGGTCGCCATCCTGAATGCCGCAGGAATGCACCGCGTGTACCATGCTGATCTTCACGCCTGCGACAGTTTGCGTGCCGCCCTTGTTCATGGGTGCGATCTGTTGGACGCCTTTTTTCTGCAGCCACAAACAGAGCTCGAAGATACCAACAACAATCGGATTCAGCTTCTTGCCCACCTCAACCGCGTCGCCAATGTGATCGCCATGCCCGTGCGTGCACAGCAGCAGGTCCGCCTTCTTCACGTTCTTCTCACTCTCCGGACACATGGGATTGCCGGCAATCCACGGATCGATGTAGAGGGTATTCCCTTCCGGAGTCTGGATGCGGAAGGTGGAGTGGCCAAGCCATGTAATTTGGATTCCTTTAAGATTCACAAAACACTCCCCAGGTACCCTGCGAATTAGCATTCTAGCCACGTGGGGGAAAGCGCGCAACGAGCAAACCCCGCCGCGAAAATGTTGGCTTCATTTTAACCATTCCGGTTGCGCCCAAACTCGTGTATAAAATGGTGCTCAATGCCCGACCTCAAAGTCTTGCTGTCACGCGAAACCATTGCCAAGCGGGTCGCCGAGCTGGGAGAAGAGATTGCCCGCGATTTTCAGGGCCAATCCATTATCTTCGTCGGCGTTCTCAAAGGCGCCGCCATTTTCTTAAGTGATCTTGCCCGTCAGGTTCCGCTCGATGCCACCTTCGACTTTATCGGTGTTTCCAGTTACGGAAACCGCCCCATCGCCAAGGAAGACCCCGCCGGTCACGCAGCTTGGGATTCGCTGGGCGAAGTCCGGCTGACCAAAGACATGGATCAGTCGCTGGCGGATCGAAACGTCATTCTGGTGGAAGACATCCTCGACACCGGGCTGACGCTGAACTACATTTCAAAGCTGGTGCAGGCCCACCAACCAAGGTCGCTGCGCATTGCGGCCTTGCTGGACAAGCCTTTACGCCGCAAGCAGCCTATCCAGGCGCATTACATCGGCTTCACCATTCCCAATGCCTACGTGGTTGGCTACGGCCTGGATTATGCGGAGCGCTACCGCAATCTTCCGGATATCTGCGTGCTCGAAAATCTTTAAGATTTGCGGCTCGTAATTTGTAATTGTAGAAACTTGCGTCTTCGATTTTAAAATTGCCAACTACAAATTGCCAATTACAAATTAATCGGCTGCTATGATGAAGCTTGTGAAAACCACCGCCTCGCAAACTGGACGCGCTTTCGAGGTGGAACCCCTCCTGCTCGAAGTGGCCGACGTGGTGAACACCACGCTCGACCTGGAAACCACGCTGCGCCGTGTCGCGGAACTGGTACGCAAAGTCATTGACTACGAAATTTTCGCCATCTTGTTGCTCAACGAGCAGCGTCAGGAATTGTACGTCCGCTTCCATGTAGGATACCCGCCGGAAGTCGCCGACCGCCTCCGCGTTAAAGTGGGCCAGGGCGTTACCGGCCGCGCCGCCCACACTCGCCAGGCGGTGCTGGTCGCCGATGCCTCCCAGGAAGATTTCTACATCGACGCCGTCCCCAACGTTCACTCGGAGCTGGCCATCCCGTTGATCGTCAAGAACCGCGTCATTGGCGTGATCGACATTGAGGCGCGCGAAAAAGGTTACTTCACCGAAGAGCACCAACGCCTGCTGACGCTGATCGCGTCGCGCATGGCAGTGGGTATAGAGAACGCGCGGCTGCACACACGCATCACGCGTCAGGCCCGCACCCTGCTTCTGCTGAACGAGATTGCGCGCGAACTCACGTCGATTCTGAACCTGGATGAACTGCTCAAACGGATCGCTGAGCTGCTCAACCGGCTGATCGACTACCAGATGTTCAGCATTCTTCTGCTCGACCAGACGGGAGAAACACTGCAGCACCGATTCGCGCAGCGCTTCGAGGAAAGACTGCACCTGAAGCACGACATTCCGATGGGCCGCGGCGTCGTGGGGTACGCCGCGCAAGCCAAAGAAGCGATCCTGGTGCCGGACGTTGCCAAGAGTTCCCGCTACATCGCACTGAATCCCGAGACGCGTTCGGAATTGGCGGTTCCGCTCATCTACCAGGAGAGAGTGATCGGCGTGCTCGATCTGGAGCACACCCGCCGCGGCTATTTCACCGAGGATCACAAGCGGACCCTGACCACGCTCGCAGCCCAGCTTGCGATCGCCATTGAAAACGCGCGCTTGTACGAACAGATTGCGCGGCAAGAGCAGCGCCTGGAACGTGAGCTGGCCCTGGCTCGCGAGTTGCAGTTTCGCTTGCTCCCGCATTCGCTTCCAAAAATGCAGCATCTCGACGTCGAGGCGAAGTTTGTTCCAGCCCGCGCCATCGGCGGCGACCTTTACGACTTCGTTCCCTATTCGTTGGGGCGGTTGGGCATCGCGATTGGAGACGTAAGCGGCAAAGGCGCGCCGGCTGCAATTTATGCCGCGCTGGTCAGCGGCATTCTGCGTTCCCATGCGCCGATTGAACCCGGCCCGGCGGAAATGCTCTCGGCGGTGAATCTGTCGCTGGCGGAACGCAGGATTGCGGCGCAGTTTGTATCGATCATCTACGCCGTCTGGGATGACGAGCGGCGGACGCTCCTGGTGGCGAATTCGGGCTTGCCGCGCCCCATCTATTGTCATGACGGCAAGATTGAATTGATCGAGGCAACCGGCCTGCCGCTGGGGCTGTTCGATGAAGCGGATTACGACGAATTTAGTTTCAAAGCCAAGCCGGGCGACTTGTTCGTGTTCTACAGCGACGGAATTCTTGACGCGCGCAACCGGAACGGTCAATCGTTTGGTCAGGAGCGTGTCGAAGCGATCATAGCCGGCTGCGTGGCCAAGTCTGCGGACTGCGTAGTGAATGAGATCTTCAAGGCCGTTACCGAGCACGCTGCTGGCGTGGATGCGTTCGACGATCAGACGGTGGTCGCCATCAAAGTGAAAGCCGGTCCCGGCAAACGCAAGTGAAGCGCACGCGCGAATCGCAAGCGCTACGCCCGCCCGCGTTTGGGTATCATGCCGCGGCTTTGCCACCGCGACCCACCGAACTCTACTGCGAGGCGGTGGCGCTTGAAGGCCTCGCCGCACGCCACGCAACTCCGCTATATGTTTATTCCACAGCGATGATCCGCGCGCGTGTGAGCGCATTCGGTCAAGCTTTTCGTTCCATTCCCCACACGCTGTGCTATTCCGTCAAAGCCAATTCCACGCTCGCGATTCTGCGACTGATGATCGACGAGGGGACCGGCTTCGACGTGGTTTCCGGCGGAGAACTACAGCGAGTCCTGCGCGTAAGCCGGAAGGCTGCGAGCAAGGTTGTGTTCTCCGGCGTGGGCAAGACCGCCGCCGAGATGGAACTCGCGTTGCGCTCGGGGATATTGCTGTTCAATATTGAGAGCGCGTCCGAGTTGAGCTTGCTTTCAGCAATCGCGACACGATTAAAGAAACGGGCGGCGGTGGCGGTGCGGGTAAATCCGGACGTCTCGGCGAAAACTCACCCTTATATTTCGACCGGACTGCATCAGCATAAGTTCGGCGTGCCGATTTCCGAGGCGCGGACGCTCTATGCGCAGGCCGCGAAGCAACCTTATCTAAAAGTGGCCGGAGTGAGCGTCCACATCGGGTCGCAGATCACCGATGTCGGTTCCTTTCAATCGGCGCTCGAACGCGTGGCCGATCTGGTTCGCGCATTGCGGGAGCAGGGCCACGACATCCGCTATATCGACGCCGGCGGCGGCTTGGGAATTTCCTATGAGGGAGCGCAGAAAAGTTTTGACAAGCAGATTGCGGCGTACGCGAGGGCGGTGCTTGGTCCGTTGCGCGGGTTGAAGCTGCATCTACTGCTCGAGCCGGGACGTTCCATCGTGGGACCGGCGGGCGTGTTGCTGACGCGCGTTCTCTACCGGAAAACGAACAACCGCAAACGCTTTCTGATTGTCGATGCGGCAATGAACGATCTGCTGCGTCCTTCCCTGTATGGTGCTTATCACGAGATCGTTCCGGTGAGCCGCAATTCGCGCGAAACGGAGATTACCGATGTAGTCGGTCCCATCTGCGAGACGGGCGACTTTTTTGCGCGTGACAGAAAGCTTCCGCTGGTCAGCGAGGGAGGCCTGCTGGCCATTCTTGACGTAGGCGCGTATGGCGCGGTGCTGGGATCGAACTACAACACGCGCGGCCGGCCGGCGGAAGTGCTGGTGAATGGTGCAAAGTCGAAAGTGATACGGCGGCGAGAGAGCTTGCAGGATCAAATGAGGATGGAGAAAGTTTAGTGGAGAGCGATCTACAGCGACTCCACAAAATTTGTCACTGCCCGCAGCACCGGCTCGGGTTGCTGGATGAACAGTGCGTGTCCCAGGTTGCGGAATTTCACATGCGTGTGATGGGGCAACAAGCGCGTGGCCAGCGCAACATCCGCGTCGGACATCAGTCCGCCTAATTCCTGGCTGCCTTGCAGAAGCAGCGTTGGACAGGTGATTCCGCCCAACACAGTCTCTCCATTCCAGCCTTCTAGCGACGATCCGTCGAGCGTCATTTCGTAGGCGTCAGGGTCAGTTTGCTGTACGCAGCGTGCCCACGAGAGCAGGTATGCCTCATCGTTGCCGGGAAGTTCGCGAATGGTGACCGATTCATCGGTGCCTGGAATTGGCAGCGCAATTCTGCCGATGCCGCCGGCAATCTGCTCAACGGAACCACTGTGGCGCGCCAGATCGCGCAGTCCCGAGAATAGCGCCGTGTACATCGGGTTATGAAGCCGCCGCGCGACGATCATGTTATCGCCGAGAATGAGGGCCCGCACCAGTTCCGGATGATGAGAGGCCACCCACATGGCCAGCATGCCGCCGAGCGAATGTCCAAAGATCACGGCTGGAGCGGAAATGCGCTCGCGCAGAAGGCAAGCGATGTCTTCAGCATACTGCGGGCCACGATAGCCGCGAGCAAGGTGAGAAGACTTGCCATGACCGCGAAGGTCGGGCGCGAAAATGTGCCAGCGCAGGCTCAGCGCGGGAATCACGGGTAGAAATACTTGCCAGCGCCGGCCGAGTCCATGCAGCAGCACGATCGGCGGGCCATGGGCAGGGCCTTCGGCATAGTTCAATTGAACTTCGCCGGTGTCGAAGGTACGCTCGACGAGGCCTGGATGGTTTTCACTCATGACATTTTCGCTAACATCCGTCACTGACTCGCAGCGTCGTAAATCAACTTGCCGCCAACCCAGGTCTTGAGCACCTTGACGTCGCGGATATTGACGGAAACGATGCTGAGCACATCGTCACTCAGCAATACCATGTCGGCCAATTTGCCGGCGGCGATCGAGCCTTTTTCGTTCTCCTGAAATTCGGCGTACGCCGAACCCACGGTGTAAGCCTCAATCGCTTCTTTTATGGTCAACTTCTGTTCGGGAAACCATCCATTCGGATTCTTGCCATCGAGCGTCGCGCGGGTTGTGGCCGCGTAGAGCGTGAGCATGGGATTGAGTGGCGCGACGTTCCAATCCGTGCCCAACGCGAGGCGAACCCCGTGATCGAGGAATGTGCGAAAGGCGTAGGTGCGGCTCGCGCGATCATGTCCGATGCGGTGCTCAGCCCAGCGGCCGTCGTCGATGGCGTGATAGGGCTGCACCGAGGCGATGACCTGCAGTTGCGCCAAGCGGGCGAAGTCTTTGGCCGCCATGTGCTGGGCATGCTCGATGCGCCAACGACGATCGCGGCTGCCGTGAGCCTTTTCAATTTCGTCATAAATGTCGAGAATCGCTGAAATTCCCGCGTCTCCGATGGCGTGAGTGCAGAGCTGTAATCCAGCAGCGTCGGCGCGCATCATGCGATCCCGCATCAGTGCGATGGGCTGCATTTCGTCAGAGAGCAGGCCGCGATTGCCGGGCTGGTCCGAAAAAGGTTCGAAGAAATACGCCGTGGTGGAACCAAGCGAGCCATCCGCGTAGGCCTTCACCCCGCCGATGCGCAGATACGGCCCGCCAAACGCCCGCCGGATACCGAGTTTCACCTGGTCATCCACCTGCGTGATCAGCGGTGCCGCATAGATGCGCGTGGTCAGCTTGCCTTCGTCGAGCAACTCTGAATAGATCGCGATGTCGGCAGAGTCGGGATTCATGTGCTGGACGCTGGTCACACCGAGCGAGGCGGCGTGTTCAAGCGCGCGCTCAATGGCATGGCGCCGCTGATCGTGGGTCGGAGGTGGAACCGCTTTGAAGAGCAGATCCATCGCCGCGTCTTTCAGCGCCCCCGTGGGATTTCCCTGCCCATCGCGGACAATCACTCCGCCCACTGGATCTGGTGTTTGCGCGGTGATTTCCGCCAGTTTTAATGCGAGCGAGTTCGCCAGAATCATGTGGCCGTCATAGCGATTCACGGCTACCGGCGTTTCGGGCGTTGCCGAATCGATTAGCTTCTTAGTCGGGAGCGCTGCTGGACTCCACTTGGTCTCGTCCCAATCGCCGCCGAGGAGCCATTCGCCCTTGGCGGTCTTCGCGGCGCGTTCACCAATGCGGCGAGCAAATTCCTGCGAGCTGGTGGCGTCGTTGAGTTCGACACGGTCGAGTTGCGATCCACCATCCGTGAAATGCACGTGAGCATCATTGAAACCTGGCAGAAGGCGCTTTCCGCCGGCATCGACCACGCGGGTATGGGGCCCGCGCCAGGCATCCACCTGCTGGCTTGATCCCACGGCAACGATGCGGTCGCCGAGGATGGCAACTGCGTCAGCTTCCGGGCGGGACGGATCGACGGTCCAGACGCGCGCGTTTTGGATGATGAGGTCCGCGGCTGGTTTCGTTTGCGCGAAGGTGCTCAGCGCGCATCCGAGAACCATCACGACCTGCAGGAAACACCGCTTCATTTCGTCCTCCCGGATAAGTTCCTATCGTAGAGACGGTTCAGCGTTCTCCCCATTTGAGCTTGGTGGCGAGCACTTCGAAGAACGTTTTCTGAAAACGTATCAGCCTGGCCGGATGTTCCGCCTTAACACAGCGCACGATATCGCCGTCTCTCATCGGCATGCCGACCTGTCCATCGAGACTCAGGTACGCTTCTTCCTCGCCCGTCTTCACCCGGATTTCGATTTCGACCGTATCGCGCACTACCACTGGCCGGTGGGTCAAGCCGTGGGGCGAGACGGGAGTGATGACGAAGGCGTCCACATCCGGTTTGAGGATCGGCCCGCCCGCACCGAGAGAATATGCGGTAGAACCCGTCGGCGTCGCGATGATGAGACCATCGGCTCTGTAACTGGAAACGAACTCGGAGTCCACAAAGAGCTCGAAGAAATTCAAGCGTGCGATGGCGCTCTTGCTCACCACCAGTTCGTTCAAGGCGGAGTGATTGGCGACAACATCGCCGTCCCGCACCAGCGAGCAACTCAGCATGGAGCGGATGTCGACGATGTAGCGCTCTTTCTCGATCGCCTCCAGAGCGGGATAGAGATCGGCCAGTGGAAGTTCGGTCATGAATCCGAGCGTACCCAGGTTGACGCCGAGGATCAGCGTTCCGACTTTTGCAACCGCGCGCGCCGCTGACAGCAGAGTACCGTCGCCGCCGAGCACCAGAGCCAGACTTGGCGACCGTGTGGCCAACTCGCTCCGCGGCATCACGGCGCACGCCGAAAAGTAGGCTGCGCTTTCCTGGTCCACCACCACTGCGTAGTTGCGCTGCTGCAACCATTTTTCGAGCGCCGGCAATGCTTTGGACAACTCGGGACGGTCCGGCTTCGATAGGATGGCAACGCTTTTCTGACGGGTTGAGCTTGCAGAGGACTCGGCCATGTCTTCGGACTTTTCTTCGGACATCTATTCTGACATCGGACTTCCGATTGTACAGAATCAGGCGATGGGAGGCGGCGAAAACTGTGCGTGAAGCAGGAATTCGCGATTGCCTTCGCCGCCAAGGATGGGGGACTCGATCCATTCGGCGCGTCCGCATCCGAGTTTTGCAAGCCCAGCTTCTACTCTGGCCACGGCCGCCCGCTGTACGGGTTCATCGCGCACGATTCCACCTTTGCCCACCAGTTCCCTGCCCGCTTCGAACTGTGGTTTCACCAGCACTACAATCTCAATCGACTTGGGAGTCTGGCTGGCGTAAAACGTAGCGGCGCAAATCACCGCCGGCAGCACCAGCGTGGCCGAGATAAAGGAGACATCCATGGCAATGAAGGCGATCGGTTCGCCAATATCGCTGGGATCGAGATAGCGGGCGTTGGTTTTCTCCAGAAGCCGAATGCGCGGGTCGTTGCGCAATCCAAAATCCATCTGACCATACCCTGTATCCACAGCGATCACCCTGGCGGCGGCGTGCTGCAGCATGCAGTCGCTGAAGCCTCCGGTGGAAGCGCCAACGTCGAGGCACACTTTGCCGCGGAGATCGATTCGCCAGTGCTCGAGAGCCTTCTCCAACTTCAGGCCGCCCCGGCTGACGTAGCGAAGATCCGCGCCCAGCAGGCGCAAGGTCGAGCCGCAGTCGATCGATGCGCCCGCCTTCTCGATCTTCTGCTCGTTGACCAGAACTTTTCCGGCCAGAATGAGAGCCTGCGCGCGCGCCCGCGACGGCGTCAGCCCACGATCCACGAGCAACTTGTCCAGACGTGTCTTCACAGAGGTCAGATCTGCATCGGCCCGACCCGCCTAGCACCCGATGCGGTGCAGAATGTTGAAAGCGTTTCGTTAACAGAAGGTTACAAGAGTAAGTTCCCGCTTTTCCACAAACTTTTCCTCTGGGGTGTTGAAAACTTCGTAGGAATTCTTAAATGATTGGGAGTCTCAAAGCGAAGCGTGGTCGAATCATCGGCCGATCGAAATTCTACGACAGTGCAGTTGCACTCACAGGACCCGATGGCCCGATCATCCGATGACCCGATTATTCCCTAGCCCGTAACTTCTTCCAGAGTTTTCTGGTCGATATCGAAGTTGGAGTGAACGTTCTGCACATCGTCGCAATCTTCGAGTGCTTCCATCAGGCGGATCATCTGCGCCGCCTGATGCCCTTCCAGTTTGATATAGGTATCCGGAATCATGCCCACGCTTGAGGCGATGGGCGTAATTCCGGCCTTCTTCACCGCCTCTAGCACGCCTTCGTAGGCCGAAGGCGCAGTCAGAATCTCCCAGTTCTCGCCATCATCCTTCAAATCTTCGCCGCCAGCTTCCAGGATGATGTTCATCAGGTCGTCTTCTTTGGCCGCTGACTTGGGAATGATGATGTCGCCTTTCTTGTGGAACATATACGACACCGCGCCCGCTTCCGCCATGTTGCCATTGTTCTTCCCGAACGCGTGCCGGATTTCACTCACCGAGCGGTTGCGGTTGTCGGTGGAAATCTCCGCCAGCAAAGCCACCCCGCCCGGACCGTAGCCCTCCAGCACAAATTCTTCGTAGTTCGCGCCCGGCAGTTCGCCGGTGCCGCGCTGGATGGCGCGCTTAATATTGTCGGCGGGCATGTTCTCCGACTTGGCCGCCAGGATCGCCGTCCGCAGCCGCGGGTTCATGTCGGGGTCGCCGCCCGACTTCGCCGCCATCGCGATTTCCTTGATCAGGCGGGTGAAGATCTTGCCGCGCTTAGCGTCGAGCGCACCCTTCTTGTGCTTGATGGTTGCCCATTTCGAATGGCCGGACATAACTCTACCTCGTCTCTAAAGACCTTAGAATTGCTCTAATTCTCGGAATTATGAATTCGCCCGCGAAGGAAATCACAGGATCAGCCTCGACATAAAACGTTCAGGCGAATGGAGATTATAGCATGGGTCGCACTCCGTCTGTGCTTCTCTCTCCGCTGGCCAGGCGCGTTATAGCCTCATCAGCAAGATAACGCTCATCAGGCGCCGCATGAGGTACCCTTGTTGGGATTCCGCCATGACCGCCAACGCTCTAGATCGCCAACTTACCGAGCTCGAAGCCTGCCGCTATCGCTTCGGTCGCGACCAAGCCGCTCGCATCGTCAAGCTGCTAAAACAGCTGGACGCCGCGCGCTTCCCCACTCCGTCTTCCCTCATCCGTTTCCACGAAGCGCTACTTTTCCTCCGCGCCTTCCCGCAAGGGCCAGCCGTGGTTCGCACCACGGCGCGCATTCTCAGCAGTTTCCACAAAAAAGTGGAAGCCTTGCGCAAAGGCGGTGCCGACATGGACGACTTCGAGCCCACCGAAGTCTCCGGTATCGCCGGCACGCAGATGGAAGACACGCTCAGCTTCGATGTTGCGAACTGGCTCATCCAGCGCATGTCCGGCAAAGTTGAAATCGCCTGGGAAAACTACGAACCAGGGCGGGAGTTGGGCGCCACCGGCCCGCGTTTTATACCGCTGATCGAGGACGACGCCTATGTCGAGGCCGACACGCCCTGGCGGCGATGGCTGGAGGCGGCTGGGGGAAACAAGAATGCCACGCCGGCGTGGCTAATGAAACGTTTCGCTGACTTGCCGCTGCGGCCTCAACAGAAAGCTGAACTCTACGAGTCTCTGCGCGTTCCCTTGCGCTGGAATCTCGCGAACTCCACCGTCACGCGAACGCGCGACTGGAAGCCGGTCCGCAGCGTTTTTTATCACAGCGAGCCGCTCATCAGCCGGAGCCAGGTGTCGCTGGCTAGCGAGCTGGCGCGGCGTCCGCCGCAACTGACGCGGCTTTCGCGCAAGCCGGGCCACCAGGTCATGGAGATGATCCGCGAGATCATGCTGGTGCGCTACCGCGAACTTTACGGCACCACGCTGGGCGATCCCGCCTCGGTGATGCGGTCCGATCTTGGAGGGCACGAAGCTGGCCGCGGCGTTTCCATCTATATGTGGAACCTGCCGCCGGATCGCCGCTTGCCGCTGCGCTCGTATGTCGCGGGATTGACGCTGAAGAACGGCGTGCCCATCAACTACATCGAAGCCATCGGACTCTGCGAGTGGATGGAAGTCGGCTTCAACACCTTCTACACTTTCCGCGGCGGCGAGGCGGGATGGATCTACGCGCAAGTGCTGCGCTGCCTCTGTCACCGTATGGGGACGACGTGCGTCTCGGTCTATCCCTATCAACTGGGCCATGACAACGAGGAGGCGATCGAATCGGGCGCGTTCTGGTTCTACCGCAAACTAGGCTTCCGGCCAGGACGCGCCGATCTGCAAAAACTAGCAGAACGCGAAGAGCGGAAAATCGCCGCCAATCCCAAATACCGAACACCCGCCCGCACGCTGAAGCGCCTGGCGGCGGGCCACGTCTTCTACGAGACGCCGGGCAGCAAGCTGCCAGGAAACAAAGTGGGAGCGTGGGACAGCTTCAGCACACGCAACCTCGGCCTGCGAGTCAACCGACGGATGGCGCGCGATTTTGGTGGAGATGCCGCCCTCATGCGCGAGCATTCGAGGCGTGCGCTGGAGCGAATACTATTTCCGGAAAACGGCGGCGTCAGCACGTCTTCGTGGACGTCCCTGGAGAAGGCAGCCTTCGAAACTTTCGCGCTCGTTCTGGCCGATGTGCCGGGATTGCGTGCGTGGACTCGAGAAGAAAAAGAAGACCTCGTCCAAATCATCCGCGCCAAAGCCAAACTGGATGAAATGCTCTACCTGCATCTTACGCAGCGGCATGGGCGCCTAAGGAGAGCGCTGCTCGCACTCGGGTCATAGCTAACGGCTTATTATTTCGTTTCGATCTGCTCGTGTAGAGCGGACACTCCTGTCCGCTGCCGTTACCTATGTCCCAGTCCACTCAGGCCGACCCGCGCGATGGTGCCGACTCACTTCGTTTCCTATTCCCGCGGCGTGAAGTCGCACAGTCCCACTGTGCGATCAGACTGCTACCCACCCTTCGCAAAAAAAAGCCGCGACGAATGGGGCACCCACTGCAAAGTCGTGCCAACGGAAGGCTGGGCCACCCTCTATAACCTTGGCGGCGTTGTCAAGAGACACGTAGAGTGTCCGAGGCGGCTGCACCCTTGCGGTAGTGCTGGACCCCCAGGTTTTGTTCTTGCTTCTTAGGCAGCTTTTGGTGTTGCTCTTG